>NZ_FORP01000012.1 GCF_900114035.1 Amycolatopsis sacchari | reverse complement strand
TCGGACAACGGGTCGGCCTACCGGTCCCACGCTTGGCGCGACACGTGCACCGAGCTGGGAATCACCCCGAAACGGACCCGGCCCTACCGGCCGCAAACCAACGGCAAGCTCGAACGGTTCCACCGCACCCTGGCCGAGGGCTGGGCCTACGCCCGCTTCTACCCATCCGAAACACTGCGCCGGGCCGCGCTACCAGGCTGGCTGCACTTCTACAATCACCACCGACCCCACAGCTCAACCGGCGGCAAACCCCCCATCACCCGGCTGACCAACCTCCCTGGACATCACATCTAGAGCCGCTGGGTGAGGAACAGCGCGGCGCGGTCGAGTGCCTCGTCGGCCTCGTCGAGCACGCCCGCGAACGACTGGAACACGTGCGGCACGCCGGCGACGACGTCGAGGATCACGTCGACCCCGGCGTCCCTCGCGCGCGCCGCCAGGCGCGTCGAGTCGTCCAGCAGGATTTCGTTCGTGCCCACCTGGAGCAGCATCGGCGGGAACCCCGTCAGGTCGGCGAACACCGCGGGGCTCAGCAGCTCCTGGGCCGGGTCCGCCCCCGCGAGGTACATCGATCCCGTGTACTCCAGGCCCTCGCGCGTGAACAGCGGGTCGATGCCCGCCTTGCTGTCCATGCTCTCGCCCGTCCTGGTGGCGTCGAGCCCCGGCGAGAACGCCACGATCGCGGCGGGCAGCGGCAGGCCGGCGGCGCGGGCCGCGAGGCACGTCGTGACGGTGAGGCCGCCGCCGGCCGAGTCCCCGGCGAAGGCGACAGTCGCGGGGTCCGCACCACCTTCGAGGAGGGCGCGGTAGGCGCTGACCGTGTCCTCGATCGCGGCGGGGAACGGGTGTTCCGGCGCGAGCCGGTAGTCCACCGACAACGCCCTGAAACCGGTTCTGGCCACCAGGTTCCCGGTCAGCGACAGCGCGGTCTCCGGCGAGCCGAACACGAAGGAACCGCCGTGGAAGTACAGGATCGTGCCCGGGCGCGCCTCGCCCTCCGGTTCGACCAGCAGCGTCCGGTGGCCGCCGAGTTCCGTCTCCGTGGTGCGGATCCCGTCCGGCACGATCATGGTCGCCATCAGCTCCGCGAAGCCCGCCCGGATCGCCTCGACCGAACGCGGCCCCGCCGGCCGCGGCGCACGCAGCATCGCGTCGATCTTTTCCCGTTGCGCCTTGCTCATCCCCGCTCCTTCCAAAAGTACATGCCGCTACAGTATATGCCGTGGAATATAAGTCGTTGTTCGCCGACCTGGTCCGCTGCGAGACGCGTCTGTACAACGCGCTCAACGACCGCCTGCGGGAGCGGCACGGCATCGTCACGTCGCAGTACGAGTTCCTGCGCTACCTGCGCGAACACCCCGGCGCACGAGTCGCGGAACTGGCGGCCGAGTTCGTCATCGGCATCGGGGCGACCAGCAAGGGGATGGACCGCCTGGAGCAGCGCGGCTGGATCGCGCGGCAGCCGAACCCGGCCGACCGGCGGTCGTCGTTGCTGGTGCTGACCGACGAGGGAGCGCAGCTGGCCGAGGCCGCCGAGCGGACCGTCACGGAGCGCCTGTCGGAACTGCTCGGCGGCCCGCTGACCGAAGCCCAGCTGTCGGCCGCCGCCCGGGCCCTCTCACTGCTGCGCGCCGCACTGGAGCGGGACCGGATCGGGACGCCGACGGGCTAGTACTCCACCCACACGTTGGGCTCGACGTACACGGCGAAGTCGTGCGCCACCGAGGCGAGCACGGGCACCAGCGCACCTTCGACGGTGGACGAATGGACCGAAAGCCGTTGTCCGATGGGCCGAACGCGCCACGAACTCCGCCATCGGCACGTGCGGTTCCAGGGCCTTGGTCGTCGGGCGCACCGGCACCACCAGGCGGGACAGCCCGCGTGCGGACTCCTCCAGCACGCGCAACGCCTCCGCCGCGATCCCTTCCCCGCGCCGCCCCAGCGCCACCTGCACGTCGAGCGCCGCGAGCGCGGTCGGGCGGCGGCCGTCGAGCGCGTCCTCGGCGGCCCACAGGATCGCGCCGTCCCAGCCGGTGTCGGGCAGTTCCTCCCGGCCCGGCGCGGGAAACGCCACCGGCACCCCCACCGCGCGCGCCACCGGCTCGCCGCCGTCGAGGAGGACCAGGAAGTGCTCCGGCCAGCGGCGCGCGAGCCGGGCCGCCCTCGTCAGCGTGCCGATCTCGTCGTGCTGCAGGAACTCGAAGCCGATGTCACCGATCCGCAGCGCCGCGTCGAGCAGGTCCGGCCGCGTCGCGAGGGTTTCCACGTGCACGGCGTCAGTATCCTGGCGGCGGTGAAGGCACGGATCGGCGCGGCGGCAACGGCACTGGCCGTCGTGGTCGTGCTCGGGGTCTGGTCACCGGAACCGCTCATGCGCGGCCGCGGCGACGGGAGCGCGCTGCCTGAGTTGTTGTCGTTGTTCCTGCGCCCGACCGAACCGTACGTGCTGATCCCGCTCGTCGCGCTCGCCGTGGCCGTGTCGGCGCTGCGCCGCGACCGGGCCGCGGTCCTGCTCTGCCTCGCCGGGCCGACCGTGCCGCTGGCGCTCAACACGTGGCTGCTCAAACCGCTGTTCGACCACCACATCGGCAGCTACCTCGCCTACCCGAGCGGGCACACGGTCGGCCTCGTCTCGGTGCTGACCGTGCTGGTGCTGCTCGCCAGGCCGGGCACCGCGCGTGCGGTCACCGTGTCCGCCGCCGCCGTCGTGACCGTCGCGGCCGGGTTCGGGCTCGTCGGCTCCGGCTACCACTACCCGCTCGACGTCGTCGGCGGCACCTGCTTCGCGGTGGCGTGCGTGCTCACGCTGTCGCTGGCGACGCATCCCGCGCGAGCGCCATCAGCCGGCTCACCGCGCGCAGGTACTTCTTCCGGTAGCCCCCCTGCAGCATCTCCTCGGTGAACAGCTGCGAAAGCGGCTGCCCCGAGGCGAGCACCGGGATCGCCCGGTCGTAGAGCCGGTCGGCGAACGCGACCAGGCGCAGCGCGACGTTCTGGTCCGGCGCCGCGTGCACCCCCCGCAGGTGCACGAGCGAAACGCCGTCGACGAGCCGCCCGTACTTGGACGGGTGCAGGCTCGCCAGGTGCTCGCACAACGCGTCGAAGTCGTCGATCGTCGAACCCTCGTGCGCGGCCGCGGACTCCTCCAGCGCCGCGTCGTCGGCGGGCGGGGGCGGTTCGGGCAGGCCGCGGTGGCGGTAGTCGGGGCCGTCGACGCGGGTCACGGAGAACCGCGCGGACAGGGACTGGATCTCCCGCAGGAAGTCCTCGGCCGCGAACCGGCCCTCGCCCAGCTTGTCGGGCAGCGTGTTCGACGTCGCCGCGACGTACACGCCCGCGTCGGTCAGCTCCCGCAGCAGGCGGCTCACCAGCGTCGTGTCACCGGGGTCGTCCAGCTCGAACTCGTCGATCGCGAGCAGCTTGTGCTCCGACAGCCGCCGCACCGCCTCGGCGAACCCGACCGCGCCGACCAGGTTCGTCAGCTCCACGAACGTGCCGTACGCCTTGGGCCCGGGCGCCGCATGCCAGGTCGAAGCCAGCAGGTGCGTCTTGCCGACACCGAACCCGCCGTCGAGGTAGAGCCCCTGCTTGCCGCCGTCGTCCTCGCCGCCGCCGAACAACCCGAAGAACCGGGACTTCCTGCCCGACCGCGCGGAGATCCGCGCGGCGAAGGCCTCGCACGACTCGACCGCCTGCGCCTGGCTCGGCTCGTCCGGGTTCGGGATGTAGGTCGAGAACCGGACGGCGTCGAACCGCGGCGGCGGCACGAGCGCCGAGATCAGCTCGTCGGGGCTGATCTCGGGACGGCGGTCGGTCAGGTGCATAGCCCGAGGGTAGTGCTGGGCGGTCACTAGGATTCCGGGCATGCGCATGCTGTGGCCGACCCCACTCGACGACGTGACCGACGACGACCTGGAGCGGCTCTACGGCTACCCGCGGGACCTCGACCGGCCGTGGGTGCAGGTGAACTTCGTCGCCTCCGCCGACGGCGCCGCCACCCTCGACGACGCGTCCGAGGGCCTGTCCTCCCCCGCGGACAAGCGGATCTTCCTGCTCGGCCGCGACCTCGCCGACGTGGTGCTCGTCGGCGCGGGCACGGCGCGTGCCGAGGGGTACCGGGGCGCGCGCACCAACCCCGAGCGGCAGGCCCGGCGCCGCCGCCTCGGGCTGTCCGACCTGCCGCCGATCGCCGTCGTCAGCGGCAGCGCGCGGATCGACCCGTCCTCGGCGCTGTTCACCGACACCAAGGTGCCGCCGATCGTCATCACGACCGCCGCCGCGCCGGAGGACCGCCGGGCCGCGCTCGCCGAGGCCGGGGCGGACGTGCTGATCGCGGGCGAGCAGATGATCGACCTCACGGCCGCGCTGAAGGAACTGTCCGCCCGCGGCCTGCGGCGGATCGACTGCGAAGGCGGGCCGCACCTGTTCGGCGAGCTGATCGCGGAGGACCTGGTGGACCAGCTGTGCCTCACCGTCGCCCCGGTGCTGGCCGGGGCGGCAGGCCCCCGCATCGCGATGGGCCGCACGGCGAGCGAGCCCCACCGCCTCCAGCTGGAGTCGATCCTCTACGAGGACGGCTTTTCCATGCTGCGGTACCGGAAGGCCGCCTAGGCTCAGCCGGGCAGGTCGCCGTCCCCGCCGAGGTTCGCGACCAGGCGGCGCAGGACGTTGACGGTGGTCACGAAGTCGGCGGTGTCGATGCCCTCGTGCATCTGCCGGTGCACCCGCAGGTTGCGCTCCTCGGCCCGCCGCCGTCCCGCTTCTCCCGCCTCCGTCAACGTCATGCCCTCCGGGGTTTCGACCAGCCAGCCCCGCGCCACGAGGTCGTCGAACACGTCGTCGAAGTCGATCCCGAGGTCCTCGTACTTCGCCAGCCGTTCGACCAGCGTCGCGCGGGTCCACCGGCCGGGAGCGCCCGCGACGTGGTTGAGCGTCCACCAGTGCGGCTGGGTGAGGTCCTCGACGGCCAGCTGCGCGCGCAGCGCACCCACCACGCGCCGGTACGCCTCCCCCGTCCACGCGCCGATCGGCTGCGCGGCCAGCTCCTCCTGCGAATACTCCCTCAGTGCCATGCGCCGACCGTAAAACCTCCAGCGGACTGGAGATCAAGAGCAGCCGGCGGCGGCGTTCGCGGGAAGCCCGCTTACGCTCAAGGCATGCCCGCTCTCCGGTCCGCGCGCCTGGACCTGGTGGAGTTGTCCGAGCACGCGCTGCGGCTCGCCGTCGGGCGGGACACCGCCGGGCTCGCCGCGGAGCTCCAGGCGGCCGTGAGCGACGACTGGCTCGACATCCTCCCCGCGGAGGAGAACCTCGCCGCCGTCCGCGAGGACCCGGCCGCCTCGCCGTGGCTCTCCCGCGCGCTCGTGCTGCGCGAAACCCGTGAACTGGTCGGCGAAGCCGGGTTCCACCACCCGCCCGACGAACTCGGCGTGGTCGAGCTGGGTTACGAGGTCCTGCCCGCCCACCGGCGCCGCGGCTACGCCACCGAGGCGATCCGCGCCCTCACCGACTGGGCGTATTCGACCGGCGACGCCTCCAGCGTCTACGCGACCATCGCCGCGGACAACGCGGCCTCGATCGGCCTGGTCCGCGCGCTCGGGTTCCGCTTCCAGGAACTCTACGAGGACCCGCTGCAGGGCCCGCTGGTGTTCTTCGAACGCACGCTCCCGCTGCCGCGCTGAGGCAGAATGGCCGGCATGCTGCCGCTGTCGCCGCCGATCCAGCCGATGCTCGCCCGTCCGGCGAAGCAGATCCCCGACGAGGCCGGGTGGCTGTTCGAGCCCAAGTGGGACGGGTTCCGCTGCCTCGTCTTCCGCGACGGGGACGAGCTGACGCTCCAGTCACGGGCCGGGAAACCGCTCAACCGCTACTTCCCCGAGATGCTGACGCAGCTGACGGCGGTACTGCCGGAGCAGGTCGTGCTGGACGGCGAACTCGTCGTCGCCCGAGGGGGCAGGCTGGACTTCGACGCGCTCACCGAGCGCATCCACCCGGCGGCCAGCCGGATCACGCTGCTCGCCGAGCAGACCCCCGCCACGTTCGTCGCCTTCGACCTGCTCGCGCTCGGCAGTGAGTCCTTTGTGGACGAACCGACGAGCGCCCGCAGGCCCCGGCTGGAGGAACTGGTGGGTGGCGGCCTCGGCATCACGCCCGCGACGACGGACGCCGCCGTGGCGCGCGACTGGTTCACGCTGTTCGAGGGGGCCGGGCTGGACGGCGTCATCGGCAAGCCGCTCGACGAGCCGTACGCGCCGGGCAAACGCGTGATGGCCAAGTACAAGCACACCCGCACCGCGGACTGCGTCGTGGCGGGCCTGCGGTGGCACAAGGATTCGGAGCCGGGACAGGCCGTCGGCTCCCTCCTGCTCGGGCTCTACGACGACAACGGCGTGCTGCACCACGTCGGCGTAGTCGGCTCGTTCCCCGTCGCCCGCCGCCGCGAACTCGCCGGGGAGCTCGCCGACCTGATCACCGAGGGCGAGCACCCGTGGCTCGGCGACCGCCCGGTGGAGGGGCAGCGGCTGCCCGGTGGCATCACGCGCTGGCGGAGCACCGAAGCGGCGTGGGTGCCGTTGCGCCCGGAACGGGTGGTCGAGGTGGCCTACGAGCACACCGAAGGCGGTCATCCCGCGCGCTTCCGGCACACCGCGCAGTTCGTCCGCTGGCGCCCCGACCGCGAGCCCGCCTCGTGTGGTTACGCGCAGCTCGACGAACCCGTCCGCTACGACCTCGACGCGGTGTTCAAGGGCGAGGTCCGGCTACCCTGACCCGCTTACCCGCCGCTCACCGGCGGCGTGCGAAGGTCGGAGCAGAACGCGACGAAGGATGAGGGGATCCGTCTTGCTCCGCCGGCCTTTCCTGCTGCTGCTCGCCGTACTGGTGCCCGGTCTGGTCGCCGGGTGCACGGCGGGGCCCTCGCAGCGCCCGGCGGTGGTGGAGAACGACGAGCCCGCCGCGTCGAGCCCGGTGAGCACGACGCAGGCCGTGCCGCTGCCACCGCTGACCGACCCGCAGGCCCCGTCGATCGACTGGGCGGACTGCGACGCCCAGGTGCGCGCCCGCCTGGAACCCCCCGCGGTGCCCGCCTCGCTCCGGTTCAGCTGCGGCGAGGTGCAGTCGGTGCTCGACGCGCCCGACCTGCCCGGCCGCGTGCAGACCCGCATCGCGGTGCTCAAGGCGGGCGACGGCCCGATCCCGCTGGTGGTGCTCAACGACATCGACGGCGAGAGCGGCACGCTCTACGCCGCGCACCTGGCGGCGCTCGTGCCCCCCGCGCTGCTGCAGCGGTTCTCCCTCGTCGGCGTCGACCGCCGCGGCACGGGCGAGTCCGACCCGGTCGGCTGCGTGCCGAGCGACGTGCGGGGCGCGCTGCTCTCCCAGGACCCGGCGGGCGGCGAGCTGGAGACCGTGCTCGACGCGGCGCGCCGGGCGGGGCAGCAGTGCGCGATCGAGCTGGGCAGCACCCAGCAGGCGCTGGACAGCTGGCGCACGGCCGGCGACCTCGACCGCGTCCGCGAGGACCTGGGCGTGCCCAAGCTGAACGTGCTCGCCCGCGGGGAAGCCGCCGACGTGGTGACCGCGTACGCCGACCGTTACCCCGGCCGGGTCGGCCGCGTGGTGCTGGACGGCATGCCCGACCCGTCCAGCGATCCCGGCACCGTCCTGGGTGAACTCGCGGCGGCGCAGCAGGCCGCGCTCGAAGCGTTCGGCGCCGACTGCGCGGCGCGCGGCTGCCCCCTGGGCAAGGACGCCGCAGGCGTCGTCACCGCACTGCTGAACCAGGTGCGCGCGGCGCCGCCGACGCTCGCGAACGGGGTGCAGTTCGGGCCGGGTGTCGCGCTCAACGCGGTCCTCGCCGGGCTCGCGGACCGGACGCGCTGGCCGGAGCTGGCGAACGCAATCCAGTCCGCCCGCACCGGCAACGCCACCCCGCTGGCCGCGTTCGTCGCGCCGCTGCTCAACGGCTCACCGCTGGCGCCGTCCAGGCTCGACGCGGCGCTCGCGACCCTGTGCAACGACAGCACCACCCGGCTCCCGGTGAACCAGGTCAGCACGCTGACCGAGACCCTCCGGCAGCGCTCCCCGCTGTTCGGCGGGCTCGTCACGCAACGCCTCCTGTGGTGCCTGCCGTGGCCGGGACGCACCGAAGCGCTGCCGTCACTCGGAGTCGCCGGGCTGCCACCCGTTCTGGTGACGAGCACGAAGGCCGACCCGGTCACGCCGGAAACCGGCACGACGCGCGCGGCCCAGCAGATGACGAGCGCGGTGCGGGTCTCGTGGCAGGGCGCGGGGCACGGGGCGCTGGGTTCCCCCTGCGTGGGCGAGGTCGTGCGGGCATTCCTCGTGGACGGAAGGGTGCCCGCGAACGGCACGCTCTGCCCCGCCTAGGAGCGGTCGCCGTCTGCCGTTACGCTTGGCAGTCGCCATTGGTCAAGTCCCACACTGGGGGTAAGCCGTGTCGTCATCCGCCGTCGAGGCTCCGGCAGCCGCGCCGTCGCCCTCGGCCCCGGAGAGGCGAGTGCTGCCCGCACCGGCCTTCTGGGCGATCCTCGTGCTGGGCGTGCTCGCCGGGGGCTGGTTCCTCAAGGAGCTGCTCGAGGACGTGGGCAGCCACCTGCACCTGCTCGACCTCGGCGTGTACCGCATCGCCGGGGAACGCGTGCTCGACGGCACGTCGGTGTACGACACGCCGCTGCTCGGCCACACCCGCGGCGAGTGGGAGTTCGTCTACACCCCGTTCTCGGCGCTGCTGTTCGCGCCGCTGGCGAAGATCACCGGGGTCGCCTTCTCCTACGTGGGCGGCATCGGGAACTTCCTCGTGCTGGCGGTCGCCGTGTGGGCCGCGCTCGCGCTGCTGAACTACCGCCGCGACCTGCGGCTCGTCGTGTTCAGCCTGCCCGTCTCGGCCCTGCTGCTGTGGTGCGAGCCGGTGCGCGAGACGATGGCGTTCGGGCAGGTCAACCTCGCGCTGATGGCGCTGGTGCTGGTCGACGCGCTGCTGCCGGACTCGTTCCGCGGCAAGGGCGTGCTCACCGGCATCGCGGCCGGCATCAAGCTGACCCCGGCCTTCTTCATCGGGTACTTCCTGTTCACGCGGCGGTACCGGGCGGCGGCGGTGTCGGCCGCGTCGCTCGTCGGCACCGTCGTGCTCGGGTTCCTGGTGCTCCCGCACGACTCGAAGACGTACTGGTCCGGCGCCTTCGCCGACCCCACGCGCGTGGGCGTGCCGGAGAACCCCTCGAACGAGTCGCTGCGCGGCATGTTCGCCCGGGACATCGGACTGGGCGGCGGCTGGAAGGTCGTGTGGTTCCTCGCGGCGGTGGCGCTCGCGCTGCTGTGCCTGTGGCTCGCGCGGCGCCTGTCGTTCGGCCGCCAGGAGCTGCTCGCGGTGGTGCTGTGCGGCCTGGCGACGACGCTCGTCTCGCCCTACAGCTGGGTGCACCACTGGGTGTGGCTCGGCGCGCTGCTGGTGTGCCTGCTCGACGCCTCGCTGCGGCCGCGGGCGTGGGGGGCGTGGCTCGCGCTCGTCGTCACGGCGTTCCTCGTGTCCGGCAACGTGCTGCCGCTACTCGGCGTCGAGCACGGCACCGTGCTCGACTTCCCCGACTGGCACGGCCTCGGCTTCCTCTACCACAACGCCTACATCTGGCTGACGATCGTGGTGTTCGCCGTGGTGGCGGTCCGGCTCAGGAAGCTGTCCGCGAGCCGCGAGTAGGAGTCGAGCATCTCGGCCCGGTCGTAGGTGCTGGTGGTCAGCAGGATCTCGTCGGCGCCCGACCGCTCGGCCAGCGCGCGCAGCTCGCGCGCGGCTTCCTCGGCGGTGCCCCGGATCTGCCCGCGCATCGCCTCGGTGAACAGGCGGCGTTCGCGCTCGGACATGTCCAGCGCGAGGACCTCCTCGGCCGGCAGCAGCGGCGGGAACACCCCGTGCGTGCGGGAGTAGGCGGCCGACCACGCCTCCGGCACCAGCAGCCGTTCGGCCTGCTCGGCGGTCTCCGCGGCGGCCGCCGTGACCGACACGACGACGTACGGGTACGGCGACCAGGACGACGGGCGGAAGTTCTCCCGGTACCGGCCGATGGCGTCCAGCATCCGCTGCTCGCCGCGCACGGCCCCGATCACCAGCGGCAGGCCCAGCTCGGCGGCGAGGTCCGCGCCGGAGCCGGTGGCCAGCAGGAACGGCGGCACGCGGAGCCCCTCGGCCGGGAACGCGTGCACGCCGGGGAAGGCGCGCTGGGTCCCGTCGAGGAAGCCCAGCAGTTCCCGGACCTGCTCGCCGAACCGGTCGGCGTCGTCCTTGTCGTGGCCGAGCGCGCGGCGGACCCCGCCGGTGAACCCGACCGAGCGGCCGAGCCCCATGTCGATGCGCCCGGGGAACAGCGACTCCAGCACGCCGAACTGCTCGGCGACGACGAGCGGGCGGTGGTTGGGCAGCATCACGCCGCCGGTCCCGACCCGGATCTGCTCGGTGGCGGCGGCGACGGCGGCCGCGAGGACGGTCGGCGCGGATCCCGCCACGCCGGGCACGCTGTGGTGCTCGGACACCCAGAACCGGTGGTAGCCCAGCGCTTCGGCCTGCTTCGCGAACTCGACGGTGTCGCGCAACGCGTCCGCGTGGCTCGCCCCCTCGCGCGTGCGCGACCGGTCCAGCACGGAAAGCCTCATACCGGGATCAACAGCGGGCGCGGCGACTACATTTCCGGGTATGCGCTTCGCGATCTCCATCCCCCAGTTCGCCGCCGACGGCGAGTTCGACCCCGACACGTTCCGCGCCTACGTCCGCCGAGCCGAGGAGCTGGGCTTCCACAGCGGGTGGACGCAGGAACAGATCCTCGGCACGATGCCGCACCTGTCGCCGCTGGAGACCATGACCTACGCGGCCGCGTGCACCGAGACGCTGCGGCTGGGCTGCGCGGTGTTCGTGACGCCGCTGCACAACCCGGTGCACCTGGCGAAGAGCCTCGCGTCGCTGGACCAGCTCAGCCGCGGCCGGCTGGAGGTCGGCATCGGCACGGGCGGCCGCGCGCGCCCGTTCGCGGCGTTCGGCGTCGACGGGGAGGCGCTGGTGGCGCGGTTCCTGGAGGGGCTGGAGGTGATGCGGGCGCTGTGGACGCGGCCGGAGGTGACGTTCGAGGGCCGGTTCTGGCAGCTGTCGGGGGCGCCGATGGAGCCGAAGCCGTTCCAGAAGCCCGGGCCGCCCGTGTGGTTCGGCGGCAGCCACCCGAACGCGTTGCGCCGCGCCGTCCGGCACGGCGACGGCTTCTTCGGCGCGGGCTCCACGACGACCGAGAAGTTCGCCGAGCAGGTGCGGATCGTGCGCGCGGAGAACCCGGATTTCCCCATCGCGAAACGCATCTACGTCGCCGTCGAGGACGACGGTGACCGCGCCCGCAGCCGCATGGCCGACGGTCTCGAGGCGATCTACGGCAAGCGGGGCCTGGAGGCCGTCGCCGTGGCGGGGACGCCGGCGGAGTGCGTGCGCGGCGTGCAGGAGGTCGCGGAGGCGGGCGCGGAACTCATCCTGCTCACCACGGTGTACGACCAGGCGGAGCAGATGGAACGCCTCGCCGCGGAGGTGCTGCCCCAGGTGGGGTGAGGGGCTGTCTCCATCGGGGCAGTGCCGTCCGGTTCTCCGCCGTTCGAGCTTCGCGCGGGCCTCCGCGGTCCTGCGCGAAGCTGATGCGCGTGCACCAGCTGATCAACCCCTGAAAGCGCTTTCACTCCGGCCGTGCCTTGCTCGGCTGCACGCGCTTGGGCTCCCCGGGCATCTTGGGATAGTCGGGCGGGTACGGCATCTCCCCCAGCCCGTGGTCCCGCTCGTCGCGGGCGTACCACTCCAGCAGGGTCTCCAGCCCGAACGCCTCCGACTCCAGCGCCGCGTGCGGGTCGCCGTGTTCGGCGTACCACTGCGGCACCGTGAACACGTCGAAGTCGTCCGGGTGGACCTCCGCCAGCTGCTCCCACGTCACGGGCGTCGAGACCGTCGCCCGGGGCGTGCCGCGCACCGACCACGCCGAGGCGATCGTGCGGTCACGAGCCGCCTGGTTGTAGTCCAGGAACACCCGGCCCTGGCGCTCTTCCTTCCACCACGCGATCGTCGCGAGCTTCGGCAGCCGCCGCTCCACCTCGCGGCCCAGCGCGATCACGGCGTGCCGCACGGCGATGAAGTCCCACTCGGGCCGGATCCGCACCCGGACGTGCACGCCGCGCCCGCCGGACGTCTTCGGGTATCCCGTCAGCCCCGCGTCGGCGAGCACCTCGCGCACCGTCTGCGCGACCCGCACCGCGTCGTCGAAACCGGTCTCGTCCGACGGGTCCACGTCCACGCGCAGTTCGTCGGGCCGGTCGACGTCCGAGCGGCGCACGGGCCACGGGTGGAAGTCGAACGTGCCCAGGTTCGCCGCCCAGAGCAGCACCGCGGGTTCGGTCGGGCACACCTCGTCGGCGGTCCGCCCGGACGGGAACGTGATCCGCGCGGTCTCCACCCACGGCGGCGCCCCCTTGGGCAGCCGCTTGGCGTAGAAGTACTCGCCGGTAACGCCGTCCGGGTAGCGCTTGAGCGTCGTCGGCCGCTCGCCCACCGCCGCCAGCAACGGTTCCGCGACGGCCAGGTAGTACTCGGCCACCTGCCGCTTGGTGATCCCGCGCTCGGGGAAGTACACCTTGTCGGGACTGGACACGCGGACGGTCCGCTCCCCCACCTGGTACTCGACCGGTTCACCGTTCTTGGGCACGGCCCCACCGTAGCCGCCGAGAGCGTGCAATACCGTGGAAGCCATGCCCCGCCGGACCAAGCTGATCGTCGCGGTCGTCGTGCTCGCCGTGCTCGTCGCCGCGGCTTTCGTGCTGCCCGTGCCGAGTCCGGCGCACCTGCGCGACTGGGCCGCGGGCGCGGGCCCGGCCACCGCGCTGCTGTTCCTCGCGGCGTACTCCCTGCTCACCGTCGCCCCGATCCCGCGCACCGTGTTCAACCTCGCCGCCGGGCTGCTCCTCGGGCCGGTCGCGGGCATCGCGGTCGCGCTGACCGCCACCGGGATCTCCGGCCTGCTCGGCTTCGGGCTGGCCCGGCTGCTCGGCCGCGACCTGGTTTCCCGGCACCTGCGGCGGAAAGCGGTGCACACGGTGGACGAGCGGCTCGCGGGCGGCGGCGTACTCGCGGTCACGTCGCTGCGCCTGATCCCCGTGGTGCCGTTCGCCCCGCTGTCGTACTGCTGCGGGATCCTGTCGGTGCGCCCCCTGCCCTACCTCGCCGGCACGGTGCTCGGCAGCCTGCCCGGCACGGTCGCGGTCGTCGTGCTCGGTGACGCGCTCACGGGCGGCACGCCGCCGGCGTTGCTCGCTTGCTACCTCGGGTTCGCCCTGGTCGGAGCCCTCGGAATGATCAAGGTCCTGCGCGGGGCAGCTTACGGAAGCCGCACGGAGCAGCCCGCTACACTCGACGCGGTGCGCGGGGAGGGTGTGCGCGCTCGATTCCACCAAGAAGTGCAGGCAGTTTCCGAGGAGTAGCCGCCATCGACACCGGTCAGCTGATCGCAGGGCACTATCGCCTCGTCGAACACATCGGCAGCGGCGCCATGGGCGTCGTGTGGCGCGCGGTCGACGAGCGCCTCGAACGGGCGGTGGCGGTGAAGCAGATCCTCGCGCAGCCGGGGATGTCCGAGGCCGAACGCAGCAGCATGCGGCAGCGGGCGATGCGCGAGGCGAAGAACGCCGCCCGCTTCCAGCACCCCAACGCCATCGTCGTGTTCGACGTCGCGGAGCAGGACGGCGACCCGTGCCTGGTCATGGAGTACCTGCCGTCGAAGAGCCTGTCCGCGGTGATCGCCGAGCAGGGCACGCTGGCGCTCGGCGAGGTCGCGAAGATCGGCCAGCAGGTCGCGTCGGCGATCGTGGCCGCGCACCGCGCCGGCATCGTGCACCGGGACATCAAGCCCGCCAACATCCTCATCGACGAGCACGGCACCGCCAAGATCACCGACTTCGGCATCTCCCGCGCGGCCGGTGACCTCACGCTGACCCAGACGGGCCTCATCGGCGGCACGCCCGCGTACCTCGCGCCCGAGCTGGCCCGCGGCTCCGACCCCTCGCCCGCGTCCGACGTGTTCTCCCTCGGCGCGACCCTGTACCACGCGCTGGAGGGCCAGCCGCCGTACGGCAACAGCAGCAACCAGCTCGCGCTGCTCTACACGGCCGCGAACGGGCAGGTCATCCCGCCGCGCCAGTCCGGCAAGGCGACCGCGCTGCTGATGAGCCTGCTGCGCGTCGAGCCGGAGGAGCGGCCGAGCATGGCCGAGGCTCGTGACCGGCTGGCCGCGCTCGCCGCGGGCGAGCCGGACGTGAAGGCGGGCACGCTGGTCTCGCCGCCGCTGTACTCGGCGGGCAGACAGCCGGCCGCGGTTCCCGCGGCCGAAGCCCCGCCCCTGCCGCCCCCGCCGGGCGAACGCCTGCCGTGGCAGCGCACCGGTGCCGTCGCCGCGGCTCCGCCCCAGCGCTCCCCGCGCAACCCGACGGCCGCCTTCATCCCGCCCGAGCGTCCCGCCGGGCAGAACAGCTCCGCACGCGTGGCGGCGAAGCGCCGCAACGTGCTCATCGGTTCGATCGCGGCCGCCGTCGTGGTGGTCGGGGTCGTGTTGTTCTTCGTGCTCAACTCCGCCGGCTCCGATGACGGCGGCAAGAGCGCGCAGGGCGTGGGCAACGGCCCCCGCACGGCGACGTCGGCACCGCCGTCGAGCCCGTCCAGCTCGGCCCCGGCCTCGCCGGTGGGCCAGAGCGGGAACGCCGGTGCCGTGAACTACAGCCAGGCCGGCCAGGTGGTGGACCAGTACCTGGACCAGATCGGCACCGAGACCGCGTGGAACCTGCTGACGCCGGGCGCGCAGGCGGTGTTCGGTTCGGTGCAGGGCTTCCAGTCCTACTGGGCCGAGCACAAGGTGCAGTCGTACAACCAGATCCGCGCCGAGGGCGGCACGAACCCGGACGGCTCGGTCGACATGTACGTCACCGTCAACGGCAGCCGCATCCACTGGCGGGTGGTGAACACCCCGGCCGGCTTGCGCATCGACGCGAACACCCAGCTGGGCTGATGGCCTACCGTTGACGGCATGGCCGAGAGCGAGCGCAACCCGCGTTTCGAGGACGACCTGGTCGGGCTGGACCCGGAGGATCCCGAGGCGCAGGCGTTCGCCGCGCACCTGGACCGGATGCAGCGCTGCGAGCCGGGCTTCACGATCGAGGCTTCGCTGAGCCGCGTGGAGGACTTCGCGGAGTCGTCGTCGCGGGCCGGTGGCCTGCGGTGGTGGGTCGCCGCGACGATCGTGGTGTTGATCGTGCTGGGTGTGATCGTGGCCTCGTGGGACATCGTCGTGCGGGCGATCGCGTGGCTTTCCGCCGGGTAACCTGGGAGGCATGAAGCCTGTCACCGGAACCACCCCCCGCGTGGTCAAGTCGGAGCAGGAATGGCGGGCGCAGCTGAGCCCGGAGGAGTACGCCGTGCTCCGCCAGGCCGCCACGGAGCGCCCGTTCACCGGCGAGTACACCGACACGAAGACCGAAGGCGTCTACGAGTGCCGTGCCTGCGGAGCCGAGCTGTTCCGCAGCGACACGAAGTTCGAAAGCCACTGCGGCTGGCCGTCGTTCTTCGACCCCGCCGACTCCGACGCCGTCCTCATCCGCGAGGACCGCTCGCTCGGCATGGTGCGCAAGGAGGTGCTGTGCGCGTCCTGCCACAGCCACCTGGGCCACGTCTTCGAGGGCGAGGGCTACCCCACGCCGACCGACCAGCGGTACTGCATCAACTCCATCTCGCTGCGGCTCGTGCCGCAGGCGTGACCGTTCGCCGGGCCGCGTGCGCGCGGCCCGGCTCCGGCACCGCCCCGCCGAGTCACGCCGCCGCCCAACCCGGCCTCACCCGCCGAACCGCGCCTCGTCCCCGCCCGGCTCCGGCGCCGCCGACGCCCAGTACGGCGGCGCTCCCGGCAGCTCCCCCGGCACGCGCACGTGCGTGGTCCGCCCGGTGCGGGTCAGCAGCCCCGAAACGTCCAGCTCCCCGGCCGAACCCTCCTCGCGCCCCAGCGAGTCCAGCCACAATCCCGTGCGCGCCAACGACAACCGCACGCGGTGGCTCCCGCCCTCCAGCGCACGTCGCCGCAAGGCCGTCATGATCGCCGCCGCGGTCAGCCAGCCCGTGCCGTGGTCGAGCGACTGCGCGGGCAACGGCCGCGGGCCGTCCACCGCCGCCTCCGCCGCGATGCCCGACGCCAGCTGCACCAGGCTGTCGAACCCGCGCCGCCCCGCCCACGGCCCGTCCCAGCCGTACGCGTTCAGCTCCGCCACCACGATCCCCGGCCGCGCCTCCGCCAGCCTCTCCGCCGTGAAACCCAGCCCCGCGAGCGCACCCGGCCGGTAGGACTGCAGGAACACGTCCGCCTGGCCGATCAACCGCCACAGCGTGTCGCGCCCTGCCTGCGTGCGCAGGTCCACGTGCGCGGACCGCTTGCCCAGCCCCGTGTCCGCCCACAACCCGGGCAGCGCGGGCAGGTGCGCCGCGCCGACGTGCAGCACCTCCGCACCGTGCGCGGCGAGCACGCGCCCCGCCACCGGTCCGGCGATCACGTGCGTCAGCTCCAGCACCCGCACGCCGCCGAGCGGACGCTCCGAAGTGGACAGTCCGGCGACCGGCGCCGAGCCGAGGGAATCCCAAGCCACCAAGGGGGATTCGCCAGCACCTGCCCCTGGGGATGCGCGAGCCACTCTTCGCGAGTGCGCATCGCGGCGGCGGCGCCACCCTCCGCGAGCACGGCCTCCTGCACGTCCTCCGCGCCCCGCTTCGCGACCGCCGCCGCCAGGTCCTCCGTCCCGAGCGCCCGGCAGGCCGCCTCCGCGTGGTGCGGGTAGTTGCAGTGCAGCCGGACCCAGCCGTCCGCCGCCCGGTAGTCCCCCGTCAACGGGTCCCACAACCCGGGCAGCGGCTCACCGTCCAGGCGCAGGTAGCGCTCACTCCGGAACGCGGCCGCCGCGTGCCGCCGGTCCACCGACACCGGACCCGGGTCGATCCCCTTGAGCCGCAACAACTCCGCGGCCTCCACCGTCGCGGCGGCGACCGCCCTCGCGGCCGCCTCGGTCACCCGGAACGGCCCCGGCAGCACCGACTCCGGCCCGGTGAACACGCGCCCCGCTCGCTACGGCAGGGCGGCGATCAGCTCGGCGGGCGGCACGCGCGTGCCGGTGTAGAACGGGATCTCCTCGCGCACGTGCCGCCGCGCGTCGCTGCCGCGCAGGTGGCGCATGAGGTCCACGATGCGGTGCAGCTCGTCGGCCTCGAAGGCGAGGATCCACTCGTAGTCGCCGAGCGCGAACGACGCCACGGTGTTGGCCCGCACGTCCGGGTAGTCGCGCGCCATCTTGCCGTGCTCGGCGAGCATCCGGCGGCGCTCCTCGTCGGGCAGCAGGTACCACTCGTACGAGCGGACGAACGGGTACACGCAGATGTACTTCCGGGCCTCTTCACCGGCCAGGAACGCCGGGATGTGGCTCTTGTTGAACTCCGCGGGCCGGTGCAGCGCGAACTGGCTCCACACCGGCGTCGAGGCCCGGCCCAGCGGCGTGCGGCGGAAGCCGGTGTACGCGGCCTGCACCTGCTCCGGCTCCTCGGCGTGCCACCAGATCATGTAGTCGGCGTCGGCGCGCAGACCGGACACGTCGTACACGCCGCGCACGACCACGCCCTTGCTCTCCAGCGCGTCCAGGTACTCCGTGGTCTCGCGGGCGGCCGCGCCCCGGTCCTCGGGGAGCTTGCCCGGCTCGGCCCGGAACACCGACCAGGCGGTGTAGCGGATGGTGTCGTTGAGTTCGCTGTAGTTCAGGCGCGCCATGTCTTCATGATGGCACCGCCGCGTTTCCCGTGGTCTGAGAGGTGATGCGGCTCGCGGCCGCAGCCGCCGTGGCGATGCACGCGGGGATGCCGACGCCATGCAGCGCCGCTCCCGCCACGGCCAGCCCCGGTACCTCCCCCACGGCCCGCTCCACCCGCTCGACGACGTCCAGGTGCCCCACGCCGTACTGCGGCAGCCCGCCGCCCCAGCGCGTCACGTGCGTAGCGATCGGCTCGGCCCTGACGCCGGTCAGCTCGGCGAGGTCGGCCCGCACCAGCCGCACCAGCTCGTCGTCGTCCGCGCGCAGCGCGCCCGGTTCGCCGAAGCGCCCCACGGACCCGCGCACGAACAGCGCGTCGTCGCCCACGTGCGCCCACTTGCGGCTGGAGAACGTGAACGCCTTGGCCGAGAAGCCTTCCCGCGCGCCGATGAGCACGCCGGAGGCGTCCGGCACCGGCGCGTCCGGCGGCAGCGCGAGCGCGACCACGGCCATCGACGCGACCTCGACCTCGCCCAGCGCGGCGGACGCCGCGGGCGCGACCTCGCCCAGCAGCCGCCGGGCCGCGGGCGCGGGCACCGCGAGCAGCACCGCGTCGAAGTCCTCGGCCTCGTCCCCCAGGTCGACCCGAAAACCCTCGGGCAGCCGTCGCAGCCCTCTCACGAGCGTGCGCAACCGCACGTCCGGCTTGGCCAGCTCCACCAGCCGGTCGATGAGCGTGCCGAGCCCGCCGACGAGCGTGCCGAACACCGGCGCGGGGTTCGCGGACTTCGGCAGCAGCGACGCGGCGACCGCGGTGAGCGGGGCGGGCTGCCGGTCGAGCGCGTTCGCCAGCGCGGGGAGGGTGGCCCGCAGGCCGAGACCGTCGGCGCCACCCGCGTAGACGCCGCCCAGCAGCGGGTCGACGAGCCGGTCGACCAGCTCGTCACCGAACCGCTCACGCAGCAACGCGCCCAGCGACACGTCCCCGTCCAGCCGGACGGGAGGCAGCTCAGCTTCCGCCGCGACCCGGCGACGGCCGTCCTCGGACAAGACATCGGCGACGGCGTCCACCGAACCCGGCACTCCCATCACGGTTCCGCCGGGCATGCCGACCTGTCGCCCGCCGGCACGCACCGTCGAGCGAGCACGGGTGGGATGCGTCAGCCGGTCACCCAGCCCGGTCTCCTCGACGAGGGCCAGCGCCTCCGGGCGCCGCGCGAGGAACGCCTCGGCGCCCACGTCGTAGGGCGTGCCGGCCAGCTCGATCGTCCGCAGCTTGCCACCGAGCCGGCCGTCCGACTCGAACAGCGTGAGCTCGGCCGCGTCGCCCAGCCGCTGCCGCAGCCGGTACGCCGCCGTGGCCCCCGAGATCCCCCCACCGACGACCGCGACACGCATCACGGCTCCAGGCTGTGCACCAGCTCGGCGACCCTGGTCAGCACGGCCGGATCGGTCCCGGGCGGCACCCCGTGCCCCAGGTTGAAGATGTGGCCCGCCGCGGCGCGGCCCTCGGCGACGATCCGGCGGACCTCCGCCTCGATCACCGGCCAGGAGGCGCCGAGCAGCGCCGGGTCGAGGTTGCCCTGCACGGCGGGTGCGGGCGAGCCGTCCGCGGTCAGCCGCCGCACGGCCTCGTCCAGCGGGATCCGCCAGTCCACGCCGACCACGTCGGCACCGGCCTCGCGCATCGCGGTCAGCAGTTCGCCCGTGCCCACGCCGAAGTGGATGCGCGGCACGTCGTACTCCGCGAGCCCGCGCAGCACCTTCGCCGAGTGCGGCAGCACGAACTCGCGGTACTCGCGCAGCGACAGCGCACCGGCCCACGAGTCGAACAGCTGCACCGCGTCCGCCCCGGCGTCCAGCTGGACCTTCAGGAAGGTCAGCGCCATGGTCGCCAGCCGGTCGGCCAGCGTGTGCCACAGCTCCGGCTCGGAGCGCATGAGCGCCTTCGTGTGCTCGAAGTGGCGGCTCGGGCCGCCCTCGATGAGGTACGAGGCGAGCGTGAACGG
The DNA here is from genome assembly GCF_900114035.1 of Amycolatopsis sacchari. GTDB lineage: Bacteria > Actinomycetota > Actinomycetes > Mycobacteriales > Pseudonocardiaceae > Amycolatopsis_E > Amycolatopsis_E sacchari. The sequence goes on along the minus strand of NZ_FORP01000012.1, from coordinate 197,455 downwards.
CGCGCCGGCGAACCCGATCAGCGGCGTGTCGCCCAGCCGCTCGACCAGCAGCCGGACGCCCTCGGCCACGGGGGCGACCTGCTCCGGCGCCAGCTCGGGCAGCGCCGCGACGGCCGCCGCGTCCCGCACCGGCTCCGCGATGACCGGCCCGGTGCCCGGCACGATCTCGATGCCGACGCCCGCCGCGTAGGGCGGGACGACGATGTCGCTGTAGAGGATCGCCGCGTCCACGCCGTGCCTGCGGACCGGCTGCAGCGTGATCTCGGCGAGCATCTCGGGGTCGAAGCAGGACTGGAGCATCGGCACGCCCTCGCGCAGCGCGCGGTACTCGGGCAGCGACCGGCCCGCCTGGCGCATGAACCACACCGGCACCCGGGACGGGCGGCCGCCGCGGGCGGCGACCAGCAGGGGTGCCGTGGACAGATCGCGCTGAGCCCGCCGGCGCGACGGGGCAGAAGTAGACATCGCGTTCATCGTGCCACGCGCCCGGGCGCCGCCTTCCTTCGGCGCGTCTACGCCCCCACCGCGAAGATCGGTCCTAGAGTCGGCCGGGTGACCGCGATGACGCAGGCGCCAGACCTCTTCCGCAAAGCTGTCGCGGCGCTGCAGACCGTCCGTCCCCGGCCGGAGATGACCCTCGAAGCCGTCCGCGCGCCGCAGCGGCTGGCTCCGTGGGCCTACGCGCTCAGCTGCGAGACCACCGACCCCGCCGACGTCCCCGCGTCCGGGCGGCTGGTGCTGCTGCACGACCCGGAGGGCCAGGAGGCGTGGCACGGGGTGCTGCGGATGGTGGTCTTCGTGCGGGCCGAGCTGGACCGCGAGCTGGCCACCGACCCGTTCCTGCCCACCGTCGGCTGGTCCTGGCTGACCGACGCGCTGGAGCACTCCGGCGCCACCTGGACCGCGCTGGGCGGCACCGTCACCGAGACCTCGTCCGCGCGGTTCGGCGAGATCTCCGGCCCCGCCCGCACCGACGACCTCGAGCTGCGCGCGTCCTGGACGCCGCTGGACGAGCACCTCGAACCCCACGGCGAGGCGTTCCTGCAACTCATGTCGAGCGTCGCCGGACTCCCCCCGGTCGGGGTCACCCTCTTCGGGCACCGGCAGGCCTGAACCCCGGAGCCGACTTCCGGTCCCGTTCCCTCGATGGGGGCGGTTACGGCCCTCGCGAACGGTGAGGGCAACCTTTAGTGCGTTCTGGTGAACACTCTCCCCGTAGGGCTTGACGCGGGCTAGGTTGGTGCCCGAGCAGATGCACGGGCCGTATGCACGAGCATCCGCAGCAGCTCAATCTTGCTCTATCGTGTTCGCTCCGCAAGCCGTTAGCCACTGGTCGTGTATTAACCCATTCGTGTTACAAAGACACCAGTTAGTAACTACTCGATCGGGATAGATACCCGTTCGATCCCCCCGCGGACGCCCGGAGACGGCTCGAGTGCTCCTTCGACGACACCACTTTCGGTCTAGAGCTGGCGCGGCTAATTGGCCGAAAGTCCCGGTGCCGGTCGGGGGGCACGACCGACTCCAGGGAGGTAGTGACGTGGCTGCCGTCGGCTTATCTCAGGCCGTCAGATCCACGCCAGCCGGTGCTTTGCCGGCGAGCATGGTTCCGCACCCGCGGGAAGAGCTGTTTTCCGTACTGGTGGTCGATGACCACCCGCTGCTCAGGGAGGCTATAGCCGCACGACTCGCTCAGATGGGAGCGGGCACCGTTCACGAAGCTGCCACGGTCGCCGAGGCACGTGCCAGGGCGAGTGCGACAGGTCCTTGCGACCTGGCGATCCTCGACCTGGGGCTGCCCGACGGCTCCGGCATCGAGCTGGTGACGGAGCTCCGCAACCACGGCTGGCCCCGCATCGTCGTACTGGCGTCCTCGGACGACCCGTACGCCGTGCGGTCGGCGTTCCAGGCGGGCGCCCAGGCGTACCTGCTCAAGTCGGCCTCGCCCATGGTGGTGACGGACGGCGTGCGGCGGGTGCTCGAGGGCGGCGTGTACGCGGACCCGAGCGTGGCACCGGTGCTGGCCACCGGCACGCGGGTCCCGGGCACGGACAACACCCCGCGCGAACTGTCCGCACGTGAGGTGGAGGTTCTCCAGCTCGTGGCGGACGGCCAGTCCAACAAGGAGATCGGCGAGGAGCTCAGCCTCTCCGCGCTCACCGTCAAGTCGCACCTGTCCCGGATCGGGCGCAAGCTCGGCACCGGCGACCGGGCGCAGATGGTGGCACTGGCGATGCGCGCGGGCGTCATCCGCTGACCGAGGCGAACCGCTCTGCGGGACGGGTCCACCAGGCGCGGTCGGCCCGTCCCGTAGGGTGGAAAGCTGTGGAAACCGCAGATCACGGCCCCGAGGCTCCTGAACCGATCCTGTTGAGGGAACCGGCGGACGGGACGCCTCCCGTGATCTCCGACCCGGTCGAGCTGGCCAGGGCGAGCGAGAAGCTCGCCGCGGGCACCGGCGCGATCGCGGTCGACACCGAACGCGCTTCGGGGTACCGGTACTGGCCCAAGGCCTACCTCGTGCAGCTGCGCCGGGAGGGCGCGGGCACGTTGCTGGTGGACCCGATCGCGCTGGACGGTGAGCTGGAGCCGCTGCGGCAGGCCATCAACGGCGAGGAGTGGGTGCTGCACGCCGCCTCGCAGGACCTGCCGTGCCTGGCCGAACTCGACCTCGCCCCGGCGAGCCTGTTCGACACCGAGCTGGCCGGGCGGCTGGCGGGCTACGAGCGCGTCGCGCTCGGGACGCTCGTCGAGCTGCTGCTGGGGTACCGCCTCGAAAAGGGGCACAGCGCGGCCGACTGGTCGAAGCGGCCGCTTCCCGTCGACTGGCTGAACTACGCGGCGCTCGACGTCGAACTGCTCGTGCCGCTGCGGGAGAAGCTCGAGGCCGAGCTGGCCGCGCAGGGCAAGCTGGAGTGGGCGCGGCAGGAGTTCGAAGCCGTCCGCACGGCTGCCCCGCCCGCCCCGCGCGCCGAGCCGTGGCGTCGCGTGTCGGGCATCCACAAGGTGCGCAGCGCGCGGGGTCTCGCGGCGGTGCGCGCCCTGTGGGAGGCGCGTGACGAGCTGGCCCGCAAGCGCGATCGCGCGCCGAGCCGGGTGCTACCGGACAGCGCGATCATCAACGCGGTGCTGTCGGAGCCCAAGAACGTGGCGGAGCTGCAGGCGCTGCCGGTGTTCGGCGGACGCGTGCAGCGGCGCTACACGGGGAACTGGTTCCGTCACCTGCAGGCGGCGCGTGCGCTGCCCCGCGAGGAGCTGCCGAACCCGTCCCAGCCGAACGACGGCCCGCCGCCGGCCAACCGCTGGGCCGACAAGGACCCGGACGCCGCCGCCCGCCTCGCCGCGGCGCGGACGGCGCTGAACCGCATCGCGGAGCACCATCAGCTGCCCGTCGAGAACCTCCTGCTGCCCGACCTGCTGCGCCGCACCTGCTGGCGGCCGCCGGAGGACCGCTCGCCCGAGGGCGTGGCCGAGGCGCTGCGGGCCGGAGGTGCCCGCCCGTGGCAGGTCGAGCTGACCGCCGGGGAACTCTCGCAAGCCCTCCAGGTGAAGGCGAAGTAGCGGGGGTCGCTGGGCGGCTTTCGGGGCCGTTGGGGGTCGCCGGGGGGCGGTGGGCCTTCCGGATCCCGATTTCGCGCGGCCGCTGCCACGGCACGCGCGAGGCGCGTGCCGTGGCAGCGCGAGGCGCCGCTGGGAAGCTGCGGCCACCCGGCATGCGCCAAGCAGTGAGCCATTCCAGCGCCGAGCGCGACCCGGCGAGAGGCCAGATTCGCGAGGGCGGTGGCGCCATGCCGACGCCACAACCGGCACATGCGAAGCGGTGGACCGCGCGGCGAGAGGCCGCGTTCCCGAGGGGCGTGGCGAAGGCCCAGCACGGGGCGCCGCTCAGGTGACCGCCGCCGTTGGCGGCGCTCCATGGCCAGGCGCCGTGCCTCGCGCGGGCGCGAGAGGTGGCATTCGCGAGGCCGCGAGTGGCTCCCGGAGCCGTGCGCAGCCGCCCCGCCTATCGCAGCCGTCCCGCCGCCCCTGTCACCCGCTGCCCTCCCGCCCATCGCCGCCGCCCTGCCCATCGGAGCCGCCCCGCCGTCAGCGCCCCGCCGCCAGCCGCCCCGCCCATCGCAGCTGCCCTCCCGCCAGCGCCCCCGCCCCCAGCGCCCTCGCCGCCAGCCACCCTCCCGCCAGCGCCCCGCCGCCAGCCGCCGCGTCCCCGGGAGTGGTGTGTCCCACTCGACCGGACCACGCCCCTGGTTACCCGTGGGTAACAAGGGCTATGGTGCGGATGTACATCCTTCACCTCTTTCCGTGAGGAGCAACCGTGGCCGCAACACCCCTGGCGCCGACCGCGCGGGCGGTGCGCACCGTGGCCTTCGTCGACGGGGTCCGCACCCCGTTCGGCAAGGCGGGCGAAAAGGGCATCTACGCCAACACCCGGGCCGATGACCTCGTGGTCAAGGTCATCCGCGAGCTGCTGCGCCGGCACCCCGAGCTGCCGCCCGAACGCGTCGACGACGTCGCCATCGCCGCCACCACCCAGACCGGTGACCAGGGCCTGACGATCGGCCGCACCGCCGCGCTGCTGGCCGGCCTGCCCAAGTCCGTCCCCGGCTTCGCGATCGACCGCATGTGCGCCGGCGCGATGACCGCGGTCACCTCCGTCGCGGGCGGCATCGGCTTCGGCGCCTACGACATCGCCATCGCGGGCGGCGTCGAGCACATGGGCCGCCACCCGATGGGCGAGGGCGTGGACCCCAACCCGCGCATCATCGCCGACAAGCTGGTCGACCCCACCGCACTCGTGATGGGCCAGACCGCCGAGAACGTGCACGACCGCTTCCCGGCGATCACCAAGCAGCGCGCCGACGAGTACGCCGCGCAGAGCCAGGAGCGCTACGCCGAAGCCGTCAAGACCGGCAAGATCGGCCCCGAGCTGGTGCCGGTCGCGATCCGCAACCCGGAGCTCGGCTGGGGCCTGGCCACCGAGGACGAGCCGCCCCGCCCCGGCACCACCGTGGAACAGCTGGCGAAGCTCAAGACCCCGTTCCGCCCGCACGGCCGCGTCACCGCGGGCAACGCCGCGGGCCTCAACGACGGCGCGACCGGTGCCATCCTCGCCGACGAGGACACCGCCCGCGAGCTGGGCCTGCCCGTCGGCATGCGGCTGGTCGGCTACTCCTTCGCCGGGGTCGAGCCCGAGGTGATGGGCATCGGCCCGGTGCCCGCCACCGAGAAGCTGCTCGCCCGCACTGGTCTGTCCATTTCAGACATCGGCCTGTTCGAGATCAACGAGGCCTTCGCCGTGCAGGTGCTCGCCTTCCTCGACCACTTCGGCATCGACCAGACCGACACCCGCGTCAACCCGTGGGGCGGCGCCATCGCGTGCGGCCACCCGCTCGCGTCCTCCGGCGTCCGGCTGATGACGCAGCTCTCGCGCCAGTTCGCCGAGCACCCCGAGGTCCGCTACGGCCTGACCACGATGTGCATCGGTATCGGCATGGGCGGTTCCGTGCTCTGGGAGAACCCGAACTACGACGGGAGCGACAAGTGACTTTCACGGCAGAACAAGCGAAAGCCGCGTTCCCCGACGAGGTCGTGACGAAGGCCGTCACGCGGCTGGTGCGCGTACCGGGGTTGGACAAGCCCGTCGCGCTGATCACCCTCGACAACGGCCACGACCACACGCGGCCGTCCACCTTCGGGCCGCAGGGCCTGGCGAGCCTGAACGCCGCGCTGGACGAGGCGTTCGCCGCCGAGCCCGCCGCGATCGCGGTCACCGGCAAGCCGTTCATCTTCGCCGTCGGCGCGGACCTGTCCGGCGTGGAAGCGGTTTCCGACCCGGCGCTGGCGCGGGAGATCGCCGAGACCGGGCACACCGTGTTCCGCCGCCTGACGGACTCGAAGATCCCGACGTTCGCCTTCGTCAACGGCGCGGTCATGGGCGGTGGCCTGGAGCTGGCGCTGTCCTGCCACTACCGCACGCTGTCGGAGAACACCGCGGCCATCTCGTTCCCCGAGGTGTTCCTCGGCCTGTTCCCGGGCTGGGGCGGCACGCAGCTGCTGCCGAACCTCGTCGGACCCGACGCCGCGGTCACGGTGATCATCGAGAACGCCCTGAACCAGAACAAGATGCTCAACGTGGCCAAGGCCGCGGAGCTGGGCATTGTGGACGAGGTGCTGGGCTCGGCGGACTTCCTCGAGCAGTCGCTGGCGTGGCTGGCCGAGGTCGTCAACGGCGAGGTCACCGTGCAGCGCCGCGAGATCGACCGCGGCGAGGCCTGGGACAACGCGATCGCCCGCGCACGGTCCATTGTGGACGGCAAGACGCACGGCGCGTCGCCGGGTGCGGCGAAGGCCGTGGAGCTGCTGGAGCTGGCGCGGAACAACGACCTCGACGCGGGCTACGCCGCCGAGACCGACGCGCTCGCCGAGCTGCTGCTCGACGACACGCTGCGGGCGGGGCTGTACTCGTTCAACCTGGTCAACAAGCGCGCGAAGCGGCCGGCCGGGGCGCCGGACAAGTCGCTGGCGCGCAAGGTGGGCAAGGTCGGCGTCGTCGGTGCCGGTCTGATGGCCTCGCAGCTGGCGCTGCTGTTCGTGCGACGGCTGAAGGTGCCGGTCGTGCTCACCGACGTGGACCAGGCGCGCATCGACAAGGGTGTGTCCTATGTGCACGGTGAGGTGGATAAGCTTCAAGCCAAGCTTCGTATTTCGCCGGACGAGGCGAACCGGCTGAAGGCTCTGGTGTCCGGCTCGCTGGACAAGGCGGCCTTCGCCGACGCGGACTTCGTGATCGAGGCCGTGTTCGAGGAGATGGGCGTCAAGCAGCAGGTGTTCGGCGAGCTGGAGTCCTACGTCTCGCCGGAGGCCATCCTCGCGACCAACACCTCGTCGCTGTCGGTGAGCGAGATGGCGTCGAAGCTGCAGCACCCCGAGCGGGTCGTCGGCTTCCACTTCTTCAACCCGGTCGCGGTGCTGCCGCTGCTGGAGATCGTGCGTGGCGAGAAGACCGACGACGCGTCGCTCGCGACGGCGTTCGCGCTGGGCAAGCAGCTGAAGAAGTCCAGCGTGCTGGTCAAGGACGCGCCGGCGTTCGTGGTGAACCGGCTGCTGCTGCGCTTCCTCGGCGAGGTGCTGACGGCGATCGACGAGGGCACGCCGTTCGACGTGGCCGACCACGCGCTCGACCCGCTGGGCCTGCCGATGTCGCCGCTGGTGCTCACGCAGCTCGTCGGCCCGGCGATCGCGCTGCACGTGGGCGAGACGCTGCACGCGGCGTTCCCCGACCGGTTCGGCGTCAGCGAGAACCTCAAGCGGTTCGTCGACTCCGGCAAGACCGCGGTGTGGCAGTGGGATTCGTCGGGCAAGCAGACCGTCGACCCGGAGGTCGCCGCGCTGTGGCAGCAAGGCGACAAGCCGTCGACCGCCGAGGAGGTGCGCGAGCGCGCGCTGTCGGCGATCGCCGAGGAGATCCGCATCATGCTCGACGAGGGCGTGGTCGCGGAGGCGCAGGACATCGACCTGTGCCTGATCCTCGGGGCGGGCTGGCCGTTCTGGCTCGGCGGCATCACGCCGTACCTGGACCGGACGGGCATCTCGACGAAGGTCAACGGCAAGCCGTTCCTGGCGCCCGGCGTCGCCTCGGTGCCGGCGTAGGTTCCTGGCGGCGGAGGGCCACCCCAGGCCCTCCGCCGCACCGGATCAACTGTCCTCTGTGGACCGGCGGGTGAGCACCAGCGGACCGTCCTCGGTGATGGCGACCGTGTGCTCCGAGTGGGCCGTGCGCGAGCCGTCCGCCGAGCGGATCGTCCAGCCGTCCGGGTCGTAGACGATGCGGTCCGTCGTGCGGGCGAACCACGGTTCCAGCGCGAGCGTCAGCCCCGGGCGGAGCTTCATCCCGCGGCCCGGCTGCCCCTTGTTCGACACGTGCAGGTCCTCGTGCATGGTGCGGCCGATGCCGTGCCCGCCGAACTCCGTGTTGACCGGGTAGCCGTAGTCGTGGGCGACCGTCCAGATCGCCGCCGAGATGTCCCCGATGCGGTTGCCCGGCCGCGCCGCCTCGATGCCGGCCTCCAGTGCCTCCTCGGTCGCGCGGATGAGCCGCAGGTCCTCCTCCGCGGGGGTGCCGACGATGACCGTCCGGGCCGAGTCCGCGGCCCAGCCGTCGATCGTGACCGCGAGGTCCGCGGTGAGCACGTCGCCGTCGCGCAGCGTGTAGTCGTGGGGCAGGCCGTGCAGCACCGCGTCGTTGACCGAAAGGCAGATGACGTTGCGGAACGGGCCCTTGCCGAACGAGGGCGCGTAGTCCCAGTAGCACGACTCGGCCCCGCGCCGCTTGATCATGCCGCGCACGTGGTGCTCCAGGTCCAGCAGGTTGACGCCCACGTCGGCGAGCCTGCCGACCTCGGTGAGCACCTCGGCGACGAAACGCCCCGTCACGTGCATGCGCTCGATCTCGGCGGGCGTCTTCAGTTCAATCACGAATACCTCGCGTCGCAGGATGGTCGGTATAGTTATACCGCCAGCCTAGCACCTCGCCGGTATAGTAATACGCCCTACGTGTCCTCCGGGTCGGCGCCCGTGCGGCCGCCGGACTCCAGGGTGGCGATCGCGGCGATGTCCTGCGCGTCCAGCTCGAAGTCGAAGATGTCGATGTTCTCGCGGATGCGCTGGGGGTTCACGGACTTCGGGATCGCCACGAGGTCCATCTCGATGTGCCACCGCAGCACGACCTGCGCCGGCGTCCGGCCGTGCTTGCGGGCGATCGTGGTGAGGATGTCGTGCTCCAGCATCCGGCCCCGCGCCAGCGGGCTCCACGACTCGGTCACGATGCCGTGCTCGGCGTGGAACCCGCGCAGCTGCGCCTGCTGCAGGTGCGGGTGCAGCTCGACCTGGTTGACCGCGGGCACGACCTCCGCCTCGTCGAGCAGCCGCCGCAGGTGCGGGATCGCGAAGTTCGACACGCCGATCGCCCGCGCCCGGCCGTCGGCGAGGATCTTCTCCAGCGCACGCCACGTCTCGACGTAGAGGTCCTGGCTGGGCACCGGCCAGTGGATCAGGTACAGGTCCACGTAGTCCAGGCCCAGCTGCCGCAGGCTCCCGTCGAACGCCTTCAGCGCCCGCTCGTAGCCGTGCTCGGTGTTCCACAGCTTCGTGGTGACGAACAGCTCCTCGCGCGGCAGCCCGCTGGACTTCACGGCAGCGCCGACGCCGCGCTCGTTGTGGTACAGCGTCGCGGTGTCGATGCTGCGGTACCCGGCCTCGATCGCGGTGTGCACCGCCTGTTCGACCTCGTCGTCCGGGATCTTGTACACCCCGAAACCGAGGCTGGGCATCTCGACGTCGTTGTTCAACCGCTTCGCAGGAACCATTACTGCACGATAACTCCCCTGGACGATCAGGGCTTGTCGCCGAGGGGGTTCAGGTTCTCCAGCTTCCCGTCGGCCGCCACGAGCAGCAGGTCCGCCATCGTGAACTTCTCCCCGCGGCCCAGCCACGGCCGCCACTCCGGGTCACGCACGATCGAATACCGGCTGGCCTCCATGCAGCGGTGGAACACCTCGGCGACGATGCGCCCGCCGACGCCGTTGAGGTGCCCGTCGTTCACCTCCGCCTCCCGCAGCACGTAGAACCACAGCGGGGTGTTCTCGACGAGCTGGTTCATCAGCTCCCGGGGCAGCTGCCCGAGGTCCGCGCCGCCCTTGCCGGTGCGGACCTGGTCGGCGGTCAGCGGCTGCTCCCCCATCAGCTCGGCCATCTGCTGCCCGGTCGCGAGCTCGACCATGTTGGCGCGCAACAGGTTCCGGTACGCGAGGTTGCGCTGCACGTCGTCCTGCGCGAGCCCCTGCTCGATCCCCGCGAAGGACCCCGCCGGCAGCGCGTGGAGCGGGTTGGCCAGCAGCGTGTCGATGCGGCGCGCCATGTTCACGCCCGGCCCGTGGAAGGGCTCGTCGAACTCCGAGAAGTCGAACAACCGCCGCCAGTCCACGATCCAGTTCGTCGGCAGGCGCAGGTTGTCCCCGAAGTTCGGCTCGTCGAGGTCGGCCGGGTCGTTCGTGAAGCTGAGCGTGCCGGACGTGCCGCTGAACACGAACAGCAGGAACAACGTGCCCTGCAGGTTCGGCGGCGAGTCGAACACGCGGTTCCACAGGTAGGCGTCGCGGATCATGCTGTGCCCCAGGCGGAACGCGGCGACCGAGAACTCCACCGGCATGGTCGCGGGCCCGCCGGCGGTCGTCGGCTCGAAGAACTTCCTGCCGTGCGCGTACACGTCCTCCACCACAACGGGCTTGACGATCTTGGGCAGGTAGTCGTGGCGCAGCACCCACTGGTAGTGCCGCACGACCTCCTCACGCGCCCGGTCGAACAGCAGCGCACTCGGCACGCTCTGCGCCGCCAGCCGGTCCACCACGCGGTTGTGGAAGTTGATGAACGCCACGTGGGTCTGGGCGACCGCGAGGTTCTCGTCGTTGCGGGCGTCGGGGATCAGCGCCGCGCGCTCGTCCCGCTTGGTCGGGCCGCTGCCGGCGCGCGGCAGGTCGAACCCGGTGCGGTTGACGTTCACCCCGGCGTCGTCGCCCGGCACGAGCGCGGTGGTGCCGATGCGCAGCTTGATGCCGTCGGGCTGGTAGAACCGCTTGTCCTCGGGGTGCCGCGGGCCGCGGCCGTAGAGCGAGTCGAGGTCGAACGCCGGGGTGCGGCCCTGCACGAGCTCGTCCACGGTGACGTCCTCGCCGAGCGAGGCGGCGGTGCGGTCCATGGTGAGGTCGTGGTCGACGAACTGGCCGAGGTAGGTGAACCCGGCGGGGATGTCCCCGTCCGGGGAGTCGCTGCGGGCCGTCATCGCCTTCGCCAGCTCCTGCAGCAACGCGGAGTCCAGCCGCGGCCCCTTGCGGGTGGGATCGATGCGGGAGAACCGGAACCGCCGCGGTTCGGCTTCCGGTGCGGGCCACCAGTGGTGCGGCTCGCCGTTGCGGTCGAGACCGAACTCGCCCTCGTTGACGATGTAGTAGGTCTTCTGCGTGTGGCGTCGCATCTCGCCTCCTCCAGTCCGGGTGCGGGCCACGCTGCTCCCACGCGCGGGGCGGGCACACCTCCGAAAGGGCGATACCGGGAAATCGGTGACCTAAGTCCCTGCCGGCAGCAAGACAGTCACCGACAACCCGCCTCCCACAACGGGTTCCGCCGAAACGTGGCCGCCGTGGGCCTCGACGGCCGCGCGCACGATCGACAAGCCGAGCCCGGCACCCGACCGCGCGGTGCGGGCGACGCCCGCCCGCCGGAACGGCTCGAACAACTCGGCGACCGTCGCGGGGTCGACGAGCCCGCCGGAGGACCGCACCCGCAGGGTGGACCAGCGCGGCCCGGTACCGGTGGTGACCTCGATCCAGCCGTGTTCGACGTTGTGCCGCACGGCGTTCTCCAGCAGGTTGCCCGCGATCCGTTCCAGGAGCGCCGGATCACCGTGCACCGGCGCGGGTTCCGTCGCGAAGCGGGCGGAAATCCCGCGCTGGTCGGCCTCCCCGCGCACCGCGCGCCAGGCGCTCGACACGAGCGTCACCAGGTCCGTGGGTTCGTTCACCGCCAGCCCGGCGCCGTCGGTGCGAGCGAGCAGCAGGAGCGAGTTCACCAGCTGCCCGGCGCGTTCGGTCGCGTCGCGGACGACGCCCGCCATCCGGCGCAGCTCGGCGGGATCGGCGTCCGGATCGGACAGCGTGACGTCCAGTTCGGTGCGGATGACCGACAGCGGCGTGCGCAGCTCGTGGCTGGCGTTCGCGACGAAGTGGCGCTGGGCCTCGAACGCGGCCTGCAGCCGGTCGAGCATCGCGTCGAAGGTGTGCGCCAGCTCCGCCAGCTCACCCTTGGAGTCCACGTCGCCGATGCGTTCGCCGAGCGACTCGACGGACAGCCGCCGCGCGGTGCCGGTGATCTCCCGCAGCGGGCGCAGCACCCGCGAGGTGAAGGTCCACGCGAGGATCGCGGTGGCCGCGACGACGCAGAAGAACGCGATCGAGCCGAACAGCAGCACCTTGTCCCGCGCGTGGTCCCGCATGTGCGCGGCCAGCGCGGTGGCGTCCACGTCCACGCCGTCCACGCGCACGGCCGTGCCCGGCGGCAGCTGCGGGACCGCCGCGACGGCGTCCCCGACCAGCGTCCAGGCGAGCCAGAGCAGCACGAGGCTCACGCCGGCGGCCAGCCCGGTCGCGAGCAGCGTGATCCGCGCCCGCAGGCTGTTCACCGGCAGCAGCCCGCCGCGCGGGCTCACCCCTTCGTCGAACCGGCGTCCGGCACCCGGTATCCCGACCCCACCACGGTCTCGATGATGCCAGGCTCCCCCAGCTTCTTGCGCAGGGTCATCACCGTCACGCGCACGGTGGTGGTGAACGGGTCGGCGTTCTCGTCCCACACCCGCTCCAGCAGCTCCTCGCTGCTGACGACCGCGCCCTTGGCCGCCATCAGGACCTCGAGCACGCCGAACTCCTTGCGCGTCAGCTCGACGGGCCCGCTGGCGCGGCGCACGGTGCGGCGGGCCGGGTCCAGCTCCACGTCCCCCGCGGTGAGCAGCGGCGGCGCGGCCGGGGTGGCCCGCCTGCCGAGCGCCCGCACGCGGGCGACCAGCTCGGGGAAGGCGAACGGCTTGGCCAGGTAGTCGTCGGCACCGAGGGACAGCCCCTCGACGCGGTCGGACACCGTGCCGCTGGCGGTCAGCATCAGGACGCGGGTCAGCTCTCCCGAGGCGACGATCTCCTTGCACAGGTCGTCCCCGGACATGCCGGGCAGGTCGCGGTCCAGCAGCACCACGTCGTAACGCGTGACGGTGGCCTTCTCGTGCCCGTCGTCGCCGTTGAGCGCGACGTCCACCGCCATGCCTTCGCGGCGGAGCCCGCGGGCGATGGCGTCCGCGAGCGGCTCTTCGTCCTCGACTACCAGAACTCGCACGTCAACCACCGTGCCACAGATTCCTGAGAGATGTCTGTGGGCGGTTCACAGGCCCACTGTGACGTAGCGCTGGCCCGCGAAGTTCTCCACTTCGACTGCGGTCACGTCGGCGGGCGCGACGAGCGCGGCGCCCGACAGCTTCGTGCCGTCGTGCTCACCGGCCTCCGACACCAGCCAGCTGCCCGCCTCTTCGCGCGTGCCGTCACGGGACACGACGAACAGGCGGCACTTCTGGCCACGCGGGATCCCGGCTACCGACGCGTCGAGCCGGACCCAGCCCGCGGCGGGCTGGACGGACACGCTCATCTTCGCCCCCGTCGCGGCGTCGGTGGCCGACGCGGTCTTCGTGCCCGCGGGCGCGGCGGCCTGCGCGGCACCATTGGGCGCGGTGGTCCGGCCGAGCGCCACCCCACCTCCGGCGAGCGCCACGGCGACCGCGACCGCGGCGACGCCGACGACCGTGCGCCGCTTGCGCAGCTGGGCGCCGCTCTCCTCCCGGACGCGCCGCAGCGTCCGCTGCAGCACCAGGTCCCCGCCCTCGGGCGGGCCGTCGAGCAACGCCTCCGGCGGCAGGTCCGCCAACGCGGCGTGGGCCATCCGCAACTCCGCCAGTTCCGCCTGGCAGCGCCGGCACGAAGCCAGGTGCTGCTCCATCGCACGCATCTCCTGCAGGTCCAGTGCGCCGAGCACGTAAGCACCCAATGCGCGGGATTCGTGCTCGGGAATCACACAGTCACCTCCGAAAAAGCCACTTGCCTGCTCCCGCCGAAAGTCTGCCGCATCGCTCTGAGGGCGTAGTACGACCGCGACTTGACCGTGCCGGGTGGCACGCCGAGGGTCTCCGCCGCCTCCGCGACGCTGCGGCCGCGGAAGTAGATCTCGGTCAGCACGTCCCGGTGCTCCGGCGACAGCCGTTCGAGTGCGTCCAGCACGAGCATCGAGTTCACCACCGAATCGGCGTGGTCGGCCTGCACCGCCGTGGTCACCGGGGTCTCGGCGACCTCCGCCAGGCGGGCGGCCTTCGCGCGGTAGCGGTCGGTGACGATGTTGCGCGTCACCGTCAACAGCCAGCCGCGCACCGACCCCTTGCCGTTGACGAGCGAGTCGGGGTGCCGCCAGGCACGCACCAGTGTCTCCTGGACGACGTCCTCGGCGGCGGCCCTGTCGTTCGTCAGCCGGGTCGCGTAGGCGAGCAGCGCCCGCCCGTGCTCCTCGTAGAGCGATCGGATCAGTGCCTCGTCGGCGACCGCCGCTCGTTTGCGGGCCCAGAGAGCCGGCATCCGGTCACTCCTCGTTCTCTCAGTAGCTCGCGCTCCCCGGATCCGCGCCCGCGGCACCCGAGGAGGAGCTGGTCAGTGGTTTCTTGCCTTCGGCGACCTTGCAGCCGGCCGGTTCGACCTCGAACCAGACGCCGTTGACGCCGTGGCCGTTGGCCTGTCCCGGTGCGGTGTCCTTGGCGTACCGGTAGACGGGCCAGCCGCCCACGGTCACCTGCACGCTGCCGTCGCTGCGGGTGACCTTGCCGACGAGCTTCGGGTCGACGCCGTTGACGGCGACCTCGCCGTTCGCCAGCAGCGGGGGCCACGCGGTCGCGCACGCGCCGTCGCAGTTGGACTTCGACGGCTTCTTGGTGTCCTTCGTGTAGAGGTAGAGCGTCATGCCGTTCTGGTCGGTGAGCACCGTGTCCAGCCCGGGGATGTTCGTGGTGTTGATCGCGGTCTGCCGTTCGGCGCTCGCGGCCTTGCCGCCGCCCGGGGTGAGCGCGTGCCACAGGCCGCCGACGTCCTGGCCTTTGGCCTGGCCCGCCGCGGAGTCCTTGGCGTAGCGGTAGACCGGCCAGCCCTTGACGGTGACCTGCTTGCTGCCGTCGCTGCGGGTCACCGTGCCGACGAGCGCGGGGTCCACGCCCTGCACGTCGACCGAGCCGGTGGCCATCACCGGCGGCCACGCCGTGGCGCAGTCACCGTCGCAAGTGGACGCCGGCGGGTTCGCGGTGTCCTTGTCGAACCGGTAGAGGGTCCTGCCGTTCTCGTCGGTGAGCACCTGGCCGAGCCCGGCCACCTCGGCGGCGACCAGCTTGGTCGTGTTCTGGGCGACCGCCTGGCGCTGCACGACGACGGAGGTCGGGGCGGGGCCCGCGGGCGCCGCGCCGGAACCGGTGGTGGCGCTGCAGGCGCCGAGCAGGCCGAGGCCGGCGACGGCCACGATCGAGAGGACAGGGCGCGCGGTCATGTCTGCTTCTCCTTCGCTGGGGCGGGGTTCCGGGAGGAACCGGCACCCAGCACACGGCTCCCGGTGCGGTCCGGTTCAGCGTTGGAAGCGCTTTCCGGACCGCACCGGGAAACCCGTCACTCCTTGCAGGTACGGCCGGTGTTGATGCAGTTGACCAGGCGCCACATGATGCGCTGCGACATCACGTTGGCGAAGTCGTCGTGGTCGGACAGCGGGTTGTGGTGCTCCTCGGGGAAGGAGTCCACTTTGTACTGACCGGCCAGCTGGACCGCCCGCGGGATGTCGTAGGTCAGCGTGACCCGCAGCTGCGGCACCGCGACGAACCCGCGCTTGCAGCGCCCGTTCGCGTCGGGGAACACGATGTGCGTGCGGTGGTTGGCGCTGTCGATGTTCTTGCCGTCCCAGCAGCTGGGGAAGTCGTGGATCCGCTCGACCTTGCTGCCCTCGGGGCAGATCGGGTACTTGTCGAGGATCCGGTCCTCCATGCCGGTGCAGGTCCACGCCGCACGCGCGTTGGCGGTGCCGTTGGTGCTCTGCTTGGCGTCACCGGTGAGCACGCGCAGGAACTTCGGCATCGCCCGCACCCGGGTCACCGGGCTGCCGCGGAACGTGAGCGAAACGGTGGCGGGGCGCTGGATCTCCCCGTCGTTGCCGGACAGTTCGTTGTTCTCGTCCGGGCCGGGCAGCTGGCTCGCGCTCGTGGAAGCGGCCGCGCTCGACGACGGCGCCGTCGTGCCGCCGCCATTGCCGCCGTTGCCGCCGTTGCCGCCGCGGCCCCGCTTGCGCTGGTTGTCCGCCGCGGCGAGCGTGCCGGCGCCGTCGCTGTTCTGGTCGCCGTTGTCGATGCCGTTGCTGGTGGCGTCCTTGACCCCGCACGTGGCGAGGTCCGCACCCGCGTCCACCTGCTGCCCGGTGGCCTGGCTGATCTTGTCGATGCTGGCCTTGCGCTGGGCCTTCAGCGGTTCGAGCACCTGCGCCTGCGCCTGCGCGTCCTGCTTGTCCGCCAGCTGCTGGTCGGCGGCCGCGGCCTGCTGGTCGAGGTTGCCCAGCTCGCTGTCGACCGTGGCCATCGCCTGGTCCGGCACGTTGTCCAGCTGGCTCGCGACGTCGGGGCAGTCCACGCGCGGGGTCACCGCGTCCTGGGCGGCCTGGTCGCGCTCGGCCTGCACGTCGGCTTCCTCGGCCGACTCGGGCGCGTTGGTCTCCTCGTCCTCGGTGTCGATGCGCACGACCGGCCAGAAGTAGGCGGACTTGTCGCCGTTCTTGCAGGTGGTGCCGCCCGCCAGGAGGCTCTTGTTGTTGGAGTCCGCGTTGGTGGTCAGGTTGCCGACGTAGTCGTGCAGGTGTTGGGCGCCGTTGCGGACGCCGGGCTGGGCGATGAAGTTGTCCGGGTTGAAGTGCTGGTTCTCGTTCTTGCCGCAGTCCACCGTGAACGTCCCGGTGGACGCGCCGCGCTGCGGTCTCGGCGTCTTCACGTTGGGCGCCACGGTGGTGATGTCCACGAAGAACGCCTTGTCCACCGCGTCCGCGTTCGCGGAACCGGCGTCACCTGCGGTGGTCGCGACGACGATGCCGCTGACCGCGAGCGCGGCGCCGAGCAGCCCGGTCGCGATCTTGGTTCTGCGACTGACGCGATGTCGGCCTTCAGTGCGGGCCATGAACTACTCCTCGTTCGGGTCGGGACCCCGGGGCGCGCGTGCGTGGGCAGCACCCAGGGCAACAGCGGGAAATGAAGTGGTGACGGAGAAGGCCCCCGAGGCCCGTCACTGGGAGATACGGATGGGGGGCTCAAGTAGTTCAAACGCGACCTGGCCGTTATCTTCCCTGGTCAGCGCGGGATGGTCGCGAGCAGCTCGCCCTCAGTGGTGCGGATCTCGAACCGGGCGATCTCGGCGGGCGACATGCCGGTGCCGCCGGAGATCCGCAGCGGATCAGCGCTGCCGGTCGCGGGCACGGTCCAGGTGGCGACGACCTGTTCGGTGCCGGCCCACGGCACGGCGACCAGCTGGCAGGTCTTGGGCCCGGAGGCACCGCCGAGTTCGAGGTCGACGTTCGAACCCCACGGCGTCGGTTGCACGATCACCTGCGCCTGCAACGACTTCCCGGTCTCACTGCCCACGAACATGCTCGCCGTGCCCGGCGGCGCCTGGGTGCTCGCGGCGACCGGCGCGGGCGGGGGCGCCGCCTCGCCGCGGGAGTCCGACGGCAGCAGCGCGAGGGTGAGCAGCGGTCCCGCGATGATGAGCAGCACCGCGGCCACCGTGGCGATGCGCGTGATGATGCGGCTCCGGCGGCGCAGCCTGGCCAGCTCGTCGAACATGCCGCCCAGCGGGCGGGGCTGCGGGATCGGCGGGTCCGGCCAGTACTTGCCGACCTCGGCGAGGATCTCCGGCAGGTCGTAGAACTCGAGCAGGTCGAGCTGGCAGTGCGGGCAGTCGAGCAGGTGGGCCTCGAAGACCGCGCTCTCGGCTTCGTCGAGAACGCCGAGGACGTAGGCGGCGATGTCGGTGTGCGCTACCCCTCCCACCTCACGTCACCCCCGATCTCGTAAGGCCCGCCGTAGCGCGCGTACCGCGTGGTAGATGCGCGACTTGACCGTACCCGGGGGGATGCCGAGCGAGGCCGCGACCTCGTTCACCGTCCGGTCCCGGATGTAGGTCTGCAGCACGGCTTCCCGCTGTTCCGGCGATAGGTTGCGCAGCGCCTCGTAGACGACCATCGCGGCGAGGGTGCGGTCCGACTCGTCGGGCACGCCGACGGAGTCGGGCTCGGCCTCCTCCACCTCCTGCGGACGGGCCTGCCTGCTGCGCCAGCCGTCGATGACGATGCGGCGGGCCACGGTGTAGAGCCACGCGCGCAGCATCTCCGGCTCGCGGTCGAGCTTGTCGGCGTTGCGCCACGCGCGGATCAGCGTCTCCTGCACGACGTCCTCGGCCCACTGCCGGTCGCCCGCCGTCAAGGTCAGCACGAACGACAGCAGTGGCCGCCCGAACTCCTGGTACAGAGCGGCGGCGAGGTCGTCGGGACCGGCGTCGGCCTCCGGCTCGACGACGGTTCGTGAAGATCGGCTGTGGCGTCCCACGGGCGACATCTTTACGGTGAACCGGGCAGTAGTCCAGTACCAAAAAATTCCTTCACATTCTTTGAACCGGATTCGGGCACCCGCCGTATCCCCCGGCGAAGGCCCCAACGGCGCTGACCCCCGACAGCGCTTTCACTCCACTGTGGACTCCCCCGTCCACAGTGGATTCACCACGTCCGCACGCAGGTCTTTTGCGGGTGGACGTGACCGCCCTGGCCCCCGACAGGGAAGGAAGTCTCTTTGTGATGCAACGAAAACCGAGATCGGCGATCCCGATCGCCGTGGCGGGACTCGCCGTGTTCGCGGTCACCACGGGCTGTGACGTCTCCAGCCCGTACTCCTCCGCCGCAGGTCCCAGCGGCATGGCGACCATGGGCACGAGCGACATCGGCCCCGCGCTGACCGCCGTGCGCGCGTTCGACCTCGGCCAGATCGTCGTGGACGGTGGAGGGTTCACCATCTACCGCTACGACCGCGACAGCGCCAACCCGCCGAAATCCACGTGCACGGGCGCGTGCGCGCAGCAGTGGAAACCCGTGCCCGCCGTCGCCACCGAGCACCTGACCGGACTGGACCAATCCCTCGTCGGCACGCTGACCAGGGACGACGGCACCGACCAGGCCACGCTCGGCGGCTGGCCGCTCTACCGCTACACCAAGGACGAGATGCCGGGTGAGACCGCGGGGCAGGGCATGGCCGGCGCGTGGTTCCCCATCACGCCGCGCGGCGAGAAGGTACTCAAGGCCACCGACCCCGGGCGGTCCGATGCGTTCGGACTCTGACCGGCTCCGGAAACTGCTGGTACTGGTGGTCGTACTGGTGTTGGCCCAATTGGCCGTACCCGCGATCGCCTCGGCACAGACCGCGACGCTCACCGACTCGGACCGGGACCTGCTCAACCGCGTCCGGCAGGCGGGGCTGTGGGAGATGCCCGCCGGCGACATGGCCAGGGTGCGGGCGCAGACCCCGCAGGTGCGCAACGTCGGGCAGACGCTGATGGTCGACCACGGCAGGCTCGACGTGGCCGTGCGCGACCTCGCGGCGAAGTACCGCGTGGTGCTGCCCGACCAGCCGACGCCGGACCAGCAGAGCTGGCTCACCGAGATGCGCACCGCCCCTTCGTCGGCGCAGTTCGAGCGGGTCTTCGCCAACCGGCTGCGTGCCGCGCACGGCGTGATCTTTCCCGATCATCGGCAACGTGCGCGCCGGCACGCGCAACGACGAGATCCGCGCGTTCGCCAACACCGCGAACCAGGTGGTGCTGCGGCACATCACGCTGCTGGAGAGCACCGGGCTCATCGATTTCGACGCCCTGCCGCAGCCGCCCGTCGGGACGACCGCGTCGGCCTCGGCCGCCTCGGCGCTCAACCTCGGGTCCATGGACATCCTCACCAGCGTGGTGCTCGGCCTGCTGGTGTGCGGAGCGACGCTGCTCCTGCTGTGGCTCATCCGCAGTTCCGCGAGAAGAAGACATCGACCAGGAGACGACTATGCAGCCAACCGCACTGCTGAGCGGGAAAAACAGCCCGCGGGGTGAAAGGCGGTCCAGATGACGACGTCCGTTCTTGCTCAGTCGACGACGGACGCCGGGCTGCGCAGCGTCGCGCAGATGTCGGCACGCCTCGCCTACGTGTTCATGTGCCTCACGCTGTGCTGGGGCGTGCTGACCGCCACCGGCTGGGTCCGCAACATCACCGGCCGCAAGGCGTTGCGCGGCAGCCACATGGTGCTGGCGACGCTCACGCTCGCGTTCGGCATCGTGCACGCGGCGGCGTTCCACTTCCTGTCCCTCGGCGCGTTCTCGGTGGTGCAGCTGAGCGTGCCGTTCCTGCCCGGCGGACTCGCCAGGCACGCGTTCGGCATCATCGGGCTGGAACTGATGCTCGCGATCGCGCTGACCGCGAGCACGCACCGGTTCATCGCCTACCGCCGCTGGCTGTGGCTGCACCGGCTGGCCTACCTGGCGATCCCGCTGCTGGCGATCCACTCGTTCTTCGGGGCGATCGCCAACGGGCACCTGTCGGTGCTGTGGCTCGCCGGGATCACGCTGCTGGTGCCGACGTTCACGCTGTCGGTGCTGCGGTTCCTGCCCTCACGCGCGCTCGAGCGCATCGGACTGGTGGAGGAGCTCGTATGAAGACGCTCAACCGCTTCCGCGGCCCGCGGATCAGCGTGGACAACGACCGCTGCGAGGTCTTCGGGATCTGCGTGTGGGAGGCGCCCGGCCTGTTCCAGCTCGACCGCGACGGCAGGCTCCGCTACCGGCGCCAGCTCCAGGAGGAGGACTTCGAGCAGGCCGCCGCGGCGGCCCGCTGCTGCCCGATGCAGGCCATCGTCCTGAGAGGGATGTCTGATGAGTGATGGAGACAGGATCGTCATCGTCGGCGGCGGGGTCGCCGGCCTGCGCGCGGCCGAACGGCTGCGCGAGCTGAACTTCGACGGCGAGATCATCATCGTCGGGGACGAGCGGCGGAAGCCCTACCACCGGCCGATGGTGTCGAAGCAGCTGGTGACCGGCCAGATCCGGCCGATCGACGCCGGCCTGAAGCCCTACGTCGAGCTGGACGCGCACTGGCGGCTGGGCACCCGCGCCACGCACCTGGACACCAACCAGCGCGTCGTGCACCTGCCCGGCAAGGAGGAGCTCTGGTACGACGGGCTGATCATCGCGACCGGTGTCGTGCCGCGGCACCTGCCGGGCGCGCCCCGGCACGACCCGCGCGTGCGGGTGCTGCGGACGGTCGAGGACGCGGTGTCGCTGCGCCGCGCGCTGACCGCCAGCAACAAGCCCGCGGTCGTGATCGGCAGCGGGCTCATCGGCTGCGAGTTCGCCGCGAGCATGCGCACGCTCGGCCGGGACGTCACGCTCGTCGGGCACGCCAAGGCGCCGCTGTACCGGTTCGGCCCGCGCGTCGCGCAGGCGGTGACGGAGACGCACGAGAAGCACCGCGCGGGGCTGGCGATGAACTCCGAGGTGCGGCACTGGATCAGCACGAAGGACGCGTTCGGCCTGCACCTGACCAACAACCAGCTCGTCGTGGCGAGCTGCGTGGTGCTGGCGATCGGCAGCGTGCCCGCGGTCGACTGGCTGCGGGGTTCGGGCCTGGACATCACCGACGGCGTGCTGTGCGACGCGACCCTGTTCGCCGAGGGCGCCGAGGACGTCGTCGTGGCCGGGGACGTCGCGCGCTGGCCCAACCTGCGCTTCGACGAAACGCCCCGGCGCGTCGAGCACTGGATCAACGCGGTGGAGTCCGCACGGGCCGCGGCGGAGAACCTCATGGTGGGCAGGCGGCTCGCGAAGCCGTTCACGCCGCTGCCACGCGCCTGGTCGAGCATCTACGAGCACCGGCTGCAGATGGCCGGCATGCCCGCGCTCGGCGAGGACACCGTGCAGCTGGCCGACGGCGTGACCGGCTTCGTCCGCAACGGGCAGCTGGTCGGCGCGGCGAGCTGGGACCGGCCCCGCGCGATGCTGCAGTGGACCGCCGAACTCGAACGGCGCCTGCCGGTGCCGGAGTACACCCCCGCACCGGAGCCCGAGGGCGTCGACCTCGGCGAAGCGGTCTTCTCCGAAGAGGAGTGGCTGACCGTGGGGCAAGGGGTGTGACATGGCCGAAACCGCGAGCGAGGAGCTGCTGAACGCCGTGCGAGGGCACCGGCTCGCCGAGATCCGCCGCAGCCGCGGCCTGACGCAGCACCACCTCGCCGAGAAGATGGGAGTGACCCAGAGCCACGTGTACGAGATCGAGCGCGGTTCGATCGCGGAGCGGGAAGCGCTTTCCCAGTACGCGAGCGCGCTCGGCGGCAGGCTGCGGCAGACGATCCACTTCGACGACGGGGACATCGCCGTCGTCGAGTGAGATCAGGCCCTGCTGAGGGCGAACCACAACCGCATACGCACCTCGGGATCGGACAGGTCGGCGCCCAGCAGGCGTCCGGCCTGTCCGATCCGGTGTCTGACGCTGTTGCGGTGCACGCCCAGCGCCGCCGCGGTGCGGTCCCAGCCGCCGTGGTGCGCGAGCCACGCGCGAAGGGTGTCGAGCAGCTCCGGGCGGTCCGCGATCGGCGCGAGCGTGCGGACGGCGTAGCTCCTGGCGACCTCTGGTGGGACGATCGCGTCGAAGCCCTCTCCCGCGGTGATCGGCTTGCCCGTCGACCGCGCGCGTTGCAGCAGTGCGGGGATTTCCCTTGCGGCGACGGGAAGTTCGCCGGGTTCTACGGGCCGGGTCGTGACGGCGAGCCAGCCGTGTGCCCGCAGTTCGCCGAGGTCCGGCGCCGTGCTCACGATGGCGGTGAAACCTTCGCTGGTCTCCACGAGCGGGGTGCCGAGCCGGTCACGCAGCCAGCCGATGCCGGGTGCACTCCCTTCCGGCACGCCTGCCACCACCCGGTACTCCCCTGACGGCAGCAACTCCCCCAGCACCCCGTCCGCGTCCGCACGGCCCAGCAACAGCGCGGTCAGCGTCCCGCCCAGCGCCGCCGCTCCCGGCTGGTCGGCCAGCCCCAGCAACGCCGCACCGATGCCGACCACCGCCCGGTCCGTCGCCTCGAACCGCTGCCGCCGTCCCACGACGAGCAGGCGCGACGCCGTTGCCTGCGGGTACACCGGTTGCGCGAGCACGAACTTGCCGTCAGCCAGTTCCGTTGTCGCGCTGCGGATTCCGGTGCCGTCGCGCAGCCGGGCCAGCAATGCGGTCAGCTCAGGCGGGAACGGCAGGGGTGCGCGCACCTCCACGGCCGCGGTGCCGTCGGCGTTCACCAGCGCGACCCAACCCGGCACGCGGTGTGCGAGCCCGCGCGCGACCTCCTCGGGCCCGGCGGACGCGGCGCGGGTAAGCGCTTCCCTGGCTTCCGCGATCCGCCGCTGGTCCCGCTGGCTCGCCTCCGCGAGCGCGACCGCCACCGCCCGGCTGATCGCCAGGAACGGCGTGGTCACCGGGACGACGAGCAACGGCAGGCCGTACCGGGCGCACGCCCGGCGCAGCGTCCGCGGCAGCTCCTCGTGCAGCGGCGGTGTGACGCCGAAACCGAGCGCCGTGATCCCGGCGTCCCGCAGCCCGCGCACGTAGCGCTCGACCTCGCGCTGCTCGTCCGGCAGGTTCACGCCCGCGGTCAGCAGCAGTTCCTCGCCCAGCAGGTACGGCCCCGGCTCACGCAGTTCGCTCACGTGCGCCCAGCGGACGGGCAGGTCGAGCGTGCCGGGACGCAAGGTCTCCCGCACCGGCTCCAGCGCGAGAGCGGGGTCGTCGACCACGGCTCTTAACGGGACGGTGACATCCGGTTCCATCCGCGGCGGTGTCTTGGCCATTTCAGCCAGAGACTAACCCGGATTGGGATGGTTCGTCCTCTCCTGCACGCCGGGCCCGGAGTCCTACGGTGACCGGAACGGCACGAGGGAAGGAGGCCGGCGTGGGCGGCGACTACGCGGTGATCGGGCTCTACATAGTGGCGATGATCGGGATCGGCTGGTACGGCCTGCGCCTCGCCCGCACCAAGAGCGACTACCTCGTCGCGGGCAGGCGGCTCGGCTGGTTCATGTACTCCGGCACGATGTCGGCCGTCGTGCTCGGCGGCGCGTCCACGATCGGCGGCGTCAAGCTCGGCTACACCTACGGCATCTCCGGTGCCTGGCTCGTGATCACGATCGGGCTCGGCATCCTCGTGCTGCACGCGGTGTTCGCGCGGCGGCTGGTCAAACTCCGCGTCTACACCGTCGGCGAGATGCTCGACCTGCGCTACGGCGGCAGCACGAGCACCATCTCCGGCGTCGTGATGTGGGCCTACGCCCTCATGCTCACCGTCACCTCGACGCTCGCGTTCGCCACGATCTTCAAGGTCCTGCTGGACATCCCGGACGCCGCGGGCATCGCCATCGGCGGCGCGATCGTCGTGCTGTACTCGGTGCTCGGCGGGATGTGGTCGATCACGCTCACCGACATCGCGCAGTTCGTGGTGAAGACGATCGGCATCTTCGCGTTGCTGCTGCCGATCGCGCTGACGTCGGCCGGCGGGTTCGACGGGCTGCGCGAGCGGCTGGACGGCAGCTACTTCTCGTTCACCAGCATCGGCGGCGGCACGATCTTCACCTACGTGCTCATCTACGGTTTCGGCCTGCTCATCGGCCAGGACATCTGGCAGCGCGTGTTCACCGCCCGCACCCCGCGGGTCGCCACGACGGGCGGGATCATCTCCGGCGTCTACTGCCTGCTCTACGGCCTCGCGGGCGCCCTCATCGGCACCGCGGCCAAGGCGCTGTACCCGGACCTGGCCAGCGCGCAGGACGCGTTCGCCACCATCGCCGAGCGCCTGCTGCCCACGGGCGTGCGCGGGCTCGTGCTGGCGGCGGCGCTGTCGGCGCTCATGTCGACCGCGAGCGGCGCGCTCATCGCGTGCTCGACGGTCAGCACCAACGACCTGCTCGCGCGCTTCCGCGCCCGCCCGCTGGGGGTGAACGCGAACCGCGTGGTGACGCTCGTGCTCGGGCTGGTGGCCATCGGCATCGCGATGGTCGTGACCGACGTGGTGGCGGCGCTGACCGTGGCCTACAACCTGCTGGTCGGCGGGCTGCTGGTGGCGATCCTCGGCGCGTTGTTCGTCAGGCGCGGCACCCGCGCGGGCGCGCTCGCGTCGATGGTGACCGGGTCGATCGTGGTGATCGTCTTCATGGTCACGGACGGGCTCGAGGCGAACGAGCCCATCTACTACGGCCTCGGCGCGAGCCTGGTCGCCTACCTCGCCGTCAGCTTCGCGACGCCGCGAACCCCCGCGGACGTGCTGGCGCGCTGGACAGAACGGCTGAGCGGGAAAGCGGCTCAGCCGGAGCGTGAAGGAGTTGCCGCATCATGACTGTCGGTCCCGTCGATTCGTCCCGCGTCCCCCGCTTCGCCGGGTTCGCCACGTTCGCCCGGCTGCCGCGGCTGGACCAGGTCGAGCACGCCGACGTCGCCGTGGTCGGGGTCCCGTTCGACAGCGGCGTGTCGTACCGGCCGGGCGCCCGCTTCGGCCCCGCCGCGCTGCGTGAGGCGAGCCGCCTGCTGCGCCCGTACCACCCCGGTCTGGACGTGGCGCCGTTCGAAGCCGCGCAGGTCGCCGACGCCGGGGACATCGCGGTGAACCCGTTCAACATCGGCGAGGCGATCGAAACCCTGCAGCACGAAGTGGAAGCGCTTTCCGCGGGCGGCACCAAGCTGGTCACCGTCGGCGGCGACCACACCATCGCGCTGCCGCTGCTGCGCGCCGCGGCCAAGAAGCACGGCCCGGTGGCGCTGCTGCACTTCGACGCGCACCTCGACACGTGGGACACCTACTTCGGCGAGCCGTACACGCACGGCACCCCGTTCCGCCGCGCCGTCGAGGAGGGCGTCCTCGACACGAGCGCGGTGTGCCACATCGGCACGCGCGGCCCGCTGTACGGCAAGGCGGACCTCGACGACGACCAGAAGCTCGGCTTCGGCATCGTCACCGCCGCCGACGTCCTGCGGCGCGGCGTCGACGAGACCGTAGACGCGCTGCGCCAGCGGATCGGCGACCGCCCGCTGTACGTCTCCGTGGACATCGACGTGCTCGACCCCGCGCACGCGCCCGGCACCGGCACGCCCGAGGCGGGCGGCCTGACCAGCCGGGAACTACTGGAGATCCTGCGTGGGCTGCGGACGTGCCGGCTCGTCGGCGCGGACGTGGTCGAGCTGGCGCCCGCCTACGACCACGCCGAGATCACCGCGGTGGCGGCGTCCCACGTCGCCTACGACCTGGTCAGCCTGCTCTCCCTGCGCTGACCTGGTATTCGGTCCGCCCAGCGGGTTCGGGCTTGCCGGCTCGCAGGATCAGGCCGCAGGCCACGGCACCACCGGCGAAGATCGCGCTCGAACACCAGAAGGCCACCGTGTAACCGTGGATCGCCGCGTCCACCTGGACGGCCTGGCTGGTGCCGTCCTTGCCGGCCAGGTACCCGGCCAGCGCGGCGGCGGCGAGCGAGTTGAGCAGCGCGGTGCCGATGGAGCCGCCGATCTGCTGGGCGACGTTGACCGTGGCCGAGGCGATGCCGGCGTCCTGCGGCTGGACGCCGGTGGTGCCGGCGTTCATGGCCGGGGCGATGGTGGCACCGACTCCGACGCCGAAGAGCATCAGCGGACCCAGGACGCTCGTGGCGTAGGAGCTGGCGGGGCCGATGCCGGTCAGCCAGGCGAGCGCCCCCGCCGCGATGAGCATGCCGGCCGTGACCGGGAGTTTCGCGCCAAGGCGGGGGTAGAGCTGGGTGGTGCACACTCCTCCGGCGAGCACGAGGGTGGCGACCATGGGCAGGAACGCGAGGCCGGTCACCACCGGCGAATAACGCAGGACCTGCTGCAGGTAGTAGTTCAGGAACAGGAACGCGCCGAACAGGCCGATGCCGCCGATGAAGATCGCCAGGTTGGCGCCGCCGCGCGTGCGGTCGAGGAGGACGCGCGGTGGCAGCAGCGGGTGCGCGGCGCGGGTCTGCCACCAGGCGAACACGGCGAGCAGGACCACGCCTCCGGCGAGGAAGCCCCAGGTGTCCGGGGTGGTCCAGGAGTGTGATTCGACGCTCGCGAAGCCGTAGACGATGCCGAACATCGCCGCGCACGCGATGAGCGTGCCGGGGACGTCCAGCCGCGGCCGGTTCCCGGTCCTGGTCTGGCGCGGGATGAGGGTGGCGGCACCGATCAGGGCGACGAGGCTGATGGCGACGTTGGCGTACAGCGTGAAGCGCCAGTCGAGGAATTCGGTGAGGATGCCGCCGAGCAGCATGCCGACCGCGGCGCCCGAGCCGGAGACGCCGCCGAAAACGGCGAACGCGGTGGCGCGTTCCCCGGCCTGCGTGAAGGTCGTCGAGAGCAGGGAGAGCGCGGCGGGGGCGAGCATCGCGCCTGCCGCGCCCTGCAGCGCGCGGGCGGTGACGAGGACCTCGAAGTCGGGTGCGGCGCCGCCCAGTGCCGAGGCGGCGGCGAAAGCGATCAGGCCGGTCAGGAACATCACCCGCCGTCCGACCAGGTCGCAGACGCGGCCGGACAACAGCAGCAGGCTGCCGAAGGTCAGCGAGTAGGCGGTCACGATCCACTGCCGGTCGCCGACCGAGAAGCCGAGGTCCTGCTGGGCGTGCGGCAGGGCGATGTTCACGATCGTGACATCGAGCACGTCCATCAGCTGGGCCAGGCAGATGACGGCCAGGATCCACCAGCGGTGTGCGGGCCGGGTCAAGACAACGGCTTCCCGTCGCGGAAGAGCCCGCCGCTGGGCCCGTCGGGGCCCAGGGTGGCGGCCCAGACCACGCCTCGCGCGCTTTCCGCAGCGGGCCGGTCGTTGTCGTCGTCGCCGCGTTCGGGGTGGGTGGCGGTGTTGCCGGGCTCGACGGCGTTGACCAGGATCGGGGTGCCGGCCAGGGCGCGGGCGAACACGGCGGTCAGGGTGTTGAGCATGAACTTGGCCATCGAATACGCCGGGGAGCGCAGCGGCGCGCCGAGGTCCAGTCCGGTGGCGATCTGGAGGGCGGCCAGGCTGGAGACGTTCACGATCCGGGCCGCGGGTGCGGCGGTCAGCAGCGGGAACAGCGCCTGGGTCAGTGCCCACGGCCCGATCAGGGAGACCTCCATGGCGGAACGCACCGCGTCCATGTCGGCATCCAGCACGGTCAGGGTTTGGAAGTCGGGCATGGCCGCGGCGTTGTTGATCAGGACGTCGAGGTGGCCGAAGGTCCGGGTGAGGTAGCCGGCGGCCTCGTCCATGCCGGCCCGGTCGGACAGGTCCAGGCGCAGGGCCGTGGCCGCGTACCCGTCCTGGCGCAACCGGGCGGCCAGCGGCTCCGCCGCAGCCCGGTCGCGTGCCGTGAGGACGACGTGGAAGCCCAGCTCGGCGAGCTGGCCGGCCACGGCGAAGCCGAGCCCGGCCGGGCGGCTGACCCCGGTGATCAAAGCGGTCTTGAGAGGCATGGTGCTCCAGTCGGAGAACTAAGTTCGTCAAAGGCGAACATAGTTCTCCGGCGAGAACTTAGTCAACTAGGATCCCCCTGTGGCACGAGATCCGAGGGCGCGGCGCGCAGCCCGGCACCTGCAGGCCCCCACCTCCGCACCGCAGGAGCCGCGCCGGGAGCCGCTCACAGTCGAGCGGATCGTCGACGCCGCCCTGCACGTGGTGGAGACCCAGGGCTACGACGCGCTGACGATCCGCGCCATCACCGCCGAACTCGGAGTCAGCCCTTCGTCGCTGTACAAGCACGTGGTCAACAAGGCCGACATCGACGACCTGATCATCGGACGGCTCTGCTCCGAGCTCGTGCTGCCCGAACCCGACCCGGACCGGTGGCGCGACCAGATCCGGCAGGTGTACGGCCAGATGCGCGACCAGTACCTGCGCTACCCCGGCATCTCCCGCGCCGCGCTCGCGGCCGTCCCCACCAACCTGGAGACCCTGCGCGTCAGCGAAGCGATCCTGGCGATCCTGCTCGCCGGCGGAATACCGCCCCAGACCGCCGCCTGGGCCATGGATTCCCTGTCCCTCTACGTCGCCGCCTACGCCCTCGAGCTGTCCCTGGTCCGCGTCCGGCAGACCGACCCGGACGACGAATGGGTCCTCAGCCGCGGCGAACTCCTCCGACGCCTCGGCTCCCTGCCGGCCGACCGGTTTCCCCACACCAGGGAGCACGCCGCCGAACTGACGTCCGGCAGCGGACACGAGCGTTTCGACTTCACCCTCGACCTGGTGCTCGACAGCATCACCCGGTAGGCAGGGACCCCGTGACCGTCCCTTGTGGACAGGAACGGTGAAGTAACCCCGCCGTCACGAAAAGGGCGTCGAGCGGAAACAGCGTCATCCTACCGTCGCTGTTCGTGACGGTCGAAGAAACGCTTCCGAAGCGCCAGGCCAAGGAAACCCTCGAAGACTACACACTCCGGTTCGCGCCGCGGAGCTACCGGCGCTGGACCCCGGCGGTCGTCGGCGCCTCCGCACTCGGCGGGATCGCCTACATGGCGGACTTCTCGATCGGCGCGGGGATCGGGCTGACGCACGGCACGGGCAACGCCCTGCTCGCGATCGCCGTCGCCGCGGTGATCATCTTCGTCAGCGGGTTCCCGCTGGCCTACTACGGGGCGCGCTACAACATCGACCTGGACCTCATCACGCGGGGCTCCGGCTTCGGCTACTACGGGTCGGTGCTGACGAGCGTCATCTTCGCCAGCTTCACCTTCATCTTCTTCGCCACCGAAGGCTCGATCATGGCGCAGGGGCTGAAGTACGCGCTCGGCCTGCCGTTGTGGCTCGGCTACCTGCTGTCCACTTTGGTCATCATCCCGCTCGTGGTGTACGGGATGAAGGCGCTGGCCAAGCTGCAGAGCTGGACGAACCCGTTGTGGATCCTGCTGATGGTGGCGCCGCTGGTGTTCCTCGTGGTGAAGGACCCGGACTCGGTGCAGCGGTGGCTGTCCCACGGATCGGGGGTGAGCACGGCGGCGGTGATGCTGGGCGCGGGCGTGTGCCTGTCGCTGATGGGGCAGATCGGCGAGCAGATCGACTACCTGCGGTTCATGCCGCCGCGCACGGCGGAGAACCGGCGGGCGTGGTGGACGTCGGTGGTGCTGGCCGGGCCGGGGTGGGTGGTGTTCGGCGCGGTGAAGCAGGCGATCGGCGTGTTCATGGCGGTGTACGTGCTGGACGCGGTGGGTTCGGCGGCGGCCGTGGAGCCGATCGAGCAGTTCACCGGGGTGTTCAAGCAGCTCATGCCGGGGTGGCTGGTGGTGCCGCTCGCGCTGGTGCTGGTGGTGCTGAGCCAGGTGAAGATCAACGTCACGAACGCGTACTCGGGCTCGCTGGCGTGGACCAACTCGTTCACGCGCGTCACGAGGCGCTACCCGGGGCGGCTGGTGTTCGTGCTGGTGAACCTGTCGTTCTCGCTGGTGCTGATGGAGGCGAACATGTTCAGCTTCCTCAACAACGTGCTGAGCTTCTACTCCAACTGCGCGATCGCGTGGGTCGTCACGGTGGCGACGGACATCGCGGTGAACAAGTACGTGCTCAAGTTGTCGCCGAAGCTGCCCGAGTTCCGCCGGGGCATGCTGTACGCGGTGAATCCCGTTGGCGTGGTGGCGTTCCTGGCGTCGTCGCTGCTGTCGATCGCCGTCTACTTCGGACTCTTCGGCGAGGCGCTGAAACCGTATTCGCCACTGGTCGCGGTCGGCGTCGCGGTGGTGGTGACCCCGCTGATGGCCGTCGTCACGCGCGGCCGCTACTACCTGCGCCGCGCGGACGACGGGATCGCGGAACCCCGCCTGTCCGCGGACGGCAACCCGAGCGCCACCCCGTACGACTGCGTCGTCTGCGGCGAACCCTACGAACGCCCGGACGTCCTGACGAGCGCCACCGGCGGGACGATCTGCTCACTGTGCCTGAGCACGGACCGGAGCGGAGCCCACGTCCTGCCGTGATCTCTCGGCCCAGCCCGGCAGCCGGGCCACCGGCTCCCGCCGCCCGCACTGGGCGGGGGCCGCCACCGGCCCACCCTGCGCACCGCCGGTTTGGCCCCCGGCGACTCGCCAATGCCTGGCGGCTCCCTCCACCGACCCAACCCCGGGCGGCACCCGCCGGTCAGGCCATCAAGGCCGCCGCTTCCGCCGCCCGCACCGGGCGGACTCCCCGCCACCGACTCAACCCCGGGCGGCACCCGCCGGTCAGGCCATCAAGGCCACCGCTTCCGCCGCCCGCACCGGGTGGGCTCCGCCACCGACCCAACCCCGGGCAGCACCCGCCAGACCATCAAGGCCACCGGCTCCCGCCACCCGCACCGGGCGGGGGCCGCCACCGACCCAACCCCGGGCACCGCCGGTCAGAACCCACGCGACCCATCGATGCCAGGCGGGCTCCCGCCCCCAGCGCAGGACCCGGCAGCACCCCGCGGTCCAGACCACCGAGCACCACCGCGACCCCGCCCGTCCCCGGGGGGCAGCTCACTCCGCCGGTTCGGGCTGCGGGTCGAGCACCAGGTTCGCCGCCCACTCGGTCACCCGGCGCGCCACGTCCTGCGCCGTCAGGCCGATCCTGGCTAGCACCTCCTCGCGCGAGCCGTGCTCGTGGAACCGCTGCGGCACCGCCAGGTCCCGCAGCGGCACGTCGCATTCGGCGTCCCGCAGCGCGGCCGCCAGCGCCGAGCCGAAGCCGCCGTGCCGCCCGCTGTCCTCGACCGTCACGACGAGCCTGTGCGCCTTCGCGAGCGTCACCAGCTCCTGCGGCACCGGCACCACCCAGCGCGGGTCGGCGACCGTCACCGCGATGCCCTGGTCCGCCAGCCGCTCCGCCGCCTCCAGCCCGAGCTTCGCGAACGCGCCGACCGCCACGAGCAGCACGTCCGCGCCGTCCTCCGGCTTGCGCAGCACGTCGACCACGCCCTGCCGCTCGACGGTGGGCACCGACTCCACGACGCTCCCCTTGGAGAACCGCAGCGCCGTCGGCCCGTCGGACACGGCGATGGCCTCCCGCAGTTCCTCGCGCAGCGTCTGCGCGTCGCGCGGTGCGGCGACCCGCATGCCCGGCACCATGCCCAGCAGCGACAGGTCCCACATGCCGTGGTGGCTCGGGCCGTCCGGCCCCGTGATCCCCGCGCGGTCCAGCACGAGCGTGACCGGCTGCCGGTGCAGCGCCACGTCCATCAGCACCTGGTCGAACGCGCGGTTCAGGAACGTCGAGTACACCGCGACCACCGGGTGCAGACCGCCCATCGCCAGCCCGGCGGCGGACGTGACGGCGTGCTGCTCGGCGATGCCCACGTCGTACCAGCGGTCGGGGAAGCGCTCGGCGAACTTGTCCAGACCGGTCGAGCGCAGCATCGCGGCGGTGATCGCCACCACGTCCTCGCGCTCCTCGCCGATGGCCGCCAGCTCGTCGGCGAACACCGACGTCCAGCTGCGCCCCTTCGGTTTCGGCAGGCCGGTCTCGGGGTCGATCGGGTCGGTCTGGTGCATCTGGTCGGCCTCGTGGTTCACGGCGGGCGGGTAGCCGTGCCCCTTCTCGGTGACGGCGTGCACGACGACCGGGCCACCGAAGGCCTTCGCCGCCTGGAACGCCTTCTCCAGCGCCGCGAGGTCGTGCCCGTCCACCGGGCCCAGGTACTTCAGGCCCAGGTCGGAGAACATCATCTGCGGGCTCAGCGCGTCCTTGATGCCCGCCTTGGCCGCGTGCAGCGCCGCGTAGATCGGGCGGCCCACGACCGGCGTGTGCAGCAGCAGTTCCTTGCCGCCGTCGAGCACGCGCTCGTAGCCGGGCTGCAGGCGCAGCGACGCGAGGTGCTCGGCGAACCCGCCGATCGTCGGCGAGTACGAGCGGCCGTTGTCGTTGACCACGATGACGACGGGCCTGCCGGGTTCGGCGGCGATGTTGTTCAGCGCCTCCCAGCACATGCCGCCCGTCAGCGCCCCGTCACCGACGACGGCCACCGTGTGCCTGCCGCCGCCGGCCAGCTCGAAGGCCTTCGACAGACCGTCCACATAGGACAATGCGGTCGAGGCGTGGCTGTTCTCGACGAAGTCGTGCTCGCTCTCGGAGCGGATCGGGTAGCCCGCGACGCCGCCGGTCTGCCGGAGCAGGTCGAACCCGTCCTGCCTGCCGGTGACGATCTTGTGCACGTAGCTCTGGTGCCCCACGTCCCACACGATCGCGTCACGGGGGGAGTCGAACACGCGGTGCAGCGCGATCGTCAGCTCGACCACACCGAGGTTCGGCCCGAGGTGGCCGCCCGCACGCCGCACGCGGTCGATGAGGAAGTCGCGGATCTCACCCGCCAGCTGCTCCAACTGGCCCTGCCCCATGCGCTTGAGGTCGGCCGGTCCGTGCACAGACTCCAGCAACGTCACTTTCCACCTCACCCTGATCGATCCTGCGACCGTCCGCTCAGTCTACGGAGCAAGGAAACCCTCGCCGTGCCCGCGCGCCGGGCGCCCGTCCGGTCCCACGCCCGGACCAGCGACGAAGGTGGTCCGTCCGTGAGCCAATTCTCATCGGACGTGCCACCCTACTCTGCTCGTGCGCTCACGGACGGTGAGAAGGTGTCCGCTCTCACCAGCCTTCCGGCGGCAGCGCGCCAGCCACGTAGGCTTCCGAACCGGTCAAGACGTCAACCGGCGGGAGGTGCGATGGCGGAGTTGTTCGTCGACGGGGAGTGGCGCGCTCCGCGGGCGCACCGGACCCGTGAGATCCGCTGTCCCGCCGATGGCTCCCTCGTCGGCACCGTCGCCGAAGGCACCCGCGAGGACACCGAGGCCGCGATCGCCGCCGCGCGCCGGGCCTTCGACTCCGGGCCGTGGCCGTCGACCCCGGCGAGCCGGCGCGGGGACCTGCTGTTGCGCGTGGCGGAGCTGCTGGAGCGCGACCGCGACACCTACGCCCGCGCCGAGTCGCTCGACACCGGGAAGCGGCTGGTGGAGAGCGAGTACGACCTGGCCGACGTCGTGGCGTGCTTCAGGTACTTCGGCAAGCTCGCGGGGCAGCACGCCGGGCGGGTCGTGGACGCGGGGCCGGACGCGCTCAGCCGCGTGGTGTACGAACCGGTCGGGGTGTGCGGGCTCATCACGCCGTGGAACTACCCGCTGTTGCAGGTGGCGTGGAAGGTCGCCCCGGCGTTGGCCGCGGGCAACACGTTCGTGCTCAAACCGAGCGAGCTGACGCCACACACGGCGATCCTGCTGATGAGCACGCTCACCGAAGCGGGGCTGCCCGCGGGGGTGGCGAACCTGGTGCTGGGTGCCGGTGCCGAGGTGGGGGCGCCGCTGGCGGAGCACCCGGACGTGGACCTGGTGTCGTTCACCGGCGGGTTGGCGACGGGCAGGCGGATCGCGGCGAGCGCGGCGGCGACGGTGAAGAAGGTCGCGCTGGAGCTGGGCGGCAAGAACCCGAACGTGGTCTTCGCGGACGCGGATTTCGAGACGGCGGTGGACTACGCGCTGACAGCCGTGTTCCTGCATTCGGGGCAGGTGTGCTCGGCGGGGGCGCGGCTCATCGTGCAGGAGGAGTTGCACGATGAGCTGGTGGACGAGGTCGTGCGCCGCGCGGAGCGGATCCGGCTGGGTGGTCCGTTCGACCCGGAGGCCGAGACGGGGCCGCTGATTTCGGCGGAACACCTGGCGAAGGTGGAGAAGTACGTCGAGACGGCGCTCGCGGAGGGCGCGGTACTGCGGACCGGCGGCCGCCGCCCGTCCGATCCGCGCCTGGCAGGCGGGCACTACTACCTGCCCACTGTGCTCGACGGCGTGCGGCAGGGCGGTTTCGCGGTGACCGAGGAGTCGTTCGGCCCGGTGCTGACGGTCGAAACCTTCACGGACGAGGACGACGCGGTCCGCATCGCCAACGACACGCACTACGGCTTGGCGGGCGCGGTGTTCACCATGGACGCGTCGCGGGCGCAGCGGGTGGCGAACCGCCTGCGCCACGGCACGGTGTGGATCAACGACTACCACCCGTACCTCCCCCAGGCCGAATGGGGCGGGTTCGGCCAGTCCGGCTTCGGCCGCGAGCTGGGCCCCACCGGGCTCGGGGAGTACCAGGAGATCAAGCACGTGTACCAGAACCTGCGGCCCGGCCCGTCGGGCTGGTTCCGGGGTTGAGGGTCGGGGGTTGGGGTTGGGGTGGCTGGGGTGGCTCCCGGGGGCGGCTCGGGGGCGATGCAGGGCCCGGTGCTGGGCCGGGCGCGGGGTTGGCAGGAGTGGCTCTCGCGGGTGGCTGAGTCCGGTGCGGGACCGAGCGCGGGTCGGCGGAGGTCGGCTGCGTGACTGTCGGGGGCAGCTGAGCCTGGCGCGGGATCGGCGGAGGTCGGCATGGCTCTCGGGGACGGCTCGGGGGCGGCTGAGCCCAGTGCAGGGCCGGGTGCGGGGTCGGCTTGGGTGGCTCTCGAGGGCGGCTCGGGGCCGCGGCTGAGCCGGGGCGTCGGCGGGGCGTCGGCGGGGCGGTAGTCGCCGGGCGGCGCGGCACGGCGACTCGGAGCCGTGCCCCGGCTCAAGGCCGCACGGTGAGTTCGACGCAAGGCCGAGTGCAGCATGGCTGGTGGGTGCAGTGGCTGGCAGGGGGCTCGCGGCCTGGGCGGTTGGCTCGCGCCAGCGCAGCTGGGTGGTGCTGGGTGGGCGCGCCGGTGACCGCCGCTTGCGGCGGCTGGCTCGGCCCGGCGGCTCGGAGCCAGGCCTGCGGCTTAGGGCCGCGTGGCTGAGCCTGGTGCGGGGCCGGGCACGGCAGTAGCTGCCGAGCGCGGTGGCGGGTGCGGCAGCAGCCACCCCGCGCGGCAGTAGCCGCCGCGTGCGGTGGCGGGTGCGGCAGTAGCCGCCGCGTGCGGTGGCGGGTGCGGCAGTAGCCGCCGCGTGCGGTGGCGGGTGCGGCAGTAGCCGCCGCGTGCGGTGGCGGGTGCGGCAGCAGTCACCGGGGGCCGGGGCAGCCACCCCGTGCCGGGGCAGCCACCTCGTGCCGGGGCAGCCACGCCGCGCGGCGGTAGCTCCCGGTGCCGCAGTCGGCCACAGCCGCACCCGCGAGCCACCGTGCGGTGGCAGCGAACCGGCACAGCGGCGCCCACCACCAAACCGCTTCCCACAAATAGATTCAACGCAGTACCAGGCAGTCCTCGAGGTCGTCGAGCCATGGGGGGTGCTTCAGGGAGCGGTTCCACCGGAGGTCGAGCTTCACCAGGGGCAGGGTTGCTAGCGCGTCCGGCAGGGTGTGGAGGTTGTTCTCGCGCAGGTCGAGGTAGCGCAGGTCGCTCAGGTTGGCGATCGTGGCGGGCAGTTCGCGCAGGTGGTTGCCGCGCAGGTGGTTGCCGCGCAGGTGCAGCTCTCGCAGCTTGCTCAGTTCGCCGATGGTGTCCGGCAGCTCGCGCAGCTCGTTGCGGTACAGGCGCAACTCGCGCAGCTCGCGCAGGCCCGACATGTCTTCGGGCAGCACTTCGAGCCTGTTGTCCGTCGCGCTGAGGTAGCGCAGGGCGGACAGCCGGGTCAGCGACTCGGGCAGCCTCGTGAGCCTGTTGCCCGACAGGTACAGGTACTCGCTCAGGTTCGGCAGGTCACCCAGCTCCGAGGGCAGCGACGTGAGCCGGTTGTGCCCCAGGTCCAGGGTGTGCAGCGCCGCGAGGCGGCCGATCTCGGCGGGAATCTCCGTCAGCCGGTTGGCCGCGAGGTTGAGCACCCGCAACCGCCCCAACCGCCACAACTCCCCCGGCAACTCGGTCAGCTCGTTGTCGTACGCGCTCAGGTACTCCAGCTCCGGCGGCAGGCTGGGCAGGCGCGTCAACTTCCGGTGATCGAGTTCGAGGCGGGTCACCGCGCGAAAATTACCCCTACGCCGACAGGCGCCTCCTTTCCAACGTCAGCTTCGCCTGGTCCGCGGCGGCCCGGCCCGCGTGCCAGCCCGCACCGTTGCTGACCGTGTGCTTGCGGCGGCCGACCGCGGGGAACAACGCCGTGAACAGCGCGTCCACCTCCTGGCTGCGCCGGGCGAGCACCGGCAGCAACCGGTCGTCCGCGACCTCGGCGCCGGCCGCGCTGGCAGCCTCCCCCAAGCGTTCGCCGATCCGCGCGGCGTACGCCAGCAGGAAGGCGTGCCGGAACGAGCGGGTGCGCGACTGACCGCCGTGCCCGACCTGCCGCCCCGCCGCGAGCATCGCCTCAGTGGCCTGGACCAGTAGCGACGTCGCGAGCAGCTCGACGAAGTCCAGGTCCACCTCGTGCCCCACCACCGCGAGGAAACCCAGCTTCTCGTACGACACCGCCCGGCACCGGTTCGCCGTCGCCACCGCCGTCACCAGCGACGCCTTCGGCGCCAGGTACGGCTCGTCCAGCCAGAACCGGCGCGCCGCACCGGCGGGCCGCGGCTCCACCAGCGCCTGCTCGAACGAGTACCGGCTCATCAGCTCCTGCGCCTTCGCCGACAGCGCCTCGGCCTCCTCCGGGTACGGCGTCGACTCCGCCTTGGCCAGCAACGCCCGTACGCGCGCCAGCACCTTTTCGTCCACGCCCTCCCGCGCACCCGACGGCAACGGCAGCTCCGGCAACGGTGGCAGCGGCGCGAGCACCGCCAGCGCCCCCACCGCCCGGGACAACGCCTGCTCCGGACTTCGCCCGTGCCGCTCGGCCCACTGCGTCAGCCGCGGCCGGTCGGCCTGCCACCACACCTCCGCGCCGATCCGCACCAGCTGCTCCCGCCACCGCCGGTCCACGGTGGCAGCGGGTCTGCGGGCCACCTCGGCCGCGATCGCATCCCCGGCCAGAGACGCCGTTTCCCCGTCACCGCGCCGGAGCACGATGCGGTGCACGTCGTACGGCTGCCACCCCCTCCGCAACAGCCGCGCGACGACCTCCAGCACCACGAGGTCCGCCGCCGTGTCCACCAGCCGCCGCTGCCCGGCGAACGCCGGACCGGTCAGCTCGCGGACCACCGGATCCCTTGCGCGCGCCGACATCGCAGCGTGCAGCAGCAGGTTCGAGATGTCCTCCAGTTCGCGCACTACCGCCCGCCACGCACGGATTCACGGCCGAGCAGCGCGGCCAGCCGGTCCGCCGCGCTCGCGCCCGGCGGCGGGCTCTTCTCCGCCGCGAACGGCGCGCCTGGACCACGGGGCACGGAATCCGCACGCTCCCGCCACTGGGCGATCGCCCGCTCCACCAGCTCCGGCTCGAAGTCGGTCGACTGTCCCGTGGCGTCGGCGATGTCCCAGCCGTGTGCGAGGAACTCGTTGCGCCGCATGTGCACGAGCAGCACGCCGGGCGACGGCCCGAACGGCGTCTGCACCGTGCGCTCCAGCAGCCCCGGCTCGCTCAGCGCGGCCCGCACCTCCCGCACCGACCGCTCGAACGCCGCCACGTGATCATCGCCGAGCGGCACCTGATCCGGTGGCGGCGAGCCGCTCGCGAAGGCCACCGCCCTCACGTTGCCGTACAGCAGGTGCGCGATGACGTCACCCACCGACCACTCGGTGCACGCCGTGGGCAGCTCCAGCTGCCCTGGCTCGACCGCGCTGACAATGCCCGTGACCGCCGCGGCCGCGCGGTCAAACTCGTCCAGAGGATTCATGCCCCGCATCATGCCGCGACCCACCGACAATTTCGGGCACGACGAGGGCCACGCACTCGACGTGGTGCGTCATCGGGAACGCGTCGAACGCCCGCAACTCCGCCAGCCGGTAACCCGATCCGGCGAACGTCGCCAGGTCCCGCGCGAGCGCGGCGGGGTCGCACGCGACATACACGACCCGGTCGGGAGCACGCTCCACAATGGACTGGACGACCTCGCGGCCGGCACCCGATCGGGGCGGATCGAGCACGACGACCTCCGGCCGCCCTGCCAGGTCCCGCAGCACGTGTTCCACGCGCCCGGCCCGCCACCTAACCTGCGGCAGATCGGCCAGCGCCGCTTCCCCGTCCTCGACCGCGCGCCGCCCCGACTCGACGGCCACGACCTCCCCCGCGGGCCCGACCTGCTCCGCGAGCACGGACGCGAACAGCCCGACGCCCGAGTAGAGGTCCCACACCAGACCGCCCTGCGGTACCTTCGCCCATTCCCCGACCACGGCGGCCAACGTGTCCGCCGCCGCCGGGTGCACCTGCCAGAAACCGTGCGCGTCGAACCGCCAGTCGCGGCCCGCCGCGTGCTGCACCGCGGTGCCGCCCTTCAGCTGCCGGGCGCGCCGCTTGCCGCGCACCACGCTCAGCTCCCGGACGTGGTTCTGCCCGTCGCCGTCGCGGGTGACCTCCAGCTCCGTGCCCGGCCGCCAGCGCCGGGACAGCACGTCGTCGAGCGCGCCGGGCATCGCGATCGGGCAGTCGTCCAGCGCGACCACGCGGTGACTGCGGTGCGCGCGCAGCCCCGCCCGGCCGTCGCGACCCGCGACCAGCCGCACCCGGCTGCGCCAGTCCAACGGACCGCCGGGCAGCGCTTCCACCTCGACGGGCCTTTCGATGCCCGCGAGGCGCGACAGCTGTTCGGCGACCACGCGGGCCTTCAGCTCACGCTGGAACTCCGGCGCGGCGTGCTGCCAGTCGCAGCCCCCGCACAGCCCCGGCGCCGCCAACGGGCACGGCGGCTCGACGCGTTCCGGCGCCGCTTCCAGCACCCGCACCGCGTCGGCGCGGCAGAACGACCCGCCCTTGTCCTCGGTCACCTCGGCGAGCACGACCTCGCCCGGCAGCGCGTGCCGGACGAACACGACGCGCCCCTCGACCCTGGCGACGCAGTGCCCGCCGTGGGCGACGGGCCCCACCTCGGCCTCGATCGTGCGGCCTGTCCAGTTCACTTGCGGTCGCTCGTCTCGTAGAACCCGCGGCGGACGTCACCGGCGGCAGGCCGCGCCCGCATGAGCCGGCGCACGGCGGCCTCGGACGAAGCCAGCTGCCACGGCACGCTCGCCACGATCACCCCGGGCTGGAACAGCAGCCTTCCCTTGAGGCGCAACGCGCTCTGGTTGTGCAGCAGCTGCTCCCACCAGTGGCCGACGACGTATTCGGGGATGAACACGGTGACCACGTTGCGCGGATTGTCCCCCCGCACCCGTTTCACGTATTCCACCACGGGTTTGGTGATTTCGCGGTACGGCGATTCGAGCACCTTCAGCGGCACCTTGAACCCGCGCTTCTCCCATTCCGCGGTGAGCCGCCGCGTCTCCTCGTCGTCGACGTTCACGGTCACGGCTTCGAGCACGTCTGGCCGGAAAGCCTTGGCGTAGGACAGCGCGCGCAGCGTCGGCAGGTGCAGCTTCGACACCAGCACGATGGCGTGGTTGCGCGACGGCAGCACGCTCGGCTGGTAACCGTCCACTTCGGACAGCTCGGTCGCGACGCGGTCGTAGTGCCGCCGGATCGCCGTCATCAGCAGGAAGATCGCCACCATCGCGGCGATGGCGATCCACGCGCCCAGCAGGAACTTCGTGATCAGCACGATCACCAGCACGGTGCCGGTGCACGTCAGGCCCACGGCGTTGACGGTCTGCGAACGCCGCATCCGCCGCCGCACCGCCGGGTCCTTTTCCCGTGCCAGCAACCGGTTCCAGTGCCGGATCATGCCCGCCTGGCTCACCGTGAAGGAGACGAACACGCCGACGATGTACAGCTGGATCAGCCGGGTCACCTCGGCGTCGAACGCGATGATCAGGACCAGCGCGAACGCGGCCAGGAACAGGATGCCGTTGGAGAAGGCCAGCCGGTCACCGCGGGTGTGCAGCTGCCGCGGCAGGAAGCGGTCCTGCGCGAGGATCGAGCCCAGCACGGGAAAACCGTTGAACGCGGTGTTCGCCGCCAGCAGCAGGATGATGCCGGTGACGAACGAGATGTAGTAGAAACCGGGCGGGAAGTGCTGGAAGACGGCCTCGGCGATCTGCGTGACGATCGTCTTCTGCTGGTAGCCGTCGGGCGCGCCGATCAGCTGGCGCTCCGGGTCGTCGGCGAACTTGACGCCGGTGATGATCGCGAGCGCGATGATGCCGATCAGCATCGTCACCGCGAGCAGGCCCATCATCAGCAGCGTCGTCGCGGCGTTGCGCGACTTGGGCTTCCGGAACGCGGGCACGCCGTTGCTGATCGCCTCGACCCCGGTGAGCGCCGCGGCACCGGAGGAGAACGACCGCAGGATCAGGAACACGAACGCGAACCCGGCGAGCGAGGACTCCTCGTGCAGCTGGAACCCGGAGCTCTCCGCGTGCATCGGGGTGCCGCGCACGGCCTCGAACAACCCCCACAGCACCATGCCCAGAATGCCGAGGATGAAGCCGTATGTCGGAATCGCGAAGGCCTTGCCCGACTCGCGCACGCCACGCAGGTTCAGCGCGGTGAGCACGGCGACGATCAGCACCGAGAACAGCACCTTGTGCTCGGCGACGAACGGGATCGCGGAGCCGATGTTCGCCACCCCGGAGGAGGTCGACACGGCGACGGTCAGCACGTAGTCGACCAGCAGCGCGCTCGCCACGGTCAGCCCGAACTTGCCGCCGAGGTTGGTGGTGGCCACCTCGTAGT
The DNA here is from genome assembly GCF_900114035.1 of Amycolatopsis sacchari. Taxonomy (GTDB): domain Bacteria; phylum Actinomycetota; class Actinomycetes; order Mycobacteriales; family Pseudonocardiaceae; genus Amycolatopsis_E; species Amycolatopsis_E sacchari. The sequence goes on along the minus strand of NZ_FORP01000012.1, from coordinate 156,232 downwards.
CGCCGCCACCACTGGGGTAGGCGTGCACGTTCTGCCGGTAGGACGCCACCACGACCAGCATGACCAGCGCGACGGCGACGCCGATCCACGGCGCCAGCGCGTACGCCGACAGCCCGGCGACGCTCAGCGTGAGGAAGATTTCCTCAGGCGCGTAAGCGACACTGGACAGGGCGTCCGAGGCGAAGATCGGCAGCGCGATCCGCTTCGGCAGCAGGGTGTGGGACAGCCGGTCACTACGGAATGGACGACCAAGGAGCAGCCGTTTGGCCACGGTCGCGAACTTCGGCACAGCTCAAGGTTAGGGCGGGGACGACCGGCCTTGCTGTCCAGGGCGGCACTGCGATCACGCTTGGGCCGGGTGCGGTGTGGATGCCGGGGCGACAGGGTAGGTTCTGCGCGGGTAACCGCCGTTCGGGTGACGCACAGGAGGCAAGCGGGTGCACGTGGTGATCATGGGATGCGGCCGGGTGGGCGCGTCCCTGGCCGCGGCGCTGGAGCGCCTGGGACACGAGGTCGCCGTGATCGACAAGTCCCAGGACGCGTTCCGGCGGCTGGGCAGCGACTTCCACGGCAGGCAGATCCTCGGCATCGGTTTCGACCGCCAGGTGCTGATCGACGCCGGGATCGAGAGAGCGGGCGCTTTCGCGGCCGTGTCCAGCGGGGACAACTCGAACATCATCTCCGCGCGCGTCGCCAGGGAGACCTTCCACGTCGAGCACGTCGTGGCCCGCATCTACGACCCGAAGCGGGCCGCGGTCTACGAGCGGCTGGGCATCCCGACCGTCGCCACGGTGCCGTGGACCACCGACCGCTTCCTGCGTACGCTGCTGCCCGACGGCGTGGCGTCCGCCTGGCGGGACCCCACGGGCAACGTGGCGGTCCTGCAGCTGCCCCTGCACGAGGGGTGGGTCGGGCGCACCGTCAACGAGCTGCAGGAGGCCACGGAGGCGCGGGTGGCGTTCATCATGCGGTTCGGCACTCCCGTGCTGCCGGACGCCAAGACGGTGCTGCAGGCCGACGACCTCGTGTACGTGGCCGCGCGGTCGGGCACGGTGAGCGACGTGACGAGCGTCGCCGGGCGTGCTCCTGAGGAGGAGAGCTGATGCGGGTCGCGATCGCCGGAGCCGGTGCCGTGGGGCGCTCGATCGCCCGCGAACTGATCGACGGCGGCCACCAGGTCATGCTGATCGAGCGGCAGTCCCAGCAGTTCGAGCCGGAGACCGTCGAGCAGGCCGACTGGGTGCTCGGGGACGCGTGCGAGGTCTCGACGCTGGAGGAGTCCGGTGTCGAGCGCTGTGACGTCGTGATCGCCGCGACCGGGGACGACAAGGTCAACGTCGTGGTGTCGCTGCTGGCGAAGACGGAGTTCGCGGTGCGGCGCGTCGTGGCGCGGGTGAACAACCCGGCCAACGAGTGGCTGTTCACCGACGCGTGGGGCGTGGACGTCGCCGTGTCGACGCCGCGGATGCTCGCCGCGATGGTCGAGGAGGCGGTGAGCGTCGGCGACCTGGTGCGGTTGATGACGTTCCGGCAGGGCCAGGCGAACCTCGTCGAGCTGACGCTGCCCGCGGAGACGCCGCTGGCGGGGCGCCCGGTGAGCGAGATCGCGCTGCCCCGGGACGCCGCGCTGGTCACGATCCTGCGTGGGGACCGCGTCATCGTCCCCCAGCCGGAGGACCCGCTGGAGCCCGGCGACGAGCTGCTGTTCGTGGCGAACGCCGAAGTGGAAGGCGATGTGCGGAAGGCCCTGGGCTACTAGGGCCTCGGCCGGGGCCCTGCCGGGGTCTTCAGGCCTCGTTGGGGCGCTGGCTGTACTTGAGCCGCAGCGCGGCTTCGGTGTCGGCCTCGGCCTCTTCCTGCGCCTCGCGCAGGGCCTTGAGGCGCTTGTCGGACCGGCGGACGGCCCAGACCACCACCAGCAGCGCCAGCGCGTACAGCGGGTAGCCCATGGCGATCTTGGCGAACGCCAGCCAGCCGGTGTGGTCGCTGTCGTAGAGCCAGCGCTGCACCACGAACCGCGCGCCGAAGACGAGCGCCAGCGCGAGCGTCGCGACGTCGTAGCCGAGCCTCGACGGCTGGTCCCTGCGCCAGTCGGTGCCGGTGCCGTTGATGACGTTCCAGATCACCCCGACGAGCGGCCAGCGCACGACGATCGACAGCACGAACGCCGCGCAGTAGACGAGGCTCGCCCAGATGCCGAACAGGAAGAAGCCCTTGGCCGAGCCCGTCCGGTAGGCGATGAACGCCGCGATCGCGACGCCGAAGAACCCGGAGATCGCCGGCTGCAGCGGCTCCCGGCGCACGATGCGCAGCACGGTGATCGCCACCGCGCTGCCCACCGCGCTCCAGATCCCGGCCTGCAGGCCGAAGAAGTAGTTCACCAGGATGAACACCGCGATCGGCACGGACGAGTAGACGAGCCCGGACACCCCGCCCATCTGTTCCAGCAGGGTCGGTTCCGGCTTGTCCTGGGTCTCGGTCTCGGTGTCGCCGGGGCGTTCAGTCACGTGTGGTTACCAACTCAGGAGGTCGTCTGGAGCTCGTAGAACGGGTTGTACAGCACCTTCTGCCCATCGCGCTCGGCCATGCGGCCGCGCACCTTGATGGTCCGCCCGGGCTCGATGCCCGGGATCCGGCGCCGTCCGAGCCAGACTAACGTCACACCTTCCGTCCCGTCGAACAACTCAGCCCGTAGGGTGGCGGCCTTGTCCTCCGGGCACAGTTCCACGCTGCGCAGTCTGCCCAGCACCGTGACCTCGTCGCCGGAGCGGCAGTCGCAGGCGCGCTGCGCCCCGACCGCCTCGGACTTCTCCGAGAGGTCGTCCGCGTCGAGTTCGTCGACGTCGCTGGTCAGCTTGCGAACCAACCGGCTGAAATAGCCGCCGTCTTTGGCGGACATAGGCGGTTCTCCTGTTGCTCGGGGCCCCCGACTTGTTCGGCCCGTACGTGGTAAACGGTAACGTCGTCCTCTTCGTTCCACGCAAGGGAAGCCCGTTTGCCGCAAGATCGCAACGTGACGTCCGCTATGCCGGTGACGCGTGCCGTGCTGCTGCCGGGGACGGGCTCGGACGAGATCTTCGTCCGAGCCGTTTTCGCAGGTCCGCTGGCTGCTGCGGGGATCGAAGCGGCCACCCCGCGACCACCGGCCGGTGATCGTCTCGCCGTGGGTTTCCTCACCCTGCTGGACGCGCTCGCCGAGAGCGGTCCACTGCTCGTGGGCGGCATCTCCTTCGGGGCCCACCTGGCCGCGGAATGGGCCGTGCGCAACCCCGGTCGCTGTGCCGGGTTGCTGCTCGCCCTGCCCGCCTGGCACGGCCAACCGGGCGACGCACCGGCGTCGCTCGCCGCGCGGGCGTCCGCGGACCTCGTGGACGCCGAAGGGCTCGAGAAAGCGCTGTCGCTGTCCATCGCGGGCGTGGCGCCCTGGCTCGCCGACGAGCTGACCAGGGCCTGGCGGCGGCACGGGGACGGCCTCGCGGCAGGACTACGCGTCGCCGCGAGCCACCCCGCGCCGACCCTCGAGGAACTCCGCACGCTCGAGGTGCCGGCGGGGATCGTCGCGTGCACGGACGATCCCGTGCACCCGTTGGGCGTCGCGCGAGAATGGGCCGCCGCCCTGCCCCGCGCGGTCCTGCGCGAGACGACGCTCAGTGAACTGGGCGCCGACCCCGGGTCGGTAGGGCGTGCGGTGGTCGAAGCCTGGCGTCAAGCCTGAGCCTGCTGCTGCTCCGCGATGTGCTGGGCGACGGCGTCGGGCAGCGTGATGGGCAGCGGCGAGCGCACCGGCATGGGCGCGTCGCCCCGGATCACGATCGTGTCGCGGACGATGTCCCGCAGCACCCCGGGTGCCTCCGCGGCCAGCGACTGCGGCCCCGCGATCACGCCGCGCAGCATCCAGCGCGGCCCGTCGACCCCGACGAAGCGCAGCGCCACGTCACCGATCACCGCGGACAGCTCCAGCCCCCACTCGCCCTGGCCGGAGGTCACCTTGGCGCCGTCCTTGCGCAGCTGCTCGGACAGCTCGGCGGCGACCTCCTCCCAGAGGCCGCCGGAACGCGGCGCCGCGTAACCGCTGACCGTGATCTGCCCCTGCGGGGTGACCACGTGCACCGCGCGCACCCCGCCCGCCGCGGGGTCCATCTCCACCTGGACCTGCGCGCCGTCCGGCACGGGCACCCGCACCGAACCCAGGTCGATCCTGGGCACCTCGTCCTCGGGGGCGTCGGCGATGTCGAACGGCCCGTCGGTGACGACCGGCTGCGGCTCCTCGTAGTCCTCTTCGAGGTCCTCCGGCTCGGCCGCGGCGTGCCTGCCGCGCGGCTCCTCCTCGTCCGGGGTCCGCCGCTTGCGTCCGAAAATGCCCACTACTTCCTCGCTCCTTCCCCAGTGCCGACCTCCAGCGTGGCATGACCGCCGGTCGACCCGTAACCACCCGCACCGCGTTCGCTCGGCGCCAGCTCGGGCACCTCCACGAACTCCGCGGTCTCCACCCGCTGCACCACGAGCTGCGCGATCCGGTCCCCCCTCGCGAGCTCGACCGGCTCGCGGAGGTCGTGGTTGACCAGGCATACCCGGATCTCGCCGCGGTAGCCCGCGTCGATGGTGCCCGGCGTGTTGACCACGGACAGGCCGACGCGCGCGGCCAGCCCCGAACGCGGGTGCACGAACCCGGCGTACCCCTCGGGCAGCGCGATCGCGATGCCCGTGCCCACGACCACCCGTTCGCCCGGGGGCAGGACCACGTCCTCGGTGGTCACGAGATCGGCCCCGGCGTCGCCGGGACGGGCGTAGCGGGGCAGTGGCACATCCGGATCGAGCCGGGAAAGCAGGACCTGCACGGTGGACACGGGCGGCGAGACTACCCTGGACACGTGGGTGACAGCGCAGGCGCGGCCGCTGCCGGGGTGGAGCGGGCCGCGGGAACGGACCGGAAGCGGCACACCGAGCGGCTGTACGTGTCGTGGTGGGGGTGGCCGTTGCCGCTGATCGCGGCCGGCCTGCTGGCCGCGGAGATCCACATGGGGTACCCGGGGGTGCGCGCGTGGCTGCCGTACGTGGTGCTGGTGCCGCTGATGGCGGCGTGGCTGCTGCTGATGGGCCGGACCAAGGTGGAGATCACCGGGGAGGAGCTCGTCGTCGGCAAGGCGCGGCTGCCGCTGCGCTTCGTCGGGGAGGTCGAGGTCATCGGCAAGGACCGCAAGCGCAAGGCGATGGGCCCGGAACTCGACCCCGCGGCGTTCGTCGTGCACCGCGGCTGGATCGGACCGATCGTCCGGGTGCACCTGACGGACCCGGACGACCCCACGCCCTACTGGGTCTTCAGTTCGCGCAAGCCGGAGAAGGTGGCCGAGCTACTGCGCCGGCACTAGCCGGCCACCTCGCCCGGTCAGGCGCAGTCGCGGCAGATCATCTGGCCGTCGTGCTCCTCGGCGAGCCTGCTGCGGTGGTGCACCAGGAAGCACACCGAGCAGGTGAACTCGTCGGCCTGCTTCGGCACCACCTTGACGGTCAGGTCCTCACCGGAAAGCCCGGACAGGTCCGCGCCGGGGAGCTCGAAGTTCTCCGCGGTCGCGTCCTCGTCGACGTCCACGACGCCGGACTGGTTCTCGTTGCGCCGGGCCTTCAGCTCCTCCAACGAGTCTTCGGCCAGCTCGTCGGCTTCGCTGCGGCGCGGAGCGTCGTAGTCGGTCGCCATTGTCCCTCACCCCTGCGATCAGCTTGTGTCTCAAGTCCGGGGCCCGCGATGCGCGTCGTGAGCCCTTCGTGCCGCTGGACAACGTTCCAGCGCCCCTGTTTGTGCCCGGCGCCGTAGTGAGGCAGGTCTCTCTTCGGCGAGTGGTTGGGGGACCCTTGGCTACGGCCGGAGCCCGCAGAGGGTAGCTCACGAGGTACCCGGGCCCGCAACGTGTTAGACGAAGGACTTGAGACGTCACCCAACAGGGGGAACACCAGGGTCCAGAGGTGCAGGTCGGGGCGCGACCGGACCCACTCGAACGGAGGTGTCGGGCGTGGTGCACTGTAACGCTTACGCTGATCAGGAACGAAGGTCCTGATAGCGGGGGACTGTCGGGGATTTTTTTCGGGGAAGGGATCGGGCAGGTGGCGTCGGGGATCGGGTTCGGCAACCGCAGGAAACCGGGCTACCGCAAACGCCGTCCGCTGCCCATCGTCATCTTCGTCTCGGTGATGGGGCTCATCGCGGCGGTCGTCTGGATCCGCGCGGTGACCAGCAAGGCCGACATCGACGCGGCGCTGCGCTGCGAGCCGGCGCCCGTCCCCGTCAACGGGGTCACCTTCACCACGCTGAGCCACTCCGCGCTCGACGACACCACCCCGCTGCCGCCGGACAAGGTCGCGGTGCGGGTGCTCAACGCGAGCCAGGCCCGCGGCCAGGGGGCGATCACGACCGAGAGCCTGCGCGAGCTCGGCTTCACCCAGATCGCCGCCCCGGACAACGACCCGTCCTACCCCGACACCGAGGCCAAGTGCCACGGGCAGCTGCGCTTCGGGGACAACGGCCGTTCGGCCGCCCGGACGCTGAGCCTCGTCGTGCCGTGCCTGGAGCTGGTCAAGGACACCCGCGCGGACGCGTCGGTGGACCTGTCCGTCGGCAGCACGTTCGGCGATGTGCGGCCGACCCAGCAGGCGCGGCAGGTGCTGCAGCAGCTGCGGACGTGGTCGGCCGAGCACCCCGACGGGGGCAACGAGCAGTCCGCCGGCACCGGGCCGGTGCTCGACAAGGGGCTGCTCGAAGCCGCCCGCAACGTGACCTGCTGAGGTCAGACCTCCTGGATCCCGCACTCCAGCAGCGTCTTCCGCAGCGGGTCCGCGATGGCCGGTGACGCCGCGTAGGTGGCGTCGGCGCCCAGCTCCCGGTCCTCCCCCGGCAGGGACACCACCGCGCCCGCCTCCTCGGCGATGAGCGCTCCCGCGGCCCAGTCCCACCGCTTGAGGCCGTGCTCGACGTAGGCGTCCAGCCAGCCGGCCGCGACCGCGCACAGGTCCAGTGACGCCGCACCCGCGCGGCGGATGTCCCGCACCCGCGAAACCAGCTGCCCGACCACCTTCGCCTGGCGGCCGCGGCGCTCGCCGTCGTAGGAGAAGCCCGTGCCGACCAGGGTCAAATCCAGCCGTTGCGGCGACGACACGTGCAGCCGCCTGCCGTCCAGCCACGCACCGCCGCCCCGCACGGCCGTCCAGCAGCGGCCGTCCACCGGCTCCACGACGGCACCCGCCACCGACACGCCGCCGATCTGCGCGGCGACGGAAACGGCGAAGCCAGGCAGCCCGTACAGGAAGTTCACGGTGCCGTCGATGGGGTCGACGACCCACGTGACGCCGTCCCCCGCGGCACCGCCCTCCTCCTCGCCGAGCACGCCGTCGCCGGGCCGCAGCTCGGCGAGCCTCTCCCGGACGAGCCGCTCCGAGGCGCGGTCGACGGCGGTCACCACGTCGGTGTCGGTGGACTTGGTATCGACCTGCACGGCCTCGCCTGCCAACATGGCTTCACGGGCACGGCGCACCAGGTCGGCCGCCTCGCGCGCCACCTGGACAGCGGTGTTCTTCAGGTCTTCGGGATCGGAGTCGAAGGCTGCCACACCACCATGTGACCACACCCGGTTAGAGTTCCCGAGACAGGCTTCTGAATCGAGAAGGAAGGGACGGCGCCAATGACGGCGACCCGGGGTTTCGGAATCGACATCGGCGGCAGCGGTATCAAGGGCGCCCTTGTCGACCTGGAAAAGGGCGCGCTCATCGGCGACCGCCTCCGGATCGACACGCCCCGCCCGGCGACACCGGAGGCGGTCGCCGAGGTGGTGGCGAAGGTCGTCCGCCATTTCGCCTGGGACGGGCCCGTCGGCATCACCCTGCCCGCGGTGATCAAGAAGGGCGTCGCCCACACCGCGGCGAACATCGACCCGAAGTGGATCGGCACGGACGCGGACGCGTTGTTCGCCGACGTGCTGGACCGGCGCGTCGAGGACATCGCGATGCTCAACGACGCCGACGCGGCCGGCATGGCCGAGATCCGCTTCGGCGACCCGATCGCCCGGCACGGCGTCACCACGCTGCTCACCTTCGGCACCGGGATCGGCAGCGCCGTCTTCCAGGACGGCAAGCTCGTGCCGAACACCGAGTTCGGCCACCTGGAGGTCGACGGGCACGACGCGGAGAAGAAGGCGGCGGCCTCGGTCAAGGACAACGAGGGGCTGACCTACCACCAGTGGGCCAAGCGCGTGAACCGTTACCTGACCGTGCTCGAAAACCTCATCTGGCCGGACCTGTTCATCGTCGGCGGCGGGGTGAGCAAGAAATCCGAGAAATGGGTCCCGCTGCTCGAGAACAGGACCAAGGTCATCGTCGCATCTCTGCAGAACAACGCGGGTATCGTGGGGGCAGCGGCGGCCGCCGTCGAGGGCATCGAACACTGACCTGAGCGCCCCCGCGGCTCCCGTCGTTGGAAGATCGGCCGCAACACGCGCGCCTGTCGTCGTTACAATGGAACACGGCCCACGGTCGCGGAGGACAAAACCGCAGGCCGCGGGACGTTCCCCGAATCTGAGGCGGCCGGGCCCTCCCAGCTCGGCCCGCCGTGATCGACCGCTGCGAAAGGGCGTACGTGGCAGCCGCAAAAACCGCTACCCGAAGCGGCACGAAGACAACGAGCGCGGAACCCGACGCAGGCGCCGAGGCCGCCGCCACCGAGCAGAGCGGCACCGTCGCCAAGAAGCCGGCCGCACGCAAGACCGCCGCCAAGACCGGAGCGAAGAAGGGCCCCGCCAAGACCCGCACGCGCAAGGCCGCGACCAAGGGCGAGGACGCGGGCGAGCCCGACGGCCCCGGCGGTGACGAGGACCTGGAGGACGTCGACCTCGAGGCCGACCTCGCCGACCTGGAAGAGGTCGAGGTGGACGTCGTGGACGCCACCGTCAGCGAGGAGGACGGCGAGTCCGAGGACGAGGAGGAGGAAGCCGACTCCCCCGCGGCCAGGACCGAGCGCGGCAAGGGCGGCAAGTCCTCCAACGACCCCGACTTCGTCTGGGACGAGGAGGAGTCCGAGGCCCTGCGCCAGGCGCGCAAGGACGCCGAGCTGACGGCCTCCGCGGACTCCGTCCGGGCGTACCTCAAGCAGATCGGCAAGGTCGCGCTGCTGAACGCCGAGGAGGAGGTGGAGCTGGCCAAGCGCATCGAGGCCGGGCTCTACGCCGCCGAGCGCGTCCGCATCGCCGAGGAGGAGGGCGAGAAGCTCCCCACCCAGCTGCGCCGTGACCTCAAGTGGATCATCCGTGACGGCGAGCGCGCCAAGAACCACCTGCTGGAGGCCAACCTCCGGCTGGTCGTCTCGCTCGCCAAGCGCTACACCGGCCGCGGCATGGCGTTCCTGGACCTGATCCAGGAGGGCAACCTCGGTCTGATCCGCGCGGTCGAGAAGTTCGACTACACCAAGGGCTACAAGTTCTCCACGTACGCGACGTGGTGGATCCGCCAGGCGATCACCCGCGCCATGGCCGACCAGGCCCGCACCATCCGCATCCCGGTGCACATGGTCGAGGTGATCAACAAGCTCGGCCGGATCCAGCGCGAGCTGCTCCAGGACCTCGGGCGCGAGCCCACCCCGGAGGAGCTGGCCAAGGAGATGGACATCTCGCCGGAGAAGGTGCTGGAGATCCAGCAGTACGCCCGCGAGCCCATCTCACTGGACCAGACCATCGGTGACGAGGGCGACTCGCAGCTCGGTGACTTCATCGAGGACAGCGAGGCCGTCGTGGCGGTGGACGCGGTGTCGTTCACGCTGCTGCAGGACCAGCTCCAGTCGGTGCTGCAGACGCTGTCCGAGCGCGAGGCGGGTGTGGTGCGGCTGCGGTTCGGCCTCACCGACGGCCAGCCGCGCACGCTGGACGAGATCGGCCAGGTCTACGGCGTGACCCGCGAGCGGATCCGCCAGATCGAGTCGAAGACGATGTCCAAGCTGCGTCACCCGTCGCGTTCGCAGGTGCTGCGCGACTACCTCGACTGACGTCGGGACTTTCCGGGAGGGCCGCCACGGGGAACTGTGGCGGCCCTCTCGCGTAGTTCCCGCTGTTGTGCGGGGCAGGGCGCGATTCTCTAACGTTTCCGGCATGGGCATCACGCGCACCCTGAACGTCGACGACATCCTGGCCAGGCAGGACTCCGGCGACCTGAAACGGCGCCTCCGCGGCCGTGACCTGGTGGGCTTCGGCGTCGGCATCATCATCGGCACCGGCATCTTCACCCTCGCGGGTGTCGAGGCCAAGACGCACGCGGGTCCCGCGGTCACGCTGTCGTTCGTGATCGGCGCGGTCGTGGCCGGGCTCGCGGCGCTGTGCTACGCCGAGCTCGCTTCGAGCGTGCCGACCGCGGGAAGCGCTTACACGTACGCGTTCGCCACGCTCGGCGAGGTGTTCGCCTGGATCATCGGCTGGGACCTGCTGCTGGAGTTCGCGCTGGGGGCGGCCGTCGTTTCGCGTGGCTGGTCGGGTTACCTGGCGAACCTGATGGGGTTGCCGCCGGAGTGGTTCGGCGAGGACGCGACGGTCAACATCGGCGCCGTCGTGATCATCGCGGTGCTCACCGTGGTCGCGGTGCTCGGCATCCGCGAGTCGGCGCTGGCGACGAACGTGCTGGTGATCGTGAAGGTCGCCGTGTGCGTGCTGATCCTGGCCGTGGGCGTGTTCTTCATCAAGGGTTCGAACCTGACCCCGTTCATCCCGCCCGCCCACCCCGCCGAGGGCGGTGGCAGCGTGCTGCACCAGCCGGTCGTGCAGGCCGGGCTCGGGCTGTCGCAGTCGGTGTACGGCCTGGCCGGGGTGATCAGCGCGGCGGCGATCGTGTTCTTCGCCTACACCGGTTTCGAGGCGCTGGCGAACCTGGGCGAGGAAACCCGCAACCCGCGCAAGGACCTGCGGGTCGGCATCCTCGGCGCGCTCGGCATCTGCGCGCTGCTCTACATCGGTGTCTCGATCGTGCTCACCGGCATGGTGCCGTTCACCGACATCGACGCGGGCGCCCCGCTCGCCGCGGCGTTCGACTCCGTGGGCCAGCACTGGATCAGCGCGTTGATCTCGCTCGGCGCGGTCACCGGGCTGACGTCGGTGATGATGGTCGAGCTGGTGACGATCGGGCGCATCGGCTTCGCGATGGGGCGGGACGGACTGCTGCCCAAGGCGCTCGGCACAGCGCACCCGCGCTGGGGCACCCCGCACCGGATGACGATCGGCGGCGCGGTGCTGATCGCGCTGCTGGCCGCGTTCGTGCCGATCACCGAGCTGTCGGACATGGTGAGCATCGGCGCGCTCTCCGCGATGATCATCGTGGCGATCGCGGTACCGGTGCTGCGCAGGCGGCGGCCGGACCTCAAGCGGCCGTTCACCGTGCCGCTCTCCCCCGTCCTGCCGATCGTGGCGGCGCTGGCGTGCTTCTACCTGATGCTGAACCTCGACGTGATGACGTGGATCCGGTTCGCGGTGTGGCTGGCCATCGGCCTGGCGATCTACTTCGGTTACGGGCGCAGGCACTCCCGGCTGGCTACGCCCACAGATCCGTCGTCAGCCCCGCGTTCCTGACCAGCGCCGCGGCTGCCTCCCGCTCCTCGGCGGGGACGACGAGCAGGAGGCCGCCCGGCGTGGGCAGCCGTTCGCGGCGCAGGGCGAGCACGAGCCGGTCGAGCGGCTGGCCGTGCACCCCCTGGTCGCCCAGCGAGGGGTAGGTGTCCACAACGGACACCACCGTGCCGCCGGGGCCGCTCAGCGTCCCGGCCAGCAGCACGAAATGCCCCACGCGCCAGCGTGAAGACCACAGCGGCGGCAACCCACCTTCGACGTAGTCCAGCAAGGCTCGCGAAGGGGTGTCGTGCGCGGCGAACTCACCGGTGTCCACATTGGCCACAGTCGCGACGCGCGGGAGGTCGTGGATCCCGGCGAGCAACGCGCCCAGCGCCTCGTCCGTCCAGTCACCGCTCGCGGGCACGGCCTGGAGCCGCCCACCGGAAAGCGCTTCCACGGCCCGCGCGACTCCCGTCGGTGTCGCCCCCGATTCCGCCGGGTTTTCCGCGCGGGGCAAGGGGACTCGGTAGTCGTCGCGGCTTTTCTCCCCCGGCGGCCAGGTCGGTTCGCCGTCCGCGGACAGCCGGACCCCCGCAGCCAGCGCGGCCTCGTCCTGGTCCCGCACCGCGATTCCGTTGGCACGCAAGGAAACCACGGTCACGAACGCGCCACACAGCTCGTTCTTCTGCGGCATCTCGGCGCGGGCCTGTGCCACCAGCTCACGTGCTCCGGGAAACCACCGCACTCAGTACCGCCAGAGGTGGGCCGCGACGATCTCCTCGTCCGTGTGGTCGACCGCCCACCGGGCGTCGGAGGCGCGGCACGCGCGGAAGGCGCCGAGCACCTCCTCGCCAAGCGCGTCCGATACCCGTTGGGACGCCAGCAACGCCGCGTCCTGCGCCGCTGGAGTGCTTGGCAGGCGGGCGATTCCGGCCTCACTGCGGCGTTCCTCGGTCCAGGTGCCGGGATCCTCCGCGACCGGCTCGGGCAGGCTCAGGTTGTCACGCACGCCCGCGAGCCCCGCGGCGAGCACGGCCGACAGCGCCAGGTACGGGTTCGCCGAGGCGTCGGACGGCTTGAGCTCGACGTTCGCGTGCCCCGGCCCCAGCAGGTCCGTACCAGGCACGAACCGCAGCGGCGCCTCCCGGTTCTCCACTCCCCAGAAGCAGTACGCGCTCGAGAAGTAGCCGGGACGCAAGCGCATCGTCGACGGAACGCTGGGCGCGGTGATCGCGGTCAGCGCGGGCAGGTCGCGGAGCAGGCCCGCGACGTAGCCGGCGCCTTCGCCGTCCGGGCGCCCGGACAGCAGGTTGCGGCCCTTGCGCCACAACGACGTGTGCAGGTGCCAGCCGTTGCCCGCGGCGGCGAGGCTGACCATCGGCGCGAAGCTGACCCGCAGCCCCTGGGCGTGTGCGGCGGCGTGGATGGTCTGGCGGGCCAGCAGCTGGTCGTCGGCTGCCGAGACCGGGTCCGTGGCGGTGAGCGACAGCTCCACCTGCGCCAGCCCGTACTCGGCGTGCAGCTGGCCGATGCCCAGCCCGTTGGCCTCGAAGTCCCGCAGCAGCGCGGCGACGAAACCGTCGAGTTCGACGAGGGCGTGCGGGCTGTAGGCGGGGCCGTGGTGACCGGGCGCGGAAGCGACGTCCGTGCTGCCGAGCGGCGCGACGGCGAACTCCAGCTCGTAGCCCGCGCGCAGCTCGTAGCCCTCCTTCGCGGCGGCCGCGACGTGCCGTTCCAGCAGGCTGCGCTGGCAGTACGGCCACGGCGAGCCGTCGGCGGCGACCTGCCGGACCGGCGCCCACGCGAGCGCGCGCTGCCCGGCGAGGCGGCGCAGCCGCTCGACCACCGGCACGAGCCGGATGTCCCCGGAGGGCGTGGACAGCGCGGGGTGGGCGTAGGTGATCGCGTCGTGGCTGTCGAAGACGGCGAACAGCGTGGTGGCCCCGACCCCGCGGACGGCGGCGTCGGCCAGACCCGTGATCGGCACGATCCGGGACCGGGGGATGCCGTTGTTGTCGGCCCAGGCGAGGTGCACCCCGGCGACTCCGGCAGCGGCGAGGTCCTTCGCCGCCGCCGATGCTGCCTTCGTCATCCGTGAAGTGTCTCACGCGGACGGCCTCCCCCGGGCGGGTCGGAAAGCCCGTTCCGGGTTTCGCTGAGAACGAACAGCGCCGGCGGTGGAACTGACCCTCGGAGGGGATTGCGCTTCTCCTCCGTGATCGTTCCGCAACCTGGTGACCTCGGAAAACCGAGTGGTCTGGACGTTTCCGGGAGGTTTCGGCGTCCTGGAAGGTGGGATTGGTTCTACGACATCCGGGGTAAATCAGGGTGACGCAAGTCCCACACAGCCGGGAACACTTGCGGCAGGCTCAGCGTCTGCAAGAGTGGAAGCTACGAACACGGAGGAGCCGGCGGCACCGCGCTACTGGCATCAGGGCCGAAGTGGACGTGCTGGATCGATGGCACCGGGCGACCGGTGCCGGGACGGAGGGAGACCCTCATGACATCGCCGACGCTCACCCGCCCCGAATTGACCGCTGCCGACCGTTGCGACCGGTGCGGCGCCGCAGCACAGGTACGAGCGATCCTCTCCTCGGGTGGCGAGCTGCTGTTCTGCGGCCACCACGCCCGCGAGTACGAGGGCAAGCTCAAGGAGATGGCAGCCGAGATCCAGCGCTGACGAACTGGACTTGGGGAGGCGAGCGCTCGCGGAGAGCGCTCGCCTCTTTCGTTCGTCAGCCATGTCCTCCGGGGGCTTGCCCCCAGACCCCACCCGGGGGCAAGCCCCCGGACCCCCAGCCGCGGCCGCGCTGAGTGATCCGGTCACCAGGAGCGCAACGTCACGATGCGCTCCTCCAGCTGCTCCACCGTCGCCATCGCGGTGGGCGGGCCGCCGCAGACGCGGCGCAGCTCGTTGTGGATGGCGCCGTGCGGCTTCTTCGTGCGGTGGTGGTACATCCCGACCAGCGTGTTCAGCTCCTTGCGCAGCGACGCGATGCGCTCCTGCACTGACTGCGGCCGCGGTGCGGGCGCCTGCTCGGCCGCCTTCTCCGGCTTGCGCCGCTTGGCGTCGGCCAGCTGCTCCTCCTGCCGCTTGCGCAGCAGCGCCCGCACCTGCTCCGGCTCCAGCAGCCCCGGCAGCCCGAGGTACTCCTGCTCCTCCTCGCTGCCCGAGAACACCGCGGTGCCGAACGAGTTGCCGTCGTAGATGACCTGGTCCAGCTCGGCGGAGGCGCCCAGCGACGTGAAGGCCTTCTCCTCCTCGCCCGGCTCGTCCTCGGTGCGGTTGGCCTGGGCGAGCAGCTCGTCGTCCCAGCCCTCCTTCTCGCGGTGCGGCTTGCCGAGCACGTGGTCCCGCTGCGCCTCCAGCTGGCTCGCCAGCTCCAGCAGCACCGGCACGCTGGGCAGGAACACGCTCGCCGTCTCGCCCTTGCGCCGCGCCCGCACGAACCGGCCGATCGCCTGCGCGAAGAACAGCGGCGTCGAGGCGCTCGTCGCGTACACGCCGACCGCCAGCCGCGGCACGTCGACGCCTTCGGACACCATCCGGACGGCGACCAGCCAGCGGTCGTCGGACTCGGAGAACTCGCCGATCCGCTTGGTCGCCTTCGGGTCGTCCGACAGCACGACCACCGGCTCCTCACCGGTGATGCGCGCGAGGATGCGGGCGTAGGCGCGCGCGGACTCCTGGTCGGTGGCGATCACCAGGCCGCCGGCGTCGGGGATGCCACCGCTGCGCAGCTGGTGCAGCCGCGTGTCGGCGGCCTGCAGGACCGACGGCACCCACTCGCCGCCGGGGTCGAGGGCGGTGCGCCACGCGCGGGCCGTCTGCTCCGCCGTCAGCGGCTCCCCCAGCCGCGCGGTGAACTCCTCGCCCGCGCTGGTGCGCCACGACGCCTCACCCGAGTACGCGAGGAAGACCACGGGCCGCACGACGCCGTCGGCGAGCGCGTCCGCGTAGCCGTAGGAGTGGTCGGGCTTGCTGCGCATCGCGCCGTCGGCGTCGGGCTCGTAGTTGACGAACGGGATCGGCGAGTCGTCGCTGCGGAAGGGGGTACCGGTCAGCGCCAGGCGGCGCACGGCGGGCGTGAACGCCTCGCGGATCGCGTCACCCCAGGACTTCGCGTCACCGCCGTGGTGGATCTCGTCGAGGATGACGAGCGTCTTGTAGTTCTCGGTGCGGACCCGGTGCAGCGTGGGGTGGGCGGCGACCTGCGCGTAGGTCAGCGCGACGCCCTGGAAGTCGCCGGAGGTGGCGCCCTGGCCGTTGCGGTAGTTCGAGTCGATGGCGATCCCGGCGGCGGCCGCGGAGATGGCCCACTGGTGCTTGAGGTGCTCGGTCGGGGTCACGATGGTGATCCGCTCGACCGTGCGGTCGCTCAGCAGCTCGGCCGCGATGCGCAGGCCGAACACGGTCTTGCCCGCGCCGGGGGTCGCGACCGCGAGGAAGTCCCGCGGCTTGGTGGTGAGGTACTTGGTGAGTGCGCGCCGCTGCCAGGCGCGCAGCGGACGAGGCGTCACGTCCTGCTCGGGTTCGGGCGCGACGAAGGTTTCGGTCGTCCCGTTACGCTGTGCCGTGTCCGACAAGGATGTCCCCCTCCTCTCGCCGATCCCGGGTGCCACATGCGAAAACCCCCACGAGACGGCCGGCGGCGACGCCGGGTGCGGAGTGAGGGCGCTCGGAAGAGACTACCTGTCCCGGCCCCGGGCGGCCGTCATCGGCACGGCCGAGTGGAACACGCCACACCGCTGACGAGCCAAACGTCCCCGGATGGACCATGCTGGACACGCGATGAGTGAGCAGACCGGATCCCAGCCGCCCCGCAAAGGTGCCCGGCGGCTGATCGGCCGCACTTTCGCCAAGGCGTGGGACGGCAACATCTTCTCCGAATCCGCCGAGGCGGCGTTCTGGCAGACGTTGTCGCTGCCGCCGTTGCTGCTCGGCCTGCTAGGCAGCCTGGGCTTCATGGGCGACTGGTTCGGCCAGGGGTTCGTCACCACGGTCCACGACAAGATCATTACGTTCTGTGAGCGTGTGTTCACGGGGAACGTCGTCCAGCAGATCATCGAGCCGACCGTCGACGACATCCTGACGATCGGCAAGGGCGAGATCGTCTCGGTCGGGTTCGTGATCTCGCTGTGGGCGGGTTCGTCGGCGATGTCGTCGTTCGTCGACGCGATCACCGTGGCGCACGACCAGTACGGGGTGCGCAACGAGGTGTGGCAGCGGATCTTCGCGCTGCTGCTGTACCTGTGCGGACTCGTCCTGCTGGTGATCGGCCTGCCGGTGATCGCCGTCGGGCCGGACGTGCTGACCGACTTCTTCCCCGACTCGTGGCGCCCGACGCTGTCGACGTGGATCGGGGTCGGGTACTACCCGGTGCTCGCGGTGGGCCTGATCCTCGCGCTCGCGACGCTGTACAAGCTGGCACTGCCGCGGCGGCTGCCGTGGCACCGCGGCCTGCCCGGCGCGGCGCTGGCGATGGTGATCTTCCTGCTGTCCAGCATCGGGCTGCGGCTGTACCTGGGGTGGATCACCAGCACCGGCTACACCTACGGCGCGCTGGCCACGCCGATCGCGTGGCTGCTGTTCACGTACTTCATCGGGATGGCCGTGGTTGGCGGCGCGTACTTCAACAGCGCCATCCAGGAGCTGTGGCCCGCGAAGATGACGCGGCGCCAGCGGCGGAGGTGGCGGCGGCTCGAGCTGGAGCGGATGAGCAGCGAAGGCGGGGCGACCGCCGCACCCCAGGTCGCCGAGGAAGCCCGCGTGGACCGGCCGCGGACGGAGTGACTTCCGGGCACACCTCAGCCCGCCGGAGGCAGGTGGCCTCCAGCGGACGTCGGCGCGGGATCAGTCCTCGGGGCCCGGGCGGAGGCCCTCGTAGATCTCCTTGCACGCCGGGCACACCGGCGAGCCGGGCTTGGGCGAGCGCGTCACCGGGAACACCTCGCCGCACAGCGCCATCACGTGCGTGCCCATGACCGCGCTCTCCGCGATCTTGTTCTTGCGCACGTAGTGGAAGACCTTCGGTTCGTCGCTGTCGGTGCTGTCCGTGGTTTCCGGCCGGGTGTCGACCTCGGGCAGAGTCGTCGTGCTCATGTCCCCATGATGCCGCAGCGCACGCGGTCCGCGGAAAAACACCTTCCTTCTGTACCTACTAGTATGTACGATCACGTCATGCCGCTCGTACGCATCGATGCTTCCTCGGTCCACGACGACGAGACCCTCGCCGCCTTCGGCGACGTGGTCCACCAAGCCCTGGTCGACGCACTGGGCATCCCCCAGGACGACTTCTTCCAGGTCATCACCCGCCACGAACCCCATGAGCTGCGCTACGACCCCGGCTACCTCGGGGTCTCGCGGGACGACGGGATCGTGTTCGTCGGCATCACCATGCGCGCCGGTCGGCTGTACGAGCAGAAGAAGGCGCTGTACGCGCGCATCGCCGAGCTCGCCGAGGAACGGACGAGCGTCGAACCGCGGAACGTGTTCGTCACGATCACCGAGAACCAGCAGGTGGACTGGCCCTTCGGCGAGGGCGTCGCGCAGTACCTGCACTGACCCCGTGGACCGGCGGGCGCCCGCGTGGCTGATGATGGTGCGTCGTGACCCAGATTTCCCTGTCCGGCGAGGTCGCCGACGCCGTCAACAGCGGCAGGCCCGTCGTCGCGCTCGAAAGCACCATCCTGTCCCACGGTCTGCCGCCGGGCCGCAACCTCGACGTCGCGAAGCGGCTGGAGGACACCGTGCGCGCCGCGGGCGCCGTCCCCGCCACCATCGCCGTGCTCGACGGCACCCCGGTCGTCGGCCTCTCCCCCGCGCAGCTGGAGCGCGTGTGCGCGCCTGATTCGGGGCTGGACAAGCTGTCCCTGCGCGACCTCGGCCCGGCGATCGGGCTGGGGCGCTCGGGTGCGACGACCGTGGCGAGCACGTCCGCGCTCGCGCACCAGGCGGGCGTCAGCGTGTTCGCGACCGGCGGGCTCGGCGGTGTGCACCTGGGCGCGCAGGAGTCCTGGGACGTCTCCGCCGACCTCGGGGTGCTCGCCCGCGTCCCCACGCTCGTCGTGTGCTCCGGCGTGAAGTCGGTGCTCGACATCGCCGCGACGCTGGAGGTGCTGGAGACCAACTCGGTGCCCGTGCTCGGTTACCGCACCGACTCCTTCCCCGCGTTCTACCTGCGCTACTCGGACTTCCCCGTGCCGTGGCGGGTCGACGACCCCGCGCAGGCCGCCGCGGTCGTCGCCGCACACCGCCGCTACGCCGGATCCGGTGTGCTGCTGGCGAACCCGATCCCCGCGGAGTCCGAAATGGACGAACAGCTGCACGAGCGCCTGCTTACCGAAGGGCTGCAGCTGGTGCGGGACAAGGGCGTGCAGGGCAAGGACGTGACGCCGGTGCTGCTGGAGCACTTCCACACCGCGAGCGAGGGCGTGAGCCTCGACGCGAACGAGGCGCTGGTGCTGTCCAACGCGCGGCTGGCCGCCGAGATCGCCGTGGAGCTCGCGTGAACGTGGTGGTGGTCGGCGACGCCGGCCTCGACGTGGTCGCCCGGCACCAGCACGCCATCGTCCCCGGCGGGGATTCGCGGGCGAAGATCCGGCTCGCCGGAGGCGGCGCGGGGGCGAACACCGCGCTGTGGCTCGCGACGCTGGACACGGCGACGACCCTGCTCGCGCGCGTGGGCGACGACGCGGGCGGCAGGCTGATCCGCGCCGAGCTGGAGTCGGCGGGGGTGCGGTGCGCGTTCGTCGTCGATCCCGAAGCGCCGACGTGCTGCGTCGTGGTCCTCGTCGACCACGAGGGGCAGCGCAGCATGCTGCCGGACCGGGGTGCGAACGCGCGGTTCTGCGCCGAGGACGTCGCCGCGACGTCTCTGGAGGGGGCGACCCACCTGCACCTGTCGGGCTACGTGCTCCTCGACCCCTCGTCGCGGCCCGGTGGGCTCGCCGCGCTCGCGGCGGCACGCGAGGCCGGGCTGACGACGTCGGTGGACCCGCAGGCGGCGGCGTTGCTGACCGATCCGCAGGCGTTCCTCGACGACGTGCGGGGCGTGGACCTGCTGCTGCCCAACACCGACGAACTGATCGCGCTCACCGGCTCCGCGGACCCGGCGGCGGCCGCGGAACTGCTCGACGTCGTCGGCGCGGTCGCCGTCACGGCGGGCCTGGACGGTGCGAGCTGGGTGGACGCGGACGGCGTGGTGAGCGTGCCCGCCGACGAGGCCGAGTGCGTGGATTCCACCGGCGCCGGGGACGCGTTCAACGCCGGCGTGCTGTCCGCGTGGCTGCGCGGTGAGTCCACAAAGGACGTTCTGGCCGCCGGGGTGCGGCTGGGCGCGCGGGCGGTTTCCCGCGTGGGCGCGCAACCGTGAGGTTCAGCCCTCGATGACGCGGTGTTCGCGGTGCTCGAGCTGCCTGGCCTCGCGCTGGTAGCGGCTGACCTCCTCCGCCTTGCGGGGCGGCCGGTCGTTGGCGATGAGCACCGCGACCCACGGCAGCGGGACCGAGATCACGATGAACAGCAGCGCGAGCCACCACGTGTGGTAGAAGACGCCGGCGAGCACGAGGCACGGGAACCGCATGCCCATCATCAGCATGTACTTGCGTTTGCGGGCGGCGTGCTCGTCCTCGTAGGAGGGGGCGGCCTCGGTGATCAGCACCGGTTCGGCCTCGTCCCTCGGGCCGCGGGACGGATCGTTCACGCGAACCACCTCCTGCCCTCCATGCTCCCACTCGCCGGACGCGGGCGACACCTGGGGAGGGGTCGGATTTTTCACCCTTGGACGGCGAAGAACTCCAGCGCTCCCGTCACGAGCGTCTCGACCCCGACCCGCACGGTCGGGTCCACCACCGGCGCGAACAGCGGCGAGTGGTTCGACGGCACGTCCCGTTCGAAGCGGCCCTCCGAGATCGCCGTGAGGACCTCCTGCGGGTCCATGCCCCCGACGAGCCAGAACACCGACGGCGCCCCGGCCGCGCGGCCGAACTCGCTGAAGTCCTCGCTGCCCGTCACGAGCGGCGCCTCCAGCACGTGCTCCGGCCCGAACCGCCGCCGGAACACACCCGTGAGGCGTTCGTTCGCCGTGTCGTCGTTCGTGGTCACCGGGAAGCTCGCGATGGACGTGATCTCGGGCGGTTCCGGACAGCCCGAGGCCGCCGCCTCGCCCCGCACGATCCGCTCGATGGCCGCGAGCACCTTGTCCCGCACCTGCTCGTCGAAGGTCCGGACGTTGACCTCGAGCACGGCCTCGTCGGCGATGATGTTGTTCGCCGTGCCCACGTGCAGCTGGCCCACAGTCACCACGGCCGACTCGGTGGCCGAGATCTCGCGCGACACGATCGTCTGCAGGCGCAGCACCACCGAGGCCGCCAGCACCGCCGGGTCCACCGTCGTCTCCGGGCGGGAGCCGTGCCCGCCCCGGCCGTGCAGCACGATCCGCAGCGCGTCCGTGGCCGCCATGATCACGCCGGGGCGCGTCAGCACCCAGCCGGCGGGTCCCGGCGCGATGTGCTGACCCAGCACCACCGAAGGCCGCCCCACCAGGTCGAACAGGCCGTCACGCACCATCGCCGCCGCACCCGAGCCCTGCTCCTCCCCCGGCTGGAACACGACCAGCAGCGTGCCCTGCCACGCGTCCCGCGCGTGGGAGAGCAGGTCCGCCGCACCGCTCAACCACGTGGCGTGCATGTCGTGCCCGCACGCGTGCATCACGCCGGGCGTCTCGCTCGCGTACGGCAGCTCCGTCTTCTCCTGCACGGGCAGCGCGTCGATGTCGGCTCGCAGCATGACGACCGGCCCGCCTCCGTTGCGCAGCACGCCCGCGACACCCGTGCCCCCGAGGCCGGTGTGCACCTCGTACCCCGCCTCCTCCAGCCGTCGCGCGAGTTCGGCCGCCGTGCGTTCTTCCTTGAACGACAGCTCGGGGTGCCGGTGCAGGTCGGTGTACAGCTCCCGCAGCGACGGCAGCAACTCGTCCAGGGCGGCGAAGGGGTCTGTCATCGGGCCATCAGAACACACGCGTGCGAGGATCACCGTTCGTGACTCCCGAGTTTTCCGATGACCTCTGTGCCCGCCTGCGTGAGGCGTTCCAGCGCACCCGTTACGACGCGGACGGCGTCCTCGAAGCGCTCGGCGCCGCTGCGCACGCGGCACTGGGCCGCAACGAGCCGGAACTGGCGTACCGCGCGAGCGCGGACGCCGGCGACCTCGGCACGTTGATCCGCCTGTTCCTGCTCGGTGGCGCGGAGACCGCGAAAGCCGTCGAGGCCGCGCTCGCCCCCGTTCCGCTCGAAGACGCGCTCGCGGTTGGGCTGCTGCGTGGGGACGGAGAACTGCTGCGGGCCGGGCTGGACGTGCGTCCGCACGGCGACGACGAGGGCCAGTGGTGGGTGATCTCGGACCTGGACTCGGAACTCCTCGGTGGCGAGGTGCCGCCGGAGCACGTCCTCGGCGTCGGGCACGCGTCGCTGAGCCTGATCCGCGCCACCATCCGGCGACCGGTCGGCACGCTGCTCGACCTCGGCACGGGTTGTGGTGTCCAGGCGCTGCACGGCGCGCGCCACGCTCAGCGCGTCACGGCGACGGACGTGTCGCCTCGCGCGCTGGCGTTGGCGGACGCGACGTTCCGGCTCAACCAGCTGGACGTGGAACTGCTGCGCGGCGAGTGGTTCGCACCGGTCGCACGGCGGCGCTTCGACCAGATCGTGTGCAACCCGCCGTTCGTGGTGGGCCCGCCGCGAGTGGACTACACCTACCGCGATTCGGGGCTGGCGGGCGACGACGCCTCCGGTCTGGTGGTGCGCCAGCTGCCCGCGTTCCTCAACGAAGGCGGCGTGGGACAGCTGCTCGCCTCGTGGCTGCACATCGAGGGTGAGGATTGGGCCGATCGTGTGACGCGGTGGCTCCCGCCGGGTACCGACGCGTGGTTCGTGCAGCGCGACATCGCCGATCCGGGGCTGTACGTGGGCACCTGGTTGCGTGACGCCGGTATCGACCCGCGTTCCCCCGAGGGCCGCGCGAAGGCGGGCGCGTGGCTGGACTGGTTCGCCGACAACAAGGTGCAGGGCGTCGGGTTCGGCTTCGTCACGCTGCGGCGCGCGGAGGTCGCGCACCCCACGATCGTGTGCGAGGACCTGCGGCAGGCCTACGACGATCCGCTGGGCCCGGAGGCGGGCCACTGGCTGGACCGGGTCGCGTGGCTGCGCGAGCACGGCGGCGAGTTGCTCGAAACACGCTTCCGGGTGCCTGAGACGGTCCTGTTGGAGACCGTCGCCGGACCGGGTGACGAGGGCTGGGAGACCACCATCCGCCGCCTGCACCGCACCGACGGACCGGGGTGGCAGCACGAGGTCGACGAGCTGGCCACCGCCTTGCTGGCGGGCTGCCGGGGTGTGCTGCCGCTGTCGGACCTGCTGGAACTGCTCGCGTTCGCCCACGGCGGAACGGCGGAGGAGCTCGAAGAGGCCGCGCTGCCGATGATGAGGGAACTCGTGCGGCACGGCATGGTGGAGCCGGTCTCGTGAGAGCCGTGGTGGCGAGGGTCACCGAGGCGAGCGTCACGGTGGACGGGGAGGTCGTCGGCGCGATCGACGAGCCCGGGCTGCTGGTCCTGCTCGGGGTGCACGTCGACGATGAACCGGACAAAGCGCCCCTGATGGCGCGGAAGCTGCACGAGCTGCGCATCCTCGCTGACGAGGAGTCATGCGCCACTGCGGGCGCACCGCTGCTGTTGGTGAGCCAATTCACGCTCTACGGCGACACGCGCAAGGGAAGGCGTCCATCGTGGATCGCCGCCGCGCGCCCGGAGCCCGCGAAGCGGATTTTCGACCGCGTCGTGGCTGAACTCCGCGAGCGCGGCGCGCGTGTCAGTACCGGCGTCTTCGGAGCGCAGATGGCTGTGCGGAGCGTGAACGACGGGCCCTTCACGGTACTCGTAGAGGTCTAGACCATTCCTTTCTCAGGGAAACTTCAGGTTTGGTCGAGCAACCGGGCGGTGGGCCGTACGCGTCTAACTCTCCGAAACAGCCGGGAACGTTTTGGGCACCGACGGCGTTGACCCAGATGTCCGGCCGACAAGCCGGATTCGCGCACCGAGTTCCACAGGCTCGGCGCACGACGCACAACCGGTGTGACGCACCAACGTGTCAGCCCGTGACCGGGGAGGCAAACATGTCAGTACAGACCCTCGAAAGGAAGACTCGGCGGACTCGTGAAGTGGTCCCCGAGCCCGCCTCCGAGCCGGCTCTCGAGTCCAGCGTACGCGTTCCGCCGAACCTCGACGCCGACCTCGACGCCCAGGGCCCCGCCGCGGACCTCGTCCGCGTGTACCTCAACGGCATCGGCAAGACGGCACTGCTGTCCGCCGCCGACGAGGTCGAGCTGGCCAAGCGCATTGAGGCGGGGGTGTTCGCCCAGCACATGCTGGAGAGCAAGCCGGACCTGCCCGCCGAGCGCCGCGCCGAGCTGAAGGCCCTGATCAGGGACGGGCACCAGGCCAAGAACCACCTGCTGGAGGCCAACCTCCGCCTGGTCGTCTCGCTCGCGAAGCGCTACACGGGCCGGGGGATGCCGCTGCTCGACCTGATCCAGGAGGGGAACCTGGGTCTGATCCGCGCGGTCGAGAAGTTCGACTACTCCAAGGGGTTCAAGTTCTCCACGTACGCCACGTGGTGGATCCGGCAGGCCATCACCAGGGGCATGGCCGACCAGGGCCGCACCATCCGCCTCCCCGTGCACCTGGTGGAGCAGGTCAACAAGCTGGCGCGCATCAAGCGCGACCTGCACCAGCAGCTGGGCCGCGAGGCGACGAACGAGGAGCTGGCGGCCGAATCCGGTATCGCGCCGGACAAGGTGGCCGACCTGCTCGACCACGCCCGTGACCCGGTGAGCCTGGACATGCCCGTCGGCACCGAGGAGGACGCCCCGCTGGGTGACTTCATCGAGGACTCCGAGGCGACCGACGCGGAGAGCGCCGTGATCTCCGGCCTGCTGCAGGACGACCTGCGGCGCGTGCTGGCGACGCTGGACGACCGCGAGCAGGCGGTGATCCGGCTGCGGTACGGGCTCGACGACGGGCAGCCCCGCACACTGGACCAGATCGGCAAGCACTTCGGGCTCTCCCGCGAGCGCGTCCGCCAGATCGAGCGCGAGGTCATGGCGAAGCTGCGCCAGGGCGAGCGGGCCGAGCGGCTGCGCGCGTACGCGAGCTGAGCGCCATCACTGCGTGAAACTGCGGGTTTACCCAAACGGCAGCGTTGACATATGAGCTAGATCACGAGACGGTCGAAGCAACGCGCCCGAGGGCCACACGTCCTTGGGGATGTGAGCTTCGCGAGGGGCGTCTGGTGCGTCCGCTCGCCTGCCGCGGAAGGTCGGGTCCGTCGGGGTGGGCCCGGCCTTCCGACTTTCCGCGGCGGTTCCGCCGTGAAGTAGTTCTTCCCCACACCACACGGTCAGCGCGGGGTTTCGCGCGGTAACGTCTCAGGCCACCCGAACCGCCGTGCAAGGGAGCCGTGCGTTGACCGCCACCACCACCTCGTTCCAGTACACCGACGTGCTGCCGCTCGCCCGCGACACCGAAACCGAGTACCGGCTCGTCACGCCCGACGGCGTCCGCGTCGTCGAGGCAGGCGGTCGGAAGTTCCTCGAAGTCGCGCCCGAGGCGCTCACGAAGCTGGCGCGCACCGCCATCAGCGACATCCAGCACCTGCTGCGTTCGTCGCACCTGGCGCAGCTGCGCGCGATCGTGGACGACCCGGAGGCCAGCGGCAACGACCGCTTCGTCGCGATGGACCTGCTGCGCAACGCCGCGATCTCGGCGGGTGGCGTGCTGCCCATGTGCCAGGACACCGGCACCGCGATCGTGATCGGCAAGCGCAGCGAGGGCGTGCTGACCGGCGGCGACGACGAGCGCGCGCTGGCCCGCGGCGTCTTCGAGGCGTACCAGGAGCTGAACCTGCGGTACTCGCAGATGGCGCCGCTGACGTTCTGGGACGAGAAGAACACGGGCACGAACCTGCCGGCGCAGATCGAGCTGTACCACAAGGACGGTGCCGGCGACCCGTCGTACGAGTTCCTGTTCATGGCGAAGGGCGGCGGCAGCGCCAACAAGACGTTCCTGTACCAGGAGACGAAGGCGGTGCTGAACCCCAAGCGCCTGGCGAAGTTCCTGGACGAGAAGCTGCGCAGCCTCGGCACCGCGGCCTGCCCGCCCTACCACCTGGCGATCGTCGTCGGCGGCATGTCGGCTGAGTTCAACCTCAAGGTCGCCAAGCTCGCCTCCGCCCGCTACCTGGACAACCTGCCGACGGAGGGGTCCGAGCTGGGGCACGGGTTCCGCGACGTGGACCTGGAGCAGCAGGTGCTGGAGATGACGCGGCAGTTCGGTATCGGCGCGCAGTTCGGCGGCAAGTACTTCTGCCACGACGTGCGCGTGATCCGGCTCCCCCGGCACGGCGCGTCCTGCCCGGTCGGGATCGCCGTGTCCTGCTCCGCCGACCGGCAGGCGAAGGCGAAGATCACCGCGGACGGCGTGTTCATCGAGCAGCTGGAGCGCGACCCGGCGCGGTTCCTGCCCGACGTGACCGAGGACCAGCTGTCGGACGAGGTCGTGCAGGTGGACCTCAACCGCCCGATGGCCGAGATCCGGGCGCAGCTGTCCGCGCTGCCGGTGAAGACGCGCCTGTCGCTGAGCGGCCCGCTGGTCGTCGCACGCGACATCGCGCACGCGAAGATCGCGGAGCGGCTCGAAGCGGGCGAGCCGATGCCGCAGTACCTGCGTGACCACCCCGTGTACTACGCCGGCCCGGCGAAGACCCCGGAGGGGTACGCGTCGGGCTCGTTCGGGCCCACGACGGCGGGCCGGATGGACTCGTACGTGGCGCAGTTCCAGGCCGCGGGCGGTTCGCTGGTCATGCTCGCGAAGGGCAACCGGTCGAAGCAGGTGACCGCCGCGTGCAAGGAGCACGGCGGGTTCTACCTCGGCTCGATCGGCGGTCCTGCTGCCCGGCTCGCGCAGGACTGCATCAAGCAGGTCGACGTGCTCGAGTACCCGGAGCTGGGCATGGAGGCCGTGTGGAAGATCGAGGTCGAGGACTTCCCGGCGTTCATCGTCATCGACGACAAGGGCAACGACTTCTTCGCGGAGACCTCGGAGCCGGTGCTCCAGATCAGCTTCCGAAAGTGAATGTTCTTACACGTTGTACACTCTTGTGGACACCTTAGGAGGTGCCCATGACAGCCGTGACCGTTCGCGAGTTCTCGTACAACCCGAGCGCCATCTTCGCCCGCGTGGAGAAGGGGGAGACGATCGAGGTGACCAAGCACGGTGACGTCGTCGCCGTGCTCGTGCCACCGCCCCGGAAGCAGAGCCGCTTCGACGAGCTGGTCGCGCAGGGCGCGATCCGCCCCGCCGAGCGGAACCTGACGACCAGGGACCTGGACCAGTACACGCGGATCAACGTGCCGGACGACGTGGACCCGCTCGCGATCCTGCTCGAAATGCGGGAGCACGAGCGGTGATCTACCTCGACGCCTCCGCGCTGGTGACCTTCGTCGTACGGCGGCGCAACGCGGAGGCGCTGGACGCGTTCCTCTCCGCCCACGAAGACGTGACCTGCACCAGCACCATCGGCTTCGTCGAGACGGTCCGCACGTGCGACCAGATCGGCGGCTTCCCCAACCTGATGGCCACCCTGCTGCGGGACCACAACGAGATCAAGGTGACCGACGTGATCCGGGACGCGGCGGCCAGGGTGCCGGGCCTGGTGCGCTCGCTCGACGCCATCCACGTCGCGAGCGCCGAGCAGCTCGGTTCCGAGCTGACGGCGCTCGTGACGTACGACAGCCGCATGGCCGAGTCGGCACGCAAGGCCGGGCTGCCCGTCGCCATGCCCGGCGCGGAGTGAGCTAACTGCCGGAGCTCACCGGGAACATTCCCACGAGCCGGTCGAGGGTGGCCTCGATCCCCTGCTTGTTCTTCCGCGGGAAGAAGCTCACGCTGATCAGCAGCGGGATCCGGGCCGTCGACCAGTCGAACGTCTCCGTGACCTTCGTGCCGCCCTCGACCGGTTCGAGCCGCCACCGCCAGCGGTGGCCGTTGAAGTGCCGCCACGCGATGAGGCGGTTCTCCTCGTACTCGACGACCGTGTTGAGGATCTTGTACGGCGCGCCGAGCTTCATGTCCATGCCGAACTTCGTGCCGAGTTCGAGTTTCTCCGGCCCACCGGGCTGCGCGCCCCGCACGGTGCCGGACCCGTCGAGCAGCGCGTGCTTCGACGGGTCGGTGAGCAGGGCGAAGATCTCCTCGGGGGCGGCCGCGACGACGCGCGTGCCCGACACCTGGCGGGTTCCCATGCGGGCAGCTTACTCGGCGGTAACTTGGCTCACCGGTTCTGTTTCAGGCTGACCAGCACCACCTTGCGCTGCCCGAGCGGTTCGCTCAACGGCACGGACACCAGCGGGTAGCGGATGTCCATCGTGCACATCCGTCCCTGCATGTTGGACTGGGTCTCCCGCAGGTTCACGACCACCTGCTCGGCGGTCTCCTGCTGCACCTCCCCCGTGGCGCGCCCGCAGCCGCCCTCCTCGGCCCGGATGTAGAGCACCTTCCCGTCCGCGGAGACGGACACCTGGCGCGGGTAGTCCTCCGACAGCTTGCTCACGTCGAGCTGGGACGCGGGCACCGGCACGCTGCCCTGCGGCGGCTGCTGCGAACCACCGGGCCGCGTCGGGACCTCCGGCCAGGGCGACGCCGACGTCGAAGGCGGCGGTGTGGGTCCCGCGGCCGGCGGAACGGACGCGGGCCGCTCCCCGCACGCGGTCGCGGTGATCAGGACGATTCCGATTCCGGCGAGCATTCCTTTCCACCTCATGCCCGGAAGACGGAACGGGACACCCGCGGGGTTGCATGGTGTTGGATGTGGCCGTGACTGAGCTGAAGCGGCGGCTGGGGACGGGCGACGCGGTGGTCATCGGCCTGGGTTCGATGATCGGTGCCGGGGTGTTCGCAGCCTTCGCCCCGGCCGCGCGAGCTGCGGGAACGTGGTTGCTGGCGGGGCTGGCGATCGCGGCGGTCGTCGCGTACTGCAACGCGACCTCGTCGGCCCGGCTCGCCGCGCGGTACCCGTCGTCCGGCGGGACGTACGTGTACGGCCGGGAACGGCTGGGCGAATTCTGGGGGTACCTGGCGGGCTGGGGGTTCGTCGTCGGGAAGACCGCCAGCTGCGCGGCGATGGCACTGACCGTCGCCGCGTACGTGGCGCCCGAACGCTGGCGGCCGTATGTCGCGGCAGCGGTGGTGCTGGCGCTGACGGCGCTCAACTACCGGGGCGTGCAGCGGTCCGCGCTCGCCACCCGCGTCATCGTGTCCGTGACGCTGCTCGTGCTCGCCGCGTCGGTGGCGGCGATGTTCGCCACGGGGCACGGCGATACGGGTTCGACGGCCTTCTCGCCCGGCGGGGTGCTGCAGTCCGCCGGGCTGCTGTTCTTCGCCTTCGCGGGCTACGCGCGGATCGCGACGCTCGGCGAGGAGGTGCGTGACCCGGCACGGACGATCCCCCGCGCCATCCCGATCGCGCTCGCCTTGACGCTCGTCGTCTACGTCGCGGTCGCACTCGCCCTGTTGTGGCGCCTCGGCCCGGCGCAACTCGCGTCCTTTGTGGACCCAGTGGCGCAGGCGGTGCCGTCAGGGATGGCGCCCGTGGTCCGCGCCGGCGCGGCGCTGGCCGCGCTCGGTTCGCTGCTGGCGCTCGTCCTCGGGGTCTCGCGGACCACGTTCGCGATGGCGCGGAACGGGCACCTGCCGCGGGTGCTGGCCGCCGTGCACCCGCGGTTCGGGGTGCCGCACCGCGCCGAACTCGCGGTCGGGCTCGTCGTCGCGGTGCTCGTGCTGTTCACGGACCTGCGTGGTGCGATCGGCTTCTCGTCCTTCGCGGTGCTGACCTACTACGCGATCGCCAACGCCAGCGCGTGGACGCTGCGCCGGTCCGCGGTGCCGGTGGTGGGACTCGTCGGCTGCGTGGTGCTCGCGTTCAGCCTGCCCGTGTCCTCGGTGGTGCTCGGCTGCGCGGTGCTGGCCGCCGGCGTCCTCGTCTACCTCGTCTTTTCCAGGCGCGCCAAGGCTTCCTCGTAACCGCTGAGCAGGTCCTCGATGATCTCCGCGACCGGGCGGACGCGGTCGATGCGGCCGATGATCTGCCCGGCGGGCATCGACACCAGCTCAGGGTCGTTCGTCTCGTGCAGGCGGTTGTGCGCGGGCGAGACGAGCAGGTTCTGCAAGGGCATCGGCAGCGGCTCCGGGGCGTCCGGCGCGGCCCACGCCTGGGTCCAGCGGGTCTTGAGCAGGCGCGCGGGTTTGCCGGTGTAGATGCGGGTGCGCACGGTGTCGGACGAGGTCGCCCGCACGAGCGCGGTCTGCATGGCCGCCGACGCCGGCATCGTCTGGAGGTATTCCTCCGTCGCCAGCCACAACGAACCCGTCCACACACCCGCCGCACCGAGCGCGAGCGCCGCGGCCACCTGCCGTCCCGAGCCGATGCCCCCGGCGGCGAGCACGGGCGCGTCCACGGCGTCGACGATCTCGGGCAGCAGCACCATCGAGCCGATCTCGCCCGTGTGCCCGCCGGCCTCATACCCTTGCGCCACAACGAAATCCACGCCGTTGCGGACGTGCCGCCGGGCGTGCTCGGCCTTGCCCGCGAGTGCCGCGACGGGGACGCCGTGTGCGTGTGCCTGCTCGATGACGTCCACCGGCGGTGAGCCCAGGGCGTTGGCGATGAGCTTGATCGGGTGCCGCAACGCCACCTCGACGTGTGAGCGTGCGACCGAGTGCAGCCAGCCCAGCACACCGGCGCGCTGCTCGGCGTCCTCCGGCAGCTCGGGGACGCCGAGGTCCTTCAGCGTGCGCTCGACGAACGCCTTGTGCTCCTCGGGGATCAGCTTGTCCAGGTCGACCTGCGTGCCTTCGGTCGGGACCTTCGCCGGCATCACGACGTCCACGCCGTACGGCCTGCCTCCGGTGTGCTCGTCCATCCAGTCCAGCACGCGGTCCAGCTCGTCGGCGTCGTTGAACCGGACGCAGCCGAGCACGCCGAGCCCGCCGGCCTTGCTGATCGCCGCGGCGACGTGCTCGGACGGCGTGAAACCGATGATCGGGTGCTCGATGCCGAGCGTGTCGCACAGGGCGGTGTGCATGCGCCTCTCCTACTTCGCTGGCGGGTGTTCGGCGGCGTAGCGCTGGGCCCACGGGTAGTCGGGTTTCCCGCTGGGCAGGCGCCCGACGCGGTCGGCGAGCCAGATCGTGCGGGGCACCTTGTACCCGGCCAGCTCGCCGCGCACATGTGCTTCGATCGAGTCGAGGTCGGGCTTTTCCCCTTGGCGCGTCTCGATGATCGCGGCGACCCGCTGCCCGAGCCGCTCGTCCGGCACGCCGATGACGAGCGCGTCGAAGACGTCGGGGTGGGACTTCAGCGCGCCTTCTACCTCTTCGGGGAAGACCTTTTCGCCGCCGGTGTTGACGCACTGCGAACCGCGGCCGAGCAGCGTGACGGTGCCGTCTTCCTCGTAGCGCGCGTAATCGCCGGGGACGACGTAACGCGCTCCGTCGATGTCGACGAAGATCTGCTCGCTCTTCACCGGGTCCTTGTAGTAGCCCAACGGCACGTGCCCGCGCCTCGCGATGCGCCCGGTCGCGCCGGGTTCCTTGGGCACCACGCGGTTTTCGTCGTCGAGGAGCACGGCGTCCTTGCCGAAGTTCACGCGCGGGCCCGCCGAGTGGTCGGCGTCCTTGGCCACCATGCCGATGCCGGTGAAACCGCTTTCCGACGAACCGATCGCGTCGGTCAGCACGATGTTCGGGAAGGCCTTGAGGTACTCCTGCTTGACCGACTGGGAGAACAGCGCGGCGTGGCTGGAGACGGCGACGAGCGACGAGGCGTCGTAGCCGCCGCGGTGGTAGGCCTCGATGAGCGGACGGGCCATCGCGTCCCCGACGATGGTGAGCACCTGGACCTTGTGCTCGACGACGTTGCGCCAGATCTCGTCGGCGTCGAACTGCGGCACGAACACGACGGTGCCGCCGCCGAAGAGGGCGCCGAACGCGGCCCACTGCGCGGCGCCGTGGATCAGCGGCGCGGCGGGCAGGCGGACGAGCGCGCCCTGCTTGCCGTTCTCGGCGAGCGTCCACTCGTCGGGCACGTACTCGCCGGTGACGAAGTCGATACCGCCACCGAGCGCGCGCCACACGTCCTCGTGACGCCACACCACGCCTTTCGGGTAGCCCGTGGTGCCGCCCGTGTACAGCATGTAGATGTCGTCGGAGCTGCGTTCCCCGAAGTCGCGTTCGTCGGAGGACTCCGCCAGCGCCGTCTCGTACGGGACGCCGTCGAAGGGGGTCCCGCTGTCGTCCTCGACGACTACAACGTGTTTCAGTTTCGGGGCGTCCGGGCGCACGTCGGCGACCTTGTCCGCGTAGCGCTGCTCGTGCACGAGCGCGACGAGGTCGGCGTTGGTGAACAGGTAGCGCAGCTCGCCCCGCACGTAGCGGTAGTTGACGTTGATCGCGATGGCCCGCAGCTTGTACGCCGCGTACATCGCTTCGATCATTTCGATGGAGTTTCGCGAGTACACGCCGATGTGGTCGCCCTTGCCCACCCCCTGCGCGGCGAGGTGGTGCGCGAGCCGGTTGGCGCGCCGGTCCAGCTCCGCGTACGTGACCTGACGGCCGGCGCACACGACCGCGGGACGATCCGGCACGGCGTCGACGGCGTGCTCGAGGAGATCCGCGATGTTGTAAGCCACTCAGCCAAAGTAGAACATGTTATTGTTTTGGGCAATGGTCCTGAGCTGGAGGTGGCGATGACCGAGCCGCACGCCCTGGTGGAACAACGCGCGCACACGCTCGTGGTGACGCTCAACCGGCCGGAGGCGAGGAACGCGATCACCGGCGAGATGATGGAGATCCTCGTTTCGGCGTGGGACCGGGTGGACCAGGACCGCTCGATCAGGTGTTGCGTGCTCACCGGTGCGGGTGGCGCGTTCTGCGCGGGTGCGGACCTGAAGTCGATGGCGCGCAACTCCCCCGCCGATTCGTACGAGCGGGGGACGTTCGACCCCGGCCGCATCGAGGGGCTGCTGAAGGGGCGGCGGCTGACGAAACCGTTGATCGCGGCGGTCGAGGGCCCGGCGATCGCGGGTGGGACGGAGATCCTGCAGGCCACGGACATCCGCATCGCCGGGGAAAGCGCGCGGTTCGGGGTGTCGGAGGCGCGGTGGGGGCTGTTCCCGATGGGCGGTTCGGCGGTGCGGTTGCCGCGGCAGATCCCGTACACGCTGGCGGCGGAGATGCTGTTGACGGGCAGGCACCTCACGGCGGCGGAGGCGCTGGCGGCGGGGCTGATCGGCCGGGTCGTGCCGGACGGGACGGCGCTGGACGTGGCGCTGGAGGTGGCCGAGCGCATCGCGGAGAACGGCCCGCTCGCGGTGGAGGCGATCCTCAGGACGATGCGGGACACGGAGGGCATGCACGAGGAGGAGGCGTTCAAGCTGGAGGCCCAGTACGGGCTGAAGGTCTTCCAGTCCGCCGACGCGAAGGAGGGCCCCCGCGCCTTCGCGGAGAAACGCAAGCCCCGCTTCGAGGGGCGGTGAGACGGGGGTTTGTGGGTCGCGACGCGCGGCGGCGCGGTGAGAGGGGTGATGCTGTGGCCTCGCGACGTGGGGACGGTGGATCCGCGGAGGCCGACGCGCAGCCTTGAAAACGGCGCCGCCGGGGGCTCACAGGTGGCGACGTGGGGCCGGTGGATCCGCAAAGACCGACGCGCAGCCTTGAAAACGGCGCCGCCCTGGCCTCACAGGTGGCGACGCGGGAACGGCGCAACCGCAAAGGCCGACCCGCAGCCTTGAAAACGGCACCCCCCTGGCCTCACAGGCGGCGACGCGGAGACGACGCAACCACAAAGGCCGACCCGCAGCCTTGAAAACGGCGCCGCCGGGGCCTCGCCGGGCGGGGCGCTGAGCTGCTGGCGGCCGCGACGGGATGAACGGTCCATTCATGCCTTCACCGTTCGGTGCGGGGCCCCTCATCGGGTCGAGAACTGCCTCAGAGAATTTGGCGAGCGCTGCCACTCACGGCTGCATGAATGGTCCGTTCACGCCACCACCGCTCGCCCCCGCTACCAAACCCCCTCAAACACCCTACCCCCACCTCAAATCGCCCGCTCGCGGCCCTCCCAGTACGGATCCCGCAGCTTCCGCTTGTACAGCTTCCCGTTCGGATCGCGCGGGAGCTCCGCCACGTAGTCCACCGACTTCGGCAGCTTGAACTTCGCCAGCCGCGCCCGCGCGTACTCCAGCAGCTCCGCGGTCAGCTCGTCCCCCGCCACAACCCCCTCCGCCGGCTGCACGACCGCCTTGATCTCCTCGCCCCAGTCGTCGTGCGGGACGCCGAACACCGCGACGTCCGCCACCTTCGGGTGCATCACCAGCTCGTTCTCGATCTCCGCCGGGTAGATGTTCACGCCGCCGGAAATGATCATGTCGTTCTTGCGGTCGTGCAGGAACAGGTAGCCGTCCTCGTCGAGGTACCCGACGTCCCCGAGCGTGAACAGGTCCCCCACGCGCGCCTTCTCCGTCTTCGCCTTGTCCTTGTGGTACTCGAAGGTCGACGTGCCCATCCGCATGTACACCGCACCCGGCTGCCCCGGCGGCAGCTCGTTGCCGTCGTCGTCGAGGACCTTGACCACCGAACCGGGCCACGGCCGCCCCACCGAACCCGGCTTCCGCAGCCACTCCTCCCCGCTGATCACGGTGCCCCCGCCCTCGGTCGCGGCGTAGTAGTCCGTCACCACCGGCCCCCACCACTCCAGCATCCGGCGCTTCACCTCCGGCGGGCACGGCGCCGCGCCGTGGATCATGTTCCGCAGCGACGACACGTCGTACCCCTTGCGCACCTCCTCCGGCAACGCCAGCAGACGGCGGAACTGCGTCGGCACCATGTGGCTGTGCGTGACGCGGTACCGCTCGATCAGCCGCAGCATCTCCTCGGGCTCCCAGCGGTCCATCAGCACCACGGGATGCCCGAGCTGGATGGAAATCGTCGCGAAGTTGAGCACCGCGGTGTGGTACAGCGGCGAACCGCACAGGTGCACGTGCCCGTCGAACGGTTTCAGCCCGAAGATGCCGAAGAACCAGGCGGACGCGGCGGGCACCTCGTCGGGATCGGCTCCCGTCAGCGGCCGCCGCACCCCCTTGGGCCGCCCGGTCGTCCCCGACGTGTACAGCATCGGCGAGCCCGCGGTCCGCCGCGGCGGCCGCCCCTGCCCGTCCGCGCCCAGCTCGGACACCGGGCGGAACCCCTCGATCTGCCCCACCGCGAAGCGCCCCTCCGCGGGCAACCCCGCTTCGTCTGCGGCAGCCACGGCGGCTTCGGCGAACCGTTCGTGCGCCAGGAACGCCTTCGCACCACTGTCGGTGAGGATGTAGGCGATCTCGTGCCCGACCAGGTGCCAGTTGACCATCACCACGTACAGCCCGGACTGGATCGCGGCGAAGTACGCGGCCAGCAGCTCGTGGCTGTTGGGCTGCAGGACGACCACGGCGTCCCCGGTCTCCAGGCCCAGCTCCTGGAGACCACGCGCGTACGCGTCGGCCTTGCCGGCGAGCGTCCCGTAGTCGATCTCGGTGCCGTCGGGGTCGATGACCGCCGTCGTGCCCGGTTCCTCCGCCGCGATCCGCCACAGCCCAGTCGTCATGAGTCCAAATCTAGAACGTGTTCCACATACGGGCAAGTGCGTCTTGCCGCTATTTCGAGAACGTGTTTCACTTCCAGATGTGGCTACTGTGCTGTCAGCTCCGCTCGACGTCGGCTTCGACTACACGCGCTCGCTCGGGCCGGTGCTCGGGCGCTTCGTCCAGGGCCTGCGGGAACGCCGCATCGAGGGCGTCCGCGGCTCCGACGGCCGGGTGCACGTGCCGCCGGTCGAGTACGACCCGGTGACCGCCGAACCGCTCACCGAGTTCGTCCCGGTCGGCACCGAAGGCACGGTCCTGTCGTGGTCGTGGATGGCGGAACCCCTTGAAGGACAACCACTTCAACGCCCGTTCGCGTGGGCGCTGGTCAAGCTCGACGGCGCCGACACGGCGATGCTCCACGCCGTCGACGCGGGCTCCCCCGATCGCGTCCACACCGGACTGCGTGTCCGCGTCCGCTGGGCGGATGAGCGCGTGGGGCACATCCGCGACATCGCCTACTTCGTGCCCGCCGACGCACCCGACGGCACCGCGCCCGAACCACCACCGGCAGCGGACCGCGACGGCATCATGATCACGCCGGTGCACCTGCACTACGAGCATTCCGCGTCACCGGAGGAAAGCCTGTACCTGCGCGGACTCGCCGAGGGACGGCTGATCGGCCAGCGGTGCCCCGCGTGCGGCAAGGTCTACATCCCGCCGCGCGGCGCGTGCCCGGTCGACGGCGTGCCGACCGCGGAAGAGGTCGAGCTGCCCGACACGGGCATCGTGACCACGTTCTGCATCGTCAACGTGCCGTTCCTCGGGCAGCGCATCAAACCGCCGTACGTCGCGGCGTACATCCTGCTCGACGGCGCCGACATCGCGTTCCTGCACCTCGTGCTCGGGTGCGACGCGTCCGAGGTCCGCATGGGGATGCGCGTGCGCGCGGCGTGGAAACCCCGCGACCAGTGGTGGACGAGCCTGGAGAACATCGACCACTTCGAGCCGACCGGCGAGCCGGACGCGCCGTACGAGTCCTTCGCCCACCACCTGTGAGAGGTGCACCGATGTCAGATGTCGCCGTGATCGCCTTCGCGCAGGCACCGAACGTCCGCCGCACCGAGGGCACCACCAACGGGGTGGAAATGCTGGTACCCATCTTCGCCGAGGTGTTCCAGCGCACCGGTCTGTCCAAGGAGGACATCGGGTTCTGGTGCTCGGGCTCGTCGGACTACCTCGCGGGCCGGGCGTTTTCGTTCATCTCGGCGGTCGACGCGATCGGCGCGTTCCCGCCGATCCACGAGTCGCACGTGGAGATGGACGCCGCGTGGGCACTGTACGAGGCGTGGTTGAAGATCCGGATGGGCGAGGTCGAAACCGCGCTGGTGTACGGCTTCGGCAAGTCCTCGGCGGGCCAGCTGAGGAGGGTGTTGTCCCTGCAGCTCGACCCGTACACGGTCGCCCCGCTCTGGCCCGACTCGATCAGCATCGCAGCGCTGCAGGCACGCATGGGGCTCGACGCCGGACTGTGGAGCGAGAAGGACCTCGCTGAAGTCGCCGCACAGTACCGCGGGAGCGATGCGTCGTCCCTTTTGGACGAACCATATCTCGCTGATCCCTTGCGGCGTCACGACGTCGCCCCGATCACTGACGGTGCGGCCGTCATCATCCTCGCTTCCGCACAGCGGGCGAAGGAGTTCGCCGAACGGCCCGCGTTGATCACCGGGATCGAGCACCGTGTCGACTCACCCGTGCTCGGCGCACGGGACCTGACGCGTGCTCCGTCAGCGGAGGCAGCGGCACGTGCGGCCGGCGCGGACGACGTGCAGGTCGCCGAGCTGCACGCCCCGTTCACGCACCAGGAACTGATCCTGCGCACCGCATTCGGCCTCGACGAGAACGTCCGCGTCAACCCGTCCGGAGGCACGCTGACGGCGAACCCGATGTTTTCGGCGGGCCTGGCGCGGATCGGTGCGGCGGCGGAGGAGGTCTTCGCCGGCCGCGCCGACCGGGTGCTCGCGCACGCCACGAGTGGTCCCGCGTTGCAGCAGAACCTCGTCGCGGTCATGGAAGGACTCGACTGAATGGGCAAGCAACTGGCCGCGGTGCTCGGCACCGGGCAGACCCACCACCGCGCGAAGCGGACCGACGTGTCGATGCCGGGCCTGCTGCGGGAGGCGATCGACCGTGCCATGGCCGACGCGCAGGTGGAGTGGGCCGACATCGACGCGGTCGTGCTCGGGAAGGCGCCCGATCTGTTCGAGGGCGTGATGATGCCCGAGCTGTTCCTGGCCGATTCCCTTGGCGCGACGGGGAAACCGCTGCTGCGCGTGCACACGGCGGGTTCGGTGGGCGGTTCGACGGCGTTGGTCGCGACGTCCCTCGTGCAGGCCGGGGTGCACCGGCGGGTGCTGACGGTCGCGTTCGAGAAGCAGTCCGAGTCGAACGCGATGTGGGCTTTGTCGATCATGCCGCCGTTCCAGATGCCCGTCGGGGCGGGTGCGGGCGGCTACTTCGCGCCCCACGTGCGCTCGTACATCCGCCGTTCCGGGGCACCGGAACACGTGGGCGCGATCGTCGCGGCGAAGGACCGGCGGAACGGCGCGCTGAACCCATACGCGCACCTGCGGCAGGCGGACATCACGGTGGAGTCGGTGCAGGCTTCGCAGATGTTGTGGGACCCGATTCGTTACGACGAGACCTGCCCTTCCTCGGACGGCGCTTGCGCGATCGTGCTGGGCGACGAGGCCGCGGGGGACGCCGTTCCCGGTGGCGCGGCATGGATCCACGCGACGGCGATGCGAACCGAGCCGACCACGTTCGCGGGGCGCGATCAGGTGAATCCCCAGGCAGGCCGAGACGCGGCGGCGGCGCTGTGGCGGGAGGCCGGGATCACCGACCCGCTGTCCGAAGTGGACGTCGCCGAGATCTACGTGCCGTTTTCGTGGTTCGAGCCGATGTGGCTGGAAAACCTCGGATTCATGCCGGAGGGTGAAGGCTGGAAGCTGACCGAGGCCGGGGAGACCGCGATCGGTGGCCGGTTGCCGGTCAACCCATCCGGTGGGGTGCTGTCGTCCAACCCGATCGGGGCTTCGGGGATGCTGCGGTTTTCGGAGGCGGCCAAGCAGGTGATGGGCCGTGCCGGCGACTACCAGGTGGACGGCGCGCGGATAGCGGTCGGGCACGCGTACGGCGGTGGTTCGCAGTACTTCTCGATGTGGGTGGTCGGATCGGAGAAGCCCGGCGCCTGAGGTCCCGTTTTTGTCGGTGCCTGGTGCGACACTGGCGGACATGAGCAGGTGGCAGGAGTTCGCACAGGAGGCGCTTCGTTCCGCGCGCCGGATCCGTGTGCGGTTCGAACACGCCGGCAGCAGGACGGTGAGGCCTATCGAAAGCTGACCACGTGCTCCGGCCGGACAAAGGGGGTGGGATTGATTCGCCGGTCAATCCGCCTGTACTCGTCGCCGCCGGAGTGCGATAACTGAACAACGCACCCAGGATCGCGCCTGTTCGTGATTGCTCGATGGCGTCCTCGGTCCGGGATGTGGTGGTGCTGAGGGCCGTAGTTGTCGGGCTTCCACGCCGGGTAGCGGCGCTGGTCGCGCTCGTTCGACGACGTTCCCGAGCAAGGTGCGCCAGTGCCGATCGCGGTCGCTCGCCCCGCAGGACAACGGGAGCACGCACCGGTGCCGTTGAAAGCCTTCCAGCCGGAGCCCTCACCGCTCCTCGGAAATGGAACGGTCGCCGACGCCATCAGGCACCTGCGCCGTCCCGTCGCCGCTCGGGAACGGGGCCGCCATGAGCCTCGCCGGATAACGCCGAACGGCTACCCCACCCCGAGCTTCACCTCTCGGGACTGGACAGCCGCCGGGCAACCACACCTGGGCTCGCCTACAGCGTCGTACTCCGGCGGGCGAAACCAGAGCGGCAACGGCGGAAAGCCACGAGGCGCAAGCGCTTGCACCGCGTCCCGGCATGGGCTCTGCGACCTCGGCACGCGCCGACAGCGCCAGCGGTGCTGGCATTGGGCTGGCGGCCCTGGCAGCGCACCGCCAGGACCGCACGCGCCGCAGCCTCGCCGGATTACGCCGGCAGTGCCGGTGAAACACCTCGCCAGTGCCCGGGAACGCACCGGCAGGGCCGTAGGTCGCGCCTGCAGTTCCGTGAATCGCGTTGGCGTTGCCGTCGATCGCGCCGCAACGCCGCAGATCGCGCCAGCGGTGCCGCACGCACCGGAAGCCCCAAGGGTCGCGCCAGCAGTGCCGCGGATCGCGTTGGCGGTGCCACGGATCGCGCCGGCGGTGCCCACGGATCGCGCCGGCGGTGCCGCGCAGCGCCGGAAGCCCCCGGGAACGCACCAGCTGTGCCGCGGATCGCGTCGGCGACGCCGCACGGCGCCGGAAGCCCCGGGACCGCGCCGACGGTGGCGGCGGGGCTCATGGCGCCGCGCCCAGGACAGCGCCCACCCACGCTGTCAGCACCGCTCCAGGATGGTGCCCGTCGCCAGCGCGCCGCCGGCACACATCGTGATCAGCGCGGTGCTCGCATCGCGGCGCTCGAGTTCGTGCAGCGCGGTGGTGATCAGCCGTGCCCCGGTGCTTCCCACGGGATGCCCGAGCGCGATGGCCCCGCCGTTGACGTTCACCTTCGCCGGGTCCGGCTGGTGCACCTGCTGCCACGACAACGGCACCGACGCGAACGCCTCGTTGACCTCGAACAGGTCCGGGTCCTCGATGCGCATGCCCGCGCGCCGCAGCACGCGCTCGGTCGCCTGGATCGGTCCGTCCAGGTGGTAGTAGGGCTCCGCGCCGACGAGCGCCTGCGCCACGATCCGGGCACGAGGCCGCAGGTTCAGCTCACGAGCCCTGGCCGCGTCCATGAGCAGGACGGCCGCGGCGCCGTCGGAGAGCTGGGACGAGGTGCCCGCCGTGTGCAGGCCGCCTTCGAGGACGGGCTTCAGCCCGGCCAGGCCCTCCAGCGTGGTCTCGCGCAGCCCCTGATCCTGGGTGACGAGCCGGGTTTCTCCCGTCAGCGAGCCGTCCTCGGCCGGCACCGGCGCCTTGACCGGGACGATCTCGCGCTCGAACCTGCCCTGCGCCCAGGCGGTGGCCGCCTTCGTCTGGGAGGCGAGTCCGTAACGATCGACGTCGTCGCGGGTGAGGCCCCGGCGCTGCGCGATGCGTTCGGCCGCCCGGTACTGGTCGGGCAGGTCGAGCGACCACGAGTCCGGACGTGGCTGACCGACGTCCGCCTTGCGGTTCGAACCCAGGGGCACCCGGCTCATCGCCTCGACACCACACGCGATGCCGACATCGATGGCATCCGCGGCGATGAGCCCTGCGATCAGGTGGGTCGCCTGCTGCGCGGACCCACACTGGGCGTCGATCGTGGTCGCCCCGGTGCTTTCGGGCAGCCCGGCGTGCAACCACGCCGTGCGGCTGATGTTGTTCGCCTGCTCACCGGCCTGCGTCACACAGCCGCCGATCACCTGCTCGACGAGCACGGGGTCGAGCCCCGCCCGCTCCACCAGCGCCGCCTGCGCGGCGCCCAGCAGCTCGGCTGCATGCAGCCCGGACAACCAGCCGCGGCGCCTGCCGATCGGGGTGCGCACGGCCTCGACGATGACGGGTTCGCCCACCTCGGTCTCCTTTGTCCGGAAGTACGAGAACCGATCTTCAAACTAGAACAGGTTTCACTAAAGAGCAACTGACGCCCAGGTGAGACCACATCGACCCGCAGTAGAGCAGGTATCGGTTCGACCAGCTCATTCAAGATCCTAATCGAAAAAGTAAACAGGTATCACCGAAGGGCTGTTCTGAGTTAACACCGTATGCTTCAATCGGCTCTAGAACGTGTTCCACGACGACGTGGCACCTCGGGAGGTAGCCGTGGCAACACCGATGATCCCCGCCGGCTTCGACTTCACCGATCCCGATCTGTACGCGAAACGCCTGCCGCTGGAGGAGCTGGCGGAGCTGCGGCGCACGGCCCCGGTGTGGTGGAACCCGCAGCCCCACAACCTCGCCGGCTTCGGTGACGACGGGTTCTGGGTGGTGACGCGGCACGCCGACGTCAAGGCCGTGTCCCGCGACAGCGACCTGTTCTCCTCCCAGGAGAAGCTGGCGATCATCCGCTTCGACGAATCCATGACGCCGGAGAAGATGGACGCGAACCGCCTGGTGCTGCTGAACATGGACGCACC
The DNA here is from genome assembly GCF_900114035.1 of Amycolatopsis sacchari. Classification (GTDB taxonomy): domain Bacteria; phylum Actinomycetota; class Actinomycetes; order Mycobacteriales; family Pseudonocardiaceae; genus Amycolatopsis_E; species Amycolatopsis_E sacchari. Next base: position 114,738 of record NZ_FORP01000012.1, on the reverse strand, counting down.
GCAGCACACCAAGCTGCGCCGCATCGTGTCGAAGGGCTTCACGCCGAGGGCCATCTCGAGGCTGGAGGACACACTCCGCGAGCGCGCGGCCCGCATCGTGCACGAGGCGAAAGCCAAGGGCTCCGGAGATTTCGTGCAGGACGTCGCGTGCGAACTGCCCCTGCAGGCCATCGCGGAGCTGATCGGCATCCCGCAGGAGGACCGGCGGAAGATCTTCGACTGGTCGAACCAGATGGTGGGGTACGACGATCCCGAGTACGAGGTGGAACCGCTCGCCGCGTCGGCGGAACTGGTCGGCTACGCCTGGAACATGGCCGAGGAGCGCCGCCGTTGCCCGATGGACGACATCGTCACGAAACTCATCCAGGCCGATGTGGACGGTGAAGCGCTCAGCTCCGAGGAGTTCGGCTTCTTCGTCATCCTGCTTTCCGTGGCGGGCAACGAAACCACGCGCAACGCCATCACACACGGGATGAAGGCGTTCCTCGACCACCCCGACCAGTGGGAGCTGTACAAACAGCAGCGCCCCAAGACGGCCCCCGATGAGATCGTCCGCTGGGCGACACCCGTCGTGGCCTTCCAGCGCACCGCGATGGCCGACACGGAGCTGGGCGGTCAGCACATCCGCCGAGGCGACCGGGTGGGGCTGTTCTACAGTTCGGCGAACTTCGATCCCGAGGTGTTCGACCACCCGGAGCGGTTCGATGTCCTCCGGGCCGACAACCCCCACGTCGGTTTCGGCGGCACCGGCTCGCACTACTGCATCGGCGCGAACCTCGCACGGCTGGAAATCGACCTGATCTTCAACGCGATCGCCGACGAGATGCCCGGTATCCGTGAGCTGGCGCAGCCCGAGCGCCTGCGCTCGGGCTGGCTCAACGGCATCAAGCACTACCAGGTCGCCTACGCCTGAGGCATCGACGTCAGGCGGCGTACTGGTACGTGGAGTAGGTGAGGTACCCGTCGTCCCCACCCTGGTAGTACGTCGCCTCGTCGACCGGCGCCAGCGGAACCCCGACGCGGAGCCGCTCCACGAGGTCCGGGTTCGCGATGAAAGCGCGCCCGAAGCTGATGAGGTCGGCGCCGAGGCCGAGCCAGCGGTCGGCCTCGGCACGGTCGGTCTGCTTCGGGCCCATGGGCAGCACGGGGTTCATGATGAGCGCGCCGGGCCAGGCGCGGCGCAGAGCGATCAGCACGTCATCGTCGGCGGTCGCCTCGAAGTGGACGTAGGCGATCTCGAGACGCGCCAGTTCCGCCAGTAGCGCCGAGTACAGCTCAGGCACGTCGGTTTCTTCGACACCCCAGAAACCCGCGCCGGGCGACAGCCGGATCCCGGTCCTGGCCGCACCCACGGCATCGACCACCCCGGAGACAGCCTCGACGGCGAAGCGGATGCGGTTCGTCACCGAGCCGCCGTAACGGTCGGTGCGCAGGTTGGCGTTCGACGAGAGGAACTGCGAGATCAGATAGCCGTTGGCACCGTGCAACTCCACGCCGTCGAACCCGGCGTCGATGGCGCGGCGGGCGGCCTCGGCGTAGGACCGGGCGTGCTCCGGTACTTCGGAGGTCTCCAAAGCGCGCGGCACCGGCGCGGGCCGCGGTCCGCTCGGCGTGAAGACGTCTCCGGCGGCTGCGACAGCCGAGGGGCCGACGGGCTGCATCCCGGTAGTGTCGGGGTGCGAAACCCGCCCGCCGTGCATGAGCTGCGCGAAGATCCGGCCGCCGTTGGTGTGCACCGCGGCGGTGACGGGACGCCACGACGCGACCTGCTCGTCGGTGTGCAGTCCGGGCGTGCCGGGGTTGGACTGCCCGATCAGGCTCGGCTGCACCCCCTCGCTCACGATGAGCCCCGCGGTCGCCCGCTGCGCGTAGTACGCCGCCATCGAGGGCGTCGCCAGACCGCCGGCCGCGGCGCGAACCCGGGTCATCGGAGCCATTACGACACGGTTGGGCAGCGTCAGTTCGCCGAGCCGGTGTGAATCGAAAAGCGTTGGCATGTCAGAACTCCTACTGAGTGAGGCCGTCATCGGCTACGCTAGGAGCTGACATTGACGTCAGAGGTAGGCCTGAGTGCGGTAGCTCACAAGCGGGAGAACGACATGCGGATCGGCGACCTGGCGGCGCGGACGGAAGTCAGCGTCCGGTCCCTGCGCTACTACGAGGAGCAGGGATTGCTGTCGAGCACCCGCAGCGCGAGCGGGCAGCGACAGTACTCGGAGGAGCACGTCGACCGCGTGCTGCTCCTGCAGCGGTTGTACGACGCGGGGCTGTCGAGCCGCACCATCGCCGCCCTGCTCCCGTGTGTGGACCTGCCGAGCGAGGAGACGTCGGACGCCGCGTTCGAGCTGCTGCTCCGGGAGCGTGACCGCCTCTCCCGGCATATCGAGGACCTCATCCGCACGCGGGACTCGCTGGACCAGATCGTCGCGGTGAACCGCGCTCATCGCGCCACGGTGCGGGCGAGCGCCTGAGTTCCCGGGGCCGGCCGCCGCTACTGCTGACGCTGCGCCTTGGCCTCGTCATAACGGGCACGGGCGCGAGCGACCTCGGGCACTTTGCCCTCGACGAAGTCGATCAACTCGAGCAGCTTCTCCGCCGCCTCGCGACCGCTCGGCGTGAGGCTGTACTCCACGCGCGGCGGGATCGTCGGCTGCGCTTCCCGGTGCACGAAACCGTCGCGCTCCAGGGTCTGCAACGTCTGAGCGAGCATCTTCTCGCTGACCCCGTCCACCCTGCGCCGCAGCGCGTTGAACCGGAACGGTCCTTCGGCCAGCGCGGCAAGTGCCAGCGTGCCCCAGCGGCCGGTGATGTGCTCGAGGATGCTACGCGACGAGCAGGCGCGCGCGAACACGTCCGCGACCAGCTGGTCCTGCTCGAGGTCGCGCACATCTGCACTCATGTACATCACGGTACCCGGCGCCGGATCGGGATCAATGTGATTGCACTTACGTATGGTTGGTACTTTCGCAAAGTTAGTACAAACTCCATGACAGCACCCCAGAGAAGGAGAACTCGCATGATCGTCGTTACCGGTGCCACCGGGCACCTGGGCCGCCTCGTCGTCGCCGGGCTGAAGGAGAAGGTGCCCGCGGACCAGATCGTCGCCGCCGTGCGCTCCCCCGAGAAGGCCGCTGACCTGGGCGTAACCGTCCGGAAGGCGGACTACAACGACCCGTCGTCGCTGGCCGCCGCGCTCGAGGGGGCCGACAAGGTCCTGCTGATCTCGGGTAGCGAAGTCGGCAAGCGCGTGCCGCAGCACACCGCCGTCGTCGAGGCCGCGAAGCAGGCAGGCGTCTCCCTGCTCGTCTACACGAGCGCCCCGAAGGCCGACACCAGCCCGCTCATCCTCGCGCCCGAGCACAAGGCCACGGAAGAGGCCATCCGTGCCGCCGGTCTGCCTTACACGATCCTGCGCAACGGCTGGTACAACGAGAACTACGAGCAGACCGTGCAGCAGGCTGTGCAGACCGGCGGCTTCATCGGCAGCGCGGGCGAGGGCCGGACGGCGAGCGCCGCACGAGCCGACTACGCCGCCGCGGCCGTCGCCGTGCTCACCGGTGAGGGGCACGAGAACAAGATCTACGAGCTGTCCGGCGACGTGGCGTGGACGCGCGCGGAGCTCGCGGAGACGATCGCCCAGGTGGCCGGCAAGCCGGTGACCTACACGGACCTGACGCCGGAGCAGCACAAGGCAGCCCTCCTCGAAGCAGGCCTGCCAGAGGGGACCGCGGGCTTCGTCGTGGCCCTCGACGGCAACACGAAGGACGGGCTGCTCGGCGAGGTCACCAGCGACCTGCACGACCTGATCGGACGCCCCACCACGCCGATCGCGGACACGGTTGCCGAGATCGTCAAGTCACTTTGAGCCCTCTCCTCGGCCCGGGCCCCGTTCACGGCCCGGGCCGAGGCGGGTTTCACCACCCTGGTGCCGTGGAAGCGGCCACGGTGCCCCGGGCGTGCCCGCGGTCCGACGTTCCCGCGCGGGCTGGCACCCAGCTTCATCCGGCCGTCTTATCCCTGCGTACCGGTCCGCTTCAATGCCCAGCGGGCGTCCCGGCCTGGCCGGAACTCACCAACTCCCCGCTTTGCTCTCGCGCCCCTGGCCTGCTGCCTCACCGCAGCCTGGCTCCAACTCACCGGCGCCTCACACGCCGTTCCGCTCTGCCGACGTCCCTCATCTACCCCCTGTCGCGCGGTTATCTGGACGCGGCGGCAGCTCATCGGCTCCCGCGCGCCACCGTCGCTCGGCCGCCTCATGTATCCGCTCCGCTTCCTCGCACGCACCCCGACCGGCCCGTGCGTGTCTGCTGCGTCGCCCCGACGTCGAGCGCTCAACCGGAGCCGTAGACGGGTTCGGGTTCGGCTGCCTCCGCCAGCAACCTCCCCACCACCGGCCCCAGCTCGGCCGGTTCCCACCGCGCACCCTTGTCCACCACGGGCCCGTGGCGCCAGCCCTGCGCGAGCGACACCCGTCCACCGTCCACTTCGAACACTCGACCTGTCACCGCAGCCGACTCCCTGCTGCCCAGCCACACCACCAGCGGCGGCACGTTCTCCGGCGCCATCGCGTCGAATCCCGCGTCCGGCGCCGCCATGTCGAACGTCGGCTCGGTCATGCGAGTCCGCGCCGCGGGCGCGATAGCGTTGACGGTCACGCCGTAGCGGGCGAACTCCGCGGCCGCTACCAGGGTCAGCCCTGCGATCCCCGCTTTCGCGGCCGAGTAGTTGCCCTGGCCGACGCTGCCCAGCAAACCCGCGCCCGAGCTGGTGTTGATCACGCGGGCGTCCGGCACACGGCCTGCCTTGGCCTCCCCACGCCAGTACGCGGCGGCGTGCCGCAGCGGCGCGAAGTGCCCCTTGAGGTGCACCCGCACAACTGCGTCCCACTCGTCCTCGGCCATGTTCACGAGCATCCGGTCCCGGAGGAAACCCGCGTTGTTCACCAGCACGTCGAGCCGTCCGAAGCGTTCCAGCGCGGTCGTGACGAGCCGTTCCGCTCCCGCCCAGTCCGCCACGTCGTCGGTGTTCGCCACCGCCTTCCCGCCCAGCGCTTCGATCTCGTCGACCACCTGCTGCGCCGGCCCCGCGGACGAGCCACTCCCGTCGAGAGCCGCGCCGACGTCGTTCACCACGACATGGGCGCCCTCCCGCGCGAACGCCAAAGCGTGCGCGCGCCCGATACCGCGCCCGGCACCGGTGATGATGACGACCCGACCCTCCACGATCATGTGCCCTCCCCGAGAAACGCCGGGACCTCACCGCCGCCGTGGACCTTAAGCGTCGCCCCACTAACGTACGAAGCCAACGGCGACGCGAGGAACGCCACGCAGGCACCGATCTCTTCCGGCTCCGCTAAGCGTCCTAAGGGGACGGTCTCGCCCGTTCGCTCGCCGTAGTGCAGGTGCGCCTGTTCCGTCCGCACCATGCCCACGTCGAGAGCGTTGACCCGCACTTTCGGCGCCCATTCCACGGCGAGGCTCGCCGTCAGGTTGTCCAGCCCCGCCTTCGCCGCCCCATACGAGGCCGTTCCCGGTGAGGCTCGCGTCGCCGACACACTGCTGATGTTCACGATCGCACCCCCAGAATCCTGCTGCTGCATCACAAAATTCGCCTGCCGGGCGACGAACAGCGGCGCCAGGAGGTTCAGCTCCACCACCTTCGCGTGGAACCGGGCCGAAGCGCTCGCGTCGGCCGGCGGCGCACCGCCGGCATTGTTCACCAGCACGTCCAGCCGACTGAACCCGCCAATGAGCCGCTCGACCTCGCCGGGCTCGCGAACGTCACACCGTACGAACTCCGCCCCCTCTACCGGGTTCTCGGGCTCGGTTCGGCCGCACGTGACAACCCGGGCTCCGGCTCTCAGCAACGTCCGCGTGATCCCGGCTCCGACCCCGCGCATGCCGCCGGTGACGAGCACGACCGCACCGTCGAGCCCCAGGTCCAGCATCGGCGAACCTCCGAACCGCTATGCGCTTCCCGAGCGTCCTGTTAACCTACCAAGCAAGTGCTAGGTTTGGAAGAAGGCGCCGATGCCCATCACCACGCAGCACCCGGAGCCCGGCATCGCCGTGGTCACGGTCGACGTCCCCCCGGTCAACGCCCTGCCAGTCCGCGGCTGGTTCGACCTCGCCGACGAACTCACCGTAGCGGGACGTGACCCCGCCACACACATCGTCGTCCTCCGAGCCGAGGGCCGGGGTTTCAACGCCGGCGTGGACATCAAAGAGATCCAGCGCGACGAATCCTTCGACACGCTGATCGGTGCGAACCACGGTTGCGCCGCCGCCTTCTCCGCGGTCTACGACTGCGCCGTACCCGTCATCGCCGCCGTGCAGGGGTTCTGCCTCGGCGGTGGCATCGGTCTCGTCGGCAACGCGGACGTGATCGTGGCCGCCGATGACGCAACGTTCGGACTGCCCGAAGTGGACCGGGGCGCGCTCGGCGCGGCAACGCACCTCGCCCGGCTCGTCCCCCAGCACCTGATGCGCGCGATGTACTACACGGCGAGCACGATCGACGCCCACCAGTTGCACCACCACGGCTCCGTCCACGCCGTCGTGCCACGCGAAGAACTCGACAACGCAGCGCTCGACCTCGCTCGCCGGATCGCAGCAAAGGACACTCGCGTCATCCGGGCCGCGAAGCGCGCCATCAACGGGATCGACCCGCAATCAGTGCACCGCGATTACCGGTTCGAACAAGGCTTTACCTTCGAGCTCAACCTCGCTGGAGTCGCCGACGGCGCCCGGCAGGCATTCCTCGAAAAGGGGGCGGAATGGACAAACGGATGACCGCCGAGGAGGTGGTCTCGCAGTTGTGGGACGGGATGACGCTCGGCATCGGCGGCTGGGGCTCACGCCGCAAGCCGATGGCACTCGTGCGGGCAATTCTGCGCTCTCCTCTCAAGAACCTGACCGTCGTCACATACGGCGGTCCGGATGTGGGGTTACTGGCTTCCGCCGGCAAGATCCGGCGGTTGGTCTTCGGTTTCGTCACGCTCGACTCGATTCCGTTCGACCCCTGGTTCAACCGCGTGCGGGAGTCGGGCGAGATCGAGGTCACCGAGTATGACGAAGGTGTGTTCGGCACTGGGCTTTCCGCAGCGGCGCAACGGCTCCCCTTCCTGCCGACCCGTGCGGGACTGGGGTCAGACGTGCTGCGGTACAACCCGGAGCTGCGCACGGTCCGCTCGCCGTACGGGAACGAAGAGCTGCTCGCCGTGCCCGCGCTCAAGCTCGACGCGGCGATCGTGCACCTCAACCGCGCCGACGCCCATGGCAACGCCCAATACCTCGGTCCGGACCCCTACTTCGACGAACTGTTCGCCTTGGCTGCCGACCGGTGCTACGTCTCCACCGAGAAGATCGTCGAGGAGTTCGAAGGACCGGTGCAGACGTTGTTGCTGAACCGAGCGAGCGTGCACGGCGTGGTGGAGACACCGCACGGGGCGCATTTCACCACCGCGTCCCCGGACTATGGGCGCGACGAAGCCTTTCAGCGGCATTACGTCGCATCCGCCAAGGACCCGGATCTCTGGCCCGCCTTCGTCGACCGGTTCCTGTCCGGAGACGAGGCGAGCTACCAGGCGGCAGTGGCGGCTTTCGCATGAGCGACGTGACGAGGGCCGAGATGGCCGTGGTGGCCTGCGCGGAACTCTTCCGCGGTGATGGTGAAATCCTGGCCAGTCCCATGGGTCTGATCCCTTCTCTCGGTGCGCGCCTGGCGCGCATGACGTTCGAACCTGATCTTCTGTTGTCGGACGGTGAAGCGTTCCTCGTCGCCGACGGGCGTGTCGAGGGCTGGCAGCCGTTCCGCAAGGTCCTGGACACCGTCGTACCGCATGGAAAACGGCACGTCGTCATGGGTGCCAACCAGATCGACCGGCACGGCAACCAGAACATCTCGGCGATCGGCGCCCACTCCCGGCCGGCGAAGCAGCTGCTCGGTATGCGTGGCGCGCCAGGCAATACCGTCAACCACCGCACGAGCTACTGGGTGCCCCGCCACAGCCGCCGCGTCTTCGTCGACGAGGTGGACACCGTGTGCGGAGTGGGCTTCGAACGCGCGCGGAAAGCCGGGGGTGAGCGTTTCCATGACCTGCACCGCGTGGTGACCAACCTCGGCGTGCTGGCCCTCCGGCCGGACGGGATCCGGCTGCTTTCGGTGCATCCTGGAGTTTCGGTGGACGACGTGGTCGAGAACACGACGTTCGAGATCGATACTAGCGACGTGACCGTCACCCGGCTACCGACGCCGGACGAATTACACCTACTGCGTGAAGTTCTCGATCCGGAATCGTTGCGGGACAAGGAAGTCCGATGAGGACGGCGATCACGGACTTGACCGGCGTCGCACACCCCGTGGTACAAACTGGCATGGGCTGGGTCGCCGGACCCCGCCTCGTGTCCGCCACCGCCGAGGCGGGCGCACTGGGGATTCTCGCTTCGGCCACGATGACTTACGACGAGCTCGAAGCGGCGATCAAGGAAACGCGGGCCCGCACGGGAAATCCGTTCGGAGTCAATCTGCGCGCCGACGCGGAGGACGCCGAACGACGAGTGGACCTGTTGATCCGTGAGGGCGTGCGTGTCGCGTCCTTCGCACTGGCACCGAGAAAGGAGTTGATCGCACGACTGAAAGACGCCGGGATCGTCGTGATCCCTTCCGTCGGCGCGGCACGGCATGCCGAGAAGGTCGCGGCCTGGGGGGCGGACGCCGTGATCGTGCAAGGCGGTGAGGGCGGCGGGCACACCGGCGGCGTGGCGACGACACTGTTGCTGCCGTCAGTGCTGGACGCGGTCGACATCCCCGTCGTGGCAGCGGGCGGGTTCTTCGACGGTCGCGGCCTCGCGGCGGCGCTCGCATACGGAGCGGCAGGTGTCGCGATGGGCACGCGCTTCCTGCTCACCCGGGAAAGCACCGTGCCGGATGCGGTCAAGCAGGCCTACCTGAAGCGGGGCCTGGGCGACACCGTGGTCACGACGAAGGTCGACGGGCTGCCGCACCGCGTTCTGCGCACGGACCTGGTCGACGCGCTGGAACGGTCGGGGCGGCTCGCAGGGCTGGTGCGCGCCGTGGGCAACGCGCGGAGGTTCCGGCGCCGTACCGGGCTTTCGTGGCGGGGGATGCTGCGTGAGGGCATGGCGATGCACGGAGAGCGGAGCTGGGCACAGGTGATCATGGCGGCGAACACGCCGATGCTGCTGCGTGCCGGCCTCGTCGAGGGCGACCTCGGAGCGGGGGTGCTCGCTTCGGGGCAGGTCGTCGGGCTGCTGGACGATCTCCCGGCCGTCGCGGACGTGGTGACCGAGGTCGTCGCGGACGCGGAGGCCATTCTCCGTCGCCTGGGCGGTGGGTGATCCTCCGGACACGCTGTGCTTGACTTCGGTCATGGACTCCGAGGACGGGATCGCCCAGGTCGAGGACGCCGAGCTGCACGTGCGGCGGCTCGGGGACGGGCCGCCTCTGCTGATGATCGCGGGGGGCATCGGTTCCGCGGACAGTTACCGGCTCCTGGCCGCGCGGCTGGCCGAGGAGTACACGGTGCTGCTGTACGACCGGCGTGGACATTTCCGCAGCACGGACAGAACGGACGGACCGATTTCCGTGGAGCGCCACGCGGAGGACGCCCGAGCGGTGATCCGTGCCTGCGGGTTCGGCAAGGCGCTGGTGTTCGGCAGCAGCGCGGGTGCGCAGATCGGACTGGCGCTCGCCGCGCGGTACCCGGAGACGGTGGAAGGCCTTGTCGCCCACGAACCTCCTGCGGTGCGGCTCCTGCCGGACGCCGAGGAGTGGCGGGAGTTCGCGGCGGAACAGGTCGCGCAGGCCGAAACCGGGGACCTGTTCACAGCGTTCAAGAGCTTCATCGAGTCCATCGCCGGGGCCGGGCTGCCGACGATCGGCACCATCCGGCTGCCGAACGAGGACGAGTGGCGGTTGCTGTTCACGCGTGAGCTGCTGAACTTCTACGAGTACCTGCCGGACGTGGAAGGTCTGCGCCAGGGCCAGGTGCCGATCGTGCTCGCCGCGGGCGAAGGTAGCCGCGGGTACTACCACTACCGGCCCGCCCGTGTGCTGGCTCTGGAACTCGGCCTGCCGTTCGTCGAACTGCCCGGTGCGCACCTCGCGCCGCAGCGCGGCGCAGCCGGGTTCGGGGAAGCGCTTTCCGGGCTGCTCACCGATCTCGTCGTCTGAGCGGCTACAGCTCCCGGATGACGCGGCAGGGGTTCCCGGCAGCGAAGACACGGGAAGGCAGGTCCCGGGTGACCACACTGCCCGCGCCCACGACGGTGTCGCTTCCGACGGTCACGCCGGGGCACACGATGACGCCGCCGCCGAACCACACGTTGTCGCCGATGGTGATGGGTGCCGCGGTCTCCCACCGCCGGCGGCGCAACTCGTGGTTTTCCATCGGGTGCAGAGCCGTGAGCAGTTGCGCCCGCGGACCGATCGAGACGTCGTTCCCGATCCGGATCGGGGCGCAGTCGAGCAGGATCGCGTCGTAGTTCAGAAAACTGTTCGTGCCGATTTCAATCAGGTAGCCGTAATCACACCGGAACCGCGGCATGATCCACGATCCTTCGCCGAGCGCCCCAAGCAACTCGCGGAGAACCGGCTCGCGCTGGTCGTCGGGGCAGGCGTTGAACTCCTCGCACAGCCGCTGCGCCCTTCGTCGTTCTTCGACCAGTTCCGGGTCGTTGTCCCGATACAGCTCCCCGCGCAGCATGCGCTCCTTGTGCTCGCCCATCGGCCCAAAGTAGCGCGTCCATCCTGGCGAAACCGCTGTACGCTGGGAAGAGGCGGCCGACGCCTTCCTCCCCAGTTTCGCGGCGGCCGCGGCGGCTCCGGCGCACACTCCCCCTCGGGCGCCGGAGCCAACATGCCCCCGGGCGGCGTCATTCTCCCCCAGCTCGACGCCGCCCGGGGGTCCTTGTCGTTCGCGCGGGAAACCCTTCGCACTTACCGCGTCATAGGCACGACACGCACGCCGTCCCGCCACACTTCGCGGATCGCACCCGGAAGGCGCTCGAACTCGTAGGCGTCCCCTTCGACGAGGACCAGGTCGGCACGGTAACCAGGCGCCAGCCTGCCCAGCCGGTCGCCCCAGCCGAGCAGCTCCGCCGACGACGAAGTGCTCGCCGCGAGCACCTGCGCGGGCGTCATACCGCATGCTCGCATCAGCGCCAGCTCTTCGAGGTTTTCCCCGTGCGGGCCGACTCCGGCGTCCGTGCCCATCGCGATCCGCACCCCGGCCTCGACGGCACGGCGTACCGAGTCGGCGTGCACCTGCACCACCTCTTCGGCCTTGCGCACCATCTCCTCGGGCAACGCCGCACCCGCCTGCACCGAGCGGAGCACCGCCAGCGGCGCGACGAGCGTCGGCACCAGCCACGTCCGGTGCTCCAGCATCAGCTCGATCGCCTCGTCGTCGAGGAAAATGCCGTGCTCCACCGAACGGATGCCCGCACGCACCGCGTTCTTGACACCCTCCGCACCCTGCGCGTGCGCCATCACGTACTTGCCCTGCATGCTCGCCTCGGTGACGAGCACGTCCAGTTCCTCCGGGGTGAACTGGGAGTGCCGCGGATCGTCGCCCGGCGACAGCACACCACCGGTGGTACAGACCTTCAGCACCTCCGCACCGGCTCGCAGCAACGTCCGCGCCACACGGCGCATCTCGTCCGGCCCGTCGGCGATCGACGCCGGACGCCCCGGATGCGGGATCCACGGCCCCGCGCACTGCCCCGACGGCATCCAGTCGTCACCGTGGCCGCCGGTCTGGCTGATGATGTTCACCGAGATCTGCATCCGCGGTCCGGGGATCAACCCGTCCTCCACCGCCCGTTGAATCCCCAGATCGGCTCCGCCGGCATCGCGCACCGTCGTGATCCCGGCCTGCAACGTCCGCCGGAGGTTCCGCGCGGCCTCGTAGAACTGGTACGAGAACGGCTGCTGCACGGCGCGGAGCAGGTCGACACCGGACATGACGACGTGCACGTGGCAGTCGAACAGTCCGGGCAGCACGGTCATGCCCGTGCAGTCGACCACCTCGTCCCCGTCGAGACCGGTACCGACGTCGACGATCAGCCCGTCCTCGACCACGACGTCACCGGCGGCCCGGTCGCTTCCCGTGCCATCGAAAACCCGTCCTCCCTGAAAGAGAATCCGCCCCATACGCGCGCTACCTCCGTTCCGTGCTGTCCGCTCACCGGGGCGCGAGCCGCCGGGCCGCCAGTTCCGCCAGCAGAGTGGCGGCGTCGGCCACGACGCCGTCGTCGAACGCGGCGCGGGGAGAGTGGTTGTAGGGGGCGTTGTCAGGATCTTCGGCGAACGTGGCCCCCAGAAACACGAACGCGCCCGGCACCCGGTCGAGCACGCGCGAGAAGTCCTCCGAGCCGGTGACGGGATTGGGCATGGCCTGGAAGCGTTCTTCACCGAAGACCTCGCGCACCGTTTCGGCCGCGAATTCGTGGCCCTGCCCGGAGTTCACGGTCACCGGGTACTCCTCGACGTAGTCGATCTCCGCTTCGAGGCCGTGCGCGGCGGCTGTCTCCTGGCACAGCTGCACCGCGTACTGCGCGATCTTCTTCCTCGCTTCCTTGGAGAAGCTGCGGATCGTGGCCTCGAACCTCGCGTCGTCGGGGATGATGTTGCGCTGTGTCCCCGCGTGGAACGTGCCCACGGTGACGACGACCGGGTCGAACACGTCGAACCGGCGCGTGACCATGGTCTGCAGTGCGGTCACCATCTCGCAGGCGACCTGCACGGGATCGAGCGCGCGATAGGGGCGCGAACCGTGGCCACCGGCACCGACGACCCGGACGAACAACCCGTCCGAGGCGGCCATCATCGGTCCGGGCCGGCAGGTGAACACGCCGTTGGGGATGCCCGAGGACATGACGTGGATACCGAAGGCGGCGTCAGCGGGGCGGCCCGCAGCCTCCAGCACACCCTCCTCGATCATGTGGCCCGCCCCGTTCCAGCCCTCCTCGCCGGGCTGGAACATGAACGCGACGTCCCCGGCGAGCCGGTCGCGGTGCTGCGACAGCAGCCGTGCAGCCCCGACGAGCCCGGCGGTGTGCAGGTCGTGGCCGCACGCGTGCATCCGGCCCTCGTGCTGCGAGGTGTACTCCGCGCCGGTCTGCTCGGTGACGGGCAGGGCGTCCATGTCGCCCCGCAGCAGGACGACCTCGCCGTCGCCGCCCTGGCCACGCAGGACCGCGGTGACCGACGTGAGGTCCTTGCCCGTGCTGATCTCGAGCGGGAGCCCGTCCAGCGCTTCGAGGACCTTCTCCTGCGTACGGGGCAACTGCAGGCCGAGTTCGGGAATGCGGTGCAGGTCCCGCCTCAGCCGCACCAGGTCGTCGTTCAGCGTCGCCGCGTCGGTCCGCAGGTCCATCGCGCTCCTTCCGTGGTTCTGATCTTCGATGATGCGGCAAGCAGGCAGTGCTCGGTGCCGACTGCGAAGATTCCGTCACACAGGATGTCAGGGAGACGGGGATCGGTCATGCCGAGTGACACCGATCGATCCCCCACCCCGTGGTCCGTGGTGGGCGCGCCCCTCAGCGTGGTTGTCGACCGCTTGCGCTGCGAACTGGCGCGTTCGCTGTCGCCGGCGCCGAGCACGGCGATGTCGTGGCTGCGGGCGCCGCCCCCTCGACGCGGTCGGAGTGGCAGCCGCGCTGGTCACGAAACCGGACGATCAGGCTGATGGGTGCCGTGCCCGACGAAACCGGGCACCGCATGTCTGGGCGCCGGTCGTACCGCGGTGATGCGGGCTCACAGCCGTTCGATGATGGTCACGTTGGCCGTGCCGCCGCCCTCGCACATGGTCTGCAGGCCGTAGCGGCCGCCTCGCCGTTCCAGCTCGTGCAGAAGCGTCGCCAGCAGTTTCGTCCCCGTGGCGCCGATCGGGTGCCCGAGCGCGATCCCGCCGCCGTTGACGTTGACCCGGTCCGGATCCGCCCCGGTCTCCTCCAGCCACGCCAGCACGACGCTCGCGAACGCCTCGTTCACCTCGAACAGGTCGATGTCGTCCACGCTCAGGCCCGTCTTGCGCAACGCCTGTGCTGTCGCGGGGATCGGACCGGTCAGCATCCACACCGGATCCGCCGCGCGCACCGACAGGTGGTGCACCCGCGCTCGCGGGGTCAGCCCGTGCTCGCGCACGAACGCCTCCGACGCGAGCAACGCGGCACTCGCGCCGTCGGAGATCTGGCTGGCGACCGCGGCCGTGAGCCGAGAACCCTCGCTGAGCGGCTTCAGGCCCGCCATCCGCTCGAGGCTCGTATCCCGCCGCGGCCCCTCGTCGTGGCGGAAACCGTCCAGCGGCACGACTTCCGCATCGAACCGCCCCTCGTCCATCGCCGCGATCGCACGCCGGTGGCTGCGGTAGGCGTACTCCTCCATCGCCTCACGGGAAAAACCCCAGTGCTCGGCGATCATCTCCGCACTGCGGAACTGCGAAACCTCGACGCTGCCGTACCGCTCCTGCCAGCCCTTCGAACCGGAGAACGGGTCGTCGAAGCCGTACTCGCGCCCGGCGAGCATCGCGGCACTGATCGGGATCCGGCTCATGTTCTGCACGCCCCCGGCGAGCACGAGGTCCATGGTGCCGGTCATGACCGCCTGCGCGGCGAAATGCACCGCCTGCTGACTCGAACCGCACTGCCGGTCGACGGTCACGCCCGGCACGTGATCCGGATAACCGGCCACCAGCCACGACGTGCGCGCGATGTTGCCCGCCTGCGGACCGAGTGTGTCCGTACAGCCGAGGATCACGTCGTCGACGAGTGCCGGGTCCACGCCCGCCCGCTCGACGACGGCACTGATGACGTGTGCTCCCAGATCCGCGGGATGCACGGTGCTCAACGCGCCACCCCGCCTGCCGACGGGCGTGCGGACCACGTCGAGCAGATAGGCCTCAGCCATCGGGCCTCCTCTTCACCGGCCGGCGTCGGGCGGCGATCCCGTCGAGGACGATCGCCAGGTACTGCTGGGCGACTTCTTCAGCGGACAGCGACCCCTTCGGGTCGTACCAGTGCACCGCGACCCACACCGTGTCGCGGATGAACCGGTAGGTCAGTTCGACGTTCAGGTCGGCCCGGAAGGCACCCTCGCGGACGCCCTCCGTCAGCAGCCCCGTCCACAGTTCGCGGAACTGCGTGTTACGCCGGTCGAGGTAGGAGAACCGGGGAAGCTTCGCGAGCTGCTTGGCTTCGCTCTGGTAGATCGCCACTTCGTCCGGGTGGGCGTCGATGGCTTCGAAGGAGGCCACGACCACGGCCTCCAGCGTCTTGCGCGGCCCGAGCCCGGCGGCGACGATCTCCTCGTAACGGCCGAACAGCTCGTCGAGGAAGCCGCCGAGGATCTCGTCCGCCATTGACTCCTTCGAGTCGAAATGGTGGTACAGACTGCCCGAAAGGATGCCGGCGGCGTCGGCGATGTCGCGGACAGTGGTCGCCTTGTAGCCGCGCTCGGCGAACAGGCGCGCGGCCAGGGTCAGCAGTTCGGCACGGCGGCCGGAGTTCTGGTCAGGCATGCTGGCTGCTCACAGAGATCACCTCACCGGTCAGGTACGACGCGTAGTCACTGGCGAGGAATACCATCACATTCGCGACCTCCCACGGCTCCGCGGCCCTCCCCGAGACCTCGCGAGCCGTGAGCTCGGCGAGCAGCTCCTCGGTGGTGACCTTGGCCAGGAAGGGGTGCATGGCGAGGCTCGGCGCGACCGCGTTCACCCGGATGCCGTACTGCGCCACGTCGACGGCAGCACACCGGGTGAGTGCCATGACCCCGGCCTTGGCAGCGGCGTAGTGCGCTTGCTCGGCTTGGGCGCGCCAGCCGACCACCGACGCGTTGTTGACGATCGCCCCACCGCTGCCCTGCGCGATGAACGCACGCACGGCAGCGCGTATCGCCCGGAAGGTCCCGTTGAGCGTCACGTCGAGCACCCGGTTCCACTCGTCGTCGCTCATGTCCACAATGGATCTGCTGCCACCGAGGCCTGCGTTGTTCACCAGCACGTCGATCCGCCCGAATTCCGCGCGCGCACCGTCAATCAGGGCCTGCACCTGGTCCTCGTCCGTCACGTCGCAGGGGATCGCGTGCACGTCGCCCAGTTCTTCGGCCTTCTCCCGGAGACGCCGCTCGTGCCAGTCGCTCAGCACGACGTGGGCACCCTCGTCGAGGCTGCGCTTCGCGACGGCGGACCCGATCCCGGTTCCCGCTGCCGCGGTCACGACGACCACCTTGTCCCGCAACAGGTTCGCGCCCTTCGGGTAATCGGGGACGGGGATCACGGACGGGCCTCCCTGGGCAGGCCGAGCACGCGCTCGGCGATGATGTTCCGCTGGATCTCGTTGGAGCCGCCGTAGATGGTGTCGGCCCTGCTGAACAGGTACAGTCGTTGCCAGGCGTCCTCCTCGACCATCGACGCCGCACCGCGCACCATCATCGCCAGCTCGCCGAGACCGCGGTGCCAGTTCGCCCAGACCAGTTTGGACACTTCCGCCACGCCGGGCTCCGCCGAACCGAGCGTGCGGACGGCGTGTGCCCGCATGACCTCCAGCCCCATCCAGGCGCGCGCGAGCCGCTCGGCGATCACCGGGTCGTCCAGCGCACCGTTGCTCCGCGCGAGGTCGGTGAGCGCTGTGAGCTCACGCCGGAACCCGACCTGCTGGCCGAGCGTGGCGACGCCACGTTCGAACGCGAGCGTGCCCATGGCGACCCGCCAGCCGTCGCCAGGGGCGCCGACCACGAGGTCCTTCGCCGTGCGGGCACCGTCGAAGAACACCTCGTTGAACTCGCTCGTGCCCGTGAGCTGGCGGATCGGCCGGACCTCGACGCCGGGCTGCCGCATGGGCACGAGCAAGTAGGAAAGACCGTGGTGCCGTTTCGATCCCGGCTCGGTGCGTGCGAGGACGAAGCACCAGTCGGCGACGTGGGCGAGGGAGGTCCAGATCTTCTGCCCCTGCACCACCCACTCGTCACCGTCGAGGCGCGCCGACGTCGAAACCGCGGCCAAGTCCGACCCCGCGCCGGGTTCGGAATAGCCCTGGCACCACAGTTCCTCGACATTCCGGATGGCGGGCAGGAACCGGCGTTGCTGCTCGGGTGTACCGAACGCGATCAACGTCGGGCCCAGCAGTTCCTGCCCGAGATGGCTGACACGTGCGGGTGCGTTCGCACGCGCGTATTCCTCGTGGAACACGACCTGCTCCGCCAGGCTTGCTCCGGCTCCGCCGTGTTCCACGGGCCAGCCCACGCAGTTCCACCCTGCCTTGGCCAAGTGGCGTTCCCACTCGACCCGCTCGTTGAACGCTTCGTGCTCGCGGCCAGGGCCGCCGAGGCCGCGAACGTGCGCGAAGGGTCCGGCGAGGTTCTCCTCCAGCCAGGCCCGGAGGCGTTCCCGAAACTCGGCCATCGCGACTCCTCCGTCCCCGTGCCCTGTCCGCCGTCGGCTCATTTCCGTATAGAGGCATTCCTCGCTCGAGGGCTGGCCCCGATCGAGCCCATCTCAATGCTGGGGCAGTGTCACCCGTCCGGAGCCTCTGTTCAAAACGAGGCCTCCTGCGTAGGCTACCCTACCAAGCACTTGCTAGGGAGCGCCTCATGGAAACCATCCCGGCCGCCGTAGTCCGGGCAGCGGAACGGTTCGGCGATCGCGAAGCAATCGTCGACGGCCAGGTGCGCCTGACTTACGCACAGCTCCACGAGCACGTCCGCCGTTTCGCGGGTTTCCTCATCGGCGAAGGAATCCGCCCGGGCGACCGAGTCGCAGTCTGCTCCCCGAACACCCACCACTGGGTTGTGGCGGCACTCGGCACGCTGCACCTCGGCGCGACACTCGTCCCGATCAACACCCGGTTCACCGGGCCGGAGATGCGGGACCTCCTGGAGCGCACGCAAGCGCGCGCCCTGGTTGTGGCGTCGTCCTTCCTCGGCGTGGACCGCTTGGCACTGCTGGAAGAAGCAGGCGCGAAGCTACCCGACACGGTGGTGCGGCTGGACCTGTCCCAGCCGGCGCAGTGGGACGGGAACACCACAGGTGTCGACGAGCTCGCACAAGCGGTGCAACCCGAGGACATCAGCGACATCCTGTTCACCTCCGGCACGACAGGCCGGAGCAAGGGCGCCATGAACGCCCACCGCCAGGCCCTGTCAGTCGCACACGCATGGGCCGAGTGCGGCGGACTGACGGCCGAGGATCGCTACCTGGTGGTGAACCCATTCTTCCACAACTTCGGCTACAAAGCAGGCATTCTGGCGGCTCTTTCGACCGGGGCCACGCTCGTCCCGGAAAGCACCTTCGACGTCGAGCGCACACTCCGACTCATCGCCGCCGAGCGGATCACCGTCCTCCCCGGGGCGCCGACGATCTACCAGACGCTGCTTGACGCCCCTGACAGATCTGAGCACGATCTGTCCAGCCTCCGGCTGGCGGTGACCGGAGCCGCGACAGTGCCCGTGGCACTCGTGGAACGCATGCAGTCCGAGTTGACGTTCGAGACCGTGCTGACCGCCTACGGTTTGACCGAAGCGGTCGTCGCCACGATGTGCCGCCCGGACGACGATCCCGTTACCGTCGCCCGGACCTGCGGTCGCGCGACCGCGGGCTTCGAACTCCGCACGGAGCCCCACACCGGGGAGGTTCTGTTGCGCGGCCCCAACGTTATGCTCGGTTATCTGGACGACCCCGCGGCGACCGAGGCCGCGATCGACGGCGACGGGTGGCTGCACACCGGAGACGTGGGCGAGGTCGACCAACGCGGCTACCTCACGATCACGGACCGCATCAAGGACATGTACATCTGCGGCGGGTTCAACGTCTACCCGGCCGAAGTCGAGCAGGTGCTGGCCCGCCTGCCGGGCGTCGCAGAATCGGCGGTCATCGGCGTGACCGATCCACGGTTGGGAGAAGTCGGCAAGGCGTACCTGGTGCGGCAGGGGGACGCCGATCTGTCCAATGAGGACGTTCTAACCCACTGCAGGAGAAACCTAGCGAACTACAAGGTGCCGCGCCAGGTCGAGTTCTGCGACGAGCTGCCGCGGAACGCCTCGGGCAAGGTGCTGAAACGAGTGCTGAGGGAGCAGGCGTGAGCGAAGTTGTGCACTACGAGCGGCGAGGTCCGGTCGCGGTGGTGACCATGAACCGGCCTGAGTACCGGAACGCCCAGAACTCCGCGATGACCTACGCACTGGACTCGGCTTTCGCCCGCGCCGTCGACGATGCCGACGTCAAGGTCATCGTGCTGGCCGGCGCGGGAAAACACTTCTCTGCGGGACACGACATCGGCACCCCGGAGCGAGATGTCGACTTGTCGTTCGATCGCAAGGCCGTCCTGTGGTGGGACCACGTCGGCAGGCCGGGTGCGGACCAGCGGTTCGCCCGCGAGTCCGAGGTGTACCTGGGCATGTGCCGCCGCTGGCGGGAGATACCGAAGCCCATGATCGCGAGCGTGCAGGGCGCGTGCATCGCCGGAGCGCTCATGCTCGCCTGGGTCTGCGATCTCATCGTCGCCTCCGACGACGCGTTTTTCGCCGATCCCGTGGTGCGCATGGGAATCCCGGGAGTGGAGTACTTCGCGCACCCCTGGGTCCTCGGGCCGCGTGCCGCGAAGGAGGTCTTGTTCACCGGGGAACGGTTCTCGGCGCAGCAGGCACTGGAGTGGGGCATGCTGAACCGCGTAGTCCCTCGAGCCGAACTCGAGGCAGCCACGATGACCCTGGCCGAGAAGATCGCGGTAATGCCTTCGTTCGGTCTCGCGCTGGCGAAGAAGGCGGTGAACCAGGCCGAGGACCTGATGGGCCTCCGGCCCGGTATGGACTCGGTATTCGGCCTGCACCACCTGGCACACGCGCACAACGCCGAAGTCGGGGGCGATTCGCTCGGCGGCCAGACACCTCAATCGATGCGGGACGCGAACCGGGCAGGGCAAGGCGGGTAACTGCGGTCATGCCTCCCGCTCCCCACCCCGACCGACGACGAGAGTGAGGAACACCCACCATGGACCTCGACCTCGACGAGCGCACCCTCGCCTTCCGGGAAGAAGCCCGCACCTGGCTCGCGGACAACGTGCCACGACAACAACTGGCCTCCTTCGACACCCGCGAGGGTTTTGAGCAACACCGGCAGTGGGAAGCCAAGCTCGCCGAAGCCCGGTGGTCTGTTGTCTCGTGGCCCCGTGAGTTCGGTGGGCGGGAGGCAAGCCTTCTGGAGTGGGTGCTGTTCGAGGAGGAGTACTACGCCGCCGGGGCCCCGAGCAGGGTCAGCCAGAATGGCATCTTCATGCTCGCTCCCACCCTCTTCTCGCACGGAACCCCTGAGCAGCAGGCCCGGATCCTCCCGCCCATGGCACGCGGCGAGGAGATCTGGGCGCAGGCGTGGTCGGAACCGGAAGCCGGCAGCGACATCGCTGCCCTGCGCAGCACCGCGGTGAGGACGGACGGCGGCTGGCTGCTGTCAGGGCAGAAAACCTGGAGTTCACGAGCGGCCTTCGCCGACCGGGCTTTCGGTCTCTTCCGCAGCGAGCCCGGCAGCGAAAGGCATCGAGGTCTCACGTACTTCATGTTCGACCTCCGCACTGACGGCGTCGAAGTCCGCCCCATCGCCCAGCTCGACGGCGAACCGGGGTTCGCCGAGATCTTCCTCGACGAGGTGTTCGTCCCCGACCGCGACGTGATCGGCGCCCCGGGCCAAGGCTGGCGAGTCGCGATGACGACGGCGAACAACGAGCGCGGCCTGTCACTGCGGAGCCCCGGCCGGTTTCTCGCGGCGGCCGATCGGCTGGTGAGGTTGTGGCGTCGGCACGGCGAACCAGAGGCCACCGCCGACCGTGTGGCGGACGCCTGGATCGGTGCTCGCGCCTACCAGCTCTACACGTTCGCCACCGTGACGCGGCTCGCCGAAGGTGGCGAGCTCGGCCCGGAGTCGAGCGTGAACAAGCTGTTCTGGTCCCATCTCGACGTGAACCTGCACGAGACGGCACTCGATGTGCTCGGCACCGCCGCTGAAGTGCGTGCCAGGTTCGTACCTCCTTCCTTGACGGAACCTGCGTTCTCGGCCAGTCATGTCGCCAGCGAATCCGGTCCCGCCGCCATCCGGGAAGAACCTCTCGACGGTCGTTGGCCTGACGGCTGGCTGTTCTCGCTCGCGGGCACGATTTACGGCGGGACCGACCAGATCCAGCGCAACACCATCGCCGAACGCCTGCTCGGCCTGCCCAGAGGTGACCGATGAAGTTCGTCCTGTCCCCCGAACAGCGACAGTTCGCAGCGAGTATGGATCACCTCCTGACGGGTATGGACACCTCGGCTGCCGCTCGGGCCTGGGCCACTGGTGAACACGGCCCCGGCCTCAAGATCTGGCAAAGGCTGACTGAGCTGGGCGTCACCGCCCTGTCCGTCCCCGAGCGCTACGGGGGTCTCGACGCCACGGCCGTCGACCTGGTGATCGCGTTCGAGCGACTCGGTTACCACGCAGTCCCGGGACCGTGGGTCGACACGATCGCCGTCCTGCCCGCCCTCCTCGACGACGAAGTTCTCGAAGGCATCGCCGCCGGTAAAACGCTCGCTTCCGTAGCCGCACCTCCTGAAGTCCCCTACGCCCTCGACGCCGACGTAGCGAACCTTCGCGTCTTCGTACAGGCCAACACCGTGCACGTGTTCGCACCGACAACCCCGCTTTCATCGGTTGATCCCACCCGTCGCCTGTTCTGCGCCGAACCGGGCGACCGGATCGGGACCGCTGACGACGCCGAACGTGCCTTCGACTTCGGCTCGCTGGCCACCGCGGCGCAATTGCTCGGAGCAGGTCAGTGGCTGCTGGACAGCAGCGTTACCTATGCCCTGCAGCGGCAACAGTACGGCCGTGAAATCGGCCGTTATCAAGCCATCAAACACCTCCTCGCTGATGTGGTGACGCAGTTGGAGCTGACTCGTCCCCTCGTGTACGGCGCCGCTGTCACCGCTGCCACGCCAGACAGACAACGCGATGTTTCCGCAGCGAAGGTCGCTGCGGGAGAGGCCGCACTTCTGGCCGCACGCACCGGACTCCAAGTCCATGGCGCGATTGGCTACACCGCCGAGCATCCCTTGAGCCTGCGCCTGACGAAAGTTCGAGCACTCGCCAGCGCCTGGGGCACCTCCCAGTTCCACCGCACTCGCCTGTTGAAGGCACTCCCGTGACCCTCACCGACGAGCAGGTCAGCCTGCAACGAACCGTACGAGCTGCGGTCGAACGGCACCCGGATCCGTGGCCGCCCTTGCGTGACCAGGTGGGCGTCGCCGGCTTGCTGATCCCGGAAGAGTACGGCGGTCTCGGCGCCGGCCTGCGCGAGCTGCAGATCGTGGCCGAGGAACTGGGACGAAGGCTCGTTCCGTCCCCGTTCCTCGGTTCGGCCGTGCTCGCCACCTCCGCCCTCCTCGAAGCAGGCGATGGCGAGGTGGCAGCCTGGCTGCTGTCGAGCCTCGCCGAAGGCTCGACAGCAGCACTGGCCTGGACGTCGGGTGATGGCGAATGGAACCCCAGCAAGGCCGCCTGCACCGCCTCGGGATCCGTCGTCGACGGGCGCGCCTGTTACGTCCTCGACGGAGATCTGGCGGACATTCTCCTCGTGATCGCTGAGGCTCCCGACGGGCTGGGTCTCTTCGAAGCGGACCTCCGGCAGGTTCGCCGCATCCCCTCGACACCGATGGACGAGACCCGCCGGCTCACCGAGATCCACTTCGGCAACACGCCCGCCGTGAGGATCGGTCACGGTGACTTCAGCACCGGCCTCCACCGGGTCCGGGACGTCGCCTGCGCTGTTCTCGCCGCCGAGCAAGCGGGCAGCGCCGCTCGAGCGTTGGAGCTCACCGTTGCCTACAGCAAGCAGCGTGAACAGTTCGGCCGGCCCATCGGAAGTTTCCAGGCGCTGAAGCACCGCATGGCCGATCTTCACGTGTTGGTCGAGACCGCCCGTTCAGCGGCCTTCGCGGTGTCCGAACCGGACGCCGACGTCTCACGTCTGGCCGCGGTCGCGAAAGCACACTGCTCCGAGTCACTCTCAACCGTCGCCGCGGAGATGATCCAGCTCCACGGCGGCATCGCCATCACCTGGGAACATGACGCCCACCGCTTTTTCAAGCGGGCACACGGCACGGCCCAGCTCTTCGGTCAACCACACCACCACCTTTCACGATTACTTCCTCGAACACCCGCCACCGCCGGTTGAGGCGGGAGTCAGGCGACGCCAGCTTGTTCATTCCTGCCAGGGCCAGCAGACCGGACAACGAACCCGGCCGGCAACGGGAGCGACGGGTACACACGCGGCACCGCACTCGGCCAGGCCGAAGACCCTTCCCCGCGCACGCAACCGGGAAGCGTTACACAGCCTCACCTTGTGCACGAGGTGCTACGAGAACACACCCGGCCAGCAGACCTCAGCCTGATCCAGATCGTTCGACAGGGGTTCCGCCGGCAGCTGCTCCGTGCAGCCGGCCACGCCGGACACGGTTGACCGGTCGCCGCCCGGCAGATCGCGGCCACATCGCGAGCAGGTCATAGTCCATCACCACGAGATCCTCCAGACATTTGCGCGGAAACTGTTCTGCACCAGAGGATCCAGGCTGTCACGGCAGCTGCGGCCTCCCCCAGGCAGGCGCCAGTTTAATCGAACACACGTTCCCGCACATCTACCTAAAGTGGGATTTCCCAGTGCGGTTTCTTCGGCTAGAGTTGGTCACAGCCAGTCGTCGGGGCCGGCCCACGCGAGCAGTCCGCCGAGATCTGCTCGCTCCGGTTCCGCGGTGGTGTACCGGCCACGGTAGAAGAGCAACGGGCGCCCACCGGAAGGCTCGCCGGTCGCGGTGACCGCACCGACCACAACGTAGTGGTCCCCCGCCTCGTGCACTACTTCCACTCTGCAGTCGATCCAGGTCAGCGCTCCGGCCAGAACTGGCGATCCCGACGGGGCAGGCGTCCACTCGACGGACGAGAACTTGTCGGCTCCGCGCGCACCGAACGCCGCGCTCACCTCGCTCTGCTCCTCGGCGAGGACGTTCACGGCGAACCACCCGGCTCGTCGTATGGCGGGCCAGGTACGTGACTGCTTGGCAGGGCAGAAAAGCACCAGGGGTGGTTCGAGCGATAACGCAGAGAACGACTGGCAGGCGAAGCCGGCGGGAGCGGTTCCGTCGTGGGTGGTGATCACGGTGACGCCCGTGCAGAAGTGCCCCAGCACGGTGCGGAACCGGGCAGGGCCGACTGTCTCGACGGTCACCTCATGCCCACGCTGAAGTCGTGGCCCCACAGGCTCACCGCGGTGCTCTCGCGGG
Source organism: Amycolatopsis sacchari (assembly GCF_900114035.1). Lineage (GTDB taxonomy): Bacteria > Actinomycetota > Actinomycetes > Mycobacteriales > Pseudonocardiaceae > Amycolatopsis_E > Amycolatopsis_E sacchari. The sequence goes on along the minus strand of NZ_FORP01000012.1, from coordinate 90,420 downwards.
CGACCCAGCGGGAGTCGTCGACCTGTCGTCCCTCACAACCGAATTCCACATCGAAACCACCGGGAGTCTTCATGTAGAACGACAGCATCAGATCATTGACGTGCCGACCGAGAGTTGCCGACATCGGTACGTTGCGGCGCTTCGCGCGATCCAGGCACAGCCCCACGTCGTCGGTGTTCTCCACCTCGACCATCAGATGCACGATGCCACTCGGCGTCGGCATCGGGAGGAACGCCAGACTGTGGTGCCGAGGGTTGCAGCCGAAGAACCGCAGCCAGGCGGGCGGTCCGTCGGCGGGACGGCCGACCATCTGCGGTGGCAGCCGCATGGAGTCGCGCAGCCGGAAGCCGAGCACATCACGGTAGAACCGCAGCGAGGCGTCATCGTCGTGAGTGGACAGGACGACGTGGCCCAGGCCCTGTTCTTCTGTGACGAACCGGTGGCCGTACGGGCTCACGACACGCCGGTGTTCGAGCGCGACGCCGTGGAACACCTCCAGGGTGTTGCCTGAGGGGTCGTCGAAGGTGATCAGTTCGGTGACCCTCCGGTCGGCCAGCTGCTCCGCGCTGCCTTCCTTGTAGGGCACGCCGTGCGACTCGAGGGCGGCACGGACCTCGTCGAGCTCGGGAGCGTTGGCGACCTCCCATCCAGCCTGTGCCAGGCGGTCTGTCTCGCCCGGCACGATCACCAGGCGGGCGGGGAAGTCGTCCATGCGGAGGTACAACGCCTCGGGGTTCGTCCCTTTCCCTTCGACCATGCCGAGCACCTTGAGCCCGTACTCCCGCCACTTGTCCATGTCCGTGGCTTCGATCCGGAGGTACCCCAACGACCTGATACCCATTACGCGCTCCCGAGAAAGTCGAGGGTGAGCCGGTTGAACTCGTCGAACTTCTCCAGCTGCGCCCAGTGGCCGCACTGACCGAACACGTGCAACTGCGCACGCGGGATCATCTTCAGGGCGACCAGGGCACCGTCGAGCGGGTTCACCCGGTCTTCGCGGCCCCAGATGAGCAGCACCCGCTGGCGGAGGCGATGTGCGTCGCGCCAGAGCATGCCCTGCTCGTAGCTGTCGGGGCGAACGAAGGACGCACCCATGGCGCGCATGGCGGCCAGTGACTCCGGTGTGCTGGCGGCGGTGAACCGTTCGTCGATGAGCTCTTCGGTGATCAGTGATTGATCGTGGACCATCACGCGCAGGAAGGCTTCGAGCTTCTCCTTGCTCGGGCCCGGCGGCGCGGCGAACCGGCCGAGGTTCTTGACCCCCTCGGTCGGGTCGGGCGCGAAGACGTTGACGCTCAGCCCGCCAGGCCCCATCAGGACGAGCCTGCCGGCCCGGTCCGGGTGATCGAGGGCGAGGCGGACCGCGGTACCGCCACCGAGCGAGTTCCCGACGAGGTGGGCCTTCTGGATGCCGAGGCGATCCAGCAGTCCGATCACGGCTTCGGCGCTGTGCGTGAAGTACTGAGGGTGCTCGGTCGGCTTGTCGGACCGGCCGAATCCGGGTTGGTCCACGGCGATCGTGCGGTAGGCCTTGGCGAACACCGGGATGTTGCGGCCGAAGTTGCTCCAGGCGGAAGCGCCCGGGCCTCCGCCGTGGAGCAGCACCACCGTTTCGGCGTGTTCCGCGCCGGCTTCGTGGTAGTGCAGGCGCAGGCCGTCGCGGACTTCGGCGTACTTACCCTCGCTCATGATCACACCATCGCGTTCTCGACGGGGAGGCCGAACTCACCGGTGCCGAACATCGTGTAAGCGCGTTCCGGATCGTTCGCGGCGTGCACGCGGCCGGCGTGGGCGTCACGCCAGAAGCGCTGAATCGGGGTGCCCATCTTCAGCGCGCGCCCGCCGGAGTTCTCGAAAAGCCGGTCGACGGCCGCGATGGCGCGCTCGGTGCCACGAACCTGGTCGCGCCGTACCCGCAGGCGGGTGGCGAAGGGCAGCTTCTCGCCACGACACGCGTGCTGGTACAGCTCGTCGATGTTCCGGGTCAGCTGGAGCCAGGCAGCGTCGATCTCGCTGGCTGCTTCGGCAATGCGCACCTTCGCGAACGGGTCCTCCTTGGACTGCTCGCCCACGTAGGATGCCCGGACGCGTTGCCGTTGGTGCTCGACGTGGGCGTCGTAAGCGCCCTGCGCCATGCCGATGATGGGCGCGGTGATGGTCGACGGGTGGACGGACCCGTACGGCAGGCGGTACAGCGGACCGGGATTGACCTCCTGGCCCGGGGTCTTGCACTGCGAGGTCAGCCGGAAACTCAGCACGCGGTGCTGCGGCACGAACACGTCCTCGACGAGGATGTCGTTGCTGCCGGTTCCCCGCAGTCCCACGGTGTCCCAGACATCGATGATCGTGTAGTCCGAGATCGGAAGGAGATACGTACAGAAATCGACAGGCTTGCCGCCGGAGAACGCGGGGGCACCCAACAGCACCCAGGTCGCGTGGTCGCAACCGGACGAGAAACTCCACCGTCCCGACAGCCGGTAGCCACCGTCGACGACGGTCGCCTTGCCCATGGGGGCGTATGAGGACGAGATGCGGGTGTCGACGTCCTCGCGCCACACGTCTTCCTGCGCCTGCGCGTCGAACAGGGCGACGTGCCACGGGTGCACACCGAGGATCGACGCGACCCACCCCGTCGAGCCGCAGGCGCTCGCGATCATCTTGACCGCCGTGTAGAAGGTCACCGGGTCGGCCTCGTAACCGCCGTACGTCTTCGGCTGCAGGAGTTTGAAGAAGCCCGTCTCCTGCAGGGACTTGATCGACTCGTCGGGAACGCGGCGGGCGTCCTCGGTCTCCTGGGCCCGCTCGCGCAGGACCGGCAGGAGCTCGGCGACTCCGGCGATCACTCGATGCGTGTCCTGCTCGCTCATCGGCGTTTGCCCCGTCCTCGTCAGACCTGCGCTTCCATGACCAAGACTAGAACACGTTCTCGTTTTTGTCATCACGGCCGCCCGCCGCGGCACCCGCACGCCGTCCCGAGAACACGCAATCCGCCAACGAAAGGCCGCTGACATAAGACCTGGAACAGATTCCCACCGCCGACCGTCCGGCGGCGTAGAGACCGGCGATGGGCGCCCCCGCCTCGTTCCACACCTGGCCGGTCCCCTCGTCCACTACCAGCCCACCGAGCGTGAGCATCGGACACGGAAAACCCAGGCTGGGTTTGATGGAGATGTCCAGCAACGAGAACGGAGGCGTGCGCAACGACTGGACGTACTCAGCAGGCTTGCCTGCCGGGTCCGCGGCCCCTGACGAAGCCGCCGCGTTGTACGCCTCGACCGTGGCCTCAAGGCCCGCCACATCGATCCCGGCGCGCTCCGCGACCTCCGCCAACGATGCGCCTGTCACGCGCCCCAACCTGAGCATGTACAGCACCTGGAGCCATTGGAACCACTGCGCTTCTCGCCGCGCCGCCCGCTTCGCCTCGGCGACGATTTCGTCGTCGACCAGCAGCCAGCCCTTCCCACCGTGTCGCGAGATCAACGCTTCACCCACAGCGGCGCCGTACCGGGATTCGTCGATCACCCGGCGCCCCGCCTCGTCCACGATGACGCCACGTACGAACACACTGGGCGGCGTGACGAACCGCCATGCCGTCACCCGGTCAAGCAGCGCGGTCTCGGCCCCCACGCCCGCACCGAGACGGATCGCGGTCCCGTCATCCGCGGACGTGCCCAAGGCCAAACCGCCGCGATAGGCCGGCGCGTGCTCCCGCACCAGGGCCCGATTGGCAATGAAGCCACCCGCGGCGAGCACGACTCCACGGGCGGCGTAAAGGGTTTCCTCGCGGGCATAGCGGCGTTCGAGGCGCTCGACTCGCCGATGCAACACCTTGCGCAAGGCCGGGATGTAGATCCCCGGCTTGGCGGAGTAACGCCCCAGTGCACGGTGCGCCCGGCGTATCCAGTACGGCGCGTTGCGCAGGGTCCGCACGCGCACGCCCGACACCGCCCCGGCCGCGTCCGTGAGCAGTTCGGTCGCCGTCGTCCCGTCCAGCACACGCACACCGCGTCGGCGTGCGGCTGCGGCGAGGCGTGCGAACAGGAGTTTTCCCGAGGTGCCACGCCCCTTGACCCGGTGGCCACGGGCAGCGGGCTTGGCGGCCTCGCGGAAGCCGCCGGCTGTCTCACTTCCCGAGTAGTACAGGTAGTAGTCGTCGTTCGGGTACGAGGTCTTGTACGGGCACAGGCTGCCCTCGAAGGGCACGCCGTTGCTCTCCAGCCAGGCGATCATGTCGGCGCTCCCCTGACAGAACCGCCGGAGCGTTTCGTCGGAAACGGCGTCACCGACCTCGAGCCGGAGGTAGTCGTACATGGCGTCGACGGAGTCGTCCACGCCCGCTGCCCGCTGATGCTCGGTGCCGCCGCCGGCGTAGACGACACCACCGCTCAACGCCGTGGCACCGCCTCCCGCGAAACGGTCCAGGACCAGCACCGAGGCCCCGCTGTCGGCAGCCTCGATCGCCGCGCACGCCCCGGCCGCACCGAAGCCGATCACGATCACGTCCACAGAAGCACTCACCCCGCCACCCTAGAACTGAAACACGTTCTCGTCTATCGTGACGACGGGAGCGGCGAACAGGCGGGTTCTCGACTGGAACGCGTTTCACTTCGGAGGTGACATGGCCGTCGAGCACGGCAACGGCGACCACGCGGAGTACGACGTCGTCGTGGTCGGCAGCGGGGCAGCCGGCATGACCGCCGCACTCGCCGCCGCTCACCAGGGACTCCAGGTCGTGGTGCTGGAGAAGGCAGGCAAGTTCGGCGGCTCCACCGCGCGGTCCGGCGGTGGGGTGTGGATTCCGAACAACGAGGTGCTGTGCGCTGCCGGACAGGCTGCGGGCGAGGACACACAGGCGAACGACGGCGGTTCCAGCCGGCTCCCCCGCGCACGCCTCCAGCAGCACCGGCACGGACTCGACGAGCCCGACACCCCTGACCAGGCGCGGACCTACCTCGAAGCCATCGTCGGGGACGTCGTCCCCGCGGAGCTACGCGAAACCTTCCTGGACCGGGGGCCGGAGGTGGTCGCGTTCGTGCAGCGGCGGACACCCCTGCGGTTCCAGTGGGTGCCCCACTACTCCGACTACCACCCGGAAGCACCGGGCGGGCGCGCTGCGGGCCGGTCCGTCGAGCCCGTGCCCTTCGACGGCCGCCTCCTCGGCGACGACCTCGCCGCCCTCGAACCCCCGTACAGCGCGGCGCCCCTCGGGGTCCCGATCACCCAGGCCGACTACCGGTGGCTGAGCCTCCTCGCGCGGCACCCCCGTGGCGCGCTCCGGCTGCTCACCCTCGCCGGCCGCTGGCTGACCGGCCGCTTGACCGGGCGCCGCCTGCTCAGCATGGGGCAAGCGCTTGCGGCGGGATTGCGCACCGGGTTGCGCGACGCCGGAGTCCCGGTCCGCCTCAATTCCCCGCTTGTCGACCTGGTTACCGAGGACGGCCGGGTCACGGGAGTGGTGACGACGGGCGGCGAAGTCCTCCACGCCAGGCTGGGCGTCGTCCTCGCGGCCGGCGGGTTCGAGCGCAACGAGGAAATGCGCACCAAGTACCAGCGCCAGCCGATCGGCACCGAATGGACCGTCGGCGCACGCGCCAACACCGGGGACGCCATCGTGGCCGGGCTGAAGCTCGGTGCCGCCGTGGACCTGATGGACGACGCGTGGTGGGGACCGACGATCCCGCTCACCGGCGGGCCGTGGTTCGCCCTTGCCGAGCGGTCCCGGCCCGGCTGCCTGATGGTCGACGCCCGCGGGGAACGGTTCGTCAACGAGTCGGCGCCGTACGTCGAGGCGGTGCACGCCATGTACGGCCCGGGCGACGGTCCTGGTGAGCACATCCCGACCTGGCTCGTGTTCGACCAGCGCTACCGCAACCGCTACATGTTCACCGGGCTCGGCCCGCGGCAACCGCTGCCCGGCCGGTGGTTCAAGGCCGGTGTCGCCGCGAAGGCGAGAACACTCCACGCGCTCGCGGAACGCATCGGGGTGCCGACGGATGCACTCGAACACACCGTCGCACGGTTCAACGGTTTCGCCCGCACCGGCATCGACGAGGACTTCGGGCGCGGGAACAGCGCCTACGACCACTACTACGGAGATCCCCGCAACAAGCCCAACCCCAGCCTCGGCCCGCTGGACAAGCCGCCGTTCTACGCGGTCAGGATCGTGCCCGGTGACCTGGGCACCAAGGGCGGGCTCCGCATCGACCCCCACGCCCGCGTGCTGCGGGAAGACGGGTCCGTGATCGAGGGGCTGTACGCGGCGGGCAACACCAGCGCGGCGGTCATGGGCCACACGTACGCGGGCCCCGGCGCGACGATCGGGCCCGCGATGGTCTTCGGCTACCTTGCGGCCGCGCACCTGGCCGCCCAGAATCGCACTGGAGGTCGACGATGACTGAAGTCCGCACCATCGACGCCGGGGCTCCGCCGGAGCGCTTCGCCCGGGGCTGGCACTGCCTGGGCCTCGCCGACTCGTTCAAGGACGGGAAGCCGCACGCCATCTCCGCCTTCGGCACCAAGCTAGTCGTGTTCCAGAGCGAGGACGGCAAGCTCAACGTCCTGGACGGGTACTGCCGCCACATGGGGGGTGATCTCACGCAAGGCACCGTCAAGGGCAACGAGATCGCCTGCCCGTTCCACGACTGGCGCTGGGCCGGCAACGGCAAGTGCGTCTCCATCCCTTACGCCAAAAGGGTTCCGCTGCGCGCTCGCACGCGTTCCTGGCTCACACTCGAGGAGAACAAGCAGCTGTTCGTCTGGCACGACCCACAGGGCAACCCGCCGCCGGAGAACGTCGTCATCCCCCGGATCGACGGGATCTTCAGTGGCGAGTGGAGCAACTGGACGTGGGACTCCGTGCTCATCGAAGGCTCCAACTGCCGCGAGATCGTGGACAACATGGTCGACATGGCGCACTTCTTCTACATCCACTACGCCTTCCCGACCTACTTCAAGAACGTCTTCGAAGGCCACATCGCGACGCAGTACCTGAACACCAAGGGGCGCCCGGACGTCGGCATGGCGTCCAACTACGGCGGGGAGGAGAACCTGCTCCGCTCGGAGGCCTCGTACTTCGGACCGTCCTACATGATCAACAAACTGGTCAACACGTTCAAGGGGTTCGAGATCGAGAACGTGCTCATCAATTGCCACTATCCGGTGACGCCGAACTCCTTTGTCCTCCAATGGGGTGTCAGCGTGAAGAAGCTGCCCGGCGTTTCAGACGAACAGGCGGACAAAATCGCCGGGAAGTTCGCCAAGAGCATAGGCGTGGGCTTCCTGCAGGACGTCGAGATATGGAAGAATAAGACACGGATCGACAACCCGTTGCTCTGCGAGGAGGACGGGCCCGTGTACCAGTTGCGCCGCTGGTACGAACAGTTCTATGTGGACATCGAGGAGGTCACCGAGGACATGACGCGCCGCTTCGAGTTCGAAGTGGACACGACGAAAGCGAACGAGGTCTGGGCACGGGAGGTCGCCGAGAACCTGGCCCGGCAGCAGGCGGGAGTCTGACGTGACCACCGCCGAGCGCACCGAGTTCCTCACCGCCGGACTGCGGCCGCACACCTGCTCACACTGCGGCACCTGCGTGCTGGTGAAGAAGAACAGCTGGAAGCACACGAGCATCCAGTGGACGACCGACGCGGCCGGAAGTTGCCCCGTGTTCGCCGAGCACGTGGCGGCGGGCGAGAGCACGGCTCTGCTGGACACGTGCGAGAAGCTCACCGTGAGCGTCGCGGAATCGGTGCGCCAGGGGGAATTCGGGGTTCTGGATGCCTGAGGTCCACACGCTCACTGTGGCCGAGGTGATCGTCGAAACCCCGGACGCGCGGTCGGTGGTCTTCGAGCTGACGCCTGAACAAGCTGAGGCTTTCCGGTATCGGCCCGGCCAGTTCCTCACGTTGCGCGTGGGCGAGGCGGCGCGGTGCTACTCGCTGTCGAGCGCGCCGCACGAGGGGACGCGGCTCAAGGTCACGGTGAAGCGCACCGAGGGCGGCTACGGCTCCAACTGGATCTGCGCCAACGTGCGGCCTGGCGCGGCTGTCGACGTGCTCGCCCCTGCGGGTGTGTTCACGCCGAAGGATTTCGACGAGAACCTGCTGCTGTTCGCCGGTGGCAGCGGGATCACGCCGGTGATGTCGATCCTGAAGACGGCGTTGCGGCAGGGCACGGGCCGCGTCACCCTGGTCTACGCCAATCGTGACGAGCAGTCGGTGATCTTCGCCGGGGAGCTCGCCGCACTGGCACGGGAGTTTCCGGACCGGTTCGTGGTGCTGCACTGGCTCGAGTCGGTGCAGGGCTTGCCGAACGTCGAGCAGCTGCGCGCTCTGGCGAGGCCGTTCGCCGAGTTCGAAGCGTTCCTGTGTGGCCCGGCGCCGTTCATGGCCGCGGCCAAACAGGCGTTGACGGATCTCGGCGTGCCCAGGAAGCGCATTCACCTGGAAAGGTTCGTGTCGCTGGGTGGCAATCCGTTCGCGGTTGAGCGAGGTGCTCCCGCCGGCCGGGCAAAGGAGCCCGGTACGGCGAGAGAGGCCGGAGCAGCTACCGCGGCCGAAGACAGGGAGCAGCTGGGTGCGGCAACCGCGGCCGAAAACACGGAACAGCTCCGAGCGGCCACCACAGCCGACAACACCGAACAGCCCGGGGCTGCCCCCGTAGCCGGGAGCACGAAGCAGCCCGAAGCGGCCACCATAGCCGAGGGCACGGAGCAGTTCGGGACGGCGGCCGTAGCCGAGAGCACCGAGCAGCCCGGAGCAGCCAGCGCAGCCGCCGGCACTGAGCAGCCCGGGACGGCCGCCGTAGCCGAGAGCACGGAGTCCGGGACGACGACCGTAGCCGAGACCGCTGAGCAGCTCGGAGTAATCAGCGAAGCCAACCAAACCAGGCGGCCCGGAGCGACCACTGGGGCTGGCCAGACCGAGCAATTCCAAACCACCCTGGCCAAGGACACGCAGCGGCCCGCGGCGATCCCGGCGAAGGACGGGGAGCAACCCGACACGGCCGCTCTCGCCGGCGAAGCGCCGCCGGCCGGGGCGGGTGCGCCCGTTGCCGGACAGAGCGGCGCCGAACCGGCGTCTCCCAGCGACGGGGCGACCAGGCTGCGGGTGGACCTCGACGGGGTGCGGCACGAGTACGCCTGGCCGCGGCAGCGAAAGTTGCTCGACTTCCTGCTGGACCAAGGGCTCGACGCGCCCTACTCGTGCCGCGAGGGGCAGTGCAGTGCCTGCGCCTGCCGCCTCGTCGCCGGGGAGGTCAAGATGCTCAACAACGAGGTCCTCGACTCCGACGACATCGCCGACGGCATCGTCCTCGCCTGCCAGTCGGTGCCGCTGACCGACGAGGTGTCGGTCACCTACGAGTAGGAGTGCCGCGTGCCCATCGACCCCGCGCTCGCCATCGGTGCCGACCTCGGTGAGGTCAGCTTTTCCTGGACGGCGTCCGATGTTTTGCTGTACCACCTCGCACTCGGCGCCGGCTCGGATCCCACGAACCCGGCGGAATTGCGCTACGCCTACGAGCGCGACCTCCATGTGCTGCCCACTTTCGCGACGGTCGCGGCGAACCTGCGCAGCGTCGACGCGCCCGCCGTACGGATGCCGGGCATCGAGATAGACCTGGCGAAAGTCGTGCACGGCGCGCAGGCCGTCACCGTGCACAGGCCGATCCCGGTCGAGGGGAAAGCCGTCGGGCACACTCGGGTTGTCGATGTGCTGGACAAGGGCAAGGCCGCGGTCGTGGTGAGCGAGACGAGCGTTGCCGGTTCCGATGGTACTCCACTGTGGACCGCGCAGTCGAGAATTTTTGCGCGAGGTGAGGGCGGCTTCGGGGGACGACGGGGTGACTCCGAAAAGGTGGAGCGGCCCGATCGGGAGCCGGACGCCACGATCGACACGCCGACGTTGCCACAGCAGGCGCTGCTGTACCGGTTGTGCGGTGACCGGAATCCCTTGCACGCCGACCCGGAGTTCGCCCGCGGCGCCGGGTTCGACGCGCCGATCCTGCACGGCCTGTGCACCTACGGGATGGTCGCGAAGGCCGTGACCGACGCGGTGCTGGACGGCGACGTCACGCGTGCGCAGTCGTTCTCGGCGCGCTTCGCGGGCGTCGTGTTCCCGGGCGAAACCTTGCGGACACGGGTGTGGCAGGACGGGAAACGACTACTGCTCGCCACCAACACCGTCGAGCGGGATGCCCCCGCGCTCGCGGACGCGGTGCTGATCACGACGTGACGTTCAGGCCGGGACCACGCCGGCGATCAGCATGTACGCCATGCCCGCGCCCATCGCCGCACGGTGGACCGGGCGGGTCAGCAGCACCTCCCGGACCGGGGCACCGCGCACCTCGCGCCATGCCGCCAAGCCGGATCTCGTTGTGTCCACGGCGAAGTACGCGACGGCCAGCACCGCGAGCACGGGCCACGCCAGCCGGCCCGGCATCTCCGACATCGTGAGCCACGGGCCGTGTTCCATGCCGTGCCGGGGCATCGCCGTGATCATGTACAACATCGCCGCGGCACAAACCGTGTGGTGCACCGGGGAACACTGCCGCCCCCGGAACGCCGCGACCGCGAACCAGCCCGCCGTCAAGGCCAGCACAGCCTGCCAGCCCGCCGCCGGGATGGGCCCGCCCAGCGGGGACACCATCGCGATCATCACCACGACCATCAGGAGCTCGGCCAGATCACGCTGCCGCACATCGGCATCGACCCCGCCGTGCAGCCGCGTCAACCGGTACACACTAGGCACAGCCAGCAACGCGAAAAGCACCGTGAGGCTCCACGCGAGGAAGTCCGGGATGTGCATACCTCCCACCGTCGCCGACGCGGTAGTCCCCGAGCTAGCCGTCAAGCAGGTGAAATGCACCATCACCCGCCGTCGTGGCGTGGCGGGATCCCTTGTGGGATACCGCGCCTTCTCGGTTGGTGACGGTAGTTGCGCCATGCGAGTGAGCGGTCTCCTTCGGCCGGGTGACCGCGCCCGTCAATGGCCGGAGAGGCGGGGCGCGCCTCGTGGATCAGCGGGGAGTGGGCGGCCCTGGCCGGTCGTCAAGCGGCGCCGCGGGGTGGAGCCTGGCCGCCGGTCGCCAAGTGGCGTCGCGGGGCAGGGCGCACCCGTCGGCGGTGGTCAATCGGGTCGCGAGCTCACGTCAGGCCGCCAGCTTGTGATGCCGGTTGGCGACCGCGCGCGCCATAGCCTGCAATGCCGGTTGGCTGCGACCGCGCGCCCTGGCTCTGGATGCCCGGTTGGCGGCGGCTGGGGGGCGCGGGTGACGGCTCGCGGTTGACGGCTGGCGGGTGGCGGCTCGGGGGGTGGCGACCGACGGCTGGCGGCTTGGCGACCGCCGGCTGGTGGCCGACGGCTGGCGGCTCGGCGGTGGCGGCTGGCGGGGACGGCTCGCGGCTCGGGGGTGGCGGCCGACGGCTCGCGGCTGGCGGGGGACGGCTCGCGGGTGGCGAGTGGTGACTCGGCGGTGGCGGCTGACGGCTCGGGGGCGGCGTGATCCCCCGCCAGTCGGCAAACCCACCCACCCGCCGCCGACCGACCTCGCGGCGCCGGAACGCCGCCTGGCGTCAACCCGCGTCGCGGGCTAACACCAGGCCGCTTGTCGGTACGCCTGTGCCTGCTGTCACCAGCACGTGCTCCACACCGGCCACCTGGTTCACCGCCGTGCCCCGCACCTGCCGCACCGCCTCCGCGATGCCGTTCATGCCGTGCACGTACGCCTCCCCCAGCTGGCCGCCGTGGGGGTTCAGCGGTAGCGCACCGTCCAGTTCTAGCGTCCCGCCCCCGATGAAGTCCTTCGCCTCCCCGCGGCCGCAGAAACCCAGCTCCTCCAGCTGCAGCAACACATACGGGGTGAAGTGGTCGTACAGCACCGCCACGTCGACGTCCTCCGGCCGCAGGCCCGACTGCGCCCACAGCTGCCGCCCCACCACGCCCATCTCCGGCAGCGCCGCCAGCTCGTCCCGGTAGTAGCTGGTCATCGTGTACTGGTCCGGCCCGCTGCCCTGCGCCGCCGCCGTCACGACCGCGGGCGGGTGCGGCAGGTCCCTCGCCCGGGCGGCGCTCGTCACCACCAGGGCCACCGCCCCGTCGGTCTCCTGGCAACAGTCCAGCAGGTGCAACGGTTCCACGATCCACCGCGACGCCTGGTGCTCCGCCAGCGTGATGGGCTTGCCGTGGAACCACGCCCGCGGGTTCGTCGCCGCGTGCTTGCGGTCCACCACCGCCACCCGGCCGAAGTCCTCGCTCGTCGCGCCGTACTCGTGCAGGTAACGCTGCGCCACCATCGCCACCGTGGCGGCCGGCGTGCCCAACCCCATCGGGTAATGGAAGCTGTTGTCCACGCCCGAGGAGTTCACCTGCCCCGCCGCCGCGGCCGACACCTGCCCGAAGCGCATCCCGGAGCGCTCGTTGAACGCCCGGTACGCCACCACCACGTCCGCCACCCCGGTCGCCACCGCCATCGCCGCCTGCTGCACCGTCGCAGCCGCCGCACCGCCGCCGTAGTGGATGCGGCTGAAGAACGTCAGCTCCGGGATCCCCAGCTCGCGAGCGACAGCGACCTCCGCGTTGGAGTCCATCGTGAACGACACCAGACCGTCCACATCGGACGGACGAAGACCCGCGTCGGCCAGTGCCGCCTGCACCGCCTCCGCGGCCAGGCGCAGCTCGCTGCGGCCGGAGTCCTTGGAAAACTCCGTCGCCCCCACACCGACGATCGCGGCCGCTCCGGACAGCGTCACGACACACCTCCCACCGTCACGGTGCCGGCCAAGTGCTCCCCGAGATCGCCCCGACCGGACACCCGGATCGTCACTTCGTCGCCGTCCTGCTCGACGACCTCGCCCGACAGCGTCAGCGTGTCGTAGGCGTAACAGGGCACACCCAGCCGGATCTTGATCGAGCGCACGAACGAGCTCGGCCCCGCCCAGTCCGTCACGAACCGGTGCACCAGGCCGGTGTCGGTGAGGATGTTGACGAAGATGTCCTTCGAGCCACGGGCGATCGCGGCGTCCCGGTCGTGGTGCACGTCCTGGAAGTCGCGGGTGGCCAGCGCGGTGGAGATCACGAACGTCGGCGTGACCTCGATCCTCAGCGGGGGCAGCTGCGTGCCGATCACGGGACCACCCGCCAGGCCGGCAGCGTCAGCTCGTCGTCGACGCGCACGAACTCGGCCACCACCCGTTGTCCGATGTAGACCGTTTCCACGTCGAGCACCTCGCCCACCATCCGCACGCCCTCCTCCAGCTCCACCAGCGCGATCACGAACGGCAAGCGCTTTCCCGGCACAGCGGGACGGTGGTGCACGACGTAGCTGTACACCGTGCCGCGCCCGCTCGCGACGACCCAGTCCGGCTTCGCGTCGAGGTTGCCGTCCGGCGGCATCGGCCCGGGCGGGTGGCGCAGCACGTCTCCCCAACGCTGGATCCGCAGCTCCCCCGCCTTCGTACCCTCCCAGAAGAACTCCGTGTCCCGGGAGATCACCGGCCGCAGCACGCCGGGCTGCGCGGGCTTCGGCTTGAACTTGAGCACCCGGAACATCATGTCCGCGACCACCTCGTCGCCCACGTACCAGGTGGTCGTGGTGGTCACGAAGTAGCCCTCGCCGAGTGCTGTCCTTTTAGGACCGACAACGCCGTCCAGGCGGGTGGTCGCCGCGACGTGCTCGCCGTGCCGCAGGTGCCGCCGGTAGTTCTGCTCCGAGTTCGTCGCGACGACGGAGGTGTACCCGGCGTCGTCGAGTACGGCCATCATCGCACCCAGGGGATCGTCGGCGGCGCGCTGTCCGTGCAGCCCGTTCATCGTCCACACCTGCGCCATCGCCGGCGGGGCGATGCCTTCGGCGGCGTAGCGCGGGTTGGTGTCGCCCAGCGCCTCCAGCCAGTTGTTCACCATGGCCGGGTTGACCGGGTCCCGCGCGAGCCGGGGACGGGATTCTCCTTGTGCGGCAATGCGTGCCGCTGCCTCTTCGATCGTCATCGCGGCACCCTCGGCAGTCCCAGCCCGGCGGTCGCGATCAGCTCCCGCTGGATTTCGTTGACCCCTCCGCCGAACGTCAGCACGAGGTTGCGGCGCGCCTGCACGTCGAGCCACTCCGCGAGCTCGGCCGTCTCCGGGTCGCCGAGGTCGCCGTGCCGCGCGACGAGCCCCTCCAGCAGCCGCCCGATCCGCTGGAGGCGCTCGGACCCGAAGACCTTCGTGGCCGACGCGTCGGCCACGTCGACCGGTGTTTCCGGTGGGGACGCGGCGACCTGCCAGTTCAGCAGCTCGTTGATCCTCGTGGTGGCCGCGGTTTCGCGCAGCGCGCGGCGCACGTCGGGGAGGTCGAGGAGGCCACGCGCGTCAGCCCAAGCGTGCACCCGGTCGTACAGCGCGCCGATGCGGCCGGCGGGGCCGAGCATGACGCGTTCGTGGTTGAGCTGGGTGGTGATCAGGCGCCAGCCCTGGTTCTCCTCCCCCACCAGCATGTCGTCGGGCACGCGCACGTCGCTGTAGTACGTGGCGTTGACGTGGTGCGCGCCGTCGCACGTGATGATCGGCGTCCACGAGTAGCCGGGGTCGCGGGTGTCGACGATGAGGATCGAGATGCCCTTGTGCTTGGGAGCGGCGGGATCCGTGCGGACGGCGAGCCAGATGTAGTCCGCGTCGTGCCCGCCGGTGGTGAAGATCTTCTGCCCGTTGACGACGTAGGAATCCCCGTCGCGGACCGCGCTCGTGCGCAGCGACGCCAGGTCCGTGCCCGCGTCCGGCTCGGTGTACCCGATGGCGAAGTGGACCTCCCCGGCGAGGATGCGCGGCAGGAACGCCTTCTTCTGCGCCTCCGTGCCGTAACGCTGGAGGGTCGGCCCGACGGTCTGCAACGTCACCGAGGGCAGTTGCACGTCGGCGCGGGCGGCCTCGTCGGCGAACAGGTGCTGCTCGAGGTCACCGAAACCGCGCCCGCCGTACTCCTCCGGCCAGCCGACGCCGAGCCAGCCGTCCTGCCCCATCCGCCGCACGATGCGCCGGTACGTCTCGCCGTGCCGCTCACGCAGCAGCGCGCGGCGTTCCCCGGGGGTGACGAGCCCGGCGAAGTACGTGCGCAGCTCGGCCCGGAGCCGTCGCTGAGCGGGTGTCAGCTCGACAAACATGCGCTCAGCTCCTTGATCTGCGCGTAGTACCGGTGCAGCGGGTAGCTGATGTCGACGCCGAGTCCGCCATGCAGGTGATGACACGTCGCCAGTGCCGGTGGCGCCTCCTCGGCGAGCCAGTACGCGGCGACGTCGAGATCGGGCTGCGGGTCCCGGCCCGTGTGCAATCGCCACACGGCGGACAGCGCGGCGAGGTGCACGGTGCGCGAGGCGACGTAGACGTCGGCGATCTGCTGGGCGACCGCCTGGAAGGTGGCCAGCGGACGGCCGAACTGGTGCCGCTGCGCGACGTGCCGCGTGGTGAGGTCGAGTGCCCCGGCGAGCGCGCCGTCGCCGAGCGCGAGCATGCCCGCCATCGCGTACCGGCGGAGGACTTCGAGCGCGTCGGCGCCGCCGAGCTGGTCGGCCTCGTCCACCACGACGCCGTCCAGCCGCAGGGTCGTCCCGGCGACCGTGACGCCTTCGGCGCGCGGGTCGACGAGGAACACCCCGGTCCCGGCGGGCACGAGAACCCGCGTGGCAGCGGCCGCGAACGGCACGTTCGTCTTGACCCCGGTGAGCCGCCACCGGCCGCTCTCGGCAACAGCGCGAGTCTCCGGCCGGGTCGCCAGCGGGGCGGACGGCTCGTGTGGGGCCGCCGTGACCAGCGCATCCCCGCTCGCGATCTCCGGCAGCAGCCACGCCCGCTGTTCAGGGGTGCCGAGCGCCGCCAGCGGCAGCAGGCCGAACGCCAGTGTCAGCGACGGCACCGGCGCGGCGGCGCGGCCGAGCTCGGTGAGCAGTACCGCGACCTCGGCCAGGCCCAGTCCGTCCCCGCCGAGTTCGGCGGGCACGGCGAGGTTCAGCAGCCCGGCCTTGGCCAGCGCGCGCCACACCTGCTCGTCGTAGCCACCGGGCCCCGGCGGGCGGCCGAAGTCGATCTCACGCGCGAGGACGTCGGCGGCCAGGCCGGCGATCTCCCGCTGGGCCTCGTCGAGGGTGAAGTCCACGCCGGCTCCTCAGGCTGAGACTGAAACCTGTTCTAGTCTTAGCCGAGGAGTGCGGCTCAGGCAAGACCGCGAGCGGCCTCCAGCAGATCTTTCATCTCCTCCGGCAGCGCGTCGGCCAGCGACCACAACTCTGGAACGAGTTCTCGTGCGCCCAGCAGGCCCACGTCCACCCTGCCCGCGTTGGACAACACGGTGACGTTCAGCCCGGCGCCGTGGAACACCGGCCCCAGCGGGTAGAAACCGGTGATCTTGGCGCCGAGCAGGTACAGCGGGGTGGGCGGGCCCGGCACGTTCGAGACGACCAGGTTGTGCACCACGGGGTGCTTCTCCGCGAGCCGCAGCGCCGAATAGGCCCGCACCGCCACCCCGAACAACCGCGGCGCGGCGAACTGCGCCCAGTCCTGCAGCATCTCCGGCTTGATGCTGAAGTGGTGCTCCTTCGCGACCCGGTTGCTCTCCGCGATCGCGTAGATCCGCGCGGCGGGGTCGGCCAGCTGCGTGGGCAGCTGCGCGAAGAACGCCGAGACCTGGTTGCTGCCCGTGCTCTCCTCCACGCGGTCCTGCACCGACACCGGCACCGTCGCGACCAGCGGCTCGTCCGGCAGCTCGCCACGCACCTCCAGGTACCGGCGCAGCGCCCCGGCGCACAGCGCCAGCACGACGTCGTTCACCGTCACCCCGAAGGCGTTCTTCACGGACTTGATCTCGTCGAGCTCCAGGCTCGTGTACGCGACCGTGCGCAGGCCCGTGATCGTGCGGTTGAAGGACGTGCGGGGCGCGGTGAACGGCACCGGCATCCCGGTGCGCTTGAGCGCGCGGCCGATCCAGCGCGGCGCCATCTCCAGCAGGTCGGGCAGCAGTTTCGCGACCTCGACGGGACGGCGGGCCAGCGACACCAGGCTCGAGCGCAGCAGGTCGAGGTGGCCCGGCGGCTCCGGGTTGTCCTCCCGCTCGGGCAGCGGCAGCAGCGAATCGGGCTCCAGCCCGCACAGGTACGCGATCAGGTTCGCCCCGCTGACGCCGTCGACGGTGGCGTGGTGCATCTTCAGCAGCACCGCGACGCCGTCGCCGGGGAGCCCCTCGATGACGTACATCTCCCACAGCGGGCGATCGCGGTCCAGCGGCTGCGAGGCGAAGTGCGCGCACAGTTCCGCCAGCGTCTCCCGGTCGCCCGGGGAGGGCACGGCGACCCGGTGGAGGTGGGAGTCGACGTCGAACCCCTCGTCCTCCACCCACACCGGGTGCAGGAAGTTCAGCGGCGAATTGTGCAGTTTCCGGCGGAATTCCGGAATGGCGGCGACCCGTTCGGCCAGCTTCTCGCGGAACGCGGAGAAGCGATATCCGCCGGGCATCGTCGAACCGTCGAGCGTGAGCAGGCCGCAGATGTGCAGGACCTGCGAAGGTGTTTCCAGGTACAGAAAACTGGCGTCCAGGCCACTGAGCGGTTGCACCCTGCTCATCCTAGGCGGAAAGCCTAAGATCAGCTTTATGCGACCGCGTTTCCTCACCCGGCGGGCGATACAGCTCGCCCTCACCGCGAACGCACTGCGCCCCCTGCCGGGTGAACGGGCCGCGATCCCCGCGTTCTTCGCCGGCTGGCTCACGAACGAACTGGCCCCGCACCTGCTCGCGCTCACCGCCGCCGACACCGCGGCCCACCTCGCGCGGCACGGGCTGCGCTCGCGTTCCGACCGCGCCGGGCTGGCGCTGTCGATGGCGTCGATGGCCGGGCTCGGTGCGTTGATCGCCGACGCTCAGCGAGCCCGTGGCGAGGTGGAGCACGCGCTCGCCGAGGCGCTGGGCGAGCAGTACCTGGAGGACCTGCGCCGCCCGCCGGACCCGAAGGACCTGGCGACGCCGTGGGGGCAGCTCGTGATGCCGTTCCGGATGCGCAACCCGGAAGTCCGGCGAGATCGGGACGTGGCGTACGCGCCCGGCGGCAAGCGGTTCCTGCTCGACATCTACCGGCCGCGCGAGACCGTCGAGGGCAGGCCGGTGCTGCTGCAGATCCACGGCGGCGCGTGGATGGTCGACAGCAAGGACCACCAGGGCATCCCGCTGATGCAGCACATGGCCCAGCGCGGCTGGATCGGCGTCGCGGTCAACTACCCGCTCTCGCCCAAGGCGCACTGGCCGGACCACATCGTCGCGATCAAGCGGGCGGTGGCGTGGATCCACGAGCACATCGACGGCTACGGCGGCGACCCGGCGTTCCTCGCCGCCACCGGCGGGTCCGCGGGCGGCCACCTCGCGGCGTTGCTGGCGCTGACCCCGAACGACCCGAAGCTGCAGCCGGGGTTCGAGGACGAGGACACGACGATCCAGGCGTGCGTCCCGCACTACGGCGTCTACGACTTCGCCGCGACGAGCGGTGCGAAGGCCAGCGAGTACCGGCTCAAGACGCTGCTGGCCCGGTTCGTCGTCGGCAAGGACCCGGTCCGGTTCCACGAGGACTACGTCGCCGCCTCTCCGCTGGACCGGATCAACGACAAGGCGCCGCCGTTCTTCGTCATCCACGGCGAGCGCGACACGATGGTCCCGGTGGCCGAAGCCCGCGAGTTCGTGCGGCGGTTGCGGGCTGTTTCGCCGAACCCGGTGGCGTACGCCGAGATTTCGGGCGCACAGCACGCTTTCGACATCTTCCCGTCCATCCGCAGCGCGCACGTCGTCCGCGGGGTGGAGCGCTTCCTGGAGTGGGCCTACCTGCGCTCGCTCGCCGGGTAGTCCGTCATCGCGTCCAGCGGGTCACGGGTGCCGGGGGCGACGGGCAGCCAGCCCTGAGGACCGCGGCGGAACAGGTACCACAGACCGTCCTGGCCCAGCCGGAGCTGGACCTCGGCGCGGGTGAGGCGGTTGCGCCAGACCTTGGTCTCACCCGGGAGGTCGGCGTCGTCGAGTTCGGCCTTGGCCGCCAGCAGCGCACCGCGTGGCGGCTGCCAGGATTCGCGCAGGACGGCCAGCCCGCCCCGGCCCGCCGCCTGCCAAGCGGCCGCCCAGCGGCGGAGTTCGCCGACCGGCAGCCCCGCGACCTTGGCCAGGCGGGTCACGTCGCCGTGCACGGCCCGGCGGGCCAGGTCCTCCTCCGCCGTCAGCTCCAGCGGCCCACCCCGCAGCAGGTCGCCCGCCCGCGCCGCCGCATCCGCCGCCAGCCCGGCCAGGACGTCAGGCCGCAGCGAGACGCCGGGCGGCGGGAGGTCCAGCGTCACCGGCTGGCCGGGCTCCGCCGGCGGCGCCGGGAGCCGGGGCAACGGCGCGACCGCACGCGCGAAGGCGTCCTCGGGCGACAACCCCGGCTCGACCCGTTCCTCGACCACCGTGGTGCGCGCCCGCCGGGCCCGCAGCTCCGAGAGCACCGCCTCACGACCCCTGCCCCGCAACAGGAACAACACGAACGGATCCGCGTCGACCTCGTCGGCCACCAGGTAACACACCGCCGCCGAGTGCTTGCACGGATCGGCGGTGTCAGGGCACGAGCACCGCGGCTTCAGATCGCCCGGCCCCGGCAGCAGGTCCACCCCGGCCTCCCGCGCGTCCTCGGCCAGCTCCGGCGGAAGTTCGCCGTCGAGCAGCGCGGCGGCATGGCCAGCGCGGCGCCCGATGATGTCCAGCAGCGCGGACCACTGCTCGTCACCGAAGACCGCCGTGCGGATCTTCACGCGGTACGGCACGGAACGGCTGCCCTGCACGAACGCCCGCACCTCGCCCGACGTCACGTCCAGCGCGCTGACCCGGCCCTTCCTCGCGTACGTGCGCCCGCGCGGCAGCCGGTTCGGGTCCAGCTCCGCGCGCCCCTCCAGCGCCTC
This sequence comes from Amycolatopsis sacchari, assembly GCF_900114035.1. GTDB lineage: Bacteria > Actinomycetota > Actinomycetes > Mycobacteriales > Pseudonocardiaceae > Amycolatopsis_E > Amycolatopsis_E sacchari. The sequence continues at coordinate 70,492 of NZ_FORP01000012.1, read as the reverse complement.
CACCCACGCCCGGCCCCACCAGGTGCCGCCGAAGGTGCGGCGCGGGGTCACGGCTGCTCACCCAGCCGCACGAGCTCCGCCAGCTGCTCGTCCGACAGCTCCGTGAGCCAGTCCTCCCCCGCGCCGACGACGGCCTCGGTCAGCCCGCGCTTGGACTCCAGCACCGCCGCGATGCGGTCCTCCAGCGTGCCCTCCGCGATCAGCCGGTGCACCTGCACGGGCCGGTCCTGCCCGATGCGGTACGCGCGGTCGGTCGCCTGGTCCTCGACCGCCGGGTTCCACCAGCGGTCGTAGTGGATCACGTGGGTCGCGCGGGTCAGGTTGAGCCCGACGCCGCCCGCCTTGAGCGACAACACGAACACCGGGATGTCACCGCCCTGGAACCGCGCCACCAGCTCCTCACGCCGGTTCGCCGACGTCGCGCCCGACAGCATCTCCGCGGGCAGCCCGCGTTCGGCCAGCCGCGCCACGAGCAGCTTGCCCAGCTGCACGTACTGGCTGAACACCAGCACGCTCTCGCCCTCGTCGAGTATCACGTCGAGCAGTTCCTCGAACGCCGTCAGCTTGCCCGACCGGCCCGCGAGCGGCCCGCTCTGCTTGAGGTACTGCGCGGGGTGGTTGCAGATCTGCTTCAGCTCGGTGAGCAGCTTGAGCACCTGCCCGCGCCGCTGCACTCCCTGCGACTCCCGGATGATCGCCAGGTTCTCCCGCACGACCGCCTCGTACAGCGTGGCCTGCTCGGTGGTCAGCGGCACGAACCGGTCGGTCTCCGTCTTGCGCGGCAGCTCCGGGGCGATCTCGGGGTCGCTCTTGCGGCGCCGCAACAGGAACGGGCGCACGGTGGCCGCCAGCCGCTCGGTGCGCTCGCGGTCCCGGTCGCGCTCCACCGGCCGTGCGACGGTGCGGCGGAAGTGGTCCAGCGAGCCGAGCAGCCCCGGTGTCGTCCAGTCCAAAATGGACCACAGCTCGGTGAGCCGGTTCTCCATCGGGGTGCCGGTGAGCGCGACGCGCGCGGCGGCGGGCACGCGGCGCAGCTCCTTGGCCGTGCGGGACAACGGGTTCTTCACGTGCTGCGCCTCGTCGGCGGCCAGCAGCCCCCAGCCCACCTCCGCCAGCGCCTCGCGGTCGCGGCGCAGCACCCCGTACGTCGCGAGCACCACCTCGTCGGGCGCGACCTCGTCGAGGTGTCGTCTGCCGCCGTGGAACCGCCGCACCGGCACCGAAGGCGCGAACTTCGCGAACTCGCGCTCCCAGTTGCCCAGCAACGACGTCGGGCACAGCACGAGCGTCGGCCCCGCGCCGAGCGCACGCCGGTGCAGGTGCAGCGCGATGAGCTGGATCGTCTTGCCGAGCCCCATGTCGTCGGCGAGCACGCCGCCCAGCCCCAGCTCCGTCATGCGCGCGAGCCACGCGAGCCCGGCGCGCTGGTAGGGCCGCAACGTCGCCTGAAGGTCGGACGGCACTTCCACCTGCGCGGACGGCACCTCGCGGATGCGGTCGAGCAGGCCGGACAACGCGGGTGGCGGCGCGAAATCCAGCTCCTCGCCGTCGACCTCCAGCGCCCCGGTCAGCGCTGCGGCCAGTGCCTCGGCGGCGGTCAGCTCGCGGCCCCCGCGGCGCAACTTCGCGAGCATGCCCCTGTCGACCCGCACCCACTGGCCACGCAGCCGGATCATCGGCCGCTTCGCCTCGGCGAGCGCGGTGATCTCGGCCTCGGTCAGCGTCTCGCCGCCGAGGCTGAGCTGCCACCGGAACTTCAGCAGGTCGGTCATGCGGAACGCGGCGTTCGCCTCGCTCCCCGGGGCGGGAGTGGCGCTCGCCTGCACCCGCACGCCCTCACTGAACATCCCGCGTGGCCACAGCACTTCCACACCCGCCGCGCCGAGCGCGGAACTGCCCGTGTCGAGCAGCTCCACCAGCTCGTCGTCGGTGAGCAGGACCTCGGCAGGCGTGGCGGCTTCAAGCGCACGCCCCAGCGGGGGCCACACCCGCGCCCCGCGCCGCAACGCCAGGAGCAGCTGGGCCTCGACCTGGTCGCCGAGGCGGGCGAGCACCGCGTCCGGCGCGTCCCACAGCGTGGCGGCGTCGACCACCAGACTCGGGTCGAGTGCGCTGCGCAACGCGAGCACCGCCGCGAAGGTGTACTGCCCGGGCTCCTCCTCCCGGATCTCGACGCGCAGCTGGAGCTGGGCGCCGGTGGGCTGCTGCGCGGCGAGCCACTCCGCGTCCGCCGCGTCGAGCAACGTCGGCTGCGGCGAGGCGAAGGCCGGGCCGCCCGCGACGACGCTCGCGGCGGGTGACCGGACCAGCACGTCGGCCGTCGCGTCCCACAGCGCGCGCACCAGCGTCTCGGGCGAGTGCAGGCGGACGCGCTTGAGCCCCGACAACGGCAACGCGTGCGCCTCGGGCGGCAACGCCGCCGCGAGGTCACGTAGCAACGCCTCGTCGGCGCCGTCGAGCGGCCCGACGCGCCACGTGTCGACGCCGCCGGACGTGACCGCGGGCAGCAGCCGACCGCGCGCGACGAGGGTGAGCGCGGCGTGCACGGCGGCCGACCAGGCGGCCACCGCCGGGGAGGCGGGCTCGCGCACGGACAGCAGCAGCGGCAGCGCTTCGGCGAGCGGCAGCACGTGCGCGTCCACTGTGGTCCGCCGGAACGCCTTGCCCTGCGGCAGCACGAGCTCCACCGGCGTGGGACCCGCGCCGTCGCCCCACAGCGCGAGCACGCCGTCACGCGGCGGGTCCGAGGGCACGAAGATCGCGTGCGTGTCCGGGGTGAGCTCCACGGTCCCACGATAGGCGGGACCACCGACAGCTCAGCGCGGCAGACCGAGCAGCCGTTCCGCCGCCAGCGTCAGCAGCACCTGCTCCGTCCCGCCCGCGATGCTGAGGCACCGGGTGAGCAGGAACTCGTGCTGGGCGGCCCCGTCCACCACCCCGGCGGGCCCCCGCAGGTCCAGCGCCGCTTCGGCCACCGCCTGCCGGTGCCGCACGCCGATCAGCTTCCGCACGCTCGACTCCGCGCCGGGGTCCTGGCCCGCCAGCCGCCGCAAGGTCGCCCTGAGGTCGAGCAGCGAGCACGCCGTCCCCTCGGTCACCAGCGCTCCCAGCCGCTCGCTGGGGCCGGCCGCGGCCGCCAGCAGCTCCTCGACGGCCTCGCCGACCGACGACCCGCCGCCCATCGCGACCCGCTCGTTCGCCAGCGTCGTGCGCGCCAGGCGCCAGCCGCCGTGCACCTCGCCGACGACGTCGCGGTCGGGCACGAACACGTCGTCGAGGAACACCTCGTTGAACACGGCGTCCCCGGTGATCTCCCGCAGCGGCCGGATGTCGATGCCGGGAGACGTCATGTCGACGAGGAAGTACGTGATACCGCGGTGCTTGGGGGCGTCGGGATCGGTGCGGGCCAGGCAGATCGCCCAGTCCGCCTCGCGCGCAAGCGAGGTCCAGATCTTCTGGCCCGACAGCCGCCAGCCACCGTCCACTTTGGTCGCTTTCGTCCGGAGCGAGGCGAGGTCCGAACCCGCTTCCGGCTCGGAGAACAGCTGGCACCACGTGATTTCGCCCCGCAGCGTGGGACCGGCGAACCGCTCCTGCTGTTCGGCCGTGCCGTGTTCGAGGATCGTCGGCACCGCCCACGCGCCGATCACCAGGTCCGGCCGCCGGACTCCCGCCCGGCGCAGCTCCGCGTCGATCACCAGCTGCTGCTCGGGACCGGCGTCGAGCCCGTAGGGTCGTGGCCAGTGCGGCACGAGGTACCCCGTCTCGGCCAGCCGTACCCGCCGCTGACCCTCGGGCAACGCGGCGATCGCGGCGATTTCCTTGCGCACCACGGGATCCTCCCCGACCGCCACCCCGAGCTGCCGCCGCTGCCCGGACAACGCGAGCTCCGCCGCGCGCCGCCGCCACCGCCCGGAACCGCCGAGCAGCTGCCGCAGGGTCACCGCCCGCCGCAGGTAGCGGTGCGCGTCGTGCTCCCACGTGAACCCGATGCCACCCAGCACCTGGATGCAGTCCTTCGCGTTGTCCACGGCCGCGTCCAGCGCACCCGCCGCCGCGACCGCCGACGCCAGCGGGTGCGCCCCGCCCGCTTCCGCCGCGTCCCAGGCCAGAGCGGCGGCGACCTCGGCGCGGCACAGCATCTCCGCACACAGGTGCTTGACGGCCTGGAACGAACCGATGGGCCTGCCGAACTGCTCGCGGACCTTCGCGTACTCGCTCGCGGTGCGCACGCACCAGTCGGCCACACCGGCCGCCTCGGCGGCGGCCAGCGTCGCGGCGAGTTCGGCGACCGGTTCGTCCAGCAAGGCGCTCTGCGGGATCTCCTCGTCCAGCACGAGGAACCCGACTTCACGGGACAGGTCCAGACCATCGGCGTGCTCGACCGGACGCGGCGGCAGCACGAACCACACCGTCTCCCCGGCGCGATCGGCCGCCAGCAGCGAATACGCCCTGGGATCCGCGTCGAGCACCGGCTCCGTCCGGCCGCGCACCCGCAGTTCAGGGGTCATCACCAGGCCGCCGGGTCCGAACGCGACCGCCGCCCGCGCGCTGCCGTCGGCCAGCCGGGGGACCAGTTCCTTCGCCGGCGCCGAATCAGGACGGCGGGCCAGCACGAGACCCGCCAGCGCGGTGCCGAACAGCGGCCCCGGCGTCAGTGCGGCGGCCGCCTCCGCGAGACCGACCGCGAGGTCGGTCACCGTGCCGCCCACGCCGCCCAGCTCCTCCGGCAGCGCGACCGAACGCAGCTCCGCCACCGCTCCGCGCCGGACCGACTCCGCCCAGGCCCGCTGCTCCGCCGTCACCCCGATGACCATGGATCAACTATAGAACGTGTTTCAGTTTTTCCGAAGGAAGACCGTTAGGTAAGCTGTGCACCGACAGTGGAACAAGTTTCGGAGCAGAGGTCGATGGCCGGTAAGACGAGGGCAACCGCCCAGACCAGGAACGGGCTGGGCGACGAGCTCGGTTCCGCCGCGCAGCGGGACCGCCGCCGGCGCATCATCGACGCCACGCTGGCGCTGGCGTCCAAGGGCGGCTACGACGCGGTCCAGATGCGCGCGGTCGCCGACAAGGCCGACGTCGCGCTGGGCACCCTGTACCGCTACTTCCCGTCCAAGATCCACCTGCTGGTGTCGGGCCTGGCCAGGGAGTTCGAGCGCGCCAAGGACAAGCTGGAGCGCAGCGCCATCCCGGGTGACACGCCCGGCGAGCGGCTGATCTTCGTGCTCAACCGCAACACGCGGATGATGCAGCGCGACCCGCACCTGACCGAGGCCATGGTGCGGGCGTTCATGTTCGCCGACACGACCGCGGCCGCCGAGGTCGAGCAGGTCGGACGGCTGATGGAGGACATGTTCGCCAAGGCCATGCGCATCGAGGAGCCGACCGAGCACGACCGCGCGGTCTTCCACCTCATCGCCGACGTGTGGATGGCGAACCTGGTCGCGTGGGTCACCCGGCGCGCTTCGGCCGCCGACGTCGCGAACCGGCTGGAGCTGTCGGTGCACCTGCTGCTGGACCGGCCCGCTGCGGACTGAACACGCGCCGGCGCGATCGGTGATCTTGGCTGTGCGCGGGCTGTCAATCCGCTGAGCGTCACGTTTGAGTTCGCGGTGAGACGCAACAACCCGATCGGGTGACCGCGTTTCTTGGCATGTGAAACGTGGAACGGTCGCACGGGCCGTGCTCGCAGCGGTCGCGACGGGCGCCGCAGTCATGATCGTGGTCTCGGTGACGCACGACGAGGCCTCGATCTCGGCCGCCAGCACGAGGGTCTCCGCCGCACCGCAACCCCAGTCGCAGCCCCAGCCGACGGAGACCACCACTCCGGCGCTGGCCACGGACTCCGCGCCGGCGCCGCCACCGGCGCTGTCCGCGGCGGACGCCCGGCAGCTCGCCAACCGCGTGCAGGATTCCGTGCGCCGGACCGTGCCCGACGCGAAGGTCGGGCTGGAGGTCTACGACCGCACCGCGGGCCGGGCGGTCACCAGCCTCAACGCCGACACGAGGTTCTCCAGCATGTCGGTGGTGAAGCTGCTCATCGCCATCGACGTGCTCGCGCGCAACGACTGGCACGTGCCCGGCCCCGCCATTCAGAACCGCCTCACCAAGATGCTCTCGACCAGCGACGACAGCGTCGCCAGCGCGTTCTGGGTGAGCGAAGGCGGCACGTCCATCATCACCCGGGACGTGAAGCTGATGGGCCTGACCAGCACCGAGCCGCCCAGCGCGGCAGGCCAGTGGGGAGCCACCAAGGTCACCCCCGAGGACCTGGTCGCGGTGTACCGGTACCTCGAGGACAACGTGCCCGGCACCGCCCGCGACCTGATCTACGACGCCATGTACCACGCGTCGCGAACGGCCGCGGACGGCACGGACCAGTTCTTCGGCATCCCGGACGGCCTGCCCGGCACGACCTGGGCGATCAAGCAGGGCTGGGGCAGCACCGGCAACACCGCCTACTTCCACACCACGGGCCTGCTCGGGCAGGACTCCCGGTACGTCGTGATCGTGCTGACCTCGGCGCCGCTGGCCTACTACCGCTCGATGGCCAAGGCGCTCACGGACGGCACCGGCCAGCTCGCCGCGCTGCTCAAGCCTTGAGCTTGGGCAGCACCTCGCGGCCGAAGACCTCGATCCACTCCTTCTGGTTCCGGCCCACGTTGTGCACGTAGATCCGGTTGAACCCGGCGTCGATGTAGCGCTGGAGCGACTGGCGGTGCACGTCGGGATCGGACGAGATGACCATGCGGCCCTCGAAGTCCTCCTCGCGCACCAGCTTCGCCATCTGCGCGAAGTCGAACGGCGAGCGGACGTCGGCCTTCGGGAACTTCATCCCGCCGTTGGGCCACTGGTCCATCGCGTTGGCCAGCGCCTGCTCGTCGGTCTCCGCCCAGGACAGGTGCACCTGCAGCAGCTTCGGCATCGTGTCGGGGTCCTTGCCGGCCTTGCGGGCGCCCTGCGCGAAGTTGTCGAGGATGCCGGCCAGCTTGTCCAGCGAGGCACCGGGCGTGATCAGCCCGTCGGCCAGCTCACCGGTCTTGCGCGAGGTGTACGGGCCCGCGGAGGCGATGTAGACCGGCGGCGGGGTGTCCGGCAGCGTCCACAGGCGCGTGGTGTGCAGCTTGAAGAACTCGCCGGAGTGCTTGACGTCCTTGCCGCTGAACAGCTTGCGGATGATCTCCAGCGCCTCGAACATGCGGCGCACGCGCTCGGGGGCCTCGGGCCAGTAGCCGCCGATGATGTGCTCGTTGAGCGCCTCACCGGAACCGATGCCGAGCCAGGTGCGGCCCGGGTACGTGGCCTCCAGCGTCGCGGCGGCCTGCGCCACCATCGCCGGGTGCAGCCGGAACGACGGGCACGTCACGCCGGGACCGAGGTCACCGGTCGTGTTCTCGGCGAGCGAGGCCAGCACGCTCCACACGAAGGACGCCTGCCCCTGCTGCGGCACCCACGGCTGGAAGTGGTCCGCGGCCATCTGCCCGGAGAACCCGTGCTGCTCGGACAGCGCGGCAAGCTCGATGGATTCGCGCGGCGAGAACTGCTCCAGCGCCGCGGCGATGCCGATCTGAACGTCACTCACGACCTCATCAACCTTTCTGACGTGCGATAGGGCAACCGTACCGAGCTTCAGCGCAGCGCGGCGAACTCGTCGAGCCTGCGGAGCGTGTCCGCCTCCGGCCCGGGTGGCAGCGACAGCGTGACGCGTTCCGCGCCGGCCTCGGCGTACGCGGCGAACAGCCGCTCGTCGGGCGGGGCCGACGTGGCCGTCACCGGCAGGCCGGTGTCCCGCACCATGGCGAGCTGCGCCGGTACCTGCGCGGGATCGCGCACCGCGTTGGGCAACCAGCCGTCCCCGAGCCGCCGAGCCCGGTCGGCGGCGGCCTCGCTGTTGCCCCCGATGTAGATCATCGGTGGCTGCGCGGGCTTCGGCCACTGCAAGACCCGGTCGAACCGGACGTGCTCACCGGAGTAGCTCGCCTCGTCGTCCTTCCAGAGGACCCGCAGGGCCTGGATCCGCTCGTCGAGCAGCCTGCCCCGCGTGCGCGGGTCGGTGCCGTGGTTGCGCATCTCCTCGCGGTTCCAGCCCACGCCGACGCCGAAGAGCACACGCCCACCCGACACCAGGTGCAGGCTGGCGACGGATTTCGCGGTGTGGATCACGTCACGCTGGACCAGCAGGCTGACCCCGGTGCCCAGGCGCAGCGACGTCGTCACCGCCGCGGCCGCGGCCAGTGCCACGAACGGGTCGAGCGCGCGGAAGTACGGCCGCGGCAGCTCCCCGCCCGCCGGGTACGGCGTCTCGCGGGAGACCGGGATGTGCGAGTGCTCCGCGAGGAACAACGCGTCGAAACCGCGCTCCTCCACCGCCTTGGCCAGCGCGGCGGGCGGCATGCTCTCGTCGGTGACGAAGGTGCTGATGCCGACCTTCACCGCAGCGCCGCGAACTCGTCGAGCTTCTTCAGCGCCTCGGCCTCGGGCCCCGGCGTCAGGAAGAACGTGACGCGCTCGACGCCGGCTTCGGCGTACTGCTCCAGCTTGCCCTTGTCGGCCGGGGCGCCGAACACGGTGAACGGCACGTCCGGACGGCCGTTGTCGGCCAGCCACGAGCGCACCCGCTTGATCTCCGCGATCTCGGTGTGCGGGCGCGGCAGCCAGGCGTCGCCGTGCTTGAGCAGGCGGTCCAGCGCCTTCGGGCTCTCCCCGCCGACGTAGACGGGCGGGTGCGGCGCCTGCACCGGCTTGGGCCACGCGAAGATCGGGTCGAAGTCGACGAACTTCCCGTGGTACTCGGCCTGCTCCTGCGTCCAGATCGCCTTGAGCGCCTCGATCTGCTCGTTCAGCAGGGCGCCGCGGGTGCGCGGCTCGGTGCCGTGGTTCCGCATCTCCTCGCGGTTCCAGCCCACGCCGACGCCGAAGAGCACGCGGCCGCCGGAGATCAGGTCCAGGCTGGCGACCTCTTTCGCCGTGTGGATCACGTCCCGCTGGATCACCAGCGCGACGCCGGTCGCCAGCAGCAGGTCCTCGGTCACCGCCGCCATCGCCGACAGCGCCACGAACGGGTCGAGCGTGCGGCGGTAGTAGTCCGGCAGCTCGCCACCGCCCTCGTACGGGGTCTCCCGGCTCGCCGGGATGTGCGAGTGCTCCGCCAGGAACACGGAGTCGAAACCACGTTCCTCCAGGGCGCGGGCGAGCGGTGCGGGCTGGATCGTCTCGTCGGTCACGAAGGTGGCGATTCCGTACTTCATACGTCCGCGCAACCCGGCACCGCCGCCGGCTATTCCCCGAGGGGACTGCTCTCGCTCCATGGGCCGACGGCCGTCGAGCAGGCCAGGGCCGCCGCGGAAGCGCGGGGGCTGCGGGTCACGTTCGAGGTCGGTGACCTCACCCGGGCTGGACGGCTTCGACGACCGGTTCGACACCGTGGTCGACAGCGCGCTGTACCACTGCCGTCAGGAACTGGTTCAGCAGCTTGCGGGCCGGTGCGACCCGCTACACGTTCCGGCGGTACTGACCGCCGACCTCGAAGAACGCGTCCGTGATCTGGCCCAGCGTGCACACCCGCGCCGCGTCCATCAGGACCGCGAACACGTTCTCCCCGCTCGTGGCCGCCTCACGCAGCGCCTTCAGCGCCTGCTCGGCCTCCGCGCGGTGCCGCTGCTGGAAGTCCCGCACGCGCCGCAGCTGGGACTGCTTCTCCTCCTCCGTCGCGCGCGCCAGCTCGACCTCGACCTCGTCGTCCTCGGGGTGCGGGTTGCGGAACGTGTTCACCCCGACGATCGGCAGCGAGCCGTCGTGCTTGAGCCGCTCGTACAGCATCGACTCGTCCTGGATGCGGCCCCGCTGGTAGCCCGTCTCCATCGCCCCGAGCACGCCGCCGCGCTCGGAGATCCGGTCGAACTCGGTGAGCACGGCCTCCTCGACCAGGTCGGTCAGCTCGTCGATGATGAACGAGCCCTGCAGCGGGTTCTCGTTCTTCGACAGGCCCCACTCCTTGTTGATGATCATCTGGATGGCCATCGCGCGGCGCACCGAGTTCTCCGTCGGAGTGGTGATCGCCTCGTCATAAGCGTTGGTGTGCAAGGAGTTCGCGTTGTCGTACAGCGCGCACAGCGCCTGCAGCGTCGTGCGGATGTCGTTGAAGCTCATCTCCTGCGCGTGCAGCGAGCGGCCGGACGTCTGCACGTGGTACTTCAGCTTCTGCGAGCGCTCGTTCGCGCCGTAGCGCTCCTTCATCGCCGTCGCCCAGATCCGCCGCGCGACGCGGCCCAGGACCGAGTACTCCGCGTCCATGCCGTTGGAGAAGAAGAACGACAAGTTCGGCGCGAAGTCGTCGATGTGCATCCCGCGCGCGAGGTAGGACTCGACGTAGGTGAACCCGTTGGCGAGCGTGAAGGCCAGCTGCGAGATGGGGTTCGCCCCGGCCTCCGCGATGTGGTACCCGGAGATCGACACCGAGTAGAAGTTGCGCACCCCGTGCTCGATGAACCACTCCTGGATGTCGGCCATCATCCGCAGCGAGAACTCGGTGGAGAAGATGCAGGTGTTCTGCCCCTGGTCCTCCTTGAGGATGTCGGCCTGCACCGTGCCGCGTACCTGCCGCAGCGTCCACTCCCGCAGCTCGTCGAACTCCTCCGGCGTCGGCTCACGGCCGTGCTCGGCGCGGAAGGCGTCCACCCGCTGGTCGATCGCGGTGTTGAGGAAGAACGCGAGGATCGTCGGCGCGGGACCGTTGATGGTCATCGACACCGACGTGTTCGGCGCGGTCAGGTCGAACCCGTCGTAGAGGGCCTTCATGTCCTCCAGCGACGCGATCGACACGCCGGAAGTGCCGACCTTGCCGTAGATGTCCGGCCGGGTGTCCGGGTCGTGCCCGTACAGCGTCACCGAGTCGAAGGCGGTGGACAGGCGCTTGGCGGGCGACTCCGCGGACAGGTACTTGAACCGCCGGTTGGTGCGGAACGCGTCACCCTCCCCCGCGAACATGCGCGCCGGGTCCTCGCCCTCGCGCTTGAACGGGAAAACGCCCGCCGTGTAGGGGAAGTAGCCGGGCAGGTGCTCACGGCGCAGGAACGACAGCAGCTCGCCGTTCTCGGTGTAGCGCGGCAACGCGACACGCGGGATCTTGTTGCCGGACAAGGTTTCCCGCCACAGCTGGGTGCGCAGTTCCTTGTCGCGCACCTTGAACACCAGCTCCTCGCCGCGGTAGGACTCCGCCAGCTCCCGCCAGTGCTCCAGCAGCCGCCGCGTCTCACCGTCCACACGCGACTCCGCCTCGGCGAGCAGCTCGGAGATCGCGGTGGTGTCCGCGTCCACCTTCTCCAGCGCGGCCTTCGCCGCCGCCAGCTGGTCGCGCTCGCGGACCGCCTCGACCTGCTCCTGCGTGTGCCGGTGGTAGCTCCGGACGGTGTCCGCGATCTCCGCGAGGTACCGCGTGCGCGACGTCGGGATGATCGTGCTGGCACCCGTGGACACCTTGCCCTCGACGCGCGGCAGCGTGCCCGCGGCGACCGGAAGCCCCTTGTCCGCCAGCAGGTCCCGCAGGAACTGGTACAGCGATGTCACGCCGTCGTCGTTGAACTTCGCCGCACTGGTCCCGAAAACCGGCATGTCCTCGGGCGAGGCACCGAACTCCTCGCGGTTGCGCACCAGCTGGCGCGCCACGTCCCGCCGCGCGTCCTCCGCACCGCGGCGCTCGAACTTGTTGATCGCCACCGCGTCGGCGAAGTCGAGCATGTCGATCTTCTCCAGCTGCGAGGCCGCGCCGAACTCCGGCGTCATCACGTACAGCGAGTGGTCGACGTGGTCGACGATCCCCGCGTCGCCCTGGCCGATACCCGGCGTCTCCACGATCACCAGGTCGTACCCGGCGGCCTTGCACGCCAGGATCGCGTCGTCGAGACCCTCCGGGATCTCACCGCTCGTGGTGCGCGTGGCCAGGGACCGGAAGTACACCGACGACCCGAGCGAGTTCATCCGGATCCGGTCGCCCAGCAGCGCCCCGCCACCGCGGCGGCGCGTCGGGTCGATCGCCAGCACCGCGATGCGCAGCTTGTCCTGCTGGTCCAGCCGGAACCGCCGCACCAGCTCGTCGGTCAGCGAGGACTTGCCCGAGCCACCGGTGCCGGTGATGCCCAGCACCGGCACGCTCCTGTTCGTGGCCGCCTCGGCGATCCGGGCCCGCCAGTCCTCGTCCAGCACCCCCGCCTGCAGCCGCGTGATCACGCGCGCGAGCGTGGGCACGTCACCGGCGAGGAGGTCCTCCGGCGAACCGGCCTGCCGTGCCGCGAGGTCGAAGTCGCACTCGCGGATCATCAGGTTGATCATCCCGGGCAGCCCCAGCTGCAGGCCGTCGTCCGGGGAGAAGATCCGGGCCACCCCGCGCGAGTGCAGCAGCTCGATCTCGTCGTGCACGATCACGCCGCCCCCGCCGCCGTACACGCGGACGTGGCCGGCGCCGCGCTCACGCAGCAGCTCCACGAGGTAGGAGAAGTACTCGACGTGACCGCCCTGGTAGGCGCTGATCGCCACGCCCTGGGCGTCCTCGTCGATCGCGGCCGTCACGACCTCGTCGACCGACCGGTTGTGCCCGAGGTGCACGACCTCGGCGCCCTGCGCCTGCAGGATGCGGCGCATGATGTTGATCGAGGCGTCGTGCCCGTCGAACAGGCTCGACGCCGTCACGAACCGAACCGGGTGCACAGCTTCGTACAGGGACGCGCTCATGCCCCCAAAATACTCGGACTTCCTACTGTTTTACACCCGAGCTTCAGCGTGACGTGGGCCACTGGGATTTTCCGGGCAGGCGACAGGCCGGGCGCGCTCCGCACCCGGTGCCCGTTGCCGCGTCAGCGGGCGTTGGCCGCCCGCAGCGAGATCCACTGCCGCATCGCGTACTCGACCAGCGTGATCAGCGTCTGCTTGGTCGACTCCCGGTCCCGCGCGTCGCAGCGGACGATCGGGATGCCCGGGTCGATGGCCAGCGCCTCACGCACGTCGTTCAGGTCGTGGTGCAGCACGCCGTCGAACGTGTTGACGCCGATGATGTACGGCAGCCTGCGGTCCTCGAAGAAGTCGACCGGCGCGAAGGAGTCCGCGAGCCGGCGCGTGTCCGCGAGCACGACGGCACCGATCGCCCCGCGCACGAGGTCGTCCCACATGAACCAGAACCGCTGCTGACCCGGGGTACCGAACAGGTACAGGATCAGGTCCTCGTCCAGCGACACCCTGCCGAAGTCCATCGCCACGGTGGTGGTGGCCTTGTTCGGGGTGTTGTCGAGGTTGTCGATGCCGCGGCTGGCGTCGGTCATCATCGCCTCGGTGGTGAGAGGCACGATCTCCGACACCGACCCGACGAAGGTGGTCTTGCCGGCGCCGAAGCCACCGGCCACCACGATCTTGGCCGAGGTCATGGTCTGCGGCGCGGCCGGCCGCGGTGCTTTAAAGCCGACGGAGTCCACTCAACACCCTTTCCATCAACATGAGATGCGCCTCGGCGTTGTCACTGCCGGACACGGTCTTGTGCACGGTGATCAGACCGGCGTCGGCCGTGTCGCTGATGAGCACCCTGGCCACGCCGACCGGAACCCGCAGCAGTGCCGCGATTTCCGCGACCGAACGTGGCTTCCGGCATTCTTCCACTATCTGGCGGTGCTCGTACTGCATCACCAGCCCCGCGTCGAGGCGGGCGGCGACACCGTCCTTCACCGAGACCAGCGTCTCCAGTTCCAGCGCGTAGCTGGCCTTCGTCCGTCCGCCGGTGAGAGCGTACGGGCGCACCGCCGCGGTCTCCTCGTCGAGGGGCGCCGGCTCGGGCCGCTCGGGCAGCGCCGGGCCGCTGTTGGCCACTGCGGGCTCGAAGAAGCCGGTGCCGAAGTTCGTGCCCCGCGCCGGTTCGAAGTACCCCGACCCCTGGTTCGGTTCGAAGTACCCCGACCCCTGTTGCGGCGCCTCGAAGTAGCCCGAGCCCTGCTGGGCGGGCGGCGCCGCCGGGGGCTGCAGCACCGGGGGTTCGTACCCCGGTGGCCTGCCGGGCGGTGCCGGCGCGGGCGACGGCACCGGAGCCGGACCGGGCGCCGGCTCGTCCTGCGACGCGGCCGGCGCCTCGGCCTCCTCGGTCTCCTTGGCCTTCTTCCGCTTCCGGCGGGCACGGCCGGAATCCAAGGTGAAGCCGTTGAGGACGTCCGCGAACGTCGCGTCTTCGTCCTCCGCGGGAGGGGTCATCGCGGCATCATCCCACCGGTTCGCCGATCAGGGGACCCCCGGAACCCTGCAGCTGCGCGCGCAGTTCCGGGGTGAGGATCTGGCCGACGCGGTCGACCAGCATCGTCATCTCGTAGGCCACCTGCCCGATGTCGCAGTTGGGCGCGGCCAGCACGGCCAGGCACGAGCCGTCGCTGATGGACATCAGCACCATGATGCCCAGCTCCATCTCCACCACGGTCTCGTTGACCGCACCGGCCTCGAAGCAGCGCGCCGCCCCCTGCGTGAGGCTGACGAGACCGGAGGCAACCGCGGCGAGCTGGTCGGCACGGTCGAGGGGCAAGCGGTTCGACGCGGTCAGCAGCAGCCCGTCGGCCGACACGACCACCGCGTGCGCGACACCGGGGACGCGCTCGGCGAAGTCGTTGACCAGCCATCCGAACTGGTTCTGTTGTGGCTGCGGCGAGGTCATTCACCCTCCATCGTTTCGTGATCAGACTCGGCCGGCTGACCCGTGCGGTGCCGTCCACGCCGGACACCTTGCTGGAAACTGTTCAGCCTGCCGCGCACATCCTGCGGGTCGCGCTGGGTTCGGGGGCCCAGCCCGCCCGTGGAAGACGCACTGCCCGGCATGAGTTGTTCACCACGACGGCGGCGCGGCAGTCCCGCCGCCGTGTAGCTCGCAGGAGCCGTCTGCGACAGCGCCTGCACCGCCTGCCAGCTCTCGTCCGCCGCAAAGGACCACGCGGACTCCCCGGCACCGGGGACGGGCTCGGCCTCGTCCTGCCGCCTGGGCAGCGGAGGCTGGCCCTCCTTGCCGAACTGCGGCTTGCGCCACAGGAAGGCACCCGAGGTCTCGGCAGGATCCTCCGGCGGTTCGAGCCGCCGGGGCGGCTCGACGCCGGGGCGGCGCTGGGGGAGCTGGTCGGCGTCGGTCCCGGCCTGCGCGGCCGCCGGCTGGCGGCGGGGCAGGGAGCCGTCACTGCCCGGCCCGCGCTGCGGGAGGCCGGAGTCGCCCGGCTGGGGCTGCGCGAGGCCGTTCTCACCGCCACGCCCGCGCTGCGGAAGACCGGTGTCACCGCCCGGCTGGCGGCTGGCGTCCGCACCCGGCTGGCGCTGCGCGAGGCCGTTCTCACCGCCACGCTGGCGCTGCGGGAGGCCGGAGTCGCCGCCCGGCTGGCGCTGCGGGAAACCGGGAGCGACGCCCGGCTGGGGCTGCGCGAGACCGGAGTCGGCGGCGGGCCGGCGCTCCGCGGCACCGGGGTCGGTGTCGGCGGGCCGGCGCCGCTGGTCGAGGCCGTTCTCCCCGCCACGCTGACGCGAGAAAACGCTTTCACCACGCTGCCGGCGCGGGAGCGAGCCGTCCTCGCCCGGCTGGCCGCCGAAGAGGCTGCTGCCACCCCCGGTCTGCGGGGGCTGACTCCGCAGCTCCCCGCCGGGCTGCCGACGCGGCAGGCCACTGTCCGTCGTCGGCTGCCGCTGCGGCAGACCGCCCTCGGCACCCTGCTGCCGCTGCGGCAAGCCACCCTCGGCGCCCTGGCGTTCGGCTTCGGCGCCCTCGTGCGGGGCCGCGCCGGGCTGCCGCCGCGGGAGGCCGCCTTCCGCGCCCTGCTGACGCTCGGCGCCCGGCTGCCGCCGCGGCAAGCCGCTCTCCTGCTGCTCGGACGCACCGCTCTCGGCGCCGGCCTGCCGCAAGGACGCATCCCCACCCGGACGGCGCTGCGGCAGCTCGCCCTCCGGGGAAGCGCTTTCTGCACGGCGCTGCCGCTGCGGCAGCCCACCTTCGGCCGCGCCTTCGCCGCCCTGACGGCGCTGGGGCAGCGCATCCGCTTCGGCGGCGGCCGCCTGGTCGGCGTCCGGCCACGCCTGGCCACCCTGCTCGGCCTGCGGCCGGCGCTGCAACCCCGTGGCCCCGGCGGACGGCGCCGCCGACTGCGCGTCCCCGGTCTCGGCAGGTTGCTCGCGGGCCGCGTGCCGGGCCCGGCTGATGCCCTGCTGGAAGCTGCTCAGGCGACCGCGGATGTCCGCGGGGTCGCGGGTCGGCAGTGCGGGCGCCTCCGGGGAAGCGCTTTCCGGCGAGCGCGGCGCGGCCGTGCCCGGCGCCACGCTGCCCGGCATGAGCTGCTCGCCCCGGCGGCGCTTCGGCAGGCCCGACTCGGTGAAGCTCGTGGGCTCGGCCTGAGCCGCGGCCTGCACCGCGCGGAAGTTCTCGTCGACCGCGAAGTCCCAGCCGGTGTTCGCCTTGGTTTCCTCGGCCGCTTCGGACTTCCCGGACTCGGCGGCCTTCTCGGCCGGCTTCGGCGCGGGCTTGTCGCTGCGGAACCACGCCGACAGCGTCTCGTCGAAGATCGGGGTCGTCTCACGCGGGGTGGGCGGCGGGGGCGGCGGCGCGGGTTCGGCCGCGGCCGCGCTCCACCACTCCGTCAGCGCGCCGGAACTCGTGTTCGCCTCGAACAGCGCCTTGCCCGCGGGCAGCGCGCCACCCGGCAGGTCGGCCGGGGACGACGGCGCCTCGGGCAGGTCCTGCTCGTCCGCCGGGATCGGGTTGAACAGCGCCGTCCCCGACACCTCGAGGTCCGACGGCGGCCGCGGCGGCAGCATGCCCGTGTGCCCGTTCTGGCTCCACGGCCCCGGCACGGCGGCACCGTCGCCGAGGGTGCCCGACGTCCCCGCCAGGCTGGTCAGCGCACCCGCGCGGCCCGTGCCGTTGACGGTGCGGCGCCGCGCCAGCGCCGGGTCCTGCGGCTGTGGGAGCGGCGCGGGGGGCTCGGCCTGCGGCAGGCCCATCACCAGCTCCGCCGGCACGGTCACGGTCGCCCGCACACCGACGATGTCCTTGCCACCGTGCAGGGCGACGCCGATGCGGTGCCGCCCCGCGAGGCGGCCGACCACGAACAGGCCCATCCGGCGCGAGGTCGCGAGGTCGACGGTCGCGGCCTCGGTCAGCCGGGCGTTCGCCTCGGCGACCTCGGCCTCGTTCATGCCGATGCCCTTGTCCATGATGTCGACGACCACGGCACCGTTGTCCGCGACCCGCGTCGACACCGTCACCTGCGTCTCGGGCGCCGAGAACGCCGTCGCGTTGTCCAGCAGCTCCGCGATCAGGCGCATCAGGTCGCTGGCCGCGTACCCGACGATCCGGCCCTCGGGCGGCGGCTGCACCACGACGCGCTGGTACTGCTCGATCTCCGACACCGCGGCGCGCAGCACGTCGGCGATCGAGATCGGCTGCCCGGAGCGGCGGCCCGGCTCGGCGCCGGAGAGCACCATCAGGTTCTCGTTGTTGCGCCGCATGCGGGTGGCGAGGTGGTCGAGCTGGAACAGGGTCGCCAGCTGGTCGGCGTCCTCCTCGTCCCGCTCCAGCCGCTCGATCAGCTGCAGCTGCCGCTGCACGAGGCTCTGGCTGCGGCGCGAGAGGTTGACGAACACGCTCGAGTAGCCGGTCCGCATCGCGGCCTGCTCGATCGCCAGGCGCAGGGCCTGGCTGTGCACCGCGTCGAACGCCTTGGCCACCTGGCCGATCTCGTCGCCGGTGCCGACCTCGACGGGTGTGACCTCGGCGCTCTGCTCGCGCCCCTCCTGGATGTTCTGCACGGCGGCGGGCAGCTGCCGGTCGGCGACGTCCAGCGCGCTGCGGCGCAGCAGCCGCAGCGAGCGCAGCAGCTGGCGGGTGATGAGGAAGACGACCGCGGCGGTGACGACGAGCGCGGCGAACAGCAGCACGGCGAGCAGGCCGGCGTCGGTGCCGGAGCTGTCCACCAGGTCGGCGGAGGTGGTCGCGACCTGGTCGCCGAGGCGGCCGCTGACCGCGCGCAGCGAGTCGACGACCGCGGTGGAGACCGCCGTCCACTGCTCACCCGAGATCGCTTCGAGCGCGTCGCCCACGGTGACGCCCTGCGCGGCGAGCACGGTGCTCACGAGCCTGCTGCGGGTGTCGAAGTCCTGCCCGGTGACGGTGCGGTCGAAGTCCTGCCCCTGCGCACCGGTCGCGGCGGCGCGGAAGTCCTCGAGCCGGTCGGCGAGGCGCACCTCCGCGGTGCGGAGCTGGTTCAGCTGGGTCGGGGTGAGGCTGCTGCGCGCGATGCCGTAGGTCACGAGCACCTGGGAGGTCGAGACCTCCTCCTTGGCGACCTGGAGGTCGTGCAGCGCGTTGGCGGTGCCGCTGATCGACGGGTCACCCATCCCGGCGACGAGCGAGGTGTCGAGGCCCAGCAGCGCGGTGGTCATCGCGGAGTACGCGTCGAGCGCCTGCACGGAGTCGAGCTGCCCCGCGGCGACCTGCTGGCGGACCTCACCGAGCCGGGCCAGCGCGTTGTTGCTCGCGGTGCCGGGCGCCGCCACCGCGTTGTCCACCTGCGTCACCCGCGCGGTGTCGGTGGCCAGCGGCTTGAGCGCGGTGTCGGTCGCGGCGCGGGCCGCGTCGAGTTCGGGGGAGCTGCCGACCGTGCCCTGCGTGAGCAGCGCCGCGGTGCGGGTGCGCTCCTGCTGCAGCGCGTCGACGAGGGCGCGCACGTCGGTGCTGAGCACGACGAGCCGGTCGATCCGCTCGAAGTCGGTGGACCGCTGCACCTGGTTGCTGATGGTGATGCCACCGAGCACGAGCGCGATGACGATGGGGACCAGCGTGACGGCGGCCAGTTTGACGGAGATGCTCCAGTCCCGCCATCTGGTGATCGCGCGCCACTTGGCGGGCCGCCTCGGCTGCTGACCCAGGAGCTGTCCCACCGGCACTTGGCCTTGTCCTGCAACGGTCACGAAGGTGACTCCCTGTCCGGCATCTCGTGTGCGCGTCCTGCGACGTTCGTCTGTGCGTGGCCCGCGGGCCGACGGACGCCGTCCCCGGCCGCGTCGACCTGCTGCTCCCGGTGCCCCTGCATGATGCGATGTGCACCGATGCCCGGACAAGATCGGTTACCTTCGATCACAGCGAGTCAACGTGGCCAGAGGAGCTTACACCAATGGGTAGCATCGGGACCCTCCCGCAAAAGGGGGCGCCGACCTGCGGAAATACCCGTTGTGACAGGGGGTTGACCGCCGGGTGCGCGGGTCGGCGCCCGGAGCCTCCGATTGCGTGACGGCCCTGGTGAGACCGCTTTCCTCCGCTTTCACCCACATAGCCCAGGGGTGGCCGGGAGAGCGGGGAAAAGGCGCACTGACCGTACGCCGGGCGCCGGAGTTACAGAAGAATAACGCCCGATCTTGTGGCTTCCGCGGGCTGCTGAACAGGCCGGATTTCCCCGCCAACAGGGCAAATCGGACAATAATTCTCCACTTCACGCTCCGAATTGGTGAGCAACTCACCTGTCACTCGATTCGGTGGTGGTAGCGCTTTCTGACTACTAACAGTGAGACCGCCAGCAAGCGCTTTCTGCCGCGGCTAGCCTGAACGGCCCATTCCTCCTGGTGAAAGCACTAATCGGTGCTCACGCAGTGAACCCAGCCTCCCGCAAGAGCCGTAGTAAGCCGTGGCTAGCATGTGCGGCTCAAAGGTTCGCCAGCTCGCTGGGAGGCAGCCATGCAGAACGTCGTCCAGAATCCAGCGACGAGAACCTCCGCCCCGGGCCCCGGTCAGGCGCCGGCGTTGTTCGGGGCAGGCGAAGAGGCCCCACAGCCTCGCCCGCGTGCCACGACCGTGGACTACGAAGCGATCCAGCGGAGTCCGGAGTTCACGACGTTGCGCGGCCGGTTCCGCCGGTTCGCGTTCCCGATGACCCTGCTGTTCATCGCGTGGTACCTCGGGTACGTGCTGCTCGCGGCGTACGCGCACGGCTTCATGAGCACCAAGGTCTACGGCGAGATCAACGTCGCGATCGTGCTGGGCATCCTGCAGTTCGTCTCGACGGCCCTGATCACGATCGCCTATCTGCGGTTCGCCAAGCGCAGGCTCGACCCCCAGGTCGAGGTCGTGCGGCAGCAGGCAGGAGTCCAGTAACCCCATGTTCACCACGTTCGCGGCGGGCAGCAGCCCCGACAGCAGCAACCCGATCCTCAACACCTCGGTGTTCGCGATCTTCGTCGCGATCACGCTGTTCGTCGTGTACCGGGCCAGCAGCGGGAAGTCGTCCCGGGCCGACTACTACGCGGCGAGCAGCGCGTTCACCGGCCGCCAGAACGGCGTCGCGCTGTCCGGTGACTTCCTGTCCGCCGCCTCGTTCCTCGGCATCGCCGGCGCGATCGCCATCAACGGCTACGACGGCTTCCTGTACTCGATCGGCTTCCTCGTCGCCTGGCTGGTCGACCTGCTGCTCGTGGCGGAACTGCTGCGCAACACCGGCCGGTTCACGATGGGCGACGTGCTCAGCTTCCGGATGAAGCAGCGCCCGGTCCGCGCCGCCGCGGCCACGTCGACGCTGGTCATCTCGCTGTTCTACATGCTCGCGCAGATGGCCGGTGCCGGTGCGCTGATCGCGCTGCTGCTCAACGTGCACAGCCGGTTCGGCCAGTCGATCGTGATCGCCGTCGTGGGTCTGGTCATGGTGTTCTACGTGCTGGTCGGCGGCATGAAGGGCACGACGTGGGTGCAGATCATCAAGGCCGCGATCCTGATCCTGTCCGTCGTGCTGATGACGGTGTTCCTGTTCGGCAAGTTCGGCTTCAGCCTGTCGAACCTGCTGTCGCAGGCCGCCTACCACAGCCCGCTGGGCGAGCGGCTGCTCGAACCGGGCGCGCAGTACGGCAAGAGCGGCGTCACGAAGCTGGACTTCCTGTCGCTGGCCGTCGCGCTGATCCTGGGCACGGCGGGCCTGCCCCACGTGCTGATGCGCTTCTACACCGTGCCGAACTCGCACGAGGCGCGCCGCTCGGTGGTGTGGGCGACGGCGTGCGTGTTCGTGTTCTACCTGTGCACGCTGGTCATCGGCTTCGGCGCGACCGCGCTCGTCGGTGCCGACGAGATCAAGGCCGCGCCCGGTGGCGAGAACTCGGCGGCGCCGCTGCTGGCGCTGCACATCGGCGGCACGGTGCTGCTCGGCATCATCGCGGCGGTGGCGTTCGCGACGATCCTCGCCGTGGTCGCCGGCCTGACGATCACCGCTTCGGCGTCCTTCGCGCACGACGTGTACGCGAACATCTTCAAGCGCGGCAAGGCGGACCCGGTGGACGAGGTGCGCGTCGCGCGCCGCGCCGCGCTCGGCATCGGCGTGCTGTCGATCCTCGGCGGCATCCTCGCCAACGGCCAGAACGTCGCGTTCCTGGTGGCGCTGGCGTTCGCCGTCGCCGCGTCGGCGAACCTGTCGACGCTGCTGTACACGCTGTTCTGGAAGCGCTTCAACACCACGGGCACGCTGTGGGGCATGTACGGCGGCCTGATCTGCTCGGTGGTGCTGGTGATCTTCTCGCCGGTCGTGTCCGGCGGGGCGACGTCGATCATCAAGGGCGTGGACTTCCACTGGTTCCCGCTGTCCAACCCCGGCCTGGTGTCGATCCCGTTCTCGTTCCTGTGCGGGTTCGTCGGCACGCTGATCGGCCGCGACAAGGCCGACGAGCGCAAGCAGGCCGAGATGGAGGTCCGGTCGCTGACCGGCATCGGGACCTGACAACCTGGGGAGCGTGAGTTCGGAGAGGATCCGCCGCTTCCTGGCCGGGCAGGCCCCGCCGACGCCCTTCCTGGTCGTCGACACCGCACTGGTCACCGCGCGGGTGCGGGAGTTCGCAGCCGAATTCCCGCACTCGCGCCTGTGCTACGCCGTCAAGGCGAACCCCGAACCCGCCGTGCTGCGGGCCGTGCTGGCCGCGGGCGGCGGGTTCGACGTCGCCGGGCCCGCGGAGATCACCGCCTGCCTGGCGGAGGGTGCCGCGCCGGAGTCCCTGTCGTACGGCAACCCGATCAAGAAGGCCGCGGACATCGCGTTCGCCTTCGAGCACGGGGTGCGCGAGTTCACCACCGACGCCGAGAGCGACCTGCGGCAGATCGCGCGGCACGCCCCCGGTTCCGCGGTCTCGGTCCGGATGCTGGTCGAGACCCCGGCGTCGGCCACCCCGTTCGGCCGCAAGTTCGGCTGCACCCCGGCCGAGGCCGTCGCCCTGCTGCGCCTGGCCACCGACCTCGGGCTGACGCCGGGGCTCGCGTTCCACGTCGGCTCGCAGCAGCCGGACCCGTCGGCGTGGGACACCGGGATCGCGACCGCGGCGAAGGTCGCCGCCGAGGCCGGAATCCCGTTGGCGCACCTGAACATCGGCGGCGGGTTCGGCATCCGCTACCGCGATCCGGTGCCCTCGCTCGCCGAGTACGCGGCGGTCGTGCGCGCCGCGCTCGCGGCCCACTTCCCCACACCCCCACGGCTGGTGCTCGAACCCGGCCGGGCCGTCGTCGCCGAGGCCGGGCTCATCCGCACGGAGGTCGTGCTGGTCGCGTGGCGCGGCGAGCACCGGTGGGTCTACCTCGACATCGGCCGCTACAACGGGCTGGCCGAGACGGAGAACGAGGCCATCCCGTACCGGTTCGAGGACGGCGGCGGTGAGCGGGGGCCGGTGATCCTCGCGGGACCGACGTGCGATGGTGACGACGTGCTCTACCAACACACGCCCTGCGAACTGCCGCTGGCGCTGGCGCCGGGTGACCAGCTCGGCATCCTCGACGCCGGGGCCTACACGGCCAGCTACTCCTCGGTGGCGTTCAACGGGATCGAGCCGCTGCGGACGTACTGCCTTGAGTGAGATCGGCACCTTCTCCGGACGGCACGTGCTCGCCGAACTCGACGGCGTCGAGCCCCGGCTGCTCGACGACCCGGAGTTCCTGCGCGAGGCGCTGCGCACCGCGGTCACCGAGGCCGGTGCGAAGGTGATCGACGTGCTGGCCCACCGGTTCGAGCCGCACGGGGTCACGGTGCTGGCGATGCTGGCCGAGTCCCACGCGTCCGTGCACGCCTACCCCGAGATCGGGGCCGCGTTCGCGGACGTGTTCACCTGCGGCGAACGGGCCGACCCCGAGCTCGCCGTGCGCCTGCTCGCCCGCGCGCTCGGCACGGAATCGGTCCGCACCACCACGGCCCACCGCGGGCACGGCGCGCGGCAGCTCGTCGAGCCGGTCGGGCGCGGGCTCAGCCGGTCGTGGACGGTCGAGGAGGTGCTGTTCGAGACGCGCACCCCGTTCCAGCACGTGCTGATCGGGCGGACCGCGCAGGGCGTCTCGCTGTTCTGCGACGAGGAACGGCAGAGCACGGAGGCCACGCAGCTGACCTACCACGAGGCGCTGATGGTGCCGCCGATGCTGCTCGCGAAGCGGCTGCGGCGGGTGCTGATCATCGGCTCCAGCGAGGGCGTGGCGAGTCGGATCGCGGCCGATGCGGGGGCACTGGTGGACCACGTCGACATCGACCGCGAGGCCGTGCGGGCGTGCGCCGAACACCTGCCCTACGGCTACACGCCCGAGGAACTGGCGGCGGCCGAACGCGGCGACGGGGCCGTGCGGGTGCACTACCGCGACGGCTGGGAGTTCCTCGGCGACTGCGAACCGGGCTACGACGTCGTGGTGATCGACCTGCCGGACGAGAACGACGACCCGGCGGCACAGCACAACCGGCTCTACGGGGCGGAGTTCCTGGCGCGCTGCGCCGCGGTGCTCGCGCCCGGCGGTGTCGTGTCCAGCCAGGCGGGCTGTCCGACGATGTGGCGCAACGACACGCTGATCACCGCGTGGCGGCGGTTCACCGAGGCGTTCGGGACGGTCGTCTACTACGGCTCGGACGAGCACGAGTGGGCGTTCCTGTCCGGCCGCCGCGAACCGGGCGAACCGGACCTGCGCCTAGAGGAGCTGGCCTACCGCCCGGAGACGATCGACGCGACCGCGCTGCGCGGCAACACCGTGCCGCCGCTGCGGGTCAGAGCTTCCGCCCCTCCTGGACGCGGTGCGTGACGGCCCGCTCGGCGACGAACGACAAGAACGGGATGGTGCCGGCGAGCAGCACCAGGATCGTGCCCTTGATCGACCAGCGGGCCTTGAGCGCGAGGTCGACGGCCATCACGAGGTAGACCATGTAGAACACGCCGTGCGTGACGCCCGCCCAGCTCATCATGCCCGGCGAGTCTGCGGCGTACTTGAGGATGAACGCTGCGGTCAGGCACAGCAGCGCGACACCGGTGGCGTAGGCCAGCACCCGGTAGCGCAGCAGCGGTCCCTTCAGGGACACGCTCGCCTTGGCGGTGCCTTCAGTGCTGCTCACCATCTGCGGGTTCTCCTAGCGTTCCTCTTGGTCTCGCGCGTGCAGTTCGGCGAGGTAGCGGTTGTAGGCGGCCAGTTCCTCGTCCTCGTCGTCGGTGACGGCCGGGCGCGCGGGCCGCGGCCGGGGCACCTCGGCGACCGGCTTGCGGCCCCACTCCTGGCGGGGCTCAGGCTCGGGCGCGTCGTCGGCGGCCGCGGCCTCCCGGCGCAGCTTGCGGATGCGCAGCACCATGAACGCCGGGAACAGGCCGAACAGCGGCCACTGCAGCACGTAGCCCAGGTTCTGGAACGTGCCGCTGGCCGACTCGAAGCGGTTCCACTGCCACCAGGCCAGCCCGCAGCAGACGACGAGGCTGACCAGGCACAGCACGCCGATGGCGATGCGGCGTGGCGTGAGGAACCCGGCTGGCACACCCCGACGCTAGCACTCGCCCGGCTTCACGAGACCTTGACCGCCTGCGCGGCCTTGGCGTAGGAGTCGGCGAGGCCGAAGACCTTCTGCGCGTACTCCACGGAGTTGTTGTAGGACAGGATGCCCTGCCACCAGCCGGCGGCGCTGGACATGTCCCGGCCGCCCGCGCACAGGTACTTCGCCGCGGCCAGCGCGGCGGCGTCGATCTGCTGCGGGTCGTAGCCGCCGCCCCACTTCGCCCACGTGCTGGGGATGAACTGCATCGGCCCGACCGCGCGGTCGTAGTTCGGGTCGCCGTCGAACCGGCCGCCGTCGGTGTCGCCGATCGCGCGCACGCCCGCCGAGCCGTCCAGTGGTACCCCGACGATGGCCTTGGAGGGATAGCCGTTGGCCTGCAGGACCGCTCCGGCGTACTGCCCGTGGTTGGACTCGATGCGCCCGATACCCGCGAGCGTGGCCCAGGACACCCGGCAGGCGGGCTGGCTGTCACGCAGCGCCAGCTCCGCGTTGCCGTACGCGACGAGCGCTCGCGCGGGGATGTTCGTGACCGCTGAAACCTTGTCCGCCCACACCGCGAGCGGCGTCTTGTTGCTCTGGGGCTGCGGCTGCTGCTGGACGGGCTGGGTGTTGGCAACGGGACTACCGGCGACCGTGGCGTTGACCGGAGCGGTCGACCCGGGTTCGACGTCGACCGCGGGCACCGAGAGCGCCGGGATGTCGGTGGTGGTGCGGCCCGCCTCGGGGGTGGTGACCTTGGTGGTGACGAACACCGCCGTCGCGCCCACGGCCAGCACCGCCGCGACGATCCCGAGCCGCCCCAGCGCCGCGAGACCGGGCCGCGCCCTTCCGGGCACCGCGGCCGTCTCCTGCTCGGCTTGCTCAGTGCCCAAGAATCCTGCCTCCCGCAACGGTCTCCGTACCACCAACGACCATACGGACACCTACGTTACGGGCGTGTATTCGACTTTGTTGCGGCGGCGTAGCCGCTTTACCACCCGAGCAACCGGCACCGCCGCGGGTTCTGAGGCGGTTCCTCGCGAGGACAGCGCCTCCGTGGTGACCTGGCGGTCATGAGGAGGCGATCCCGGAGCGAGGGGCCGCCTCAGGTTCCGCTACCCGCACCGGTCGGCAGGCCGAATCCAGAACTAACCGGCCTTCTGCTGGCGGGCGAGGCGGGCGACGCACCAGGCCGGGGCGCTGCCGCGGCGGAGGTGCTGCAGGACGGTCATCGGGCCGAGGCGGCGGCTGAGGTCGCCCGGCGTGAGGCCCGCGGCGCGGTAGTCGAGCGCGCGCTGGTCCAGCGGGCTGATCCCCGCGTCCCACCACCGCTCGGCCTCGCTGACGTCACCGATCATCTGCCACCAGCCCGCGGCGGCGACGAGCAGTTCGTGCGGCACCCCGGGCAGCCGGGCGCGCATCGCGTCGAGGTAGTCGGGGTCGGCGGACTCGACCTGCGCCCAGCCACGGGCACCGGAACGCGCGCGCTGACCGGGGATCCCTGGCGGCTGCTGCTGTGGGACGTCGGCGAGCCAGGCGGACGTGATGCGGTCGATCTCCTGCTCCTCCGGCGTCTTCTCCCGCTCGGCCGCCCACTGGGCGATAACCGCATCAACCCCGGGATCTCCGGTCATCCCTGCCTCCTCGTGCCCCAACCGACAAGCCTGACTGAAACCGCGATATCGAGCGATGGAGCGTGCCAGAACGCGCTGGTCACGCAATGTGAGCACCGTAGAGCCAATTCCGGCCTGGACGCCAGACCCTTTTCCCCGGGAATCCGGCGACCAGGGCGTTAATCCTCTTGATCCACCCGGATGGTCGAACGACCCCGCCCAAACGCCGGGAATGGTGACTTTCCGTGATCTCGAAACACGCGGACACGGCAGTGGGCCCGATGCCGTCCGGCACCGGGCGAACCGCTGATGGGGTCAGGAGAACAGGGTCCGCACGAAGGTCACGATCGCCTCCGCGCCGTCCCGCAGCCAGCCGAGCACGTTCTGCACGACCTCCGCGGACTGGGTGGGCCTGCTGATCAGGAAGAACAACACGAACGCGACGACGGCGACGATGACGATCTTCTTGGTGTTCGCCGACATACGCTCCATCCGATCGGTTCGCGGGGGCCGCTCCGGCGGCCACGCCCGGACACCCCGCCATCCTGCCCGGCGACAAGGCTTTACGACAGGCTTTCACCCTGTCGGCGGCCACCGCTGACTCTCCGTGTCCATTGCAGCGTAAATCGCGCGGCCGCGCCACCCCCGCCGACATGCCGGGGAGACCGGCTCCGGTCTCCCCGGCATCGGTCACGCGATGACGGCGGACGCGCGGAGGGAGTCCAGCGTGGGGGCGTCGTACCCGAGTTCGGCGAGCACCTCGGCGGTGTCGGCGCCCTTCTCGTGCGGCGGCTCCGGAACGTCCGGCGGGGTCCGGTCGAACCGCGGCGCCGGAGCGGGCTGGACCACGCCGCCGATGTCGACGAACGTGCCGCGGGCCGCGTTGTGCGGGTGCTCCGCCGCTTCCCACGGGCTGAGCACGGGCGTCAGGCAGGCGTCCGTGCCCTCGGCCCTCGCGACGAGCTCGTCCCGCGTGTGCTTGCCGATCGCCTCCGCGAGGATCTCCCGCAGCCGCGGCCATTCCGCCGGGTTCACGTGCACCGGGAGGTCCTCGTCCGCCAGGTCCAGCACCTTCACGAGGTCCGCCCAGAACCGCATCTCGATCGCGCCGACAGCCACGTACTTGCCGTCCGCCGTCTCGTACGTGTCGTAGAACGGTGCGCCGCCGTCGAGGAAGTTCGTACCCCGCTCCCCCGGCCACATCCCCGCCGCCCGCATGCCGTGCAGCTGCGTGGTGAGCAGCGCGGCGCCGTCGACCATCGCCGCGTCCACCACCTGCCCGCGCCCGGACCCGGTCCGCTCGTGCAGCGCCGCCAGGATCCCGAGCGCGAGCAGCATCCCGCCGCCGGCGAAGTCGGCCAGCAGGTTGAGCGGCGGCACGGGACGTTCGCCGGCGCGCCCGACGGGTTCGAGCGCACCGGCGATCCCGGCGTAGTTGATGTCGTGCCCGGCCGCCGTCGCCAGCGGACCGTCCTGGCCCCAGCCGGTCAGCCGCCCGTAGACGACGCGCGGGTTGCGGGCGTGCACGTCCTCCGGCCCGAGGCCCATGCGCTCGGCGACGCCGGGCCGGAAGCCCTCGATGAACACGTCCGCCCGCTCGGCCAGCCGCAGCACGACTTCGACGCCCTCGGGCCGTTTCGTGTCGACGCCGATGGTGCGGCGCCCGCGCATCAGCGGGTCACCGGCGATCCCGAGCACGTCGGCACCCGGTTTCGCGCGGTCCACGCGCACCACGTCGGCACCGAGGTCGGCGAGCAGGGTCGCGGCGAACGGCGCCGGCGCGAGCCCGGCCAGCTCGACGACCCGCAGCCCCCGCAGGGGACCTGACTTCACAGCAGTCCTCCTCAGAGCGTGCGGGAGATGATTTCCTTCATGATCTCGCTGGTGCCACCGAAGATCCGGTTGATCCGGACGTCGGTCCAGGCGCGCGCGATCGGGTACTCGGTCATGTAGCCGTAGCCCCCGAACAGCTGCAGGCAGTCGTCGACGACCTTGTTCACGCGCTCGGTGGTCCACAGCTTCGCCATCGCCGCGCCCTGCACGTCCAGCTCGCCCCGCAGGTGCCGCTCGATGCACTGGTCGAGGAAGGCCCGCGCGACGACCGCTTCGGTGGCGGCCTCGGCCAGCGTGAACTTCGTGTTCTGGAAGTTGAAGATCGGGCGGCCGAACGCGGTGCGGTCCTTGGTGTAGGCGATGGTCTGGTCGATCGCCGCCTCCATGCCCGCCACCGCCGTGACGGCGATGATCAGCCGTTCCTGCGGCAGCTGCTGCATCATCTGGATGAAGCCCTGCCCCTCCTCGCCGAGGAGGTTGGCCGCGGGCACCCGCACGTCGTCGAAGAACAGCTCGGCGGTGTCCTGGCCCTTGAGCCCCACCTTGTCCAGCACCCGGCCGCGCCGGAACCCCGGGGTGTCGGTGGGCACGCCGATGAGCGAGACGCCCTGCGCCCCGGCGTCCGGGTCGGTCTTCACCGCGAGCACCACGAGGTCGGCCAGCCCGCCGTTGGTGATGAACGTCTTGGCGCCGTTGATGACGTAGTAGTCCCCGTCGCGGACGGCACGGGTCTTGATGCCCTGCAGGTCCGAGCCGGTGCCCGGTTCGGTCATGCCGATGGCGCCCACCATCTCGCCGCTGGCGAACTTGGGCAGCCACTCGCGCTTCTTCTCCTCGGAGGCGTAGGCGAGGATGTAGTGCGCGACGATCCCGTTGTGCACGGTGACGCCCCACGCGCTGTCGCCGGAGCGGGCCTGCTCCTCGTAGAGGATCGCCTCGTGCGCGAAGGTGCCGCCACCGCCGCCGTACTCCTCGGGGATCGACAGGGCGAGCAGGCCCACGTCACCCGCCTTGTTCCACAGCTCGCGCTCGACCTGCTTCTGGGCGCTCCAGCGCTCCTGGTTGGGCGCGAGCTCCTTCTGGCAGAACGTCCTGGCGAGCTCCCGGACGTCGTCCAGCCCCTCGGCCCAGGCGCTCTTCGCGGGTGGCAGTGGCACGGCGCGGCCTCCTAGAAAACATTACGCGTGGAAGGTAAGTTCTGATCGGAATGTACATCCGGGAGGCACCGTGGTCGAGCCCCGAGGACACCGAACGCAGGCGCAGCGGCGCGAGCAGACCCGCACGGCCCTGCTCGACGCGACGATCGACTGCCTCGTCGAGCTCGGCTACGCGCGGACGTCGATGCAGGAGATCTGTTCGCGGGCCGGGGTGTCGAAAGGCGCCGCGCAGCACCACTTCGCGGACAAGGCGGAGCTGATGGCGGCGGCCGTGGCACACCTGACGACCAAGCGGATGGCCGCGCTCACCGAGTCCCTCGAAGCGCTGCCCGGCGGGCTCGACGCGATCCCCGCGGCGGTGGACCTGCTGTGGGAGGGGTATTCGGGCGCGCTCGCCACGGCGTCGACCGAGCTGTGGATAGCCGCGCGCACGGATCCGGCACTGCGCGAAGCGATCCGGCCGGTCGACCGGGCGCTCGGGCGGACCGCGTTGCGGCGCGTGCGGTCGATCGTCGGGGACCTGCCCGCCGAGCAGGTGGAGACCCTGTTCTGGCTGACGGTGAACCTGGCGCGCGGGCTGGCGCTGGACGCCGAGCTGGGCGGGGCGCCGGCACGGCGCAAGCAGCTGCTGGAGGAGTGGAAGCGGATCGCGGTAGGGCACGCGGGCCGGCCCGGCCCTCACTCGGGCCGGCCCGCGACACAGGGGTGACGACGCGGACTGGTGCGGATGACGCGGTTCGCTTGACCCGTTCGGGTGCGGAAATGGTCTGTACCTCGGCGGGTTTTCGACGCTCCAGCTGAGGCCCTGACGCTGGTACGTTGTTCAAATGGCGCGTTTTCCCCGCATCTTCGGCGCTGTGCTCACGCTCGCTTCCGCCGGCCTGTTGCTGGTGAGCAGCTTCCTGCCGCTCGTGCGCCTGGTGCAGTCCGTCAACGGGGTCCCGCTGCTGCAGATGGACCGGACGGGCTGGGGCCAGGTCCTGGCTCCCGGTCCGGGAGAACCGACGATCAGCGACGACGGGAAGATCCACTCGCCGCTCTACGGCATCCCGGTGCTGGTGGTCGCCGTGGGGCTGGTCCTCGCGGGAGTTCTCGCCCTGCGGGTGGGGCGCCGGGCGGCTCTCGCGGTGTCCGCCGCGGTGGCGGGGGCGGTCGTCGTGGCGCTGATGCTCGGGATGGAAATCGAATCGGCGCTGAACTTCAACGACGCCCAGCCCGCCGAGCCGAGCACCGGCAACCTCTCGGTCTACAGCATCCAACCGGGTTTCTGGTTCGTCGTGGCCGCCGCGGCGACGGCCCTCGCGGCGGCGGCCGTGCTCCTGCCCCACCGCCGGCGGGTGGAGACCGAGGCGGACGACGAGGGTGACGAGGTCCAGGTGTCGATGTTGTCCGCGGACCCGGAGCCCGGCCCGTCCGAGGGGCCGACGGCCGCTCCCGAGAGGGGCTGGCCCAGCGCCCCGGAGGCAACCCCACCGGTACCGCAAGGCGCCGCCCCGGAACCGAGCCCGCCACGGGTTACCGGCGCCCGGTGGCCGGCGCCGGGAGCCTCCGCGCTCGACGGCGAGGACGACCTCCCCGCCGCGAGGTAACACTGGTTTCGCATACCGCCGGTATGGTGTACTCGTCAGTAACGTAGCTGCGCCACCGGAGGGGCCATGACGAGCACTGCCGCGACCACGGGCCACGAACCAGGCAAACCGACCACGGTCGGCGGAGTCGTCGGAGCACCGTCCGCCGCGCGTGCCGCCCAGCTGGCCCGCCGCGCGGCCGGTGGCCAGGACTCGGCACCCGTCGAGATCACCGCGCCGTTCACCGGGCTCGTCACGGCCACCCTGCCGCAGGCCACCGACCCCGACGTGCGCAAGGTGTTCGGCGAGGCGCGGGAGGCACAGCGGTCGTGGGCGGCGCGCCCGGTGCGTGAGCGGCAGCAGGTGCTGACGCGGCTGCACCGCCTGATCCTGGACCGGCAGGACGAGATCCTCGACCTGGTCCAGCTGGAGGCCGGCAAGGCGCGCCTCGACGCGTTCGACGAGGTCGCCTCGACGGCGCTCGTCGCGGGCTACTACGGGAAGCACAGTGCCCGCATCCTCGGTGACCGGCGGGTCGCCGGGGTGCTGCCGCTGCTCACCAAGGCCGGGGAGTTGCGGCACCCCAAGGGAGTCGTCGGGGTGATCTCCCCGTGGAACTACCCGCTCGCGCTCACCTCGATGGACGTCCTGCCCGCGCTGGTCGCCGGGAACGCGGTGGTGCAGAAGCCCGACAACCAGACGGCGTTGTCCGCGTTGTGGCTGCACGAGCTCGCCGAGGAGGCGGGGCTGCCCGCGGGCGTGTGGCGGATCGTGCTGGGCCGCGGCTCGCAGATCGGTGACGCGCTCGTGGAGGAGTCGGACTACCTGTGCTTCACCGGCTCCACCCCGACGGGCAAGGAACTGGCGGCGAAGGTCGCGCGGCGGCTGACGGGGTACTCGCTGGAGCTGGGCGGCAAGAACCCGATGATCGTGCTGCCGGACGCGCCCGTCGCCAAGGCCGCCGCCGGTGCCGTGACGGCGTGTTTCTCCTCCGCCGGGCAGCTGTGCGTGTCGGTGGAGCGGATCTACGTGCACGAGAGCATCCGCGAGGAGTTCACGCGCGCGTTCGTCGCGAAGACCGAAGCGCTGCGGCTGGGCGGCGAGCTCGGCTACGGCGCGGACATGGGTTCGCTGACGTCGGAAAGCCAGCTCGCCACGATCTCCGCGCACGTGGAGGACGCGCGGCAGAAGGGCGCGACGGTGCTGACGGGCGGGCGTCCCCGGCCGGACCTCGGGCCGTTGTTCTACGAGCCGACCGTGCTGACCGATGTGCCCGAGACCGCGGAGCTGTTCGCGGGCGAGACGTTCGGGCCGGTGGTGTCGATCTACGGCTACACCGACATCGAGGACGCGATCGAGCGCGCCAACGACACGACGTACGGGCTGAACGCCAGCATCTGGACGGGCAACCAGGCCGCGGGCTGGGCGGTGGCCTCGCGCATCAAGGCCGGGACGGTGAACGTCAACGAGGGCTACTCGGCGACTTTCGGTTCCGTCGCGCTGCCGATGGGCGGCATGAAGGAGTCCGGCTACGGGCGGCGCAACGGCGCCGAGGGCCTGCTGAAGTACACGGAATCCCAGTCGATCGCGGTGCAACGCGGCCTGCGGCTGCGCCCGCCGCGCCTGGTGCCGCCGAAGCTGTGGACCGGCGGGATGACCGCGGGGCTGCGCCTGCTCCGCCGCATCCGCTGACGGCGGGGGTTCGCTGGGGGTGGGGTGGTCGCCGCGGGCCGCCGTCGCGGCGGTGCGGCGGTGGCGGCGCGGGCTCGCGCAGCGGCGGCGCGGTCTCGCGCGACTGCGGCAGGCACGACCTCGCGCGGCTGCGGCGGCGCAGTCTCGCCCAGCGGCGGCAGTGCGATCACGCGCGGCGGAGGCGGGCGCGGGCTCGCGCGGCGGAGGCAGGCACGGCCACGCCCGGCGGCGGCGGTCTCGCCCGGCTGCGACAGGCACGGTCACTCCCAGCCGCGACAGGCACGGTCACGCCCGGCAGCGGCGGCACAGCCCGCGCGGCTTGAGCAGGCACGATCTCCGGCCGAGACGGCACATCGCACCCGCGCTGAGGCGGCCACAGTCCTCCCGGCAGCGGCGGCACGGTCACGCCCGGCCGAGGCGGGCACGACCTCGCGCGACTGCGGCAGGCACCATCTCGCCCCGTGGAGGCGGGCGCGGCTCGCCGGGCACGATCACGCCCGGCTGCGGCAGGAGCGGCCTCGCCCGGTGGAGGCGGCCCAGCCTCGCC
The DNA here is from genome assembly GCF_900114035.1 of Amycolatopsis sacchari. Lineage (GTDB taxonomy): Bacteria > Actinomycetota > Actinomycetes > Mycobacteriales > Pseudonocardiaceae > Amycolatopsis_E > Amycolatopsis_E sacchari. Next base: position 37,309 of record NZ_FORP01000012.1, on the reverse strand, counting down.
CGGGCTGCGCCGGTGGGGTCGCGACCGACGGACGCGATCCCGTCACGCGGGGCTGTGGGGGCACAGTCACGGCCCGGCTGAGGCGGGAGCAGCCCGGCACGGCTGAGGCAGGCACGACCCAACCCGGGCTGCGGCTAGCCGCCGCCCGCCCGAGCCGCCCTGCGGGCCACGCCTACCCCCGCGACAGGACCGGCACGCCCCCCGCCCCCGCGTCCCGCCACAACCCCCACCAAACCGAAATCCGGGTGAGCCCGTCGCTCCGGTGCCCGCCGCACCCCACCCGGCGGGTACCGGAGCGGCGGGCGGTCTACGTGCGCACCACCGACTGCCCCGCCGGGCGCATGAGCAGGCCACGGTCGTAGGCGATGGCCACCGCCTCGGCTCTGCGCGTCGCGCCGAGTTTGGCCATCACGCGGGACAGGTGCACGCTCACCGTCTTCTCGCTGATGTACAGCTCCTCCCCGACCTGCCGGTTCGTGCGGCCGAGCGCCACCCGCTCGAGCACCGCGCGCTCGCGTTCCGTCAGCGGGTCCACCGTGTCCCGCCGCGGCGCCGGCGCCTCCACCGCCACACCCGGCAGCTCGATCCGCGCCCGCCGCGCCAGGTCGCGGACCGCGTCACGCAGGGGGAGCGCCCGCAGCCGCTCGGCCGTTTCGTGCGCGCCGGCCAGCTCCTCCGCCGCGCGCCCGGGCTCACCGACCGCGAGCAGCGCCTCGGCGTACTGCCACCGGCACACGGCCTGCTCGTACACCGCGCCGTAGCCGAACTCCGCCACCGCCCGCGCCCACAGCTCCGGATCCGGCTCGCCCACCGCGCACCGCGCCGTCGCCTCGGCGCGGGCCAGCCACGCCCGGCCCTCCGGCCCGAGCGAACCCGACCGCGGCCTGCCCAGCGCGACCGCCTTGCGCACGCGCGCGATCAGCTCCTCCCCCAGCTCCACCGCGGCCGACACGGCGGGCTCGTCACCCCTGAGCCGCCCCGCGAGCGCCTGCGCGGCGACCGCCGCCAGCGCACCGGCACCCAGCCGGATCCCGCTCAGCCGGTACCCCTGGTCGAGCGCGTCGAGGAAGTCCATCGCCTCGCGGGCCCGCTTGACCGCCAGTTCGTGATCGCCCTGCCAGTACGCCAGCTCCGCGCCCGCACCGCCGGCCGCGATCGCCGTCAGCGGCTCCGCCCGCCAGTGCGGCCGCAACTCCGCCAGCAACTTCCCCGCGGGCCCGAACTGCCCGCGCGCCACCACGATCGGCAGCCACGACGCCGTCATCCGCGCCGTCAGCACGCTCGAAACCCCGCGCGCCGGCGCCCCCGTCACCGACTCCGACGGCCAGTCACCCGACTGGTAGCGCAGCAGCAGGTGCCGCGCCCGCAGCTCCAGCCCGTAGGCGCTCCACGTCAGCCCCGTCTCCTCGGCGCGCCTGATCCCGCGCTCGTACGTCCCGATCGCCTGGCCGATCTCGCCGTGGTCCTCGTAGCTGAACCCGAGGTGGCACAGCGCGCGCAGTTCGACGTTGGGCGCGTCCGCCTCGCGCGCCTTGCGCCCGGCGTCCCGCAAGCGGGCCCGTGCCTCCTCGAACTCGCCCGCGTTGTCGTCGAGCGCGCCGAGCGTGATCAGCGCCGAGGCCTCCGCCCCCGCCGAGCCGACGGCGCGCCCGTCCGCCACCGCCGTCTCCGCGCTCTGCCGCGCCTCCTCGTACCGGTCGATCGCCCGCAGGATGGCCGCCCTGGTCGCCAGCACCCACGCCCTGGTCTTGCTCGGCTTCGCGTCCGCCACCAGCTCCCACGCCTGCCCGATCGCTTCGACCGCCTCGTCGATCCGGCCCTCGACGTTCATCAGGGACTCGGCCAGCCGCCGCCACGTCTTGACCGCACGCTCGAGATCGGTGTCCGCCCGCAGCTCCCCCACCGCCGAGCGCGCGTACGCGATCGACCGGTCGGGCTCCCCGGACGTGCCCGCGAAGTAGGAGGCCTCGGCGAGCAGGCGCAGCTCGTCCACGTCCTGCGGGCGCGCCGCGGCGGGCACCGCGTCCCAGATCTCCAGCGCCTGCTCGACGTGCCGCAGCGCGGCGCCGGGCGCGCCCAGCCGCTCCGCCTCGTCGGCGGCGAGCAGCAACGCGGGCAGCGCCGTCGTGAAGTCACGGCTCTGCAGGCTGTGGTACGCCAGCTTCGCGTCGTGCCCACGGCCCTGCGGGATGCGCTGGATGCGGGCCGCGTACGCGGCGTGCATCCTCGTGCGCTCGCCCGGCAGCAGATCGCCGTACACCGCTTCCTGCAGCAGCGCGTGCCGGAACGTGTACCCACCCTTCTCCACCACCAGCACGTGGTGCTGCACGGCCTCGCGCAACGCTTCGTCCAGCTCGTCCTCCGCCAGCGCCGCCACCTCGGCGAGCGCGGCGTGCGAGACCGACTCGCCCGCGACCGAGATGGCCCGCAGCACCCGGCGGGCGTCGGGCGACAGGCGTTCGAGCCGGGCGAGCAGGACCTCGGCGAGCCCGGCCGGGAGGTCTTCGTGGTCCTCGCAGGAGGCCAGCAGCTCCTCGGCGAAGAACGGGTTGCCCTCCGAGCGCTCCACGACGCTCGCGATCACCTCGGGGCTCAGCGGCCCGTCGGCCAGCGCCTCGACGAACGCCCGCGCGTCGGCCTCCTTGAGGGGGTGCAGCTCCACCTGCGTGACGGCCGGCAGCCGGACCAGCTCCACGAGCATGCCCCGGAGCGGGTGGCGCCGGTGCACGTCCTCCTCGCGGTAGCTCGCCACGATCAGCAACCGCTGCGCCCGCAACCGGGACAGCAGGAAGGACAGCAGGTTCCGCGTGGACCCGTCCGCCCAGTGCAGGTCCTCCAGCACGAGCAGCACCGGCCGGTGCGCGGCGATGTCGGTGAGCAGCCCCAGCACCGCGTCGAACAGTTGCAGCTGCCCGAGGTCCTGCTCCGGGCGCGGCCGGTACGGCACCTCGTGCTCGGACGTGACCGGTACGTACTCCGTGTGCGCCAGCGGCCCCGGCTGCGCGAGCGGCAGCATCCTGGCCAGCGCCGGGCGGCTGCGCACGGCCTCGGCCACGACCGGGTCCTCCGCGGTGGCCAGCGGGCCGAGCGCCTCCGCGAACGGCAGGTACGGCAGACCGCCCTCCCGCACGTCGAGGCAGCGGCCGGTGAGCACGAGCGCCCCGCGGCCGTCCGCGAACTCGGCCAGCTCCGTCAGCAGCCTCGTCTTGCCCACGCCCGCGTCACCCGAGAGCAGGACGGCGCCGGCCTCACCGCGTTCGGCGCGGGTGAAGCCGGCGCGGAGCCTGCGCAGCTCGTCGACACGTGCGACCAGGGGGATTCCGGAACCAAGACGGGGCACAAGACGCATTCTGTCCTACCCCACCGACAGTTCCGGAACGGTTTTCGTCCCGCCGTCAGCGAACAGCGGGAGATGTCCGGAACGTCCCGCTCCGCGGTACCGCCGCGAAGTGTTCTCGCCCACCCCTTGGCCTCCCTCTCGCACGTCGTCGCGGTGGTCTAACGCGCCCGAGCCCCGGAGAGCACCGCTTCGTCCCGGCTCGGGCGCCGCTGCTGGGGTACCTTCACCTCCGGCATCCTCCTGCCCAGCCGCCACCGGCGCCGCTTGCCACCGGCGGGCCAGGCCTTGTGCAGCTCCTCGGTCCGGTACGCCACCTCGGCCTGCACCGCGTCGAAGATCCAGTCGTTGCGCATGGGGTCCCTCTTCCACTCGTCGTACTTCCGGTGAGCTTCAGAGTCGTCCTGAGGCCGGTGGCGCGGCATCGGTCGATCACGCAGTCCGGGTACGAAAAAGACCCCTTACCCCGCCTTGCCCCTGCTCGGCGGTGTAAGGGGTCTCTGGAGGGCTCAGGCGCGGCCGACGACGGTCAGCAGGCCACGCCACCCCGACGGGGAGACGCTCAGCGCGCCCGCGTCACGGTCCTTCGAGTCCCGCACGCCGACGCGCTCGGCGAGCAGTGCGACCTCGACGCAGTCGTTGCCGCCGCCGCTGTAGCTGCTCTTGCGCCAGGCTGCCCCGGGAAATTCAACTTTCGCCATAGCTCCCCGCTCCTCACTTTTCACGCGGTGGTGTTTCTCCGGCTGGAATACCCCGCCGTCAGGCGGAATATCGTTCCGCGGCTTGGGCGATCAAGGCTAGCGAGTCGTCCGGTTTGAGCGCCGCGGCACGCAGATGATCGAACATGAGTGAATAACGTCGAACGTCGGGGGGCAGTTCGAGAAAGAAACCGCCGGACGTGCTGTCGACGTAGACGACGTCGGGGTCGGCCTGCTCCGGAAAACCGAGGATGAGGAACGGGCCCTCCATACCCGGATGCGCCCCGGCCGTGAACGGCACGACCTGGATGGTCACGTGCGGTAACTGCCCCAGGTCCAGCAGCCGCTGCGCCTGCTTGGCCATGACGTCCTTGCCGCCGACCTCGCGGTGCAGCACGGCCTCGTCGATGACGGCCCAGTACTCGGGCGGGTTGGGGTCGGACAGCAGCTGCTGGCGCGCGGTGCGCGCGGCCACGCGGCGCTGGATGTCGGACTCGTCGGCGTCCGGGCGCATCGCGCGGATGACGGCCCTCGCGTACGTTTCGGTCTGCAACAACCCCGGTACGAGCAGCGCCTGGAAGGCGCGCAGGGAACTGGCGTCCGCCTCCAGCCCGACGAACGTCCCGGTGAACACCTCCTTGTAGGCGTGCCACCAGCCGGGCTTGCGGGCTTCACGCGCCAGCTGCACGAGCGCCTCGCGCTCGTCGCCGGTGATGCCGTACAGCTCCAGCATGTCCCTGGCGTCACGAGGAGTGACACCGACGTGGCCGGTTTCGATCCGGCTGACCTTCGACGCGGAGCATTCCAGCTTTTCGCCCACCTCGTCGATGGTCAGATCCGCGGCTTCGCGTAACCGGCGCAACTCGCTCGCCAGCCGCCGGCGGCGAATGGTGGGACCCTGACCCCGTTTCACCTGTCGCACCTCCGCTTGAGTCCGCGCCATTCCCCGGTCTTGTCGTCAGCGCCGTACTACATCTAACCAGCCGATTCTCCCCGGAGCCGGAGCCCGACCCCTACCCGAACGGGTTACTTTCCCCGGATCGGTGTACTGCAATTTGCACTCTGCGGATGTAGGGTGGCATCCTGCGTCCGTTTCGGGTGATCCAGGACACCGGGACGAGGCGGCTCCCCCAGGAGGCGGCGTGCCCGACACCGAAACCCCGACCGATCCCCTGCCCGCCACCGTGCACCAGCGGCTGGACGAACTGGCGCGGCTGGCGCGGCAGTCCGACGCGGACAGGGCCATCGCACTCGCCCGTCGGGAGATCCCTCTTCTGGTGCAGGCGTTACGGTCCGTGCTCGCCGCGCACGAGCCGGACCAGTCCGGCCGCTGCCCGGTGTGCGCCGGGCCCGCACGGCTGTCGTTCCGGCGCCGCACGCCGACGCCCTGCCGGGCGTACCTGGCGGTGCAGCTCCGGCTGGGCAAGCTGGAGTCGATGGCGGGACGGCGGGCGCGGCCGCGCCGCCATCGGGCGACGCATCTTCACTCCGTCAGCTGAACGAGATCAGCGGACGCGAAGCAGCCCCTCCTGCACGACGGTCGCGATGAGCGTGCCGTCCGCGGCGAAGAAGCGGCCGGTGGCCAGCCCGCGGGCGCCCGAAGCCGACGGCGAGGCCGTGTCGTACAGGAACCACTCGTCCGCGCGGAAGGGGCGGTGGAACCACAGCGCGTGGTCCAGGCTCGCGCCGTGGACGTCGTCGAGCTCCCAGTACACGCCGTGCCGCGCCAGCGGTGAGTCCAGCAACGTCATGTCCGAGGCGTAGGTCAGCACGCAGACGTGCAGCAGGTCCTCGTCGGGCAGCGTGCCGTCCGCGCGCATCCACACCTGGTTGCGGGCCTCGGTGGTGCCCTTGCCGCGGGTCAGCCACGGCGGGTCGTTCACGTACCGGATGTCGATGGGACGCGGCCGGCGCAGCATCTCGGTGCCGGGCAGCTGCGCGATCCGCTCGGCGTACGTCGGCAGCGTCTCGGGCGCGGGCACGTCGGGCATCTCGTCGGCGTGCTCCAGGCCGGGCTCGGCCTTCTGGAACGACGCCGACAACGCGAAGATCGCCTTGCCGCGCTGGACGGCGACGACCCGCCGCGTGGTGAACGAGCGGCCGTCGCGGATGCGGTCCACCTCGTAGACGATCGGGATGCTCGGGTCGCCGGGCCGGATGAAGTACGCGTGGAGCGAGTGGACCTTCCGCTCCTCCGGCACCGTCCGGCCCGCGGCGACCAGCGCCTGCCCCGCGACCTGCCCGCCGAACACGCGGACGGGCGAGTGCGCGGGGCTCACGCCGCGGAAGATGTTCTCCTCGATCTTCTCGAGGTCGAGCAGGTCGATGAGCTGGTCGAGCACGGCCTGCCCGCCCAGCCCCCCGGCGCTGTCGAGCCCCGCGGCGGCGTCCTTGGCCAGTTCGGTCATAGCTGGAATGTAACTGGGCGCGGCAGCGCCTCCGTTGAGGGCGGTGGCGGGGAAGGGGCTGGCCTAAGCGTGGTCGTCCTCGCCCAGGCGGTGGACCCGGATCAGGTTCGTGGTGCCGACGGTCCCGGGCGGGGAACCGGCCACGATGACGACGAGATCGCCCGGCTGGTACCGGCCCATCTCCAGCATCGCGTGGTCCACCTGCTGGATCATCTGGTCCGTCGAGTCGACCTTCGGCACGATCTGCGTGACCGTGCCCCACGTCATCGACAGCTGGCTGCGGACGCTCTCCTCCGGCGTGAACGCCAGCAGCGGCAGCCGCGTGTGCAGCCGCGCCAGGCGGCGCACCGTGTCACCGGACTGCGTGAACGCGACCAGCGCCTTGGCGTTGAGCCGCTCGCCGATGTCGCGGGCGGCGTAGGAGATCACGCCACGCTTGGTCCGCGGCACGTGCGACAGCGGCGGGACGGTGGGCGAGTCGGTCTCGACGGCCTCGACGATGCGGCCCATCGTCTTCACGGTCTCGATCGGGTAGCGCCCGACACTGGTCTCGCCGGACAGCATCACCGCGTCGGCGCCGTCGAGCACGGCGTTCGCGACGTCGGACGCCTCCGCGCGGGTCGGCCGCGAGTTGTTGATCATCGAGTCGAGCATCTGGGTCGCCACGATGACCGGCTTGGCGTTCTCCCGCGCGATCTGGATCGCACGCTTCTGCACCAGCGGCACCTGCTCCAGCGGCAGCTCGACGCCCAGGTCACCGCGGGCGACCATGACCCCGTCGAACGCGAGCACGATCGCCTCGAGGTTGTAGACCGCCTCGGGCTTCTCCAGCTTCGCGATGACCGGCAGCCTGCCCCGGCCGGAGCGGTCCATCACCTGGTGCACCTGGTCGATGTCGGCCGGCGAGCGCACGAATGACAGCGCCACGAAGTCGACGCCCAGTTCGAGGGCGAACTCCAGGTCCTCGATGTCCTTCTCGGACATGGCGGGCACGGACACGTCCATGCCCGGCAGCGAAACGCCCTTGTTGTTGCTGACGGGGCCGCCCTCGGTGACCTCGCAGACCACGTCGGGGCCTTCGACGGACTTGACGACGAGGCCGATGTTGCCGTCGTCGACGAGCAGCCGGTCACCGGGCTTGGCGTCCTTCGCCAGCCCCTTGTAGGTGGTCGAGACGCGGTCGTGCGTGCCGGCCACGTCCTCCACGGTGATGCGCACGACGTCCCCGGTGCGCCACTCGACCGGACCGCCCGCGAACGTGCCGAGGCGGATCTTCGGGCCCTGCAGGTCGGCCATGATGCCCACCGCGCGGCCCGTCGCCGCGGCGGCCTCACGCACCATGTCGTAGACCTGCTTGTGGTCACCGTGACTGCCGTGGCTGAAGTTCATCCTCGCGACGTCCATCCCGGCGTTGACGAGGGCCCGCACTCTTTCCGGAGTGGCGGTGGCGGGGCCTAGTGTACAAACGATCTTCGCGCGTCGGGTCACGTTCATACAGCGTAGCCCCTTGTGGCCGATCCGTCTGTACCGATCCCGAGATCGAGTCAGCGCCGGGGTTTTTCGCTCACCCCTACGTGGTCGCGTGCCCACTCGTTGAAGTCACGCAGCTGCCGCCACGCCTTGCGCACCCGATCGAGGCACGCCCGTTCGTGCAGCGTGTCGTCGGGTTCCCAGCTGCGGATGGCGTACAGCGAACGGTGCTTGAGCAGTTCGAGCCGCGGGTGGTCCTCGGCGAACCCGCGAGGCCGTGTCCGCAGGACGTCACCCGCGATCCGCCAGCCGGACCGGCGGAGTTTGGCGAGAATTCGTTCGAGCGCCGCGCCGTGCACCTCGGTGTCCACGGCCTGGCGGAAGCGCGCCAGCTGGTCTGACTGGAGGTGGAAGCAGCCGCCGCCGGCGCGAAGCCCCTCGGACGACAGCTCGACGTAGTACGCGCCGCCGCCCCGGCCCTGTTCGACCACCGCACCGCAATGCGTCTTGTACGGCGTTTTGTCCTTGGCGAACCGCACGTCGCGGTACGGGCGGAAGACCTTGCCCTCGCCGAAGCCGGGGCCGAACTCGGGGGTGAGCTCGGCGAGCAGCGCCTCCATCGGGGCGCGGACGTGCTCGCGGTACAGCGCGAGGTGGTCCTCCCAGTAGGCCTTCGAATTGTCGGCGAGCAGGCCGTCGTAGAACTCGACCGCGTGCTCCCCGAATCCCACGAACTCCACGCGGACACCGTAGTCACTCCGACAGTCACCGGGTCGGGGGACGCGGGGTTTCGCCTCCCCCGCACGGCGGGAACTGCTTGCGGGTCCGAACCGAACGGAAGGGAGCGGACGAGTGAATCTGTTCGACAAGGCCAAGGAAGCGCTGGGCCAGCACCCGGACAAGGCCGACCAGGGGATCGACAAGGCCGCCGACGCCGCGAAGGGCAAGTGGGGCGAGCACGGCGACCAGATCGACCAGGCCGCCCAGAAGGCGAAGGACTTCGCCCGCGGCCAGGGTGAGCAGGGGCAGCAGCCGCCACCCGCGTGAGTGCCGAGGGTGAGCGGGCCGGAAGACGTCCCGAAGGTCTTCCGGCCCGCTCGCGGTGCACCGCTCAGCTGCTCATCGCGGTGATGAGTTCGCCGTTCGCGGTGTCACCGGACAGTTCCCAGAAGAACGCGCCACCGAGCCCCTGGTTGCGGGCGTAGGTCATCTTGCCCGCGATCGTGGCCGGGGTGTCGTAGCTCCACCATTCGTTGCCGCAGAAGGCGTACGCCGTGCCGGCGACCGTGCCCGTCGAGGGGCAGCGGGTCTTGAGCACCTTGTAGTCCTCGATGCCCTGCTCGTACTTGCCCGGAGCGGGCCCGCTCGCGCTGCCGCCCGGCGCGGACTGCGTGACGCCCGTCCAGCCGCGGCCGTAGAACCCGATGCCCAGCAACAGTTTGCTCGACGGCACACCCTTCGACTTGAGCTTCTGGATCGCGGCGTCGGAGTAGAAGTTCGCGGTGGGGATGCCGTTGTAGGACGTCAGCGGCGAGTGCGGGGCGGTCGGCCCGCTCGCGGCCCACGCGCCGAAGTAGTCGTAGGTCATCACGTTGTACCAGTCGACGTACTGGGCCGCGCCCGCGTAGTCCGCCGCGTCGATCTTGCCGCCCGACGTGCCGTCCGCGGTGATCGCGGCCGTCACCAGCTTGCCGCCGAACTTCGCCCGCAGCGCCGCCATCAGGTTCCGGAAGGCGTCGGGTCCGCTGGTGTCGCAGGAGAGCCCGCACGCGTTCGGGTACTCCCAGTCGATGTCGATGCCGTCGAAGACGCCCGCCCAGCGCGGGTCGTTCAGCAGGTTGTAGCAGGACTCGGCGAAGGCGGCGGGGTTCTGCGCGGCCTGGGCGAACCCGCTCGACCACGTCCAGCCGCCGAAGGAGTAGAGCACCTTCAGCCCGGGGTGCATCGCCTTGAGGCGCTTGAGCTGGCCGAAGTTGCCGCGCAGCGCACCGTTGTCCCACGTGTCCGCCACGCCGTCGACGCTGGTGTCCGCGGTGTAGGCCTTGTCATAGGCGGCGTAGGTGTCGCCGATCGCGCACTGGCCGTTCGTCACGTTGCCGAACGCGTAGTTGAGGTGCGTCAGTTTTGCCGCCGAGCCGCTCGTCTCGACGTTCTTCACGTGGTAGTTGCGGTCGTACACGCCCCATTCGGTGAAGTAGCCGAGCACCTTGCCCACCGGGGCGGACGAGGCGGGCGGGGTGAAGGTGACGGTCATCAGCGCCGCCGCGAGCACACCCGCGGCGGCGAACAGTTTGCGGTTCCGGAACATGCATCCTCCCCGGCCGGACGAGCAGGGACGAACAGCACGTTAAGTGGACTAGACCATTAGCTCAATGGTCCGAACCAGAATTCCCGACGAAAGTCGGGTCAGTTTTCCGGTACCGGCTCGAACTCCACGCCGGTGGCGGCGGCACGGCGTTCGCCCCACTCGTAGAGGGCCTGCAACGCCGGGCCGAGCGAAAGCCCTTCGGCGGTGAGGCGGTACTCGACGCGCGGCGGGCGCTCGTCGTGCGTGGTGCGGGCGACGAGTCCGTCGGCCGCCAGCTCCCGCAGCTGCTGCGTGAGCACCTTCTCGCTGACGTCCGGCATCCGCCGCCGCAGCTCGCCGTACCGGTGCACGCCCTCCTTGAGGTGCGCGAGGATCACCGGTTTCCACTTGCCGCCGACGACTTCCGGCTCTTCGAGACGTTCTACACCAAGGTGCTCGCGGACGACCTGCTCGAACCCGTGTTCCGCGACATGGACCCCGGCCACCCGCGGCACGTGGCCGACTGGCTCGGCGAGGTGTTCGGCGGGCCCGCGCGCTACAGCGGAACGCGCGGCGGGCACGCGCACATGATCAGCAGGCACCAGGGCCGCGGCATCACCGAACCGCAGCGGCGGCGGTGGGTCTCGCTGCTGATGGACGCCGCGGACGAGACGGGCCTGCCCGCCGACCCCGAGTTCCGGGCGGCGTTCGCGGGCTACGTGGAATGGGGCAGCAGGCTCGCGGTCGTGTTCTCCGCCCCCGGCGCGGCACCGGCCACGGACGAGCCGGTGCCGCGCCGGGACTGGGCTGTGCCGCCCTGGGCGCCTCAGCCGAAGAAGACCTCGGCCTCTTCGTAGCGCTCCTGCGGCACGGTCTTCAGCTCGGCCGTCGCCTCGGCCAGCTTCACGCGCACGATGTCGGTGCCGCGCAACGCGACCATCACACCGAAGTCGCCGTCCTGCACCGCGTCCACCGCGTGCAGCCCGAACCGCGTCGCCAGCACGCGGTCGTACGCGGTCGGCGTGCCACCGCGCTGGACGTGGCCGAGCACGACCGCGCGGGACTCCTTGCCGGTGCGCTTGGCGATCTCGTCGGCGAGCCAGGTCCCGACGCCGCCGAGCCGGACGTGCCCGAACGCGTCCTTCTCGCCGCTGGTCAGGATCTCCTCGCCGCCCTCGGGCAGCGCGCCCTCGGCGACCACGATGATCGGGGCGTACATGCGCTCGAACCGGCGCTCGACCCACTCGACGACCTGGTCGACCGAGAACGGCCGCTCCGGCACCAGGATCACGTTCGCGCCGCCGGCGAGCCCGGAGTGCAGCGCGATCCAGCCCGCGTGCCTGCCCATGACCTCGACGACGATGGCGCGGTAGTGCGACTCCGCCGTCGTGCGCAGGCGGTCGATGGCCTCGGTCGCGATGTGCACCGCGGTGTCGAAGCCGAAGGTGTAGTCGGTGGCCGCGAGGTCGTTGTCGATCGTCTTGGGCACGCCCACGACGCCCACGCCGTCGTCGGTCAGCTTCTTCGCGACACCCAGGGTGTCCTCGCCGCCGATCGCGATGAGCGCGTCGATCCCCTGGTCGGCGAGCGTGGCCTTGATCTTGTCGACCCCGCCCTCCTCCTTGTACGGGTTGGTGCGCGAGGAGCCGAGGATCGTGCCGCCGCGGGTGAGGATCTCCTCGACGTCGTCGAGGCCCAGCGGCCTGGAGTCGCCGGTCATCGGGCCGCGCCAGCCGCTGCGGAAACCGACGACCTCCCAGCCGTTGGCCTCGATCCCCTTGCGGACGACCGCCCGGATCACCGCGTTCAGGCCGGGGCAGTCGCCGCCACCGGTCAGCACCCCCACTCGCATGGGAACCAGCCCTTTCGAAAGTTTGTCCTGGATCACACTTGTGGGCGCCAGCGTAGCCAAGCCCGGCCTTGATCGGTCAAGCGGTGCACCGCTTTGGTAGGGTCGTGTCCGTGCAGCGGTATTTCTGGTTTAGCGGGCCGGCCCTGGGTGGGCCAGCCGGCGAGATCGCCGCGCGCTGAACCAGCCACCCACGAGCCGGAGAACGAAGACCGGCTCGGTGGCAGCACACGGCGGGCCGGTCGCGAAAGGACCGAAACCGCCATGCAGATCGCCGCAGGCCCCGCGGAAACCCCGGTCGCGCTCGACGACCAGCGCACCGTGAGCATGAGCCCGCTGCTCTCCCCCGCCCTGCTCCGCCAGGAGCACCCGATGGACGCGGCCGTCGCCAAGACCGTCGCGCAGGGGCGCGCCGCGACCGTCGACATCCTCAACGGTGACGACGACCGGCTGCTCGTCGTCGTGGGCCCGTGCTCGGTGCACGACCCGGAAGCGGCCGTCGACTACGCCATCCGGCTCGCCGAGAAGGCCGACGCGCTGCGCGAACAGCTGCACGTCGTGATGCGCGTGTACTTCGAGAAGCCGCGCACGACGCTGGGCTGGAAGGGCCTGATCAACGACCCCGGGCTGGACGGCAGCTACGCCGTCAACCAGGGGCTGCGGATCGCCCGCAAGCTGCTGCTCGACATCTCCGCGCTCGGCCTGCCCGTGGGCTGCGAGTTCCTCGACCCGATCACCCCGCAGTACATCGCCGACACCGTCAGCTGGGGTTCGATCGGCGCGCGGACCGCGGCCAGCCAGGTGCACCGGCAGCTGTGCAGCGCGCTGTCCATGCCGGTGGGGATCAAGAACTCCACCGAGGGCGACGTGCAGGTCGCCGTGGACGCGACGCGCGCGGCCGCGGCGAGCCACGTGTTCCCCGGGATCAACGCCGACGGCCTGGCCGCCCTCGTCACGACGGCGGGTAACCCGGACTGCCACGTCATCCTGCGCGGGCACAGCGGCGGCCCGAACTACGACGCGGAAACCGTGCGGGACACCCTCGCGCGGCTGCGGGCGAGCGGCCTGCCCGAGCGGCTGATCGTCGACGCCTCGCACGGCAACAGCGGGAAGGACCACGTCCGGCAGGCGGGCGTGGTCCGCGAGCTGGCGGCCAGGATCGGCGACGGCGAGCGCGGGATCGTCGGCGTGATGCTGGAGAGCTTCCTCGAGGCGGGCCGCCAGGATCTGGTGCTGGGGCAGGCGTCCGAGCTGACCTACGGGCAGTCGATCACGGACGCGTGCCTCGATTGGCCGACGACGGCGGAGCTGCTGGACGAGCTGGCCGGGGCCGTCGCGCGCCGGTGAGCGCGGGCGCGGTGGGCGCGGCGCGCCGAGGAGCGCCGGGGAGCGCGGGCGCGGCGGGCGCGGCGCGCCGAGGAGCGCCGCGCCGTCGCGCGCCGGTGAGCGCGGTGGGAGGTGGCGCGCCGAGGAGCGCCGCGCCGTCGCGCGTGGTGGGCCGGAGAGCGCCGCAGCCGTCGCGCGTGGCGGGCATCGGGGCTCAGCGGCGGGTGCGCTGGGCCTCGGCGTGGTGCGGAGAGCTTCCGCGGGCCAGGCCGCCAAGACCTGGTGCTGGCCGGGGCCTGTCGCGCGCCGGTGAGCGCGGGCACCGCAGCCGTCGCGCGTGGTGGGCGTCAGGGCTCAGCGGCGGGTGCGCTGGGCCTCGATGATCCGCCACCGCTCCAGGTTGAAGCGGGCGTCGGCGAGTGCGTCGTGTGCGTCGGCGGGTGGGGAGGGGAGCTTGGGCTTGCCCGCGTCCTCCCAGCGCTGGCGCAGGTCGCGCGTGAAGCGGGGCAGCTGGCGCGGCAGCGCGGGCATCGGGCCCCACAGCTGCGCCAGCGCGACGTGGTCGTACGCCGCGTACCAGGCCCACAGCTCGATGCCGCCGGGCGGCTTACCGAAGAAGTCCAGCAGGTCGGTGCGGATCCGCTCCCGGCTGCGCCACGCCGGATCCGCCGGCGAGGGCAGCTTCGGCAGCACGTGCTCCCGCACCCAGGGCCCCGCCTTGCCGGGGTCGAAATCGGTGGACACGGCGTAGAACTCCCGGCCCCGCTCGTCCACGACCCCTATCGACACCAGATCGATCGTCACGCCGTCTTCGATGAACTCGGTGTCGTAGAAGAATCGCACCGGGAAACTCTAGTCAGGACGCTTTCGACTCCGGGACCCGGTCGATCTCGCGGGCGGACTGGGCGGGCACCGCCGGGCGCACGCCCGCGGCCTCGGCCGCCATCAGCTCCTTGGCGCGGGCGGCGTAGATGTCCACGTACTCCTGGCCGGACAGCTCCATCAGGGCGTACATGATCTCGTCGGTGATCGAGCGCTCCACGAACCGGTCGCCCTGCAGCCCCTCGTAACGGGAGAAGTCCAGCGGCTTGCCGAACCGGATCTCCAGCCGGCGCGGCCGCCACATCTTCGAGCCGATCGGGTTGACCTCGTCGGTGCCGATCATCGCGACCGGGATCACCGGCACCTTCGCCTCCAGCGCGATGCGCGCGACGCCGGTCTTGCCCTTGTGCAGCCGCCCGTCCGGCGAGCGCGTGCCCTCCGGGTAGATGCCGAGCAGGTGGCCCTCACGCAGGAGCCGGATCGCGGTGTCGAGCGCCGCCTGGGCCGCGGTGCCGCCGGAGCGGTCGATCGGGATCTGCCCGACGCCGGTGAAGAACCACTTCTTCAGCCGGCCCTTGACCCCCTTTTCGGTGAAGTACTCCGACTTCGCGGGAAAGGTGACGCGGCGGGGCACCCGCAGGGGCATGAAGAACGAGTCGGCGACCGCGAGGTGGTTACTGGCGAGGATCGCACCACCCGTGGCGGGGATGTGCTCGGTGCCGGTGACCTTCGTGGGCCACAGCAACCGGAGTGCAGGCCCGAGCAGCACCCACTTGAGCAACCGGTACAACACCGCGCTTCGCCCTTCCGACCCGCCCGACCAGCTTCCCCCCAGGGTACGAACCGTGACCGGCCGAGCACAACGGCGCCTCCGCGAGGTGCGCGGCATCTCACAGGTCCGGCGGGCATGTGCTGATCGGCTCGCGCGTGCGACGATGGTGCGGGTCAGGTCAGCGGAGAAGGGCGGACGGATCATGCCCGTGCTCGCCGGTGCGGAGCCGTTCTCGCACACCGGGTCGGTCGAGGCCGGCGTGCTGCTGTGCCACGGCTTCACCAGCACGCCGCAGAGCATGCGGCCGTGGGGCGAGTACCTGGCCGAGCGCGGCTTCACGGTCCGCTGCCCGCGCCTGCCCGGCCACGGCACGTCCTGGCCGGAGCTCAACCGCACCACGTGGCACGACTGGTACGGCTGCCTGCGCACCGAGCTGCTCGCGTTGCGCGAGACGTGCGAGTCGGTGTTCGTGTTCGGCCTGTCGATGGGCGGCACGCTCGCGTTGCGCCTCGCCGAGGACTTCGGCGAGCAGGTCGCCGGGCTCGTGCTGGTCAACCCGTCGGTCACGACACTGCGCCGCGACGCGAAACTGCTGCCGCTGCTGGGCCGCGTGCTGCCGTCGGTGCCCGCGATCGCGAACGACATCGCCAAGCCCGGGGTGACCGAGCTGGCCTACCCCCGCACCCCGGTGCGCGCCGCCGCGAGCCTCGCGCAGCTGTGGCGCCTGGTGCGCGCCGACCTGGACAAGGTGACGCAGCCGCTGCTGCTGTTCCGCTCCCGCGCCGACCACGTCGTCGAGCCCGTCAACGCGGAGCTCGTGCTGGCGGGGGTGCGCAGCGAAAACGTCACCGAGGTGGTGCTGGAGAACAGCTTCCACGTGGCTACCCTCGACCATGACGCCCCGCTGATCTTCGAGCGCAGCGTCGAGTTCGCACACGAGCAGGTGGGATCGCGATGAACTCGCACGGCACCGACCCGGAGGACGTGGACGCGACGTTCGCGGCCATCGTCGCCGACCTGCGCGCCGAGGGCGTCGGCGAGTTCCTCGACGAACCCGTGGAGCCCCGGCCGGAGAAGGCGGAGCGCGCCGAGAAGGCCGAAAAAGCACCGCCGGCCGAGCCCGAGCAGCCGCAGTGGCGGACCGGGGGCACGGCGTGGGAGGACACCGTGCTCGGGGACGACCCGGCCGACGACGACGAGCACTACGTGCCGCCGGAGCCGCCGCCGCTCCCCCGGCCCGGCAAGGGCGCGTTCGTCGTCCTGCTGCTGTTCCTGATCGGCCTGTTCCTGCTGATCGCGCCCGGCCTCGTCGGCATCAACGCCACGGTCGGCACCCCGCTCGGCATCCTGGCGCTGGCGACCGCGATCGCGTTGCTGCTGTTGCGCGTCAAGCAGGGGCCGCCGGACGGCGCGGATCCGAGCAACGGCGCGCAGGTCTGAATGCGGATCGACTTCACACCGTCGCGGCGCTCGACGGTGGGGGCCGAGTGGGAGCTCGCCCTCGTGGACCGCCGCAGCGGCGAGCTCTCGTCGGTCGCCGAGCGCATCCTGGAGGCGGTGCGGCCGGACGGGCAGCGGGAACACCCGAAGATCAAGCAGGAGCTGCTGCTCAACACCATCGAGATCATCACCGGGGTGTGCGAGACGGTCGGCGAGGTCGCGGCGGACCTGAGCGGGTCGCTGGAGACCGTGCACTCGGTGATCGACCCGCTGGGCGTCGAGGTGTTCTGCGCCGGCACGCACCCGTTCTCCCAGTGGTACCAGCAGAAGGTCACCGACAAGGCGCGGTACCAGAAGCTCATCGACCGCACGCAGTGGTGGGGCCGGCAGATGCTGATCTACGGCGTCCACGTGCACGTCGGGCTCGACTCCCGCGACAAGGTGCTGCCGGTGCTCGACGCGTTGCTGAACTACGCGCCGCACCTGCAGGCGCTGTCGGCGTCGTCGCCGTACTGGGGCGCGGAGGACACCGGGTACGCGTCGAACCGCGCGCTGATGTTCCAGCAGCTGCCCACGGCGGGGCTGCCGTTCCAGTTCCGCGAGTGGGCCGAGCTGGAGCACTACGTGGACGACATGTTCACCACCGGGGTGATCGACCACCTCTCGGAGATCCGCTGGGACATCCGGCCCGCCCCGCACTTCGGCACGATCGAGATGCGGGTGTGCGACGGGCTACCGACGCTGGCGGAGGTGAGCGCGATCGCCGCGCTCACGCAGTGCCTCGTCGACGACTTCAGCGAACGGCTCGACCGCGGCGAGGAGCTGCCGCGGCTGCCGCCGTGGCACGTGCAGGAGAACAAGTGGCGGGCCGCGCGGTACGGGCTGGACGCGATCGTCATCCTCGACGCGGCCGGGCGCGAACGGCTGGTGACCGACGACGTCGCCGACCTGCTCGACCGGCTGGAACCGGTGGCCCGGCGGCTGGACTGCGTCGCGGAGCTGCGCGGGATCGAGACGATCCTCAAGCACGGGGCGAGCTACCAGCGGCAGCGCGCGGTGGCGCGGGAGCACAACGGCAGCCTCAAGGCAGTGGTCGCGTCTCTGGTGGCGGAGATGCGGGAAGGGAGTCCGCGGTGCCCAGAGTCGTGATCGCGCCGGACAAGTTCAAGGGAACGCTGCCCGCGGAGGAGGTCGCGGACGCCATCGCGGCGGGGCTGCGGCGGGCGGTGCCCGGCGTCGAGACGCTGGAGTGCCCGATCGCGGACGGCGGGGACGGCACGGTGGCGGCGGCGGTCGCGGCGGGGTTCGAGTTCGTGCCGGCCGAGGCGACCGGGCCGACGGGCGAGCGGGTGCGCACGGGGTACGCGCGCAAGGACGACACGGCGATCGTCGAGCTGGCGGCGGTGTCCGGGCTGAGCATGATGACCGAACTCGCGCCGTTGACGGCCACCACGCTCGGCGTCGGCGAGGTCATCGCGCACGCGCTCGACAACGGGTGCACGAAGGTCGTGCTCGGGCTGGGCGGCAGCGCGAGCACCGACGGCGGTGCGGGCCTCGTGCAGGGGCTCGGCGCGCGCCTGCTCGACGCCGAGGGGCGCGAACTCCCGTTGGGCGGCAAGGCTTTGCTGGACCTGGCGACGATCGACCTCAGCGGTCTGCGCAAGGCGGAGATCGTGCTGGCGAGCGACGTCGACAACCCATTGCTCGGCGAACACGGCGCGGCCGCGGTGTACGGGCCGCAGAAGGGCGCCACGCCCGAGGACATCGAGCTGCTGGACCGGGCGCTCGCGCACTTCGCCGAGGTCGTCGGCACGCAGTTCGCGGACGCGCCCGGCGCGGGAGCGGCGGGCGGCACGGGCTTCGGGGCGCTGGCGCTCCTCGGCGCGACGTTCCGCTCCGGGATCGACGTGGTGCTGGAGCTGACCGGGTTCGCGGAGAAGCTGCCCGGGGCCGACCTGGTGATCACCGGCGAGGGGTCGTTCGACGAGCAGACGCTGCGCGGCAAGGGCCCGGCCGGCATCGCGGCACGAGCGGCCGGGACGCCGGTGGTCGCGGTCGCCGGACGCGTGACGCTCGACCGGGAAACCCTGCGGCAGCACGGGTTTTCGGCCGGGTACGGGCTGACGGACATCGAGCCGGACGTCCAGCGGTGCATGACGGAGACCGCGGCGTTGCTGGAGCAGCTCGCGGCCCGGGTCGCGGAGGACTGGCTCTAGCCCGGGCCGCTGCGGTTCCCGGTCAGGGCTTCGCTTCGATCAGCGGTTCGAGGAGGCGGAGCTGGACGTCGTAGGGGACGAAGCCCGCCGTGAGGTCCCACATGACGTAGTCGATGCCCAGCTCGGCGGCGCGCTGGAGGTCCGCCCTCACCTGCTCCACCGAGCCGGACAACGGCGTGCGGTCGGCCTCGTCGAGCGGGGTTTCGGTGACCGGGTTGTTGACCCGGACGACGACGGGGCCGGGCTCGCGGCCGCTGGGCGTCGTCTCGCGGAAGAGGGTGAGCTGGTGTTCGAGGCTCTTCCAGTCGAAGGCCATGGGGTGCAGGCCGAGCCCCATCCGGCCGGCCCGTTCGACGGAGGCTTCGGCCTGGGGCAGCACGCCGATGAGGACCGGCACACCGCCTTCCCGCAGCGGCTTCGGCCCGACCTCTGATGGCGGGATGCGGTAGAAGCGTCCCTGGTAGCTCACGGGATCGATGACACTGGTGCCGAGCCGGATGGTCCGCGTGTGGGCCGCGACGTAGGTCACGGTCTCGATCGGGTCGAATACGCGGGCGTAGTACTGCGGCGGCCGCATGCCTTCCCACGGCGGGTTGCGCGGCTCGACGGGACGGAGCAGGCGTTCGAGCGCCCACACCGAGTCGTACCCCAGCGCTTCCGCGCGCTGGGCGAACGCGACGATCCGGTCCGGGGCGGCTTCGTCGCTGTAGTGGGGCAGTCCCAGTCCCAGTTTCACGCGGGGATCCTTTCTGGGTTGATGAACCCAATTCGTACTCGCCAAATCTGGGTTGCGCAACCCAGTCCGGTAGACTGGCGTCGTGACGTTGACCCGCAAAGGCCAGGCGACCAGGGAACGCATCCTGGAGGCGGCGGCCGAGCTCATCGCCCACCGCGGCGTGGCGGGCACCAGCACCGAGGACGTGCGCAAGGCGGCGGGGATCAGCGGGTCGCAGCTCTACCACTACTTCGACAGCAAGCAGGCCCTGATCAGGGCGGTCATCCTCCGCCAGGCCGAGGCGCCGCTCGTGCCCGGCGAGCCGGTCATGGGCCCGCTGGACAGCTTCGAGGCCCTGCGTGCGTGGGCCGACGCCGCGGTCGAGCACCAGGAGCACAACCACGGCCGCGGGGACTGCACGCTGACCTCACTGGCGGGCGAGCTCGGTCCGGCCGACGACCAGCTCCGCGAAGACCTGTGCAACGTGTTCGAACGCTGGCAGTCGCTGCTGCACGACGGCCTGAAGGCCATGCGGGAACGGGGCGAGCTGCGCGCCGAGGCCGATCTGGACGAACTGTCGATGGCACTGCTCGCGGCGCTGCAGGGCGGCGGGCTCCTCAGCCGGACGCTGCGCACCGCCGAACCCCTGCGGGCGTCGATGAAGGCGGCGCTCGCCTACGTCCACTCCTTCATGCCCTGACTGTTCATCAGCCCCCGAACATCGTCTTCCACTCGTCGAGGTTCTTGGGGCGGTAGACGAAGTTGTTCTCCCGCACCGAGGACAGGGGCGCCGAGGGCGCGGCGGAGTACTGGTGCCCGGGGAAGACCACGGGATCGCCGGGGAGGTCGGCCAGCGCGCAGAGGCTGTGGTACATCGCTTCGGCGTCGCCGCCCGGGAAATCGGTGCGGCCACAGCCTTCCAGGAACAGCGTGTCGCCCGCGACGAGCCGGTCGCCGAGCAGGAAGCACTGGCTGCCCGGGGTGTGGCCGGGGGTGTGCAGGAGCCGGATCGGGATCTCGCCGACGTGCACGACGTCGTCGTGGTCGTGGCCGGTGAGGTCGGTCGCGGACAGGCCGGTGACGCGCTGGACCCACTCGGTTTCGTTGCGGTTGACGTGCACGGGCACGGCTTCGCGGGCGAGCAGCTCGGCGAGCCCGGCGAGGGTGAAGCCCATCATGCTGCCGCCGACGTGGTCGGGGTGGTGGTGCGTGGCGAGGACGCCGGTGAGCCGCATGTCGTCGGCGGCGAGGACGTCGAGCAGGTCACCCACGGCGTAGGCCGGGTCCACGACCACGGCCTCCCGCGTCTCCCGGTCGCCGATCAGGTAGGCGAAGTTGACCATCTGCGTGGCGACCGGGTCCCCGACGGCGAAGTCGCGGCCCGACAGCAACTGCCGGAAGTAGAGGCGATCCTGCATGGGGAAAGCCTAGTCGGCCGAGAACGGGGTCTTCGGCCGTTCCTCCTTCACACCGTCGACGTAGATGTCGACCTTCTCGTTGTAGAAACAGACCAGGCCCTGGACCTTCTGGCTCTCCGGCAGCGGCGTGCGGTAGTACCAGACGACGTCCTGGTGCAGCTTGTCCCCGACGCGCACCGAGTAGTACTCCGCCGAGCCCTTGTACGGGCAGCGCGTGATCGTGTCGCTCGGCTCCAGGAGGTCCAGGCGCACGTCGGTCTTCGGCAGGTAGTACCGCGTCGGCAGGCCGGTCTCGAACAGCAGGCGGGGGCTGTGCGAGTCGGCGACCGTGACGCCGTCGATCTCGACCCTCACGTGCCGGGAACTGCCCAGGATGTCCACGCGCTTGTACGGGTCACGGGGGTGGACGAAGATCTCCTCGTCCTCCTCGAACCAGCTGTCCATCGCCTCGAAGTCGAGGCGCACGTGGCCGCGCACCTCGGGTTCGTCCTCGTACTCCACGCCGGCATCCACGGCCTCGCGCTCGCCCACGCGGACCGTCAGCGCCTTGCCGTCGCCGGGGACGAGCACGCCCTCGGCGAAGTCCTCCTTCGGCAGGTAGTACGCCGGGTAGTACGGCACCTCCCACACCAGCAGCGGCCGCAGTGTGTCGGCGACGACCTTGCCACCGAAGACCACCCGCACCCGCTTCGCACCACGTTCCACCTTCACCAGGCTCATGGTGAGCGCAACCACAACCCGGCCGCGCTTATTTCTCCGGCAGCCGCTCCAGCGCCCATTCGGCCCACTCCCGGTGCATCTGCGTGAACCGCAGGCCCCACTCCAGCGCGAGCCTGCCGTACACGGACAACGCGTCGTCGCCCCAGTCCACCTGGTCGTCGAGCTTGCGCAGGCGTTCGTGCTCCTCGGCCGCCGTCTCCGTCCAGCGCGCCAGGAACTCCCTCGCCTGGCCCGTTTCGACCGCGTTGAGGAAGAAGACCCGCAGCAGCACCTCGTTCCGGCGGTTCCGCGGCGGGGTCTCCATCAGCCACCGCCGCAGCTCCGCCCGCCCCTCGCCGGTGATCGCGTACTCCTTGCGCCCGCGCGGCCCTTCGGCGACGACCTCCAGCAGCCCGGCGGCGGCGAGCTTGTTCAGCTCGCCGTAGACCTGGCTCTGCGTGGCGGGCCAGACGTCGGTCAGCGCGAGGTCGAACTTCTGCATCAGGTCCCAGCCGCTGGCCGGACCCTCCGCCAGCAGACCCAGCACGGCGTGTCGGAGACTCATGGGCAGATCCTACCTTCCACTCTTGACAGGTCGAAGTCTCACCTTCTAACTTCGACCTGTCAATCTTGGAATGTTGAGGAGTGGTCGATGCACTTTCTGCGGAGTTTCGCCCCCTGGCTGGCGTACGCGGTCCTGGCCAAGGAGGTCGACTGGCGCTACAGCGCTCTGGCGGGCCTCCTGGTGTCGGCGGTGCTCGTCGTCTGGCAACGCCGTCGCCGCACGCCCTGGGACGCGCTGGTCATCGAACTCAGCGGCGCGTTGTTCTTCACACTCCTGACGGTGTTCGCCTTCGCCGCTCCGGACTCCCCGCTGCGCCACGAGATCGTGGCGCTGCCGTCGATCTGGCTCGCCCTCACCGCCTGGGGCTCGCTCGCCGTCGGCAAGCCGTTCACGCTCGGCATCGCCCGCACGATGATCGGGCCCGAGATGTGGGACAACCCGCTCTTCCGCCGCACCAACGCCGTGATCACCGCGGTGTGGGCAAGCGGGTTCACCTTCCACGCCGTCGCGTTGTCGCTCGTGCACGGCACGGTGGGCGTGATCGTGGTGGAGGTCATCGGGTTCGCGGTGCCGGCCGTGTTCACCATCCGCTACCCCGCGATCGTGCGCGCCCGCGCGCTGAAGGAGCTGTCATGACCCGGACGACCTTCCACCTCAAGGGCAACTACGCGCCCGTCACCGACGAGCTGACCGAGTTCGACCTGCCCGTCACCGGCTCGATCCCGCCGGAGCTGACCGGCTGGTACCTGCGCAACGGCCCGAACCCGCGCGACGAGTCCGCGCACTGGTTCGTCGGCGACGGGATGATCCACGGCGTCCGGTTCGAGCAGGGGCGTGCGGCGTGGTACCGCAACCGCTGGGTCCGCACCCGCAGCTTCGAGGACCCATCGGTGCGCCTCTACCGGGAGGACGGCACGGTCGACCGCACGGCGTCTCTCGCCAACACCCACGTCGTGAACCACGCGGGGAAGACCCTCGCGCTCGTCGAGTCCTCGCTGCCGTACGAGATCACGCACGAACTCGACACGGTGGGCCCCTACGACTTCTCGGGCAAGCTCACCACCGCGATGACGGCGCACCCCAAGATCTGCCCGGAAACCGGCGAACTGCACTTCTTCGGTTACGACGTGCGCGAGCCGTACGTGACCTACCACCGGGCCGACGCCCACGGCGAGCTCCAGCTGTCCCGTCCCATCGACGTGCCGGGCGCGACGATGATGCACGACTTCACCCTCACCAGCAGGCACGTCGTGTTCCTCGACCTGCCCGTGGTGTTCAGCCCGGGGCAGGGCATGCCGTACGAGTGGAGCGAAAGCTATGGGGCACGCATCGGTGTGCTGTCGCGGCAGGACCCGCACGGCGAGGTGCGCTGGTTCCCGGTCGAGCCGTGCTACGTCTTCCACACCCTCAACGCCCACGAGGCCGGAGACGCGATCGTGCTGCACGTCGTGCGGTACGCGCACCTGTGGTGGCCGGGGCACGAGGACGGGCCCGCGACGCTGTGGCGGTGGACCGTGGACCTGCGCACGGGCACCGTCCGCGAGGAGCAGCTCGACGACCGGCCGTGCGAGTTCCCTCGCATCGACGACCGGCTCGCCGGGCTCGACGTCCGCTACGGCCACGTCACGGCGGACGACGCGCTCGTGCGTTACGACCTGCACGGCGGCGGCGCCACCGCGCACGAGTTCGGGCCGGGCCGCAAGCCCGGCGAAGCGGTGTTCGCGCCGCCGAACTGGTTGATCACCTACGTGTACGACCGGGCGCGCGACGCCAGCGACGTCGTCGTCCTCGACGCGACGGACCTGCGCGAACCGGTGGCGACCGTGCACCTGCCCGCCCGCGTGCCCGAAGGGTTCCACGGCAACTGGATCGCGGACTGAGCCCGGTTTGCCCGCCCGGCCACCGGGTACTTCCGGGGCATGACGTTGCCCGAGGAGGACCGGCTCCGCACGCTGCTGTCCGATGTGGACTTCCCGTGCGACAGGGCCGAGCTGCTGCGGCAGGCCGCCGCGCAGGGCGCCGACGACGGCACCCTCGGCCACCTCGGCGGCCTGCCCGACCGCACCTACCGCGATCTCGGTGCCGTGACGAGCGCACTGACCGAGGCCGGATGAGAGCGGTCGGAGGTCAGGATGCGCCTGGCCAGGAGTGATCTCGCGAAGCCCGGCATCCGGCGGCGCCGCAGCGGCAAGGGCTTTCGCTACTTCACGCCCGAGGGCGAGCCGCTGCGGGACGAGGAGACGCTGCAGCGCGTGCAGGACCTGGTGATCCCGCCTGCCTGGCGCAAGGTGTGGATCTCACCGCGGCCCAACGGGCACATCCAGGCGGTCGGCATCGACGACGCGGGCCGCAAGCAGTACCTCTACCACGAGCAGTGGCGGCGGGAGCGCGACGAGCAGAAGCACGACCGCGTGCTGCGCCTGGCCAGGTGCCTGCCGAAGTGGCGTGAGCGGGTGGCGGCCGACCTCGACGAGCGCGGGTACACCAGGACCCGCGTGCTCGCCGCCGCGCTGCGCATGCTCGACCGGGGCGTGTTCCGCACCGGCAGCGAGGAGTACGCCGAGGCGAACGGCACGCGGGGTGCGGCCACGCTGCTCAAGGAAGACGTCAGCGTGCGCGGCGACGAGATCACCTTCTGCTACAACGCCAAGGGCAGCATCGAACGCAACCACAGCATCACCGACCCCGAGCTGGCGAAGGTCATCAGGGGGCTGCTGCGGGTGAAGTCCGGTTCGGACCGGCTGCTGGTCTACCGCGACCGGCTCGGCTGGCACGAGGTGCACGCCGAGGCCATCAACGAGCGGTTCAAGGAGCTGGCCGGGGACGAGTTCACCGGGAAGGACCTGCGCACGTGGCACGCGACCGTGCTCGCGGCGGCGGCGTTCGCGGCGGCGGGGCCGGTGAAGTCCCAGCGTGGCCTCAAGCGCACGCAGGCCGCGGTCATGCGGGAGGTCGCCGAGAACCTCGGCAACACCCCTGCCGTGGCGAGGAAATCCTATGTGGATCCACGGGTGGTGAAGGCCTACGAGGAGGGCCTCACCGTGGAATCGGCCCTGCGCCGGCTGGGTGACCGTGGCATCCACGGCGACGAGGACCGGCAGGTGCTGGAACGCGCGGTGATCCGGCTGCTGAACAAGCGGCCCCATGTTTGACCCGCTCCGGCGGAGGTACCACAGCCGGGTGTGGTTGCTGAGACTGCCCGGTGTCTACCGCCCGCAGGCGGACACCCGGTTGCTGTTGAGCGCGTTGCGGGACGCCCGGCTGGGCCGGCCGGCCCGGGCTTTGGATCTGTGCACCGGGTCCGGGGTGGCGGCGATCGCCGCGGCGCGGCACGGCGCCCGGCAGGTGACCGCGGTGGACCGCTACCTGCCCGCCGTGCTGAGCGCCCGGTTCAACGCGCGCATGCGCGGGCTGCCGGTCCGGGTGCGGCACGGCTCGGTGTCCTCCGTGGAGGGCCAGTTCGACCTCATCACCGCGAACCCGCCGTACGTGCCCTGCGCGTCGCCGGATCCCGCGCGCGGGGCGGCACTGGCCTGGGACGCGGGGTTCGACGGCCGCCGGTGCCTCGACGAGCTGTGTGACCGGGCGGCGGACCTGCTCGCGCCGAACGGGACCCTCCTCGTCGTCCACTCCGCACTGTGCGGGGTGTCGATGACCTTGGAATCCTTGCGGGACAAGGGGTTGAAGTCCTCGGTCGTGGCGCGTGCGCTGGAGCCGTTCGGCCCCGTGATGCGCAGCCGCATCGACTACCTGGAAAGCTCGGGCCTCATCGAACCGGGCGAGCGGACCGAAGAGCTGGTGGTGATCCGTGCCGACCGCATCGAACGCTGAACCACGCCGCGTCACGATCGAACAGGGCGGGCCGGTGCTCGTGGAGGGACCGGTGGAGCTGCGGCTGCCCGACGGGTCCACGGTGACCTCGGACCGGTTCGTCGTGGCGGTGTGCGCCTGCCGCCGCAGCAAGCGCTTTCCCTTCTGCGACACCAGCCACCGCAAGAAAGTCCGCGGTTGACCGTCCGGGGCCTCGCCACTGCGGCGAGGCCCCTCCTTTCGTTCAGGACCGCAGTGACGACCGGCCCGAGTGCCACGCCGACAGGACGTGCGTGGCGAACCGGGCCTCGACCAGGTTCGTGGCCTGGATGCCGAACACGACGTCCGCCGCGAGCTCCGGTTCGTCCGCGAGGAGGCCGCCGATCACGTCGTGCCGCATGACCTGTTCGTGCACGGCGTCGGCCTCGATGTGCTCCGTGAAGAACAGCTTGCACGCGTCCGGCGCGGCCAGCCGGTTCAGCGCCTTCTCCATGCGCATCGCGCTCGGCGCCGTCGTGATCTCGGCCGCCGCGAAGTGGCCCACCAGCGCGCCGCGCAGCCGCCGGTGCAGCCCGAACAACGACATCAGGTTGACGACCGCCAGCATGCAGCCCGGCGCCTGGTCCAGGTAGTGCAGGTAGCCCGAGTCCAGCCCGGCGGCGTCCATCAGGTCCGCGTACAGCCGGGAGTGCAGGCGCTCCGCCCGGCCCCCGCCGAACTCGTCGAACTCCACGGCGACCAGCGCGGCCTTCGCCCGGCCGCGCAGCCGCGGGATGACCCACGCGTGCGGGTCGGCCTCCTTGAGGTGGTAGATCGAGCGGAGGGTCAGGTACTCCCGCATGTGCCACCACTCGCCCTGCTCGGCGAGGAAGTGGCTGATGCCGGTGCCGTCGATGGGTTCGACGAGCAGCTCGTCGAGTTCACCGCGCACGTCCTCGCCGCCCGCGGTGTGCGCCCGCAGCCCGGCGAGGAACACGCGCTCCATCGCGCCGCGCAGCCGCAGCAGCTCCGGGTCCCACTCCCACTCCGGGTCCACGCCTGGCAGGCCCTGGTAGTGCAGCTCGTAGCACACGTGCAGCGCCAGCTGCAGGTCCTCGCCGAACGGGTCGGCGTCGCCGGTCACGGGCAGTTCCGGGAAGTCGCCACGCTCGTCCCGGCGCAGCGAGTCCAGCACCGCTTCCGACAAGGGGCCCCTGGCCTCGGGCAGCACGGCAACAGCAGTCGTCATAACGGGTGAATACCCGCGTTTTCCTGCTGCTACGCCTCACCCGTCAGCATTGTGAGCAACGCGGGCAACCCCGCGGCGAGTGCGTGGCGCTGCCGGCGTGCGCCGGTGCCGTCCCGCAGCAGGCGCCGCACCCCTTCGCGCACGAACTCCAGGTCGCCGGTGTCCTCCAGCGCGGGCCGCACGTGCTCCAGCAACGCCGCGACGACGCGCTCCACGGGCACCTGCTGGGCGAGTGCCGGGTGCACGGCGCTGCCGTCGAGGCCGTCCCGTGCCGCGGTCCACACCGCCGCGGCGGCGACCTGTCCGGACAGCCGGGGCGCGGCCAGCCCCTGCGCCAGGTCGGCCAGCGCGCGTCTCACCAGCGCGCGGGACAACAGCGCCTGCAAGACCGCCTCGTCGACGGTCAGCGCGGTGTCCGCGACGCGGAACTCGATGGTGGGCAGCCTGCTCGGCAACCGGACGAGCCAGAACGACATCGCCTCGTCCACCAGTGCACCGCAGTCCACCAGCCGCGCCACTTCGTCGTCGTAAGCGGCGAGGTCGGCGAAGTAGGGCGGCACGCCCGAGCCCGGGAAGCGCGACTGCTGCACCATGCGCCAGCTGCCGTAGCCGGTGTCGCGGCCGTGGTCGAACGGCGAGTTCGCCGACAGCGCCAGCAGCGCGGGCAGCCAGGGGCGCAGGTGGTTGAGCACCGCGACACCCGTCTCCCGGTCCGGCATCCCGACGTGCACGTGGCAGCCGCACGCCTCGTAGTCGGCGACCATCCCCCGGTACAGCTCGTCGATGCGCGCGAACCGGCCGTCGTTCGCGCCCAGCACCGCGGGTCCGGAAAGGACGGACGTGCCGGTGGCGGCGACGGCGGTGCCGTGCAGGCTCGCGGCCTCGCGGAGAAAGCGCCTTCCGCGGCGGAGCTGCGCCCGGAGTTCGTGTCCCGTCGTGCAGATCCCCGTCGCGGATTCCACTTGCGTGGCACGGAGTTCGGGTTGCAGGCTCGCGCCGTCCGGTAGCGGCGGATGTCCTTCGAGCACGCGGGCGGCACGCGGCACGGTGGCGCCCGTGGCGGGGTCGAGGAGCAGGAACTCCTCCTCGACCCCGAGGGTCAGTCCGCCACAGGCGGCAGCGCCCGCGTCGCCGGGCCCTGGACCACCGAGCCGTCCGTGCCGAACCGCGATCCGTGACATGGGCAGTCCCAGGTCCTTTCGGCGTTGTTGAAGGCCACCAGGCAGCCCAGGTGCGTGCACCGGGCGTTGACGCTGCGGACGGTGCCGTCCTCGTCGCGGTAGGAGGCGACGAACTGGGTGCCCCGCCGGGTCACCTTGCCCTCGCCGACGCTCGGCAGCCCGCCCGACGTGACGGCACGCAGGTGGTCGGTCACGAGGTGCTTGGTCACCTGGCCGTTGTTCTCCGCCAGCTTCACCGACGACCGCAGGTCGAAGCGGTAGGGGTCGTACAGGCCGGCGTACTCGCTACCCTCGCCGCGGATCTCCTTGTCCAGCAACAGACCCGCGGCCGTGCCGCCGGTCATCCCCCACTGCCCGAAGCCCGTCGCGACCCACAGGTGGCGCGTGCCCGGGTGGTAGCGACCGACGTACGGGACGGAGTCCAATGTGGACATATCGTGCGCGGACCAGCGGTGCGTCACGCGGCGGACGCCGAAGCGCGTGGCCACGTCCGCGAGCGTCTCGTACCGCGCCTCGACGTCCACGTGCTCGCCGGTGCGGTAGTGCTCGCCGCCGACGATCAGCAGGCCGTCGTAGCCACGCACGGAGTGGTGCGTGTCGGCGTCCAGGTACATGCCGGGCGGCGGGTCACCCTCACCCGTCACCACGAGGTCACGCGTCGGTTCGAGGCGGGCGAAGTACAACCCGCGGTCGAGGATCGGGTAGTGCGTGGCGATCACGACGTCGGCGGCGCGCACCTGGCCGCCGCGCACGTGGACGGTCGGCACGGGGCGCTCGTCGACGCGCTGCACCCGGGCCTGCTCCAGGATGGTGCCGCCGAGGCCCTCGATCGCCGCGGCCAGGCCGAGCAGCCATTTGCGCGGGTGGAACTGCGCCTGCTCGGTGACGCGCACGGCGCCCACGACGTCGACGGGCAGGTCCACGTCCGTCACGAAGGTCGCGGGCAGGCCGGCCTCCTGTGCGGCGTCGGCCTCCTCCTTGAGCTTGCCGACCTGCTTGTCCCGGGTGGAGTAGACGTAGCTGTCCCGCCGCTCGAAGTCGCAGTCGATGCCCAGCTCCGCCGAGGTGCGCTCGATCCAGTCGATGGCGTCGGACTGGCTGCGGGCGTACTGGCGCGCGCCGTCGGTCCCCTTGCGGGACTTGAGCGTGGCGTACTTGAGGCCGTGCTGGGCGGAGACCTTGGCGGTCGTGTGCCCGGAGACGCCGCCCGCGACCTGCCCCGCCTCGGCGACGAGCACCGAGCGGCCCGCGTTGAGCAGCGCGTACGCCGTGGTCAGGCCGGCGATCCCGGCCCCGATGACGACCACGTCGACCTCGGTGGGCAGGGGCCGGGTGGCCCGGTCGGGCGACGGGGCGGTGTCGACCCACAGTGACAGGGGCGGGGGCAGCTGCATGGCCGGGGAATGCCCAGGCCGGGAGGGGAGAAAACCTGGCGGGGCGGCTGGGGTGGGGGTTCGCGGGGCGGGGGTGGGTTCGGCGGCCGGTGGGGTGGGGTGGGTTCGGTGGCCGGTGGGCCGGTGGGGTGGGGTCTTGGTGGGGGGCGGGGGGCTCAGGGCGGGTGGGGTGGCTCCGGGACGGCGCGCCTGACTTCGGCGCCTCCGAGGCCCTCGCCCGCCCGGGGGCGGTAGCCCAGGGCGGGGGCCGCGGGGCGGCGCGCCTCGTCTCGGCGCCTCCGGCTCGCCCGGCTGTAGCCCAGGGCGGGCGTCGCCCCCGCCTGCGCGGCGGTATGCCTCGCCTCCGCGCCTCCGAAACCCCGGCCTCTGTGGCAGTGGTAGCCCAGCGTGGACGGCTGCGGCTGAGACCCGGCCTCAGCGAGCCAGGCCTCACCAGGGCGCCTCTGAGACCCCCGCCCTGCCCAGCGGCGGTAGCCCGTGGCGAGCCGCACGGGCCAGACCTGGCCTCCGGAGCGGCGTAGCCCAGGGCGAGCGCTGCGACCGAACCCGGCCCGCGCGCGGCGGCATGCCTCGCCTCCGCGCGCGCCGCCCGGCGGCGGCAGGCCACCGCGAGCCGTGCGGGCGAGACCCGGCCTCCGCAGCGGCATGCCCCACCCCCAGCGCCGTCGAGACCCCGCCCTGCCCAGCAGCCGTAGCCCAGCGCGAACGCTGCGGCCCGGACTCCGCGGCGGCCCGGCCGCCGCGGGCGGCCCGCCCGGCGCCGCGGCCCCACCGCCAACCGCGGCCTCACCTCCGGCGTTTGACCACCCGCCAGTTCGCGCTGCGCTTGCCTGGCTCGTACTCCGAATCCAGCCGCTTGGCGGTCACCCCGGTGAGGCCGTTGTCCAGCGCCGCCGCCAGGACGTCTGCTCCGCCGCCGACGTAGTGCTGCGGCACGCGCCAGCTCTCGCCCTCCAGGTGGAGCTTGCGCAGCCGCTGGCGCCGCCGCGAGTACGGCTGGTCCAGTTGCGACCGCCCGTCCAGGTGCAGCACGTCGAACGGCAGGTACAGCACCGGGGCACTGCTGACCAGGCGTTTCGCGCTGCGGGCGTCCGGGGCCTCGGTGCGGCGGCGCAGCGCGTCGGGGCTGGGGCGGCCATCGTCCATGGCGATCAGTTCGCCGTCCAGCAGCACCTCGGTGGCTCCCAGTTCCTCGCCGAGCCCCTTCAACTCCGGGTACAGGTCGGTGATCTCGTGGCCGTCGGCGTGCCGCACCTCGATCCGGCCGCCCTCCACCCGGACCTGCGCCCGCTCCCCCTCCCAGAGGAACTCGTACGCCCAGCCGTCGTCATCCGGGGGCAGGCCGCCCTTGCGCGGCAGCATCGGCTGCACGAACACGGGTAACGCGGCGAAGTCCTTGCGCTGCGGCGGATCCACGCGCCGGACGATCCAGTCCCGCTGTTCCTCCGCCGAATGCCGGTTCACGAACACGTACTTGCCGCGCACCCGCGAACCGTGCAACACCACCTCGACCTTGTGGTCTCCCCAGTGCAGCGTCTCGTAGTGCCCGCGGTCCCAGATCTTCATCACGCCGCCGCCGTACTCCCCGGCGGGGATCGTGCCCTCGAAAGTCGCGTACTCCAACGGGTGGTCCTCGGTGTGCACGGCGAGCCGCGGGGTGTCCGGCAGCGGCGGCAGCCCCTTCGGCACGGCGAACGACACCAGCACGCCCTCACGCTCGAAACGCACGTCCCAGTGCAGGCGCCGGGCGTGGTGTTCCTGGATCACGAACGTGTCGTCGTTCCCGCGTGGCAAAGCTTCTTCGGCAGGCACCGGTTCCGGAGTCCGCCTGGGATTCCGTTTCCTCCGGTACTCGCTGAGGTCGGCCACAGCACGCACAGTACCGAATGGGGGGAGGGTTTATCCCTCTCCGCGCTCGGGGACCCGAATGGCCGAGATACGGAGGAGGAGCGAGTGGAGACCAAGAACATTTTCGTGGTGGGCCTGGACGACCCCAACCTGAGAACGCTGCGGCGGGTGCCGGGAGCCGAAAACTACCGGTTCCACCCGGTGCTCACGTTGTCGGAGATCCAGGAGGGGGAGATCCGCATCGCCGAACTGATCGACAAGGCCATCCAGCGGCTCGACGAGTTCGACGGCGACATCGACGCGATCGTCGGCTACTGGGACTTCCCCGTCACGTCGATCGTGCCCATCCTCAGCAAGCGCTACGGCGTGCCGCACCCGGACCTCGAAGGCGTGATCCGCGCCGAGCACAAGTACTGGAGCCGCCTCGAACAGGCCAAGGTGATCGACAACCTGCCGAAGTTCGCGCTCGTGGACCTCGACGGCGACGAGAAACCGCCCGCCGACCTGGACTTCCCGATGTGGCTGAAGCCGGTGAAGTCGTTCTCCTCCGAACTGGCCTTCAAGGCCGACGACGAGCAGGAGTTCGCCGACGCCGTGGAAAAGATCCGCGAGGGCATCGACCGGGTCGGCAAACCGTTCCAGTACGTGCTCGACCACGCACCGGAACTGCACCTGCCATCGGAGGTCGCGGACGCCGGTGCGCTCGCGTGCCTCGCCGAGGAATCGCTCGTCGGCGAACAGGCCGCGACGGAGGGGTACGTGCACGACGGCGAAGTCGTGCTCAACGGGGCGCTCGACTCGATAAACTACCCCGGCACGCCCTGCTTCCTGCGCCACCAGTACCCCTCGCAGCTGCCCGAGGAGGTGGTGGACAAGATGCTCGACGTGTCGAAGAAGGTGATCGAGCAGCTCGGCATGAACAACTCCACCTTCTCCATCGAGTTCTTCGCCTGCCCCGACACCGGCGAGGTGAACGTGCTGGAGGTCAACGCCCGGCACTCGCAGTCGCACGCGGAGATGTTCGAGTTCGTCGACGGCGTGCCCAACCACCACTGCATGGTGCAGCTGGGCCTGGGCAACCTGCCGGAAATGCCGCGGGGGCAGGGGAAGTACAAGATCGGCGCCAAGTGGTACCACCGCCGGTTCGAAGACGGCATCGTGCGCCGCCTGCCCACGCGGGAGGAGATCGAGCGGATCCAGCGTGACATCCCCGGCGTGGTCGTGGACCTCGTGCCGCGGGAGGGTCAGCGACTGTCCGATATGGACGCACAGGACAGCTACAGCTACGAGCTGGCGTTCGTCTACGTCGGCGCGGACAGCGAGGCGGAACTGAAGGAGAAGTACCAGCGGACGGTCGACGCGCTGCACTTCGAGTTCGAGGAGGTCTGAGACTTGCGGGCGGTCAGCTCACTGCCGTACGAGATCGCCGAGTCCGAGCACGTCTGGATACCGGTTTCGGACGGCACCCGCCTCGCCGCGCGGATCTGGCGGCCGGTCTGCTCCGACGACCAGCCGGTGCCCGGCATCCTGGAGTACATCCCTTACCGCAAAAGGGATCTGACCGCCGGGCGCGACTCCATCCACCACCCCTACCTCGCCGGGCACGGCTACGCGTGCGTGCGCGTCGACATCCGCGGCACGGGTGAGTCCGAGGGCGTGCTGGTCGACGAGTACCTGGAGCAGGAGCAGCGCGACGCCGAGGACGTGCTGGAGTGGATCGCGAACCAGCCGTGGTGCGACGGGAAGACCGGCATGATGGGCATTTCCTGGGGCGGGTTCAACTCGCTCCAGGTCGCCGCGCGCAAACCGCCGAGCCTGCGGGCGATCGTGATCTCGTCGTTCACCGACGACCGGTACAACGACGACTTCCACTACATGGGCGGCTGCATGCTGTCGGACAACCTCGCCGAGGCCGGCACGATGTTCGCCTACAGCACGCTCCCGCCGGACCCCGCGCTGGTCGGGGACCGCTGGCGCGACATGTGGGCCGAGCGGATCGAGGCGGTCGGCCCGTGGGTCGACGAATGGCTGCGGCACCAGCGGCGTGACGACTACTGGCGGCACGCCTCGGTGTGCGAGAACTACTCCGACGTCCAGGTGCCCGTGCTCGCCTCCAGCGGCTGGGCGGACGGCTACTCCAACGCCGTCACCCGGCTGCTGGCGAACCTCGACGTGCCGCGCAAGGGCCTGATCGGGCCGTGGTCGCACCGGTACCCGCACCTCGGCGAGCCCGGGCCGGCCATCGGCTACCTGCAGGAGGTCGTGCGCTGGTGGGACCACTGGCTCAAGGACGCGGACAACGGCGTGCTGGACGGCCCGATGCTGCTGGCCTGGATGCAGGACAGCGTGCCGCCGTCGACCGCGTACGAGGACCGGCCGGGCCGCTGGGTCGGGGAGCCGCACTGGCCGTCACCGCACATCAAGCCGGAGAAGTACTGCCTGGCGCCGCACCGGATCGCCCGGCCGGGCGAGGAGATCCCCGAACGCGGGCTGAGCGTCGAGTCGCCGCTGTCGGTGGGCCAGTTCGCCGGGAAGTGGGCGTCCTACAACGCCCCGCCGGACCTGCCCTACGACCAGCGGGAGGAGGACGGCGGTTCGCTGGTGTTCGACACCGACGAGCTGACCGAACCGTGTGAGATCCTCGGCGCACCCGTCGTGCACCTCGACGTCTGCGCGGACAAGCCGGTGGCGATGGTGGCCGCGCGGCTGTCCGACGTGGCGCCGGACGGGCGCGCGACGCGGGTGACGTACGGGTTGCTCAACCTGACCCACCGCGACGGGCACGACGACCCGCAGCCGCTGGAACCCGGAAAGCGCTATCACGTCGAGCTGACCTTGAACGGGATGGCGCAACGGTTCCCCAAGGGCCACCGCATCCGGCTGTCACTGTCCACTTCGTACTGGCCGCTCGCGTGGCCGCCGCCGGAGGCCGCGACGCTGACGGTGTTCACGGGGTCGAGCAACCTGACCCTGCCGGTCCGGCCGACGAACGAGGCCGACGAGGTGGGCGCGCACGTGTTCGGCGAGCCGGAGGGCGCCCCGCCCCTGCCGACGACGCAGGTCCGGCCCGGCAGGCAGAAGTGGCAGGTGTCGCGTGACCTGGTGAACTACGAGCAGACGCTGGAGATCCTCAAGGACTCGGGCACCAAGCGGTTCGACGACATCGACCTGGAGGTGTCACGTCGTGCGTACGAGCGCTACACGTCGGTGGCGGACGACTTCGCGTCGCCGGCGGGTCAGACGGACTGGTCGATGACCTTCCGGCGGGGTGACTGGGAGGCCAGGACGGACACGAAGATCCTGCTCACGTGCACGCCGGAGGAGTTCGTGCTGCACGCGAGCCTGGACGGGTACGAGGGCCCGCACCGGGCGTTCTCGCGGAACTGGCGGTACACCTTCCCGCGCGACCACGTGTGACGGACGGCGGGCTCGGGTACCCGACCCGCTGTGAAACCGAGCTTGCACGCCAGAGCGATGATCGCGGCGATGCGGCTGACGCGGCGGAAGCAAACGTTTGCCGACATCGCGAAGCTGCACAAGAGCCTGGAGCCGAGGCAGCGGCCCGCGGACGCGGAGCCGCCCGCCTCGGTCCAGGAGCAGGTCCTGGTGACGAAGCAGGAGATCCACGACCGCCCGGTCTACACGCTGCGGCCGCGGCGGGGCTACTCCTCGCGGCACGTGCTGTACTTCCACGGTGGTGCGTACGTGCACCAGATCCAGAAGGACCACTGGTCGTTCCTCACGCGACTCGTCACCGCGACGGGCTGCACGGCGACCGCACCGCTCTACCCGCTCGCGCCCGACCACCGCTACGACGACACGATCTCGATGGTCAAGGCGGTGTACAAGGAGAAGCTGAGCGGCCTGCCCGGCGACGACCAGATCCTCATGGGCGACTCGGCGGGCGGCGGGCTCGCGCTGGTGCTGGCGCAGTCGCTGCGGGACGAGGGCAGCCCGCAGCCGAAGGAGGTCGTGCTGCTTTCGCCGTGGCTCGACATCACGATGAGCGACCCGGCGCAGCAGGAGTACGACCGGCACGACCCGTACCTGGCGATCAACGGCCTGCTGGAGGCTGGACGGCTGTACGCGGGCGGGCTGGATCCGAGTGACCCGCTGGTCAGCCCCTTGAACGGGGACGTGACGGGGCTGGGTTCGCTGAGCGTGTTCGTCGGTACCCGTGACGTGCTGCTGTCGGACGCGCGGCGGTTCCGCGCGAAGGCGGAGGAACACGGTGTCCCGGTGGAGTACTGGGAGTACGAGGACATGTTCCACGCCTGGATGATCGCGAGCTTCCCCGAGGCGAAGCAGGCTTCGGGGCGGATCGCGGACCTGGTCGTCAGAGGAGGACGCACGTGACGGTACCGACCGCTTCCCGGCTCGACACCCTGAAAGTGGCGACCGGGGTGCTCGGCCCGGTGCTCGCCGGCGGGGTCATCAAACGGCGGCCGAAGGTGATGGGGCTGCTGGAGAAGGCGCAGGCCGACACCTCGGCCGTGCAGATCCTGCAGGACCTGCGGGCGAAGTACGCGGCCCCGCTGGTGCGGCTGGCGGTGCCGGGGCGGTCGTTCGCGCTGGTGCTGTCCGCCGACGAGGTGGGGCACGTGCTGGCCGAGTCGCCGGAGCCGTTCAGCCCGGCGAACCTGGAGAAGCGGCGGGCGCTGGAGAAGTTCCAGCCGCACGGCGTGCTGATCTCGGAGGGACCGGAGCGGGCCCGGCGGCGGGAGTTCACCGAGCGCGCGCTGGAGACGCCGCAGCCGCTGCACCACCTCACGCCGGTCGTGCTGCGGAAGGTGCAGGAGGAGGTCGCGGCGCTGCCCACGTCCGGGGTGCTGGACTGGAACCAGTTCGCGGGCGTCTGGTGGCGCGCGGTGCGCCGCATCGTCCTCGGTGACGCGGCACGGGACGACGACACCACGACGGAACTCCTGGGGCGGCTGCGGTCGTCGGCGAACTGGTCCTACCTCTCGCCGAGGCACAAGGGCCTGCGCGAGCGGACACTGGCACGCGTGCGTGCCCACCTCGCGCGTGCCGAGGCCGGGAGCCTGGCCGAAGCGGCCGGGACAACGGAGGAAGACGCAGTCGACCAGGTCGGCCACTGGCTGTTCGCGTTCGACGCGGCGGGCATGGTCACCTTCCGCACGCTCGGCATGCTGGCGACGCACCCGCACGCCCGGCAGCTGGCGCTCGAGGAGGTCCCGTCCGCGCCAGACCTCCCGTACCTGCGCGCGAGCGTCCTGGAGACGGTCCGCCTGTGGCCGACAACCCCAGCGATCCTCCGCGACACGACGAAGGAGGTCGAAGGCCTCCCGGAGGGCACGGGCCTGCTGATCTTCGCCCCGTTCTTCCACCGGGACGACCAGAACCTGCCCTACGCACACAGCTTCGCCCCCGACATCTGGCTCGACGGGCGGGCGCAGGAGAACCCGGCACTGGTCCCGTTCAGCGCAGGCCCCGGCGAATGCCCCGCACGGAACCTGGTGCTGATGGTGACGAGCGTCTTCCTGGCGAAGATGCTGGAAACGCGGGACTACCTGCTCACCTCAGGACAGCAACTGGGCCCCGCCACCCCCCTACCGTCCACACTGGACAACTTCGGCATGACGTTCTCGGTGCGGCCGAAGCGATAGCGACACCCGGCACCCACAGACACCCGGCGATGCGAAGCGAGCAAAGGCCCACCGCCCGGCCCTCCCCCGACCCCGATCCCCAGCTGCCTTAGCGGTTGGCTCACCGGGATGCTCCTATGGTTGTCAAGGGATGTTTGTGCTGGTGGTGGGGTGGTGGAGGGTGTTGTAGATTTCGCGGGCTAGGTAGCGTTTGAGGCAG
>NZ_FORP01000013.1 GCF_900114035.1 Amycolatopsis sacchari | reverse complement strand
ACAACTACCATCGACCACACACCGCCGCCGGAAACCAGCCGCCAGCCTCCCGGCTCCACACCGGCGTCACCAACGTCAACGCCTCATACAGCTAGCACTGATGGCTCGGAGCGGTTTGCCCGGAAGTCCGAGGAGGACGTGATGAGCGGAGCGGCGCGCAGCCTGAGCAAGGACGAGGCTTTCGAGGAGGTCCTCCAGCTGCAGACCGACGGCGTGATCCTGCTCGAGGGCGCGGCGACGGCTGACCAGGTCAGCCTCGACGGCTGGGATCCGGTGCTCGCGCAGAAGTCGAACGGCAACGTGGCCGGAGTGGTGATCCGCTACCTCCCCAGCGGCACCTTGACCTCGGGCACGCCGAGCGGGGGTTCCGCGCCCGACCGGCTCGACCCGCGCAACGCGCTCGCCCTGATCCGCTTGTGCCAGTGGCTGAGCGACAACTACGGCGTGACCGAGCTCTACCACCTGGGCATCAGCGGCGGCGGCACCGACGCGGAGGGCAATCCGCGCGTCGACTGCCACGGCCAGGGCCGGGCGGTCGACTTCGCCGGCGTGCGCGGCAGCACCGCCGACGCCGGAGAGTTCGGCCTCACCGTGCGGGACGACTGGGGCACCGCCGACACCACCTTCACCCCGGGTGGCGACTGGCCGGCCGGTACCGGCGAAAATGTCCAGTACCGGCTGGACGACCCGGCAGCCGACCAGTTCGCGGCCGGTTTTTTCCGTGACGTCTACGCGTTCATCACCAGCGAGTGGCAGGACAGGTCGGACGGTCCCGACGATCCCGGTGGCTCGTCGATCGGCGAGCACAGCTTCGTGATGAACCCGGACCACCCGACGTCGTCACCAGGCCGGCCCAACGGGCGTGAGGCGCACCGCAACCATCTGCACATGCAGATCGGAAAGACCGGCACCGAATAGGGTGGTTCAGGCGCTTTGCCCCGTTCAGGTGATGCCGCTCTGCCGAACGGCTGACCGCGCGGGAATCCGGTAACGCCGGTTCGAAGGCCCGCGAGTTCCATCTCGACCTGCGAGGACACGGTTGGGGTGGCGGAATGGGCGACAGCGCGGAGAGAACCCCGGGGCGTGGCGTACTCGAAGGGGCGTTCCAGGTACTGGACGTGCTGGCGGCCGAGCGCGGCGGCGCCGGGTTGAGCGAGGTCGCGCGTGCGGGCGGGCTGCCGAAGGCCACCGCCTACCGGCTGCTCGAACAACTCGTGGGAATCGGCGCGGTGCAGCGTCACGGGCAGCGGTACTTCGTCGGCAAGGTCCTCGCACGGCTCGGCCAAGCCTGGCAGCCGCACCCGCAGCTGCGGGAAGCGGCGGTCGGGCCGGTGCGGACACTGGCGTCGCTGTCGGCCACGGCGGTGGCGGTGACCGTGCTGCACGGCGACCGGGTGCGGATCGTGGCGGCGACGCGCGGCGCTCTCGGTGAGCTCCCGCAGATGCGGGCCGACAGCGATCTGGCCAGCCGGACCGCGGCCGGCCGCGTACTCCTGGCGGCGCAGCCCGGCGCGGACCCGCCGGACGGGTACTCGCAAGCCGAATGGCGGCGCATCCGTGATGGACTGCGCCACGAGGCGACGATCGCCGTCGACCACCAGGAGGCCGTGCCCGGGATCTGCTGCGTCGCGGCACCCGTCGTGCTTCCCCGCCAGCAGGGCATCGCCTCGATCAGCGCGCTGGTGATCAGCCGCACGGTCCCCAAGCAGCTGCCCGACCTCCTCGTGCGGGCCGCCGCCGAGGTCACCCGCAACCTCGGGGTCCGCTGAGCGAACCAGCGACTTCCGATCAGGCCGGGCGAGGTGGACACTCGGGGGCGATTCCCGCGGCGGCTCTCGTGCGTCGAGCATGGAGGGGGCACATGCCAGCGGTTCCCGTGCCGGCGCCGGTTCCGAGCGCGGCGGCCACCTTGCCGTGGAGCCAGACGCTGCTCGTCGCGCTGATCATCGCGGTTGCCGTGCTGCTGGCCGGACTGATCGTGATCCTGGCCCGGGCCAAGGCACCCCGGTCGGACGCGGGTGGCAGCGTGGTGCGCAGCTGGATCGCGGTCAGCCTCGTGCTCGGCCTCGTTCTGTTCGCAGCGTTCGCTTTCGCCGTCGATGACACCGCACTGAGAAGCACGTTGGTCGGCGGTCTCACGGCGAGCGTGGGCTCGGCTGTTTCCTTTTATTTCTCGGCCAATTCCTCGGACCAGGCACGCCAGGACCTGCTGAGCGCCGCGATCGGCACGGAGCTGGTGCCCGACCTGGAGGGGATGACGGAGGCCACCGCCACGGCGACGCTCGGCCTGACCGCCCTCAAGCTGGAGCGCGACCCCACCAGTTCCCCCGACCCCGCGGCGAAGGTCGACAACCAGGACCCGAGCGCCGGCACGATGAGTCCCAAGGGGACCGCCGTGCGCGTCCACTTCTCGGCTTGACAGGTCGGGGATTGTCCGGACTCGGCCAGTCACCGGCCAACGAATTAGATCTCGGCACCTTCGGGTTCGCGGTACTGGCCGTCATATCGCTGATCAGGATGATCCAGCCGCCGCTCACGCCTCCTTCCGCGAAACCGCGGGCCACCAGCGCGAGCGGGCAATTGGGTCACGACCCCAACGCGGCCTTCTATTCAAGCTCGATGGCACGCTTTTGAGAACCGGAGCAGGGGTGGCCCTTCACCGGGAACACCCGCCGGTCCGATTCCCCGCGAGCATCGACGGGCGGTCTACGAGGGCGACCGGGGGCCGTTGTGCACAATGCGGTGCGACCTTCGGCCTCCAGTACGACCACGTTCTTCCGGTCGCCCTCGGTGGCGGGACGACCTCAAAGAACCCTTCAACCGCTCTGCGGGATGTCCTGATTGGACGGAAAAGGGAATCAGCGCCTTCCCTGCTACCGGCTTTTCTGGACCGGCCCCGTCCACGCGTACAGCCTGTTCGACGCCCGCGCCGACCGCCAAGGCTCTCGGCGGTACGTGCCGGAGCCTATTTCTGTCCCGCGAGATGCAATTTGCATTCAGTATCTACCGAACAGCGACTGTCCGCCACGTTGATGACAGCAGTCGCGTCGCGTATCCGTCGTGAGACGGAACTGAGCCTTGACGGCCCCCGCAGGTGGACGTAGCGTTTCGGGCAAGTTAATCGAAGTCCTTCGATCGGAACAGTCCACCGAAGCGTCGCGTGTCCTTCGGCAGTCCTGCCTTCGACCACTGTGGAGGGTCCTGTTGTCGGTTTACGAGCCTCTCGCCACCTCCGCGCCATCGGTCGACGACCACGGCCCCCACTTCGCCGTGGAGGTGGTCCAAGACGTGCGCATCCCCTCGGGGACCCCGGGCACCACGCTGTCCGCGGACCTGTTCCTCCCCGTCGCCGCCGGGCTCGTGCCGGCTCTGGTGACGGTCCTGCCCTACCGCAAGGACGCGACGTGGGGCATCCGCGATTTCCCGACCTCCAGGTGGTACGCGGAGCGCGGGTACGCCTGCGTCCTGGTCGATTTCCGTGGTGTCGGTTCGTCGGACGGGTCGCAGCGCCCCCCGTTCGATCCGGGGGAAGCCGACGACGGGGTGGCCGCCGTCGAGTGGGCCGCCCGGCAACCGTGGTGCAACGGGAACGTGGGGATGTGGGGGCACTCCTACGGCGCGGTGCTGGCGCTGCGCACCGCGAGCCGCGGGCCCGGGCACCTCAAGGCGATCCTCCCCGTGATGGGCATGCTCGATCCGGAACGGGACTTCGCGCATCCGGGCGGTACTCGCGGCGGACTCTTCCCCGTGGCCCGGTGGGGCATGCAGACGTTCTTGAACCAGCTGCTCCCCCCGCTTCGCCAGTACGGCACCGCCGCGGAACAAAAGCGCTGGTCGGACCGGTTGCGCAACGCGGAACCCTGGCTGCTCGACCTCGCGCGGCGAACACCGGGAGATCCGGCCTGGCGCACCCGGGTGGTGGACGCCCGGGCAATCACCACACCCACCTACTGCATCGGCGGCTGGCAGGACATCTTCTGCGACGGCACGATTCGCGCGTTCGAGGAGATCGACGCGCCCAAGAAGCTCCTGGTCGGTCCGTGGACCCACACGATGCCCGATATGTCGCAGCTGGCACCGGTCGACTTCCGGGCACTGAGCCTGCGCTGGTGGGAGCACTGGCTGCGGGAGAGGGACACCGGCCTGTTCCACGAGCCTCCCGTCACGCTCTACGTCCAAGGCGCGGAACCGGGGTGGCGCGGCTTCGATTCCTGGCCGCCCCCCGGCGGACAAGTCCGGCTCGCCACCGGTGCCGACACCGTCCTGCGGCCACGACCCGTCCCGGAGAAGGGCGAGGTGATCTCGGTGTGGTCACCGGACCCCACGGTGGGGACGGTGAGCAGTCTCTGGGCGCTGCCGGCCGAGGATTCCGTCCTTCCTCTGGACCAGCACGAGGACGACATGCGAAGCCTGTGCTGCACCAGCGAACCGCTGGAGCGGGACGTGCTGATCGCCGGCCGTGCCCGGCTCTCGGTCGGCACACTGCCCGGGTCCCCGAGCCGTCCCATGGTGGCGCGGCTGAGCGAAGTCGATGCGGACGGCCGGTCCCGGCTGATCACCGTGGGACTCGCCGTCGCCACCGGACCGGTGACGGAGGTGCCGTTCACCCCGACCTGTTACCGCGTGCGTCGCGGAAGGCGGCTCAGAATCGCCCTGAGCAACGGGGATTTCCCTCGCTTGTGGCCCGTATCGGCGGTGAACGGGAACACCCCGATGCACCTGGTGAAGGTGGCGTTGACCCTGCCCGCCGCTACACTGGGCTCCGCAGATGTCGTACCGCTGCCGCGACCCGCTCCCGATGCCGGTCCGCCGTCGACACCGATCCACCCGAGCTGGACGGTCAGCCGTGACATCGTCCACAGTGGAGTGAAGGTGGCGCTCGGTCAGGAACTGGTCGCGCGGACTCCCGATGGGAAACACCTGCTGGAGCTTCGCCACGACGCGTCCGCCTCGGTGAAACGCGCGGAGCCGGGCGCCGCGCTCACCGTTGCCAGCTCGTACGCCAGGGCTCACCTGTGCAGCGGCGAGAAGATCCTCGCGCGCGGGGAGCTGCGGATGACCGCGACCACGGTGACCTTGTCCGGGGAGGTGGCGGTGGACAGGGCCACCATCTTCTCCCGCACGTGGGAAGTGGCCGTTCCCGATTCGGCGGCCACGCAGCCGACACCAAGGGACGGTGACCGCGATGCGTCCCAGTGACCTCGACCCGGCAGCCCGGGGAGGGCAGTTGCTGGCCGAGCACGGCGCCGACAGGTCCGAGAGGTTCGCCCGGGCACTGGCGGCGCTGGGGGTGCGGCCAGGAGACCGGGTGGCCACGCCGGAGCCGGGCGCCGTCCTGCCCGCGGACGTGTCGTGGCGCGTCATCGTGGTGGGGAAATCGTCCGGGCCGCTCGGCTTCGCCGAACTGGTGGAGGGGAACGAACCCGGGTTTCCCCTCGCGTCGTGGGCCCGGACGGCCCGCTCGGGCACATCCGCACCTCGGGCACGACGGGCACACCGAACGAGTGGGCCGCGCCAGCGCTCGGGGTGCGCGTGCACGATCACTACGGCCAGACCGAGACCGGGAGGGTCATCAACAACCACCACGATCCCCGGCTCGCCGCACCGCTCAAGCCGGGCACGATGGGCCGACCGATGCCGGGCTGGACGGTGCGGGTGCTCGCGAGCGACCGCGACGAACCGGTACCTCCGGGTGAGACCGGCCGAATCGCGGTCGACCTGCCTGCCGGCCCCCTGGCGTGGTTCGGCGGCTACGACGGCGGGGTGGATCCCGGGAAGTTCAGCGCGGACGGCCGCTGGTACTTCAGCGGCGAAGCCGGTCACGTGGACGACCGGGGGGACTTCCACTTCACCGCCCGCGACGACGACGTGATCATCACGGCCGGTTGCAAGGCGGTGGAAAGCGCCGTGGTGGCGGTACCGGACGAGGTACCCACGCCGGGTTCATTTCGTCGA
The DNA here is from genome assembly GCF_900114035.1 of Amycolatopsis sacchari. Taxonomy (GTDB): domain Bacteria; phylum Actinomycetota; class Actinomycetes; order Mycobacteriales; family Pseudonocardiaceae; genus Amycolatopsis_E; species Amycolatopsis_E sacchari. The sequence continues at coordinate 201,008 of NZ_FORP01000013.1, read as the reverse complement.
CGAGCTGCCGAAGACACCGAGCGGGAAGATCCAGCGGTTCGTGCTGAGGCAACAACGGCGGCAAGAACTCGACCCGGCCACATCCGTCCCGCGGCACTGACGCGAAGCAGTGCCGCTGTTCCCTTCTAGAGAGGTCTGGACACATGAAAGGCAACGGTGCCTCATTGGTTCGGCGGCGTCCTCATCCCGGAAAACCCCGCTGGCGGAAGGCCGCCGCGGCGTTCGCGGTGGGGCTGGCCGTGGTGTCCCTGACGGCCGCGTGCGGCGGCGGCACGGGCAGTGGTAGCGCGGATCGCGTGCTGAACATCGGCTTCCCCGTCCCGCCGGAAAGCATGGACCCGGCCAAGCTCAGCACGGACGCCTCCCTGTACGCCAACCTGGCCTACGACCCGCTCATCTACCGGGCGCCCGACGGTTCGCTCCAGCCCCGGCTGGCGACCTCCTGGAACTACGTGGGCACGGGCAACAAGCTGTTCGAGCTGAAGCTCCGGCCCGACGTGCGGTTCAGCGACGGCTCCCCGCTCACGGCGGACGTGGTCAAGACCAACATCGAGCACTTCAAGAAGACCTCGAGTTCGGCCTCGCTGCTGGCCGCCGTCGCCTCCATCGAGGCACCCGATCCCCTCACCGTGCGGGTGTCGCTGTCGCAGCCGAACCCGATCCTGCCCGTTTTGTTCACCCAGGATTTCCTGGCGGGGAACGTCGCGAGCGGCCCCGCGCTGGCACAGCCCGACACACTGGCCACCCAGTCGGCCGGCGCGGGACCCTACGTCCTGGACCCGGCGACAACCGTGTCGAAGGACCACTACACGTACGTGCCCAACCCGCAGTATTGGAACAAGAACGCCGTGCACTACGACCGGGTCGTGGTGAAGGTGCTGACCAACGCGAACACCGCGCTGGCGGCGATCAAGACCGGTCAGGTCGACGTGCTGCGCGCCGACTACACCACCGCCGACGCGGCGAAGTCCGCCGGCCTGCAGATCGCCCAGACCCCGTTGAGCTTCATCGGGCTCAACCTGACCGACCGCGCCGGCCAACTGGTGCCCGCACTCGGGGACGTCCGGGTCCGCCAGGCGCTCAACTACGCCGTCGACCGGCAGAAGATCACCAAGGCGTTGTTCGGCGACTACGGCACACCGACCGAACAGATCCAGCTCCCCGGTGAAGACGGGTACAACCCGCAGGACTTCTACGGCCACGACCCGGCGAAAGCACGGCAGCTGCTCGCGGAAGCGGGCTACCCCAACGGGTTCACCCTGCCGGTGCTGACCAGGACGACCCGCGGCACCGACCTCGTCATCCAGGCGATGGCCGACGACCTCAAGCAGGTCGGTGTCCAGGTCCAGCTGACCACGCAACCGGACTTCCAGAAGTACACCCAGGACCTGACGAGCGGGAAGTACCCGGCCTACGGGGTGCTCGCCGGGGCTCTGCCGATCTACGCGATGGGTCAGCTGCTGTTCCTGCCCAACGCCTCGGTGTACAACCCGCAGAAGAGCAGTGACGACCAGTTGCAGTCCCTCTACGAGCAGGCGTCGGTGGCCGACGACGCGAACCGGGCGCGGCTGGACCAGCAAGTGGTGCGCAGGCTCGTCGAGCTCGCCTGGCTGGTGCCGGTCGTGTTCACCCCCAACCTGTACTACTCCCGGCCCATGGTGGGCGGCGTAGAGGCGACCGCGAAGGAGCCCAAGGCCAATCCGGTCGAGTGGTTCCCGAAGAGCTGAGCGGGAGGAGACACGCATGAGGCGACTGATACTGCGGCGGCTGCTGATCTCCGTCCCGCTGGTGATCGGGGTTTCGCTGCTGACGTTCCTGTTGCAGGCACTGACTCCCGGCGACACCGCACGCGCCATCCTCGGCATCAACTACACCCCGGAGGCCTATGCCCAGCTGCGCCACCAGCTCGGCCTCGACGAACCGCTGCTGACCCAGTACTGGCACTGGCTCACCCAGGCGCTGCGAGGCGATCTGGGTGTCTCCCCCATCAGCGGGCTGAGCGTGGCGTCGGAGATCGCGAGCAGGCTGAGCGTGACCGTCTCCCTCATCCTGGTCACGACCCTCGTCGCCGCGGCGCTCGGCATCGGGCTCGGGGTGTTCAGCGCGGTGCGCGGCGGCGCGCTCGGCCGGACCGTGGACGTGTTGTCGCTGGCCGGCCACTCCCTGCCGAGCTTCTGGCTCGGGCTGGCACTGGTGACGGTGTTCGCGGTCGGGTTGCGGGCGTTCCCGGCCACCGGGTACGTCGCGCTCGACGCGTCCCCGGGGCAGTGGGCGCTGAGCCTGGTGCTCCCGGTCACCGCGCTGGCCGTGCACGGCATCGCGGTCATCGCCAAGCAGACCAGGGACGGGATGCTCGAGGTGTTGTCGCGGGAGTTCGTGCGGGCGCTGCGCGCCCACGGGGTCTCCGAGCGGTCGATCGTCTTCCGGCACGCGCTGCGCAACGCGGCCATCCCCGTCGTGACCGTCGTCGGCATCGTGTTCGTCCACCTGCTCAGCGGCACCGTGCTGGTGGAGACGGTGTTCGCCATGCCGGGCCTCGGCGGCCTCGCCGTCGACTCGACCACCCAGCACGACCTGCCGATGATCCAGGGCGTCGTGGTGGTGTTCACGTTGATCGTCGTGGCGGTCAACCTCCTCGTCGACCTCGCCTACAGCTGGCTCAACCCGAAGGTGCGTGTCCGATGACCGTGATCCCCCAAGCCGCGACAGCACCTGTGCAGCGGGCCAGGATCCCGCGGGCCGTCGCGCGACGGCCACTCGGCCTGGTGTGCCTCGGCTTCCTCGTCCTGGTCGTGGTCGCGGCCGTCGCGGCGCCCCTGCTCGCGCCCTACGACCCGACGGCGACGGACCTGTTCCACACCAGGTCCGGGCCGAGCGCGCTCCACCCGTTCGGCACCGACAGCCTGGGGCGGGACGTGCTCAGCCGCCTGATGTACGGCGGACGCGTGACACTCACCGGCGTCGGGGAAGCGGTGCTGACCGCACTCGTCGTCGGGGTGTCCGCCGGTCTGGCCGCCGGGTTCGCGGGTGGCTGGACCGACCGGATCGTCTCCTGGCTGGTCGACCTGCTGCTCGCCATCCCCGTCGTGGTCACGCTGCTCGTCGTGGTCGCGGTCGTCGGCAGCAACGAGACTTTGGCGATGATCGCGTTCGGGTTCCTAGGCTCCCCGGCGCTCGCCCGCGTGGTCCGCGGAGCCACCCTCGTCGTCCGCCAGGAGCTGTACATCTCCGCGGCCTACGTGGCCGGTCTGCCGACGGCCTACATCGTTACGCGGCACGTGCTACCCCGCGTGGCGGGACCCATCATCGTGCAGACCGCGCTGTTCGCCGGCTCGGCCGTGCTCGCCGAGACCGGGCTCGGCTACCTGGGCCTCGGCGTACAGCAGCCGACACCCAGCTGGGGCAACGGCGTCGCCGACGCCTCTCACGCAATCGACCAGCAGCCGTGGCTGCTGGTCCCGTCCGGGCTCGTGATCGCGTTGACAGTGCTCGCGTTCGGGCTGCTGGGCGACACCGTCCGCGACGCGACCGTGCAGCGGGACGCCCCGCCACAGCCGCGCCCGAAGGCGCGCACCCGGCCGGCAGAGTCCACACCGGACAGTGCCGAGCCGGAACCGGCCGCCCTGCTGTCCATGCGGAACGTGACGGTGGCGCTGAACGAACCCGGGCGTGAGGTCGCACTGCTCGAGGACCTCAGCCTCCAGGTGGGACGCGGCGAGACGGTGGGGCTCGTCGGCGAGTCCGGGTGTGGGAAGTCGATGACCGGCAGGGCGGTGCTCGGGCTGCTCCCGGCCGGCGCGGCGGTCACCCGGGGCCGGATCCGGTTCGGCGACGAGGACCTCACCACGATGAGCCAGACCGGGCTGCGCAGGCTCCGTGGCGCGGAGATCGCGCTGATCTCCCAGGAACCGCTGGCGAGCCTCGACCCGGTGTTCACCGTGGGCCACCAGCTCGACGAGCTCGTGCGACGCCACCGGCCCGGCAGCCGCAAGGCGGTGCGGGCCCGCAGCGTCGAACTGCTGGAGAAGGTCAACCTGCCCGAGCCAGAGCAGGTCGCGCGCCGGTACGTGCACGAGCTGTCCGGCGGGATGGCACAGCGCGTGTCGATCGCCATGGCCCTGTCGGGGAATCCGAAGCTGCTCATCGCCGACGAACCCACCACCGCGCTGGACGTCACGGTGCAGGCGGAGATCCTCGACCTGCTGCGGGGGCTGCAGCGCGACACCGGACTGGCGATCCTGCTGATCAGCCACGACTGGGGCGTCGTCGCAGACCTCTGCTCACGCGCCTACGTCATGTACGCCGGCCAGATCGTGGAAACGGGCGAGGTCACCGAACTGTTCGACCGGCCACGTCATCCGTACACCACCGGGCTGCTGGGGTCGATGCCGCGCCGCGGCACCCCGCGGACTCACCTGCCCGGTATTCCCGGTTCGGTGCCCGATCCGGGTGACTGGCCGGCTGGCTGCCACTTCGCCGACCGGTGCGCGCTCGCGACCGAGGAGTGCACCCTCGCGCCGATCCCGTTGCTCCAGGTCGAACCAGAGCACCGGACACGCTGCCTGCACCACGAGGACGTGGCACGAGGACAGGCCACACCGGTCGACGCGGTCGGGAGGACGGCGTGAACACATGCTCCGCTCCGCTGCTCGACGTCGCCGACCTCCGGGTGCGGTTCGCCGTGCCCGGCCGGCACGGGCGGACCGTGCCGGCCGTGGACGGGGTCTCGCTCCGGATCGGCCGCGGCGAGACGCTCGGGCTCGTCGGCGAGTCCGGTTCCGGCAAGTCCACGCTGGGCAACGCCATCCTCGGCCGGGTACCGGTGGCGGAGGGCCGCATCCTGCTCGACGGGGAGGACATCACCAGGCTCAGCGGGAAGCGCCGTCGCCCGCTCGCCCGCCGCCTCCAGGTCGTGTTCCAGGATCCGTACAACTCGCTCAATCCGGCGCGCACGGTGGGGCAGACGCTCGCCGAGCCCCTGCGTTTCGGCGAGCGGCTGACCAGGGCCGAGATCCTCGCCAAGGTCGCGGACACGCTACGCCGCGTGGGCCTGACCCCGGACGCGGCGCACCGGTATCCGACGCAGTTCTCGGGCGGCCAGCGACAGCGGATCGCGATCGCCCGCGCGCTCGTACCGGAGCCGGAACTGGTCGTGTGCGACGAGCCCACGAGCGCGCTCGACCTGTCGGTGCAGGCGCAGATCCTCAACCTGCTGCTGGATCTGCAGCAGCAGTTCGGCTTGAGCTACCTGTTCATCACCCACGACATCGACGTGGTGCGGCACGTGTCGCACCGGGTGGCGGTCATGTACCGAGGCCGGATCGTCGAACAGGGAGACGTCGAACAGGTCACGTCGTACCCCTCCGACCCCTACACCCGCGCGTTGCTCAGCGCCGCGCCCGTGCCCGATCCCCGGGAGCAGGCGCGGCGGCGCGGCGCCCGGACGGCGTCCTGAACGGGAGAGTGCCGATGTCAGGCAGACAGCACTTCACCGGTTCCCGGGTGCCTGACCCGGGAGTCCGCGCCCTCGTCGCCACGCCGAACCGGTGGCAGCGCTGGCTCGACGTCGAGGCCGCGCTGGCACTCGCCCAGGCCGAGCTGGGGATGATCCCCGACAGCGCCGCCAGGGCGATCTCCGCCTCCGCCGATCTCCGGCGGCTCGACGTGCCGCGCATCGAGCGGCGGATGGCCGAGATGAGCCACCCGTTGATGCCGTTGATCGCCGAGCTGGCGGAAGTCGTGGGAGAGCCGGACGGCGGGTGGGTCCACTGGGGAGCCACGTCGCAGAACATCATGCAGACCGGTGACGTGCTCGTGACGCGGGACGTGCACCGGATCCTCCTGCGGTCGCTCGCCGGGTTGCTGTCGGTCGCCGCCGACCTGGCCGACCGGGGAGCCGAGGTGGTCGTGGCGGGACGCACCCACGGGCAGCACGCCGTGCCGGTGACCCTGGGGTTCAAGGTCGCGATCTGGCTCGACCAGCTCGCGCGCCACGGGACCCGGCTCCGGCGGCTGGAGGACGACCTCCTCGTGGCGATGGTGGGCGGCGCGGCCGGGACTTTCGCGTCGTACGGTGCCCGTGGGCCCGAACTCCAGGGACTGGTCGGGCGGCGGCTGGGCCTGGGCTCCATGGCCCTGCCCGCCCGCACGATCGCCGACCCGTTCACCGAGTACGTCTGCGTGCTGGGCCTGCTCGCCGCCACCGGGGCCGCGATGGCGCGGGAGGTCCGGACGCTGATGAAGCCGGAGTTCGGTGAGGTGCGGGAGGGCGCGCCGCCGGGAAGCATCGGCAGTTCCACCATGCCGCACAAGCGGAATCCCCAGCTGTGCGACCACGTCCTCACGCTGTCGGCCCGGCTCCGGGCGCTCGCCGCGCCGGCGCTCGAAGCGATGGTGCAGGACCACGAGGCCGACGGCGCGCAGTCGGCGCTGCTGGACGGCGTCGTCGCCGACGCGTCCGTGCTCGGCGGCGACCTGCTGGCCTACCTGGTCGCGCTGGTGAGCGGTCTGGAGGTCGACGAGTCCAGGATGCGGGTGAACCTCGCGCTGACCGACGGACTGATCAATTCGGAGGCGGTGATGCTGGCGCTCGGGGAAAAAGTCGGCCGCCAGCGGGCGCACGGCCTCGTCGGCGAGGCGGCCGAACGCGCGTCGGCCGGCGAGGGCCGGTTCGCCGACCTCCTCGCGCAGGATCCCCGGATCGCACCTCACCTCACTCCCGGCGAGGTCAAGGGACTGCTGGACCCGAGCCGGTACACCGGCCTGTCCGCCACCTTGGCCCGGCAGACGGCCGAACGCGCCCGGTGCGCCGCCGCCGAGCTCACGACGGAGCACGAGCCGGCGCGTTGACGGGGACGGGAACCGCTCGCGCCCGGCGCAGCACCACCACGCAGCACACCGCGCCGAGCACGAGCAGCACCGCCAGCAGTACCAGCACGGTCCGGGCCGCGTCCGCGTAGCCGAGGGCGAACACCTCGTGCAGCCGGGCCTGGAAGGGCCCGGTACCCGGCTGTGGGACGGCTCCCGCGGATCGGTGCACCTCGGTGAGGAACGCCGCACGGTCCCCCGGCGACAGACCCGCGGCGGAGGTCTCCGCGTGCCCGCGCATCCCCGCGACGAGCAGGCTGGCCAGCACGGCGCCGACGACCACCCCGCCGAGAGCCGCCCCGATCTGGCGGGACGTGCTCAGGCACCCGGCGAGCGCAGCGGTCATCCCCGGCGGGGTTCGCCGGAGCGCTTCGGTGACCAGCGGAGCCAGCAGGCACGCCATCCCGCTCCCACAACAGGCCAGCGGCAGGACGAAACCCGCGGGCCCGGCGCCGCGAGCCGCGACCAAGGCCAGGGCGACCAGGCCACCCGCGTAGACCAGAAACCCGGCCACCAGAACGGCGCGGCCACCCATGCGGGCCGACAGGCGGCCGGCCAGCGGCGCGATCACCGTGAGCACCGCCATCAGGGGCATCGTCGTCAGGCCCGCCTCGGCCGCGCTCAGCCCCAGCACGGACTGGAGGTCGAACGTGAGCACGAGCAGCAGTCCCAGCAGGACGAACTGGACGACCCCGGTCAGCACCACGAGCAGGGTGACCCCCCGGTCCGTGAACAGGGCCAGCGGCAGCAGGGGGTCGGCCTCACGGCGGTGGCGCTCCCAGAGGACGAAGGCCAGCAGCAGGACGCCCCCCGCGAGCAGGACCTCCGGAATGGTCAGCGGGCCGCCCGCGACAGCACCCCAGCGGTACCGCTCCCCCTCGATCAGACCGAACATCAGGCAGGCCAGGCCCAGGGTGACCAGAGCGGCACCGGCGGCGTCGAGCCGGCTCCTGCGACGAGCACGCACCGCGGGCAGGTACCTGCTGCCGAAGAGGATCCCGAGGACCGTGATGGGCGCGTTGACTAAGAAGATCCAGCGCCAGCCCACGTGGGTCACCAGCAGCCCGCCGACCACCGGACCCAGCACGGCCGCGAGCCCGAGCACGCTGTTGTAGAACCCCAGCGCCGTGCCTCGGCGGTTGTCCGGGAACACCGCCGCGATGATCACCAGTGGCTGCGGGGAGATCATCGCCGCGCCGACACCCTGCACAGCGCGCGCCGCGACGAGCGCGGGCACGTCCGGCGCGAGTCCGCAAAGGACGGACGCGAGCCCGAACACCCCCAGCCCGGCGAGGAACAGGGTCCGTGCGCCGAACCGGTCCGCGAGCCTGCTCATCGTGATCAGCAGTACCCCGAACACCAGCTGGTAGACGTTGTTGATCCACAGCACGCCGTCGAGCCCGGCACCGAGCCCGGCTGAGAGGTCCGGCACCGCCACGTTGACGATCGTGGTGTCCATCAGGATGGCGAATGACCCGGCGCACAGCACGATCAGCGTGCGCCAGGCCCGCCACGGCGGGTTCCCGGTCATGGCCGGACTGCCGCGCTGATGGCCCGCAGGTTGCCCAGCACGTCCCCGACCAGTTCACGCAGATCGTCCTTGGAGAAGAACGTCTCCGGATAGCGGCTGGCGAGACTGAGCCTCCCGGCGTAGGTGTAGACGCAGTGCCACGGGTAGCCGACGGTCCGGTCGCTGAAGACGATGATGCGGCGTGGCAGGCTGAGCCCCGGCAGGTCCGGGAAGGCCGGCCTGGCGCCGATGTTCGTGATCAGGACCTTCGCCACGTGCTGTTCGAGCGGACCGTCGACGGGGCGGGTCGGGTCGGTGGCGAAGAGCTCGCCGGATCTCAGTGCCGCGACTGCCGAGGTCAGCTGGCCCTTGACCGTCGCGCCGACCTGGACCATGTCGGACTCCGGGGCCACCTCGACCTCGGCGCGGTGCAGGCCGAGCAGGTTGGTCGTGTCGGTCGCCGAGGCGGGCGGCGGAGTCACCTGTGCCCGGACGTTGACCCGGCTCAGGCACGCCATCCTCGCGGGCCCCGGGGTGGCCGAGCGGCGGCGCAGGCTTGTGAGCACGGCGCCGCAGACGAGCGCGTGCACGGAAGTGCCCAGCGCACGGGCGGCCCGCACCAGCCGGGCCGTGTCCTGCTCGTCGAGCTGGCTCGTCAGTTGCACGGCTCGGTGGTCCAACGGCGCGAAGATCGGCGGGGCGGGCCGGAAGCCCGCTCGTTCGGCCAGGAGCGCGGCGGGCGAACGCGGCAGGGGTTTCGGCGTGATCCGGGGCGTCCGGCCGCCGACCAGCTCGGCGTAGAACGTCCACAGATCGGTGAGCATCTCCTCCGTGGCCGCGTTGTCCGCGACGGCGTGGTCGACGCACAGCACCACGAAACCGGCTGCCGGGCCGCGGACGAGCCGGAGCTCCGAGACCGCGGACGCCGGATCCCAGTCACGGCGCGCCATCGCCCGCAGCGTGGTCTCGTCACCGTCTTCCACGACCAGCGCGGGCGAACTCTCCTCCGGCACCGTCAGCAGATGCCCGTGGCGGTCTTCGACGACCCGGCCGCGCAGGACGGGATAGCGGCGGCAGAGCACCTCGAAGGCCCGCGCCAGCGCCTCCTCGTCGACGGAGCCCGTATAGGCGAAGGTCTGGGCGGCCACCCGGTTGAGCAGCGGCACTTCCGTCACGTCGAGGCGGCGCTCGAGCACCGCCTCGCGATGGCGATCCAGCGCGGCCACCGGCCGGCGATTCGCCTCCGCCGCCGCGTGGATCGTCTCCGCGTAGGCGTCGAGCATCCTGTTCCGGTCGAATCTCGCACGCTCGGGCCGGATCGGACCGCCGGCGCGCTGCGCCACGGCGTCGGACCACGCGGCGGCGATCGCATACGGTTCCGCGGGAGTGACCAGTCCGTGGCCCGAGACGATCGCGGCGCTGTCGCCGACGTCGGTCGTCACCGGCACCGCACCGCACAACATGCCCTCGATCAGGCACAGCGGGGCCGCTTCACCGTAGGCGGACGTCAAGGCCACCACATCGGCGGCGGAGTAAACCTTCGCCATGTCGTTCCGCACCCCGAGCAGGTGTACCCGGTCGCCGGCGTCCGGCAGCAGACCGGCCAGTTCGGCGTTGCCGGACCGCATGCCGGCACCGCACAACAGGACGTGCGCGTCCGGTTCCTTCTCCAGGTACAGCTGCGCCGCCTCGAGGAACAACGGAACGTTCTTCATCCTGTCGTAGCGGGCCGCCATCACGATCACGGGAGCGGACCGTCTGATACCGAGCGCGCGCCGTAGGTCGGTTCTCGCCGTCGCGTCGTGGCGGAAGCGGCCGGTGTCCACACCGTTGGGAATCACCTTCAGGATCTCGCTCGGGATTCCGGCCCTGGCATAGGCTTCGCTCGTGGTGTGGGCGCAGCAGACTGCCGTGGTCACGTATCCGGCCTCGATGCCCGCCTTGAGCACGGCCAGGCTGCGGCCCTGGTGCTCCGGGTCCGTCCGGTGCAGGCACACCACCACCGGGCGCCGGGGAATTCGCGCGTACCCGAGAAGCCTCAGCGGCTGCTCTTTGAGCGACAGGACCACGTCCGCGCCACCGACCAGCCCGGCGGCCATCGCCACCTCGCTCTCAGTCGGCTCCCGGAACGGCTCGTCGCCCGTCCGGTCGAAGGCGTGCACCGCCACCCCGGCCGAGACCAGCCGGCGGTAGCACGCGTCGCTCGTCATCGGCTGACGGGAAGCCTCACGGGAGACCTCGCTGTGCAGGCTCAACACCGAATGGTCCTGGTGCGGCCCGTGCAGGCCGGCTACGAGGTCCGTGTGCAGGATCCTGGCTCCGCCGTGGAAGAAGCCCTCGTACAGGGACAGGACGCGCAGCGGCTGGGTGCTCATCGGCCGGCCTCGCTTCCGGCCGTCCCGCTCCACCGCAAGGCGACACCGCCCCAGGTCATCCCGCCGCCGAACGCCACCAGGAACACCGTCGAGCCCGGGCTCAGCCTGCCGTTCTGCACGGCGTCGTCCAAGGTGAGCGGGATGGAAGCCGCCCCGGTGTTGCCGAACCTCGCCACGGTCAGGTGCATGGTGCCGGGGTGCAGCTCCAGGCCCGCGGCGAGATCGGCGAGCATCACGCCGTTGGCCTGATGCGGTACGAGGAGATCGATGTCGCTGGGACGCAACCCGGTCGCGTCGAGCAGGTCCGAGACCACCGCGGGCATCATCTTCGCGGCCAGGCGGCGGACGTCACCGCCGTGCATCGTGAAGAAGTGCCGCCCGCGCGCCACGGTGTCGGCACTCGCGGGTTCCCGGCTGCCGCCGGCGGGGATCTTCACCAGGTCCGCGGTCGATCCGTCGGAGGACAACGTGGTCGCGAGCACAGCGCCCGCATCGGGCGTCTTTCGCAGCACGACCGCACCCGCGCCGTCGCCGAAGAGCACGGCGGTGCGCCGGTCCGAGTAGTCCAGAACACGCGAATAGGTGTCCGCGCCTATGACGAGCGCGGTCGTCCGCGCGGGATCCGCCAGGAGCATCGCGTGGGCGACCACGAAGGCGTAGACGAAGCCACTGCAGACGGCGTCGACGTCGAACGCGGCGGCACGGGTGGCGCCCAGCAGCGCTTGCACGTGACAGGCCGTGGCGGGCATCGGCTGGTCAGGAGTCGAGGTGGCCAGCACGAGGAGGTCGACGTCGGCAGCGTCGAGCCGGGCCGCGGCCAGCGCCCGGCTCGCGGCCAGCGCAGCCAGGTCGGAGGTGGCCTCCCCGGGCGCGGCCACCCGCCGTTCGCGGATGCCGGTCTTGTCCGTGATCCACTGCGGGACCACGCCCACCCGGGACGCGAGCTCGGTGTTACCCAGCACCGTTTCCGGAACGTGGGAACCGGTTCCCGAAATCGTGACAGTCATTTTGACGGCGCCTTCCTTCGGATGACGGAAAAGAGCGGAAAGTTCTATCGGGAGGGCATTCGGACGGCACCGTCCAGGCGAATGACCTCGCCGTTGAGCATGGGGTTTTCCACGACATGCGCGACGAGTGCGGCGAACTCCTCGGGGCGCCCCAGGCGGCCGGGATGGGGGCTGTGCGCGGCGAGCGCGCGGCGGCTGCCCTCAGGGAGCGCCTTGATCATCGGGGTGTCGAACACGCCCGGCGCGATGGTGTTCACCCTGATCGCGTGCGCCGCCAGTTCGCGCGCCAGCGGCAGGGTCATGGCGGCAACACCGGCTTTCGATGCACCGTATGCCGCCTGCCCCACCTGGCCGTCGTACGCGGCGATCGACGCCGTGCACACGATCACGCCACGTTCCTCACCGACGCACGGGACAGCCGCGATGCGCTCAGCGGCGAGGCGAACCACGTTGAACGTCCCGATGAGGTTGGTACGGACCGTCTCCGCGAAGTCCTCCAGCGAGGCCGGCCCGCGACGGCCAAGCACACGCGCTGAACCGAGAACACCCGCGCACGTCACCACTGTCCGCAGTGGACCGAGATCGGCGGCAACCTCGAGTGCCTGCGCCACCTGGGTTTCGTCGGTGACGTCCGCGGCCGCGAACACCACCCGATCGCCGAAACCGTCCGCGACGACCTTCCCGTTCGACGACGGCCGTCCCACGAGAACCACCGTGGCACCCGCGTGGTGGAACCGCCGCACCGTGGCCAGGCCGAGCCCCGAACTTCCCCCGGTCACGAGCACGACACTATTCGCAATTTCCATACCAATGCCCCCAGGCCGCGCGCGAGCGCGTTTCGACGTATGAGGAAAAAAGGAATGGCACGACCGTGTGCCGGAAGCGGAGCGGCAGCCGATTGGCCGTCCGGGCGAACGATTCAATGCTACGTTCAGCGCCGGCACCTGTCGTCGGCCCTCGTGACGAATTTGCCGTCCACCTGAAGGAGGAGCACTCCAGGCCCTCGCTCCATCCGGCGGCGGGCGCCGGATCATTGGCATGTGGGATGCCGTCAGCTAGGCTTCGGATCGAAGCACTTCGAGACGCGAGGCGGGATGAGGACGACCATCTACGATGTGGCGCTGCACGCCGGCGTGAGCATCTCCACGGTGTCCCTGGCACTCAACTCGCCCAACCGCGTCAAGCCCGCGACGCTGCAACGCATCCTCGCGGCCGCCGACGAGCTCCAGTACGTGCCGAAGGCCGAGGCCGTCGTCCGCGCCCGACGGGGCGTCCGGCGAATCGGTGTGATGGCGCCGTTCACGTCGTACCCGTCCTTCAGCCGGCGGCTCAACGGGGTCATCAAGGCACTACGCGACGACGCGTGGGAGATCGTGCTTTACGACCAGGAGTCGGCCGCGTTCACCCTGCCGAGCCTCGCGAGCATCCCGCTGACCAACAAGCTCGACGGCCTGATCGTCATGGCACTGCCAATCGACGACCCCAGCGCGGACCGCATCCTGCGCCAAAAGCTCGCCACCGTGCTGGTCGAGGTGCAGCGCCCCGGGTTCAGCAGCGTCACGATCGACGATGCCGCCGGCGGCAGGCTCGCTGCGCGCCTGTTGCTGGAACGTGGGCACACGCGGTTCGGCTTCATCGGCGAACAGAAGGAGACCGCGGACGTCACCCTGCCCGCGGAATCGAGGCTCGAGGCGTACGGGCAGACTCTGGCGGCGGCCGGGCACCCGCTCTCCCCCGACCGGGTCCTCGCGGTTCCGCACGCCATGCAGCCGGCCCGCGAGGCCGCCCACGTGCTGCTCGGCTCGCCCGAACCTCCGACCGCGATCTTCACCCACGACGACGTGCTGGCCGGTGGTGTGCTCAAGGCCGCCCGTGAACGGGGGTTGCGCGTACCCCAGGACCTGGCGGTGATCGGATTCGACGACGCCGAGATCGCCGAACACCTGGGCCTGACGACGATACGGCAGCCGCTCGAGGAATCCGGCGAGATCGCGGCCGAGACCCTCGTCAAGCAGTTGACCATCCCGGATCCCACGCTGCGTCACGTCACGCTGAACCTCACGCTCGTCGAGCGGGAAACCGCCTGAGGAAGTGCCTTCAGACGACGTTCGACTCGTGCGCGAACCGGGCGAGCTGAGTGCGGTCGCGCAGGTCGAGCTTGCGGAGGATGCGGGAGATGTGGGTCTTGACGGTCGACTCGGCCACGCTGAGCTCGTTCGCGAGCTCGGAGTTCGACAAGCCGAGCGCCACCAGGCGTAGCACCATGCGCTCGCGGCTGCTCAACAGCAAAGCCTGCGGCGCCGGCCCGGCCCGGTCGACCGTGCCCTCCCGGTAGTGACTCAGAAAGCTGGTGGCGAATTGCGGTGAGAGCCATGCCTGATTTCTGGAGAGGGTGACGATGGCCTCCACGATCCGATGGGGGCCGTCGTCTTCGGTCACATAACCGTCAACTCCACGACGGACGGCGAGCCCGACGTCCAGCTGCTCGGCGTTCGCCGTCATCAGGAGAATTCTCGGGGTACCGTTCGTGATCATTCCGGCGATACCCTCTTTGAGAATTTCCTCAGTGCGTTCCGAAGCTTTGCAGTAGCGCAGGACGACAGCGGGGTGCCGACTTTCCAGCAGTTCGGCCATGTCTTCACCCTGGTCGTCAGCGTGCCCCACGACCTCCACCTCGCCGTATTCGCCGAGCACCAGCACCAATCCGTGCCGGATCACTGGCGAACCGCCAACGATCATCGTGCGAACAGGCATCGCGCACCCCGCACTGACGGCCCCACCACGCGACCTCGCGAGAGACCGCCGACGGCGGCTGTCGACGGCACAGGCGGTCGTAGCCGAAACTTTTCCCCCATGCTCCCTCACCAGAGTCGCGTCGATGTCTTTCCAAGATCGACGCTGACCCCGGCCGAACCACGCCGGTACGGCGAGTCCGGCACTCGAAGCTAGCAGCCAGCCGGACGTTCGTACTGTACTGGAGGCGCACATTTTTATCCAGAACGCGCACGAGTAATCCGCCCGCTGGCGCGGAGACACGTTCCATGAAGCGGAATATCAGTTCTGCGGGAATTGATCAAAACGTAGACCGCGTAATCCTCGAGATGAGCTGCAAACGGTCAAAGCGCCACTGAGCCCGCAGTTCACCGGATGCGCGTGCGACACCGGCCTGACCCGGCAGGTTTCCTCCAGCGCGCCCGAGCATCCGCGGGCCGACCAACGGACCGGGGTCTCCCTGGACGGCGGCGGGCCGCCCACGGTTCAGCCTTTCCTTGCCGCGGCGCTGCGCCTGCTGTTCTCCCGCCAAGTCCCACAGGCGCTCATGCTGCACCAGCGACGCGGTCCGTTCTTGCTGGTGTCGCAGAACAGCCATCCGCAGCCTGCCGTCGTGGCCGAGGCATTTCTTTGATCCGGCTGCAGTCCGCGCCGACCGCGGCTTCCGCCGCGGAGCAGGCCCGCCCGGTTCGCTCCGTTGGTCCCCGCGTTCACGGACCATTCGACCCGCCGATGTGCTCCAGCTGTTCAGGCATCGTGGTCCTCCCGAGCCCTGGTGGCGGCGGTGCGCGGCTCGGCCGCGGGCCCGGGGTTGACGTTCGAGGTCACCCGGGTGCCGGAGGCCATCGGTGCCATGCGCCACCGCACCTCCATCAGCAACCCGAAGAAGCGGTGACCAGCGCGGTGGGTGACCCAGCCGTCGGGGCGCTCCCCCTCGGACGCTGTATTCCGCCGGGGGCCGAGGGTGAGGAACGTGGTGACGGGGCCGCTGACGTCGTGTCGCCCGCCACGGGGAGCGGGTCTTCCCGCAATGCGGCGGGAACGGACGCCGGCGCCGCGACAGTGCTGTGCTGTGGCTCATGAGCCGGGTGGCCGCCCGCAGTGGCTGCGGAAAACGGGCGACTTCCGGGGCGCGGGTGAGCAGTTGCGCAGGTGGGTCACAGCGCCTGCACCGCTTCGCCGAATTTCCTGGCGCGCAGGGCGGTGCCGCAAATGAGGCTGGGCTTCAGCCTGAGCTTGGTGACGTCGTAGTCGATCGCGTCGGCGATGGCGGCGGAGTGGGTGGCACCGATGATCGGGTGGGGCAGCTTGGTGTCCAGCGCCCTCGCGCAGAGGGTGAGCAGCAAGGTTTCGCAGAGCAGGTCCAGGTCCAGGCGCACGAGCTTGCGCTGGACCACCTTCTGCGGAGCACTCGGGCGGGTCGCAGCACGTCGACCCCGGGGAACCCCGGTATCCAGAGGAGCGGAAATCGTTCGCCGCCCGCCGGCGGCCGCGGCGAGAATGAGCGGATGATCGCCGCCGCGCCCCGGGGACCTGTCGAGACACCGCGGATCGTTGCCGAGCTCGCCGCGGGACGGCCGGCGAAAGCCGTGTGGGAGAACGAACTCGGCGGGCTGACCTTCCAGATCGGCTCGGGTGGCACGCGGCAGTTCGTGAAGTGGACTCCGGCGGGCAGCGGTATCGACCTCGCGGCCGAGGCGGTGCGCCTGCGCTGGGCCGCCGAATTCACCACGGTGCCCCACGTACTCGGCGAAGGCGCGGACGAAACCGGGTCCTGGATCGTCACGCACGGCCTGACCGGGCGCAGCGCGGTGGACGACCACTGGAAACGCGACCCCGCCACCGCCGTGCGCGCGATCGGCGCGGGCCTCCGGGCGCTGCACGACACCCTGCCCGTCGCCGGCTGCCCGTTCGACTGGTCGGCCGAGGCGCGGCTGGAGAACGCGCGGACCCGAGCGGCGGCGCACCTCGACGTGCTCGCCGACATCCCGCCCGTCGACCGGCTCGTGGTCTGCCACGGCGACGCCTGCGCGCCCAACACCCTGATCGGTGACGACGGGCGGTGCACCGGGCACGTCGATCTCGGCGCGCTCGGTGTCGGCGACCGCTGGGCCGACCTCGCTGTCGCGACCTGGAGTACACAGTGGAACTACGGTCCGGGCTGGGAGGAACCGCTGCTGCGGGCCTACGGGGTCGAGCCCGACCCGGACCGGACCAGCTACTACCGGCTGCTGTGGGAAGTGGCGGACTGAGGCACCTGCTCGCCGCGGGGCTGGGGCTTGCGGAACACCAGCAACAGCACGGCGCCCACTACGACCGACAGCACCCCGAGCGCGCCGATCCCGCCCTGCAGACCACCGGTGAACACGGCCAGCCCCGCCACGACCAGCGGCGAGAGGAACTGGCCGACGTACGCCGTGCCCGTCCAGAGCCCCGTTCCCCGGCCGCGCTGGGGGAAGTCGACGTTGTCCAGCACCCAGGACACGAGCGTCGGGAAGAGCAGACCGCTCGCGAAGCCGGTGACGACGGCTCCGACCATCACCACGGCGACGTTCGACGTGGCGAACACGACCACGAGCCCGAGCCCCGAGATCGCGAACTCCACGGGCAGCAGCGTTCGCCTGCCCAGCTTCGCGAGCCGCCCGTAGAGCGCCGCGCCGACGGCGATCGCGACGGCGAGGACGCCGGTCAGCAGGCCCGTGGTCGCGGGGGACGTGATCCCGATCGAAGTGAGCACTGTGGACAGTTGCACGATCAGCACGTAGAAGACGACACCGCCGAAGAGCGTGACCCCGCACGGCGCGGCGAGCGCGCGCCACGGCACACCGGCCGGGCGCGGATCCGCCGCTGCCGTGGATCGCCGGGGCGACCACAGCAGCCACGTCATCGGGACGACGAGCACCAGCGCGATCGCGTAGACCCAGAACGGGGTGCGCCAGCCGGCGGCCCCGAGCGCACCGCCGAGCGCGATGAACGCGACCCCGCCCAAGGACGCGGTCGTCGCCTGAAGGCCGATGTAGCGATCGCGCTTCTCCTTCCAGTAGTCGCCGACCAGTGTGGTCGCCGCCGTCGTGATGCCCGCCTCGAACACCCCGACGAGCACGCGGCTGCCGATGATCGCGCCGAGGCTGTCGAGCCAGAGCGGCGCGGTGCCCGCGATGGCGTAGCCGACCATGCCCGCCTGCAGCACCCGCAGCCGGCCGAGCCGGTCGACGATCTGCCCGGCGACCGGCGCGGTCAGCCCGATGACGAGCGCGGGCACGGTCAGCACGACCGGTACCAGGACACCGGCCCCGGGCACGGCCGCGAAGTGCGCGGCCATGAGCGGGAGCACCGGTGCGATGAGGACGGCGCCCATCACGGGCAGGGAACTGGCCGCCAGCAGCAGGATCAGCTGCGGCAGCCCGGCGGTTCGGGACGTCTCGGTTTTCATGGTGACCTCACGACGTTGTGGGGACGGAACAGGACGGTTTCAGGGACGCGTGCGGGGACGGGGCCGGGCGGCCGGGATCGGGTGCGGTTCCCGCCCGGCGACGATCGTGTTGCGGAGGGTGCCGATGCCCTCGACCGCCATCGTCACGACGTCTCCCGGCTGGAGCGGGGGCAGGTCGGTCCGGCCGCGGCCCCACAGCTCGGCGAGGCAGCCGCCGTTGCCGCACGTGCCGGAGCCGAGGACGTCGCCGGGACGGACCTCGGTGCCGCGGCTGGCGTAGGCGACGAGGTCTTCGAACGGCCAGCCCATGTTGGAGAGCAGGTCACGGCCGATCTCGGTCCCGTTGACCGCCACCGTCATGGCGAGTGCGAGGAAGCCTTCGGGGTCACGGTAGGGCTCCAGTTCGTCCGCCGTGACCAGGACGGGGCCGAGCGTGGTGGCGAAGTCCTTGCCCTTGCAGGGGCCGAGCCGCACGGCCATCTCGCGGTACTGGAGGTCGCGTGCCGACCAGTCGTTGAGGATCGTGTAGCCCGCGATGTGGGCGGACGCGTCGGCTGGGGCGATGTCGGCGCCGCCCCGGCCGATGACGGCCGCCACCTCGCACTCGAAGTCGAGCCTGGCGCAGCCGGGCGGCACCGCGACGTCGTCGTGCGCGCCGACGAGCGCGTACGGGTTGGTGAAGTAGAACGTCGGTGCCTCATACCATTCGGCACCCACCCCGGCACCGGCCGCCATCCCCTCGACGTGCTCCTCGAACGCGACGAAGTCGCGCACGGTGGGCGCTTCGAGCGGCGGCAACAGCCGCAGCCCGGCCAGCGGGACGGCGTCACCGTCGGCCAGGGCACGTGCTCCGGCGTCGGCGAGCCCGCCGGTGCGGAGCAGGTCGAGCACGGTGGTCCCGGCGGGCAGGCGCAGCACGGTGTCGTCCCGCACGACCCCGCACCGCACCTGCCCGCAGGCTTCGGCGATCGTGGCGAAGCGCATCGGCCGGCCTCACACGGGCGGGGCCAGGAACAGGCCCTTGTCCGGGTCGTTGAACGACTTCCGCGCGACGAACTCGTCCATCCGGTTGGCCGTGCCCCACTGGTCGGACACCTCGGGATCGGTGAAGTCGTGCAGCCCGGGGTGCCAGGTGTCCTCGTCCAGGCGCTCCAGCTCGGTCGTGTACTCCACCGTGTTGCCCTGCGGGTCGAGGAAGTAGGAGAAGGTGTTGTTGCCCGCCTTGTGCCGTCCCGGTCCCCAGATCTTCTCCACGCCCGCCCGCAGGAGCCGTCCGGTGCCGCGCATGTACTCGTCGATCCCGCGCAGCTCGAAGCTCGCGTGGTGCAGCGAAGGGTGCGGGCAGCGGGCGATGGCGAAGCTGTGGTGCCACGGGTTGCACCGCAGGAACCACATCATGTGCCCCATGTGCGGGTGGGTGAGGATGTCCGACAGGGCGAACCCGAGGTGCCGCTCGTAGAACGCGACGGTGCCCTCGGGATCGGCGGAGTTGACCACCACGTGCGACAGCCGCACGGGGATCGACTCGCCCTCCTCGACCTTGCGGTGGGCGCGCTTCGCGACGTCCGCGGAGATCTCGATCGTGCGGCCCTCGTTGTCGAAGAACCGGAACCCGTATCCGCCACCGGGCGTCGCCACCGTGCCCGGTTCTGACACGAGCGTCACACCGTCCCGCGCGAGCCTGTCGGCGAGCGCGTCGACGTCGGCCGGGGTCGCGGCGCCGAACGCGATGAGGTCGATCCGCTTGTCCGCGGACTGGCGCAGCCGCACGACGTACTGCTCGGGCGAGCCCTCCGCGGCGAGGAAGGACAGCCCGGAGTCCGTGGCGACCTCCGTCAGCCCCCACTGTCCTTTGTAGAATTCTCGCTGGGCGGCCAGGTCGGGCACGCCGAGGTCGACGTGCCGCACGTGGGTGATCAGGCGTGGAACCGCCAGGTCCGGCATCAGGATTCCTTTCCGGGGACGAGCCCCAGTTTCTGGGCGGTACCGCCGGCGATCGCGGCGCGGTCGGCCGCGTCCAGTCCGGCGGCGTCGAGGCGGGCGACCGGATCGGGCACCCCCATGTCGAAGGGGTGGTCGGACCCGAGCACGACCCGGTCGGCGCCGACGGCGGCGACCAGTGCGCGCAGTGCCTGCGGCGTGTGCACGAGGGAGTCGAACCAGATCCGGCGCACATACGCCGACGGGGGTTCGGCGCACCGGCGGGCCTCCGGGCGCACCTGCCAGGCGTGGTCGGAGCGGCCGAGGTAGGTGGGCAGGTAGCCCCCGCCGTGTGCCGCGACCACCCGCAGGTCCGGGTGGCGGTCCAGGACCCCCGCGAAGATCAGGTGCGAGAGCGCGACGGCGTTTTCGACCGGCTGTCCGACCGTGTTGGCCAGGTAGAACCGGTCCAGCCGCTCGTCGAGCGAGCAGCCGAACGGGTGCAGGAACACCACGGCGCCGGTCTCGGCGGCGCGTGCCCAGAACGGGTCGAGCCGCTCGTCGGACAGCTCGACACCCGGGGCGAAGGAGGAGATTTCCACGCCCTTGAGGCCGAGACCCAATGCGTCGTCCAGCGCCTCCACGCACAAACCGGGGTGCTGCAAGGGAACCAGCCCGAACCCCACCAGCCGCTCGGGCGCCTGGGCGACGACGGCTGCCACGCCGCGGTTCGCCGCCCGGCAGACGGCGGTCGCGAGATCGGGGCCGGCCCAGTAGTGGTAGTGCGACGGGGACGGCGAGACGACCTGCACGTCCACGCCCGCGACGTCCATATCGGACAGTCGACGGGCCACGGTCGTCAGCGCGGGCAGGGCCGCCCTGACCATCTCCCCCGACACCGCCATCGACTCCGCACCGTGCCGCCGCAGCTCGAGCGCGCGGAGTTCCGCGAGCCCCGGCTCGTCGGCCACCAGCGCCTCCACCTCGGCGACGAGGCAATGCGCGTGCACGTCGACCACCAGCTCCGTGTTCACGGTTCCTCCACCAGCAGCGAGCGGACCCGGCCCAGCAGGCCCGGCAGGTCACCCTGCTCACCGGCCAGCAGCCACCGGCACATCTGCACCGAGCCTTCGACGACTGTGCGGGCACGGTCGAGCCGGCGGGCGGTGAACGCCGACCACAGGTCCTCGTCCAGGGTTTCGCGCGTCGTCAGCAGTTCGGCCAGCACCAGCGCGTCCTCGAGCGCCTGTGCGGCGCCCTGCGCCATCGTCGGCGGGCAGCAGTGCGCGGCGTCGCCGATGAGCACGGTGCGCCCGCGGTGCCACGGCCCGTCGAGGAAGTGCCACTCGAACCACGTGTAGTGCACCCGGGACGGGTCGGTCAGGTTCGCGCGGATGTCGTCCCACAGGCCGTGGTAGTGCTCGGCGAGCCCGCGCATGGTCGCCAGCCGCTCCTCGGCGGAGAGCCCGCTCCGGTCCTGCGCGTCCTCGACCAGGTAGGCGTAGAGCGTGTCCTCACCGGTCGGGCAGTACCCGGCGATGTAGGCCGCGCCGCCGTAGCAGAGGTCGGTACGCGTCACCGACGACGGCCGTTTCGCGAAGGCACGCCAGATCCCCATGCCCACCGCCTCGGTCCGCAACCGGACGCCCAGCGCGTCACGGGTCCAGGACCGCACGCCGTCGGCGCCCACGACGAGGTCGTAACGCGTGCGCGTGCCATCGGAGCAAGCCAGGTCCACCCCGTGGTCGTCCTGGGTGAGCAAGACGGGCCGGACGCCGGTCCGGATCTTCACCCCCAGTCCGGTGGCGCGGTCGACGAGCAGGCGCGCCAGGTCGGGGCGGTAGATCCCCACTGTGGCGGGAAGATCGGGGCCGCCGGTCCGGCTGTCCGGCACCTCCGCCAGCAGCGTGCCGTCGGGTGCGCGCAGGCCGGCCGAGTTGAAGGCGTACCCCGCCCGGCTCACCCCCTCCCACACGCCGAGGCGGCGCAGCACGCGCAAAGCGTTGCCCTGCAAGGTAACCCCCGAGCCGAGGGCGCCGACCTCCCCCGCGGTCTCGATGACGTCCACCGGCACACCGGCTTCGGCGAGGAGGATGGCGGCGCCCAGCCCCGCCATCCCGGCGCCGACGATGCCGACCGGCCCGACCGCGGTCACGGCGCGACCACCCGCGTGCGCTGCCCGCCCAGCCCGGTGATGGTGCCGGTCATGACGTCGCCGGGGCGGAGCAGGCGGCCGTGGGCGATGCCGTTGCCCGCCGGGCTGCCGGTGAGCAGCAGGTCGCCGGGGCGGAGCGGGGTCGTCCGCGACGCGGCGGCGACGAGGGCCGCGACGTCGCAGATCATGTCCTCGGTCGACTCGTCCTGCATCACCTCGCCGTTGAGCTCGAGCCGGATCCGCGGGTGTTCCGGCACGAACGCGGCCGGCACCAGGTACGGGCCGAGCGGGGTGAAACCGGGGGCGTTCTTCGCGCGGTACCAGTCCGCGCCGAGCGCCGGCATGTCCTTGCGGAACACCAGATCCCGCATCGTGAGGTCGTTGGCGATGGTGTAGCAGGCGACGTGCTCGAGCGCGCGGTCCCGCTCCACGCGGAACGCCTCGCGGCCGATCACGGCGGCCAGTTCGAGCTCCCAGTCGTGCTGCCGCGAGTACCCGGGCAGGACGACGTCGTCGTAGGGACCGGTGATGGCCGAGGGCAGCCCGATGAACAGGAACGGCTCGCTGTCGGCGGTGCGGCGTTCCATCGCCGCGACGGCTTCGGCCCGGACCTCGGACTCCGGCCGCTCCCCCGCGGCGTGCTTGACCGCGAGTTCGACGACGTGCGTGCGGTAGTTCGCACCCGCCTGGAGGATCTGGCCCGGCACGAGCGGAGCCCGGAGCTGTTCGCGCGCCAGCGGCCGCGTCGCCTCGCCGGTGAGCGTGAACAGCTTGCGCAGCACCGGATCCCAGTCCTGCAGCAGGGCGTGCACCGTCGGGGCGAGATCGGAAAGGTCGCGCCAGCGCGGGTTTTCGTCGAACCCGACGACGAGCGCGGGACGCTCGGCGCCGCCGTCGGCGACCGTGGCGAGGGCGAAAGGGGCAACCACAGGCGGTCCTTCCGTTTGCTGTGACGGCCACTACTATCTGCTCGTCCCAGCGCATCGGGGAAGCCGAAATAGCTGATGCCCCGTATAAGGCGGACCGATGCGGTTTTCCTGGCGGCCCTCAGTCCTGGCGGGCCAGGCTCCGGGTCGTCTCCACGAGGACCGACCTCAGCCACGCGTGCCCCAGGTCGCGCGTGTGCAGCGGGTGCCACCACAGCGTTTCCACCACGGGCACCACGTCCCAGGGGCACGGCAGCACCCGCAGGCCGCCCCGCGCGGCCAGGATGTCCGCGAGATGGCGCTGGACGAGCCCGAGCCGGCGCGTGCCGACGATGTACAACGGCAGCACGAGGAAACTCTCGACGACGGCCTGGACCCGGGGTTCGATGCCCAGCTGTTCCAGCTGGCGCACGGCGGACAGGAACCGCGTCGGCCCGTGGTAGGTGAGCACCCACGGCATTTCGGCGACGTCGGTCATGGTGAGGGCGTCACCGACGGCGTCGTTGTCCTCGTCGGCCACGCACACCCATTCGTCGGTGAACAGGGCGATCGAGGGGACGTCGAACACGAACCCGCGCGGCAGGATCATGCCGTCCACGCCGCGGAGCCAGTCGGCGGGATCGCCCGCGAGCGTGGCCGGGTGGGCTTCGAACCGCAGCATGACCTCCGGGGCTCGCTCCGCGAGCACCTGCGCGACCCGCGGCCCGATCACGGCCATCGCGTAGTCGGAGGCCTGCACCGTGAAGGTGCGCTGGGAGGTCGCCGGGTCGAACACGGCCTCGCTGGCGAACACGCGCTCGACCTCGTTCAGCGCGTGCGAGGTGCGGAGCCGCAGCGCCTGGGCGAGCGGGCTCAGCTCCGACGTGTTGCCCGAGCGGACCAGCAGCGGGTCGTCGAAGTGCCGCCGCAACCGGGCGAGCGCACCGGAAAGCGCGGGCTGGGACAGGCCGAGGCGCGCGGCGGCGCGGGTCACCGACCGCTCCTCCAGCAGCACGTCCAGCGACACCAGGAGGTTCAGGTCCAGGTTCGACAGCTTCATCGCGGCCCCCACATCGCTCTCGTTGATGTGGCAATCAGGGAAGTCAGCGTAACCGATGACGGCGGCCGCGCGGCCCCGTCGGCGTGGCCTATAAGCGGGACCGATATCGGGTATCCGCGGAACGCGCTTTCCCAGCGGGGCGCGGGGCGCGAAGGTGGACACATGAGTGACGACGGTGTCGGTGAACCGCGGGTCGAGGACCTGGGCGGCGGGCTCTACGCCTACGTGCAGCCCGACGGTGGCTGGATGATCAACAACACCGGCATGCTCGTCGGGCGGTCGGGGACGGTGGCCGTCGACACCTGCTCGACGGAGCGGCGGACCCGCGCCTTCGACGCCGCGATGCGTGCCGTGTCGCCGGGGCCGGTGCACACGCTCATCAACACGCACAGCCATCCCGACCACACCGCGGGCAACGGCTGGCTGCCCGGCGCGACGATCGTCGCGCACGAGGACACCAGGGCGGAGCTGCTGGCCATGGCCGCCGCACCGCCGCTGACCGGGATCTTCGAGCCGATCGACGAGGGCTCGCTGCCGCCGGCACCCCCGTTCCTGACCTACCGCGACGGCGTGACGCTGTGGGTCGACGACCTGCGCTGCGAGGTCCGGCACGTGGGCACCCCGGCCCACACCACGAACGACTCGATCATCTGGGTGCCGGAGCGGTCCGTCCTGTTCGCGGGCGACCTGCTGTTCGCGGGCGGCACGCCCTTCCTGCTCTCCGGTTCGGTCGCGGGTTCGATCGCGGTCCTGCAGGACGTGATCGCCCCGCTCGCCGCCGAGACGATCGTGCCCGGTCACGGCCCGGTGTGCGGCCCCGACGTCATCGACGACGCACTGGGGTATCTGCGTTTCGTCCAGGAGGTCGCGAAACAGGGCGTCGAGGCGGGGCTTTCCCCGCTCGAAGCCGCCCGCGAGTGCGACCTCGGCGAGTACGCCGGGTGGCTCGACAGTGAGCGCATCGTCGGCAACCTGCACCGCGCGTACGCCGAGGAGAACGGGGCCGCGCCCGGCGCCCGCATCGACATCCCGGGCGCGTTCCGCGACATGGTCACCTACAACGGCGGCCGCCCCCTGACCTGCCGGGCCTGAGGGCGCGCTTGCCCGCCGGTCGAGCCATGATCCGCACTCGGCCCGATTCAGTGATTCCACTGCAGCGGCAGGCCCGCGCGGTGCCGTAGAACGGCTCCAGTTCGCTGACCTGGACAGGAGGCCACCATGACCGAGACGATCACCCCCGATCGCACCGTGCTGACCGACAAGGTCCTCTCGCACGCCGTCTACACCGCGACCATCGACGCCCCGATCGAGAAGGTCGACATCGCGGAGTGGCTGCGCACGCTGCCGGACAAGGAGTACCAGCGCTGCGCACCGCCCGACCACAAGGCGGCGGGCTACACCGTCACCGACGACGGCAGGCCGATGTCCATCAACGTCGAGATGATCGGCACCGGCCTGGTCATCCAGCACTACGTGTACGAGATCGCCGAGAAGGACCACTGCCACATGGTGTCCCTTTCGGACGTGTTCACCCCGAAGGGCTGGACCACCACCCAGGTCATCTGGGACCTCAAGGCCGAGCGCATCGACGAGCACACCAGCAAGTACACCAACACCGTCACCAGCCACCCGACCGCCGACTTCATGCGGTTCATCGAGGCACAGGGCCAGACCTTCGAGGAGGCGGCCGCGGCCCGGCAGGCCGCGTCGGGCGACCACTGCCGCCGGGAGACACCGCTCTACGCCGCGAGCATCGCGCGGCACGCCAACCGGAACAAGTAGTCACGCCCGCGGTGAGGGGCCCGCTTCCCGGGCGGGCCCCTCACCACCCGACCCTGGAGATCCGCACATGTCCGGCTGGCCCGAGGGCATGGCCCCCGACCAGGCAACCCTGCACGCCCGCAACGAACTGACCATCCCCGCCGCTCCCGAATCCCTGTGGGACCGGCTCGTCGACGCCACCGCCTGGCCTGCCTGGTACCCCAACGCCCGCAACGTGCGTGTCCTCGGCGCCGCCGAACTCGCCGAAGGCGTCCGGTTCCGGTGGACGACCTTCGGCCTGCGAGGCACGTGCACCGTGACCACCTTCCGGCCATACCGCGAGCTCGCCTGGAGCAGCGCCTTCCTCGGCTCGCGCGCCCACCACCGCTGGCGGTTCACCGCCAACCCCGACGGCACCACCACCGTGGTCACCGAGGAAACCCAGCGCGGCCTCCTCCCCGGACTGTTCACCTCGCGCGTGCGCGCCGGGCTGCTGCACTGGCACCAACGGTGGCTCGAAGGACTCGCCTGACGCGGGAGGTCAGCCCAGCCCCGTCCGGGCACTCAGCAGCCCGGCGAGCTGCACCCGCGACGTGACGCCCAGCTTGGGGAAGATCCGGTACAGGTGCGATTCGACCGTGCGGTGCGAGAGGTAGAGCCGGCCCGCGATCTCGCGGTTGGACAGCCCCTCGGCCACCATCTGCACGACCTGCAGCTCCTGCGCGGTGAGCAGCTCCAGCGCGTCCGGGGCGCGCTGCGAGCTCGTCTCCCCGGAGGCGCGCAGTTCCCGGCGGGCACGCTCGCCCCAGGGAACGGCACCCAGTGCGTCGAAGGTGTCCCTGGCGACGCGGAGCACACTCCGCGCTTCGGCGGGGCGGCGCCGTCGGCGGAGCCACCCGCCCAGCGCGAGCTGCAGCCTGGCCCGCAGGAACGGCCATCCCGCCAGGCCCTCGTCCAGGGTGCGCTCGAGGGCTTCCCCCAGCTCGTCGTCCCCGGCGGTGATGGCCCGTGCGTAGCGGATCAGCACGCCGAACCGGGGCGACGGCTCCCGCCCGCCCAGTGGTTCCAGTTCCCGCAGCAGCGCGACGGCTTCCTCGCGATGTCCACTGTAGACAGCCGCTTCGGCCAGATCCGCGATCGAGAACGCGCCGACCAGGTGGTGGTGCGCCGGGTCGCCGGGCTCGACCACGCGCCGCAGGTACTCGTAGGCCTCGGCGTGCCTGCTCTGCCCCAGCGCCGAGAGCGCGCGCACGTACTGGACGAGCGCGAGCATGCTGGCCACGGAGGCCGGCAACGCGACCCGTTCGACCGCGGCCGTCAGCTGCTCGGTCACGTCCGGCTGCCCGCGCAGGGCCGCGATCCCGGCCTTGGCCATCCGGGCACCCAGCGCGAACAGCGGCTGCGCCGTCTCGGCGGTGAGCCGCTCGGCCTCGTCGGCCGCCGGGACCGCGACCGCCAGATCCACGACCTCCACCGCCGTCCACGCCCTGGCCATCTGCACCTGGGCGAGCAAGCCGAGACTGCCCCGCTCGCGCAACTTCGCGGCGGCCGAGCCCAGCAGGGCCAGCGACCCGCCGTAGTCCCCCACCAGGGTCGCCGCGAGGCCCAGCAGGTGCAGGGAGCGGGGGTCCTCGTCCGCGCTTCCGCCGAGTTCTTCCAGGACGGCCGCACCCCGTTCGACGGGCGCCACGCACGCCCGGATGTGCGCCAGCCGGGGATCGTGACGAACGGCGGGCGGCAGCCGGTCGGCCGCGGCCAGGACCTCCCGGCCCGCACCGTGCCGGTCCAGACCACCCCAGTAGCAGCGCAATCCCGCGGACATCAGCAGGTTCAGCGCGAGATCGTGGTCGGCCACGGCGTCCGCCGTCGCGACGAGCTCGCGCACTCGCGCCGGGTCACCCGGTGGTCCGTCCTGGTAGGCGTCACCCAGCCACATCGACCGGGCCCGCTCCTGCTCGCCCAGCTCGAGCGCGTCGGCCTTCCGCACCAGGCGGAGCACCAGCTCCCGGCGGCCGAGCTCCGCCGCGCCCTCCGCGGCCTGGAGCAGCAGGGCGCCCCGGCGCTCCGGATCCGGGGACAGCTCCGCCGCTCGTTCGAACGCGGCGAGCGCGGTGACCGTGGCACCCCGCCGCCGTGCCCGGTGACCGGCCTCCGCCAGGCGGTCCGCGACGTCCGGGTCCGGGCCGAGCGCAGCCGCCGCCCGGTGCCAGACCTGCCGGTCCGGATCGGCGGCGAGGACCCGCGCGAGCGCCGAGTGCGCGGCGTGCCGTTCCGCCGCGCTCGCCGCCTGGTAGACGGCCGACCGCACGAGCGGGTGCCGGAACCGCACCCGGGACTCTTCGAGGGTGATGAGCTGGGCCGCCACCGCGGGTGCCAGGTCCGCCACGGACAGGGCACGGCCGGTGACGATCCGGCCGGCCTCGATCGTGGCGGACAGCAGCCCCTCGTCCTCGGCCGAAGCGATCCGCAACAGCGTCCGCGTCTCGGGCGGGAGTTCGTCGACCCGTGCGGCGAAGGCCTTTTCCAGCCGGGCGCTCAGCGGCAGGCGGGCGGGCAGCGGGTGCGGTCCCGGCGTCAGCGCCGAGGGCAGTTCGAGCAGCGCCAGGGGGTTGCCGTCGGCCTCGTCGAGGATCCTCGCCCGTGTCCCGGAATCCAGTGCGGGGTAGCGGGAATCGAGCAGGGACCGGGCCGACGCCTCGCTGAGCCTGCCGAGGTGCAGCTCGGGCAGACGCGTTTCCACGAGCGGGCTGTCGTACCCGTCGCGCACCGTTGCCAGCAGGAGGAGCGGCTCCGGCTCCGCCCGCCTGCCGACGAAGGCGAGGACCTCGGCGGTCGGGCGGTCGAGCCAGTGCGCGTCCTCGGCCAGCAGCACCAGCGGCGCCCGCGCGGCCGCCTCGCTCAGCAGCTCCAGCGTCGCGAGGCCGACGAGGAACAGTTCCGGCGCGGGTCCCTCCGCCAGGCCGAAGGCCACCCGCAGGGCGTCGCGCTGCGGCGGCGGGAGGTGGGCCGCGCGGGGGAAGACCGGCCGCAGCACCTGGTGCAGACCGGCGAACGGCAGCTGCGCCTCGGACTGCACCCCGGTGGTGCTCAACAGCTGCCGGTCCCCCTCGGCGGCGGCCTCCCGGGCCACCGACAGCAGGGCCGACTTGCCGATGCCCGCCTCCCCGGTCACCACCAGCGCGTGGCCTCGCCGGGGCAGCTCCCGCAGCAGGCCCACCACCAGCTCGACCTCACGTTCACGGCCGACCAGCAACGCCACGCGCCCACCTCCCCCGCCACCGGCGCTGTCCACATCGGACGCGATGAGCGCGCTCCCCGGCCGCCGTGATGTTAAGGGTCTTAACATTAGCCGCAGCGGATCCCGTGGCGCAATGACGCGATCAGGGCGCGATCGCCGGGGAGTCCAGGAGCGCGGCGATCGAGCGTGCGGCCAGCTCTTCCGCGTTCTCCCCGACGCCGACGGCCCGGAGCCTCCCCGTGATCCGCAGCAGCGCGGCGCCGTGCACCAGTGACCACATCGGACCGGCGACCGCGAGCGGGTCCTGCCGCCGGATCAGCTCAGCCGTCTGGCAGGCCTCGATCGCGCCGACCAGCGCCAGGAACGACCGCCGTCCGGCCGGACGGAGCTCACCGGCTCCGTGCTCGACGAACATCACCCGGTAGTAGTCCGGATGTGCGACGGCCCACCGGACGTAGCCGCGCGCCAGCGCGAGCAGCCGCTCACGAGGGTCCTGGTGGCCTCCCGCGATCCGGTCGAGCTTCGTGCTCAGGAGACCGAAACCGTGGTCGGCCACCTCGGCGAGCAGGGCGTCCTTGTGGGCGAAATGCCGGTACGGCGCGGCGGCGCTCACCCCGGCCCGTTTCGCGGCCTCCGTCATGGTGAAGCCCTGCGGCCCCTTTTCCGAGACCAGCTCCAGCGCGGCGGCGATCATGGCCCGCCTGAGGTCTCCGTGGTGGTAGGACCCGGCCGGCTCGTCACCGCGAGGAGTTGCGGGACCACCGCGTGCCATGCGGGCGATCCTAGCCCGGCCCCGCCGTCTCAAGCCCGGTCCCGGCAGGCGAGTGCGTCCCGCAGCCCCGCGCGGGTGGTCACCCCGAGCTTGGGGAAGGCCCGGTACAGGTGCCCGCTGACGGTCCGGGCGGACAGGAACAGCCGCTCCGCGATCTGCTTGTTCGTCAGCCCCGCCGCCGCCAGCTGGGCGATCTGGAGCTGCTGCGTGGTGAGGGTGGCGGGTCCGGCCGGGCGGTCCGGCCCGAGGCCGGCGGCACGCAGTTCCGCGCGGGCGCGGTCGGCCCACGGCACCGCCCCGAGGCGGGTGAACGTGTCGAGCGCGGCGGTGAGCGGAACGCGGGAGCGGGGGCCGGCACGCAGCCGCCGCAGGCGCCGGCCGTAGGCCAGCTGGACCCGCCCGTGCTCGAACGGCGAGCGGTCCGCGCCGGGCAGCGCGAGCGCCCGCTCGAACAGGTCCTCCACCTGGTCGTCGGGGGCGGTCATCGCGGCGGCTCCGGCCACCTGGAAGGCCAGCCGCGGCGACAGCCCGGCGACCCCTGCGGCCCGCAGTACGCCGGCCTCGGCCGCCGCCACCTCGGTGCCACCGGTCTGCAGGGCCGCCTCGACCACGAGCAGCGCGGCCGCCGTCGCCGTCGGTACGTCGGCGGCGGGGTCACCCGCCTGCCTGGCCGCTGTGGCGTACCGGAGTGCGTCCGCGTGGTTGCCCGCGCCCAGTTCGGCCAGCGCCCGGGTGTGGAGGGCCTTGCGGCGCACGCCTTCCGCACCCCGCCGGGCCGCCCAGGTGACCATCCCGTCGGTCAGCGCCTTCGTCGTCGCCGGATCACCTCGTGCGGCGGACACCAGCGCGCGCAGGTGGTGGAACCGCCAGGCCAGGTGCGGATGACCGATCCGGCCGCACAACTCGAGCCCGCGGTCGGCGTGCTGCCCGGTCTCGTCCCAGTTCCCGGCGGTGAACGCTTCCAGGCCGAGGAAGTACCACGCCCGGGCGGCCGGGGGTGACGCGTCTTCCCGCGCGATCCGGTGCAGGAGGTGCCGGATCGGCCCGGTCCGGTCGAAATCTCCGGCGGCGGGGCACAGCCGCATTACCAGCAGGGGGTCGGCGTCGTGCTCGCAGAGCGCGGCGACGGCCGAGTCGAGGCGGTCCGGGGCCGGCTCGGCCAGGACGCCGTCCTGGGGCGAGGCGAGCGGGTACCGGGTCAGCCGGTCCCGGTACGCCCCCCACGGTTCCGGCCCGCCGCACAGCCGGGACAGCTCGCCGAGCACGCCCAGCGCGTGGGTCGTGGCGAGCGCACCGGCCCCGGGCGCGGCCGCGTCGATCTCGCCGAGCAGCATCCGATGGGCGACCGCCACGTCGCCCTCGTCGAGGACGAGCAGTGTCGCCGCCGTCGCCGCGGCGTAGAGCCGTCCGGCCGCGTCCGGTCCCGCCTGCCGGGCCTCGGCGAGCAGCGTCCGCCCCCATTCGGCCTGGCCGGTCTGGTCGGCGTTGAGCCACGCGGCCTTCGCCAGGCGACGGCCCCGGTCCGCGCGGACCGGGCTCAGCCGGCCGGCCCGCACCAGCGCGTCGGCGGCCCGCCCGGTCTCGCCCCGGCCCAGGTGCCGCTGCGCGGCCTGCTCCAGCAGCGCGGCCACCGGCCCGTCGGGTCCGACCGCCGCCAGCCCGAGGTGCCAGGCACGGCGTTCCAGCCGGTCCCGCGTCGCGCGTGCGAGTGCCCGGTGCGCGGCCCGGCGCTGCTCGGGCGACGCCGCCCCGACGACGGCCGACCGGGTGAGCGGGTACCGGAAGGTGACCACTCCCCTGTGCTCGTCCACGTCGATCAGCCCGGCCCGTTCCGCGGCGGCGAGGTCGTCGTGGGCGGCCGGGCCGAGCGCGGCGCGGACGGCCCGCAGGTCACCCTCGGTGTCCAAAGCGGACAGCAGCACGGCGCGCCGCGTCCGCGGCGACGACGGGATGTCCGCGGCGAAGGCCTCGTGCAGGCGGGCGGGCAGGGGTATCGGCTCGCCGATTCCTCGGCTCCCCTCACCCAGGACCGGGGGCAGTTCCAGCAGTGCCAACGGGTTTCCCCGCGCCAGGTCCAGCACGGTGGTCCGGACCATGGGGTGCAGTGCCGGGAACCGCGCCCGCAGCAGGGTCGCCGCCGCGACGTGGTCCAGTGGGGCGAGCGGCAGCCGCGGCAGCCCGCAGGACGCGAACGTGCCGCCCTGATACGGCCGGGTCGCGACGAGAAGCCCGATCCGGGTGCCGGAAAGGCGCCGGCTGACGAACGCCAGCACGGCGGCGCTCGCTTCGTCCAGCCAGTGCGCGTCGTCGATGAGCAGGAGGAGCGCGCGAGTGGCGGCGGCCCGCCGGAGGATCGCGAGAACCGCGTGCGCGACGGCCGGTACAGATGGGACCGGTCCATCCGCGAGGCCCAACGCGACCCGCAGCGGCAGGAGCAGCTGACCGAGCGCGGAGAACGGCAGCGCTGTCTCGGCCCCCACACCGGTCGCGCGCAGCACGGTTGTCCCGCTCGCGCTCATCTCGGCCAAGCGCAACAGGGAACTCTTGCCGCTGCCCGGTTCTCCGGTCAGCACCAGTGCGCCGCCGTCGGCGTCCGCGGCACGCAGGAAAGCGAGCAGCCGGCGCTGCTCGTCCTCGCGGCCGACCAGACCCGTGCGGCCGCCGGAACGCGGCGCCTCCACCGGGTTCACGGCCGCGCCCTCCCGGGCCGGAAAATCAGGGCAGTCCGCACCGCCTGTTCGTACCGCGCCCGCGGTGGCCCCCACACCCGTGCGGCCACTGCAACCGCTTCCGTCTCCTCGGATCCCGCATCAGTGGTCCCACTGAAACCGGTCGCTCAGAGCGGCACCTCCGCGTGGACGACGGTGCCCCGCCCCGGCGGGGACTCCAGCCGGAACTTCCCGTCGAGCGCCAGCACCCGGTCGGCGAGACCGAGGAGACCGGTGCCCGTGTCGCCGACGGCCGCGCCGCCCACCCCGTCGTCGGCGACCTCGACGACCAGGGTCCCGTCCTGTACCGCGAGGTCGATGGTGACCTCGGTGGCCGCCGAGTGCTTGATGGCGTTCGTGAGCGCTTCGGACACCAGGAAGTAGACGTTGGCCTCGACGATCTCGGCCGGGCGCGCGGGGATCGAGCAGCGCACCGACACCGGCAGCGGGCTGCGTGCGGCGAGCGATTCCACCGCCGCGGCCAGGCCGCGTGAGCTGAGGATGGCCGGGTGGATCCCCGCCGCGACCGCGCGCACGTCCTCGATCGCCGCCTCGGCCTCGGAGACCGCGTCGTCAGCGAGGCCGGACAGGTGCTCCGGCAGCTCCTCCTTGAGCAGATGCAGGTGGATGAGCAGCGCCACGAGCCGCTGCTGGACGCCGTCGTGCAGGTCCCGTGCGGTCTGCCGCCGGATCCACACCGTCGTCTCCATGGTGCGGCGCTGGGCGGCGCGGGCCTCCTCCGCGCGGATCCGCTCGGCCTCGTGCTCCCGCAGGGCCCGTTCGGCCGCGCGGTGCCGGGTCATGTCCGTGAACGCCACCACCACGCCCCGGCCGTCCTCCAGCGCCAGGGGTGCCGACCACCAGGAGACCGGGAACATCGTGCCGTCCCGGCGGATGAGCCAGTCGTCGTCCGAATGGGCCGGCGAACCGGTGAAGCGCGGCGACAGCATGCTGCACTCCTCGGCCGGGTACGGCTCCCCGGTCACCCGCTTGTAGTGCATCGTGTGATGACTCGACTTGCCCTTCAGCTGGGCGAGGTCGTCGTAGCCGACGGTACGGACAGCCGTCGGGTTGGCGTAGAGGATCCGGCCCGACTGGTCGCACACCCAGACCGGCTGCGGGACGCACTCGAGGATCGAGGCGAGCAACTGTTCGGCGGAAGGCACGTGCCCAGTCTGTGGCCGCGGCGCGGCGGGGGCGATCAGTCATCTGACTCGTTCACCGCGTCCCCGCGCCCGGCGAGCCCGGCCGGATCGACCGCGGTGAACCCGGCGATCGCGGCACCGGACAGCAGGAGCACACCGGCCGCGTGTGCGGCGGGGGCGTCCGCGATGGTCAGCAGCACGAAGCCCGCGACCAGGCAGGCGGCGGCCACCGGGGCGGCCGGGAGGCGGCGGGACCGGGAAACCGGTGCCGGTGCCACCGCGGCGCCGGGAGCCCGCCCGGGATCGAACCGGCCGGACAGGCTCAGCCGGAACAGGTAGCCCAGCGCGGGCAGCACGATGAGCGCACCGGCCACCGTCGCGACGACCAGGCAGACCAGCGTCCGCGTGTCCGCGGCGGCCATCCGCAGGGTCAGGCCGGGCAGCAGGAACGGCCGCTGCGCCACCGCCCAGCCCGCCACCAGTGCCGCGACCGCCGTGGCCGCGGCGAGCCGCGCGACCCCGAAGGACCGGCGGGCCACCAGCGCCAGCGACACGACACCGGCCGCGCCGGACACCACCACCGCCACCACGCCCCAGCCCGTGACGAGCCCCAGGAAGATCCGGTGGGCGTCGTGGTCGACCACGACCAGCCCGCCGATCGCCACGGCCCCGCACAGCGCGCCCGAGATCAGCGCCCGCAGCCGGAACGCGCGCTCCAGCTCGGCCGCCCGCAGCCGCCGGGCGTCGGCCGCCAGGTACACCGCGCCGAGGAAGGCGCTGGTGAGCACGGCCAGGCCACCGGCGAGCACCGAGGTCGGGTTCACCCACGAACCGACGAGGTCCCCACCCGAGGTGCCCACGGGGACGCGCCCGGAGGCCAGGGCGCCGATGACCGCGCCCAGCATGAACGGGGAGACGAGGCAGGCAAGGGCGAACGCGTTCTCGACGAGCGGCACGGGTCTGCCGATCGCCGTCTGCATCGCGTAGGTCAGCCCGCGCAGCACGATGCCCAGCGCCGCCAGCCCCAGTGGCACCGACAGCGTGGCCGACACCGAGCCGATGACGGTGGGGTACGCCGTCCACAGGACTGTGACGACGAAGATGAGCCAGACGTGGTTGGCCTCCCACACCGGTGCGTTGGCCTGGTGCGCGTGCTCGCGGATCCGGTCCGCGGCCGGACCCCGGCCGGCGAGCAGCTGCCACAGCCCGGCGCCGAAGTCCGCGCCGCCGAGGACGGTGTAGAGCACCAGGCCGATGAGCGCGAAAAGCAGGGGTAGCACCGCCATCGGATCACGCTCCTCCTGGTTGGCGCACCGACGGCGCGTCCGGAATGGACAGTGCGGGCAGCGGGGCACGAGCGAGGACCCGCAGCACCCAGATCAGCCCGGCGATCAGCAACGCGTACACCGCGGCGAGTGCGCCGTAGCCGAACGGGACCGTCGTGGCACCGGTGACGGCGTCCTCGGTCCGCATGACGCCGTACACCACCCAGGGCTGCCGGCCGACCTCCGTGGTGACCCAGCCCGCGATCAGCGCCACGTAGGCCACCGGAGCGCTGACCACCGCGGCCCGGTAGAACCAGCGCGTCTCCGGCAACCGCCGCGACCGCCGGACCAGGACGAGGAAGACCACCCCCAGCAGGGCCCGCAGCGTGCCACCGCCGACCATGGTCTGGAAGGCGTACCGCACGACGTTCACCGGCGGCTGGTCCGACAGCGGCACCGAGTCCAGGCCGGTGACGGTCGCGCCGGGATCGTGGAACGCCAGCAGTGACAGCAGGCGGGGGATCTCGATGCCCCAGATGACGTGCCCGTCGGTGTAGTAACCCAGCAGGTGCTCCGGAGCCCCGGCCGTGGTCGTGCCGAGCCCTTCGATCGCGGCCAGCTTGACCGGTTGCTGGACGGCCACGTCGCGGGCCACCCAGTCGCCCACCAGCACCTGCAGGGGTGCGGTGACCGCCGCGGCGGTGAACGGGATGGCGAACGCGGTGCGGTGGTAGCGGTCCCATCGGCCGCGCAGGCGCGCGAACGCGTAGGGCGCCGCGACGGCGAACCCGGCGACCAGGTACCCGGCGAGGTACATGTGCACGAACTCGTGCCAGAAGTACGAGTTGCCGAACAACGCGGTCAACGGCTGCACGTCCACCACGCGCCCGTTCTCGATCCGGAACCCCTGCGGGTGGTTCAGCCACCCGTTCACGGCGATGACCATGAACGATCCGGTCAGCCCGCTGAGGACGACCGGGATGCCCGACGCGAAGTGCAGCCGCGGGGACAGGCGGTCCCAGCCGTAGGCGTAGATCCCGAGGAAGATGGCCTCGACGAAGAACGAGAAGCCCTCGATCGCGAACGCCAGCCCGAACACGCTGCCGAAGGTCGCGGTGAACGACGGCCACAGCAGGCCCATCTCGAAGCTGAGCACGGTCCCGGTGACCACGCCCGCCGCGAACAGCGCCACCATCACCTTCGTCCAGCGCCGGGCGAGTACCCGGCACACCGCGTCCCCGGTGCGCAGATAACGCCACTCCGCCCACAGGACCATCGCCGGGAACGCGATACCGAAGCACACCAACGGGATGTGGACCGTGAACGAGAGCGCCTGGAGCTGCCGGGCCTGGTCCAGGTACTCGGGCCCGGGGATCACGACGCGCTCCCGGCAGGCACGACCTCGACGACCACGTGCTTCATCAGCGGCTGGTCGCTCTGGCTGCTGTAGTCGCCGAGGGCGCACAACACGTTCAGCTCCGGCATGTACCCGGCCACGCTGCCGCGCGGCAGGTCGTACGCCACCGCCCGGTACCCGTACACCGACCGGGTGCTGCCGTCCCTGGCGAAGCTGGTGATGTCGATCAGGTCGAACTCGCCCAGCCCCCGCTCGGCCATGTCCTCGGCGTTCATGAACAGCAGCGTCCGCAGGTTGCGCACGCCGCGGTACCGGTCGTTGTCCGAGTAGATCGTGGTGTTCCACTGGTCGTGGGAGCGCATCGTCGACAGCATCAGGCGCCCGGGCGGCAGCACGACGTCCGGCAGCGGTGCGGCGTGGAACCCGGCGCGCCCGCTCGGCGTCTGGAACACCCGCTCCCGCGCGGGCTGGCGGATGCGGAAACCGAGGGGACGGCGGACCCGGCGGTTGAAGTCCTCGAAGCCGAAGAGGACCTTCGCCATGGTGTCGCGGATCCGGTCGTAGTCCTCGACGTAGTACTCCCACGGGGTGGCGGAGTCCGGCAGCGTGGCACGGGCCATCCCGGCGAGGATCGCGCATTCGGACTTGAGGTGCGGCGAAGGCGGCGTGCGCTTGCCGTAGGAGAGGTGGACCATGCTCATCGAGTCCTCGACGGTGACGCCCTGCTCGCCGGCGCGCTGCACATCCCGTTCGGTCCGGCCGAGGCACGGCAGGATCAGTGCCCGCTTCCCGTGCACGAGGTGGCTGCGGTTGAGCTTCGTGCTGACCTGCACCGTCAGCTCGGTGTTGCGCAGCGCCGCGAACGTGGTGGCGGTGTCGGGCGCCGCCAGCGCGAAGTTCCCGCCCAGCGCGACGAAAACCTTGACCCGGCCGGCCAGCATGCCCTGGATGGTGCCGACGGTGTCCAGACCGTGTTCGCGGGGCGACCGGATCCCGCACACCTCGTCCAGCCGGGCCAGGAAGTCCTCCCCCGGCCGGTGGTCGATCCCGCAGGTGCGGTTGCCCTGCACGTTGCTGTGCCCGCGCACGGGTGACACGCCCGCCCCTTCACGCCCGAGATTTCCCTTGAGCAGCAACAGGTTGACGATTTCGCGCACGGTGTCGCAGCCGTGTTCCTGCTGTGTGACCCCGAGGCACCAGGCGATGATCGTGCGGTGCGCGGCCACGTAGCGCCGCGCCAGATCACGCATCTGCCGCTCGGGCACGCCCGACTGCCGGACCAGCTCGGACCACGCCGTGGCCCGCACGGCTTCGCGGTAGCGGTCGAAGCCCTCCGTGTACCGCTCGATGAACTGCTCGTCGAGCGCCCCCGGATCGGTTTCGGCGTGCTCCAGCACCGCCTTCGCCACGCCGCGCAGCAGTGCCAGGTCGCCGCCGATGCGGGGCTGCACGTTCATCGTGCCGGTCCGGGTGGCGTGGAACGTGCCCATCGCCAGGAACTCGTGCGGCACGATCGTGCGCCGGGAAGCCGCCTCCACCAAGGGGTTGACGTGCACGATCTGCGCGCCGCGCCGGTGCGCCCCGGCGAGCGTGGTCAGCATCCGCGGCGCGTTCGAAGCGGCGTTCACCCCCATCACGACGATCAGGTCCGCCAGGTCCCAGTCGTCGATGTCGCACGTGCCCTTGCCGGTGCCGAGCGCCGCGGTCAGCGCCCGGCCGGAAGCCTCGTGGCACATGTTCGAGCAGTCCGGCAGGTTGTTCGTGCCGAACTCGCGCACCCACAGCTGGTAGAGGAACGTGGCCTCGTTGGACAGCCGGCCCGAGGTGTAGAACGACGCCTCGTGCGGGCTGTCCAGCCCGCGGAGGGTGGACCCGACGAGCTCGAAGGCGTCGTCCCACGAGATCGGGACGTAACGGTCGGTCGCGGGATCGTAGGTCAGGGGCTCGGTCAGCCTGCCCTGGTCCTCCAGCGCGAAATCGGTCCACTCCGCGAGCTCGCTCACGGTGTGCCGGGCGAAGAAGGACCGGTCCACCCGCTTGCGGGTCATCTCCCACGTGACGTGCTTGATCCCGTTTTCGCAGATGTCCAGGTGCAGGCCGTGCCGGTCGTCGGGCCAGGCGCAGCCGGGGCAGTCGAAACCGCCGTTCTCGTGGTTCATCCGGAGGATCGCGCGGGGCGCGGCCACGTACTCCCCCGATTTGGCGACCACGTTGAGGACGCTGCGGGCGGCGCCCCACCCGGCCGCCGGCGCGGAATCGTCCTTCTGCGAGAACGGCTCGTCGCGGTTGGGACCCCGCCCGCGCGCCGGTTCGCCAGGCGCGCCGCGGCCGAGTTCGTCCCCACGAAGAGCGTCCGGTTCCAGCGTCATGGTCTCGTCCCCTCTGTGTCACGCATGGGAAGTCCGCCCCCTCGATCCTCGAAGCGAGCAGGTGCGGACGCCATTACGCGCGCCCCACAGCGGTGCGTGGGGTTATCCCCACACGCGACGACGGAACCGGCGCTCGGCCGTCCTCAGTGGACTGGAAACCTTCGCCGCACGCGGCTCACTGACGGCCGAGGAGCGAGTCGGCGACGTGCTGGAGGTGCTTCCGCATCTCCTCGCCCGCGCCGTCCGGGTCGCGGTCGCACAGCGCCTCGACGATCCCGGTGTGTTCCCGGTGGTAGCAGCGGCGCAGTTCCGGGGTGGAGGTGCGGCGCTTGAGGCTGCCCCACACGGGCAGCGACCGGGCCGTGTTCATCACGTCGAACATGCTCATCAGCAGCCCGTTGTGCGCGGCCGTGGCGATGGACCGGTGGAGCCTGGCGTCCCAGCGCTCGAAACCGTCGAAATCGTCGCAGGCGCCGCCCGCGGCGAGGCATTCCCTGATCCGGTCGAGGTCGGCCTGCGTGGCCACCCTGGCCGCGAGCGTCGCCACCTGCGGTTCCAGCAGCTGGCGCACCTGCATGATCTCGGCCGGGCTCGTGTCCGCGGGCGCGCCGTCGAGCTGCCGCGACGCCTGCTCGGTGAGGAACGTGCCCCGGCCGACGTGCCGGACGACCAGCCCCTCCCGTTCGAGGGCCTCCAGTGCGCGGCGGACCGCGCTGCGGGGGGCGCCGAGCCGGCCCACCAGGTCCCGCTCGGTGGGCAGTTTGCCCCCCGGAACGAGGGTCCCTTCCGCGGTCCCCGCGCTCACCAGCGCGCGCAGCGCCTGCTCCACCGTCGTCACCGGCACACTGTACCGCACCGCTATTTGACCAATCGAGACCAATTGGTGCGGCAGCAACCTTTTTCTTCGCAGCTCTAGCCTCGCGACCACTTGTTCGCGTAGGGTCCTGGTGGTCAGATTGGTAATTATTGGTTAAGATTGGTTCAGCATATGAAGCTGGTGACCTTCGCCGCCGGGGACGCACCCCGGGTCGGCGTCGCCGATCCGGAGGCCGGCCTGGTGCGGGACGCGGGCGGCCTGCTCCCCGCGGGGACCGGCCTGCTCGACGTGATCGAGCGGTGGGACGAGCTGGGCCCGGTGCTCGCCGCCGGGGCGGCGGACCTGCCCGCGGTGCCGCTGGAGTCGGTGCGGCTGCTGGCCCCCATCCCGGTGCCGCGGCGGGACGTGTTCTGCGTGGGCAAGAACTACCGCGAGCACGCGGCGGAGTTCGGGCGCAGCGGGTACGACTCCCCGAGCCGCTCCGAGGAGCTGCCGGACAAGCCGATCTTCTTCACCAAGGCCACCACCGCGGTGATCGGACCGGACGCCGAGATCGACCCCCACCACGGCGTGACGAGCGAGCTCGACTACGAGGGCGAGCTGGCGGTGATCATCGGCCCCGGCGGGCGCGGGATCAGCCGGGAAAACGCTTACCAGCACGTGTGGGGCTACACGATCCTCAACGACGTCACCGCCCGCGACCTCCAGCGCGACCACAAGCAGTGGGTACTGGGCAAGTCGCTGGACACCCACTGCCCGATGGGGCCCTACGCGGTGACCGCCGACGAGGTCGCCGACGTGGCCGGGCTCGAACTGGAGACCACGGTCAACGGCGAGAACCGGCAGCTCGCGCTGGTGAAGGACCTGATCTTCGACATCCCCGACCTGATCTCGACGCTGTCGGCCGGGATCACCCTGCTGCCCGGCGACGTGCTCGCCACCGGCACCCCGGTCGGGGTCGGCATCGGCTTCACCCCACCGAAGTTCCTGCGCAGCGGCGACGTCGTCGAGGTGGCGGTCACCGGGCTCGGCGTCCTGCGCAACCGCGTCGCCTGACCAGCAAGGAGAAGCAATGCGAATCAACGGTAAGGACCTGGCCGTGGAGGTCGAGGGCGAGGGCCCGGCGGTGCTGTTCGTGCACGGCCTCGGCGGCACCTCGAACTTCTACCAGATCCAGGCCGGCGCGCTCGCGGCCACGCACCGCGTGATCCGCGTCGATTCCGCGGGCGCGGGCCGCTCCGGCCTCGCCGACGGCATCAGCGTGGAGTCCCACGCCGACGACCTCGCCGGGGTGCTCGACGCCCTCGGTGCCGAATCCGCCGCGGTGGTCGCCCATTCCATGGGGACACTCGTCGCGCGGGTCTTCGCGAACACCTACCCCGGCCGGATCACCGCACTCGCCCTGCTGGGCGCGGTGCGCGAACCGGCCGAGGCCGGGCGCCAGGCCCAGCGCGACCGGGCGGCCGTGCTGCGGGAAAAGGGCACCGCCGCGGTCGCGCCCGGGGTGGTCGCGAACGCGCTGTCCGAGACCACGCGGCGGGACAAGCCCGAGGTGGCCGCCTTCGTCCGGGAACTGGTGATGCGCCAGGACGCCGAAGGCTACGCCCGCAACTGCGAAGCGCTCGCCGCCGCCACCGACCCCGGTCCGGTCGACCCGGCGCTCCCGCTGCTCCTGCTCACCGGCGACCAGGACAAGGTGGGGCCGCCCGAGGCCAGTCACGAACTGGCGGACGCCCACGGGAACGCGACCGTCGACGTCCTGCCCGGCGTGGGGCACTGGACCGCGCTCGAAGCCGCCGACGCCGTCACCGAGCACCTGCGGAAGTTCCTGTAACAACCTCAACGAGGAGGAGGGCACCGATGCCCACGACCACCAGCAAGATCCTGTTCCGCGACGTGCGCATCCTCGACTCCACCGGCGCGGAGCCCTATCCCGGCGACGTGCTGGTCGAGGACGACCGCATCGCCGCGGTCGGCACGGTCGAGGCG
This sequence comes from Amycolatopsis sacchari, assembly GCF_900114035.1. Classification (GTDB taxonomy): domain Bacteria; phylum Actinomycetota; class Actinomycetes; order Mycobacteriales; family Pseudonocardiaceae; genus Amycolatopsis_E; species Amycolatopsis_E sacchari. The sequence continues at coordinate 159,583 of NZ_FORP01000013.1, read as the reverse complement.
GCCAGGGCCGAGGGCGCGCGCGTCGTCGAGGGACGCGGCCGGACGCTGATGTCGGGCCTGTGCGACGCGCACACGCACCTGTCCTGGAACAACTCGGCGGACCTCGAAGGGCTCGGCAACACCCCGGTCGAGGAGCACCTGCTGTTCTGCCTGGAGTCCGCGCGCACCTACCTCGACTCCGGCTACACCATGTGCCTCGGCGCGGCGTCGGCGAAGGAACGGCTAGACGTCGTCACCCGCGACGCCATCGACTCCGGCCGCTTCCCCGGGCCGCGTTACCTCGCGAACGGGCCCGAGATCGCCGTGACCGGCGGCGCGATCGTCAAGTCCATCACCAAGTTCGCCGACGGGCCGGAGGGCATGCGCAAGGCCGTGCGGGAGCTGGTGGCGATCGGCGTGGACCAGATCAAGCTGTCCATGACCGGGGAGGAGTTCACCGGCGACCTGCACGCAAACGACACCTTCTTCTCGGAGGAGGAGCTGGCGGCCGCGGCGGCGGAGGCGCACCGGTTCAACAAGCGGGTGTGCGCGCACGCGCGGAGCGCGGAAAGCGTGAAGATGTGCGTGCGCAACAAGGTGGAGATCATCTACCACGCCAGCTTCACCGACGCCGAGGGCATGGACCTGCTGGAGGCCAACAAGGACTGGGTGTTCGTGGCGCCGGCGATCAACTGGCTGATCGCGACCCTGTACGAGGCCGAGTCCTTCGGTTACCCGCAGGAGGCCGCGGAGGCGGCGGGCTACAAGATCGAACTGGACGCCGCCGTCGAGGGCCTGCGGGAGATGCACCGGCGCGGGATCCGGGTGCTGCCCGGCGGGGACTACGGGTTCGCGTGGACCCCGCACGGCACCTACGCCCGGGATCTGGCGCACTTCGTCGACCTGCTCGGCTTCACGCCCATGGAGGCGATCATCGCCGCCACCGCACAGGGCGGCGAGATCATGATGCGCCCGCACGAGCTGGGCAAGGTCCAGCCCGGCTACCTGGCCGACCTGCTGCTGGTCGACGGCGACCCGCTCGCCGACATCACGATCCTCCAGGACCAGACCCGGCTGAACTACATCATGAAGGACGGCCGGTTCCACAAGGAGGCCAGCGAAGCGCCGGCCAGCCTGCCGCAGCCCGTCTGACAGGTGCACGGGGTGCGGGGCCACCGTCTGAGTCCCGCACCCCTTTTCGCCCAGCATCGAGGAAACCCATGGCCTTGTTCGTCTGCCGCACCTGTCCCCGCTACGACAGCGCGGCCACCGGCACCTTCTGCCACGCCCTCCGCGCGGCCTTCGAGCGGAACGCGGGCACCGCACCCGGCGACGTGCGGTACGTGCAGTGCCTCGGCGGCTGCCCGGACGACGGCGTCGCCGCCGTCGACGGCCCTGGCAAGGCGCGGGTCCGCTTCACCGGCCTCACCGCCGACGACGCCGATGTACTGGCCGAGGCGGCCCGCGCCCACGACGCCTGCCTGACCGGCGCCCCGGGCGACTGGGAAATCCCCGCCGCGCTGCAGGACCGCATCAGCTCCATCACCCTCAAACGGCGGCCCACCGGCCCTCCCGGCGACTGAGCCGGGCGGCCTCGGCACCACCGCCGGGTCAGTCGCACCAGTACAGGGACGTCGGCGTGTCCGCCAGCACGCGTTCGCGGTCCGCCTCGTCCGGCAGCCAGACCGCCAGCCGGTCGAGCAGTGCCGCGTCGTCGGGCAGGGTCTCGCCCCGCAGGAACGCGACCGGGTGCGGCCAGTCGGTACCCCACACCACCCGCTCGGGAACACGGCGGCACACGGTCGCGGCGAAAGTGTCCACATCGGAGTATGTCGGCGGCCCGGTCACCGAGGAGAGGTAGAAGCCGGAGATCTTCACGTAGACGTGGCCGCGCTCCGCGAGCCGGAAGAGGGTGTGGGCGGTGGCGCTGTCCGCACCCGCCGGCTGGGGCGTCCACCCGAGGTGGTCGATGACCACGCGGCACGGCAGCGCGGCGACGACGTCCTCCCACCGGGGCAGGACCTCCTCACCGGAACCGGCGACGAGCTGCATCACCCAGCCGCGATCGGCCACCTTGCGCGCGAGGACGCGCAACTCGTCGGCCGTGGGAACGCGGTTCTTCGTGAGGTACACCCGAACACCGCGAACACCCGCGGCGTGCAGGTCCCACAGTTCCGCGAGATCCACGTCGGGGTCGACGATGACCACGCCCCGGGTGACGTCCGGCCCCAGCTCCGCGATCGACTCCAGCACGTTGAGGTGGTCGGTGCCGTAGTTCGACGGCGCGACGACGACCGACCGCGACAAGCCGAGCCACGTGCGGAACGACCGGTAGTCCTCGGCGGTGGCCTGCGGCGGTTTCGGTCCGCTGCCGGGAAAGCGGTCGTCGAAGATGTGGTGGTGGGTGTCGGTGGCCAGCGGCCCGGCGCGCAGTGCGGGCGGGGCCGTCTGGGTGGTGTAGGGGACCCCGGTCATGCCCTCACCGGTCCGCGGCGCGGTCGATGTGCCAGATCTCGTCGAGCATCCGGGAGCACTGCCGCGCCGAAACCGACCACCGGGCGCACCGTGCACCTCGCGGACCAGCTCCGCGCCGGAGGCGAGACGAACGGTGCGAGGGGACGTGCTGCGTGGTCACCGTCGTCATCGGCGTGACCTTCCCTCCGGTGTCAGTGGAAGCGCCACGCTACTTTTGCTATAGCACCGTGTCAAGAAGTGGCTTAATCTCACGCCGCGCGCGGGATGGCGGCACGAGTCCGGCCCGCGGCCTCGGCCAGGCGGGCGGCGAAGGTGCTGTCGGCTTCCGCGCGCGCGGCGATCCCGGCGAGTTCCGGTCCACCCGGGAGCAGCAGCAGGTCCACTCCCGCGTCGACGGCGGCAAGCGTGGTGTCGAGCAGGCCGCGGCCGTGCGTCGTGCTCGGGGTGTCCAGGTCGTCGCTGACGACGAGGCCGTCGAAACCCAGCTCCTCACGCAGTTCCCGCACGATCACGGGCGAGGTCGACGCCGGTTCGGCCGGATCGCTCGCCGCCACGACGACCGGGCCGGTCATGATCCCGCGCAGTCCTGCCGTGATGGCGCGGCGGAACGGCGTGTCCGCCACGCGCTCGCCGGTGGACGTCACGTCGTGCAGTGCGGGGTCCGCCGCGAGCTCCGGATGGCCGGGGAAGTGCTTGGCCACCGCGAGCACACCCGCACTCTCCACACCGGACACGAACGCGGCGCCGATGCGCGCCACTTCCTCCTCGTCGAACGGCAGCGTCCTGCCCTCCAGCCAGGAGTTGGCACCGGAAAGGACGTCCAGGACCGGCGCCAGGAACATGTTCACGCCGAGGGCGCGGGCGGCCCGGCCGACCGCGGCGGCGGCCGTGGCGATCTCCTCGTCGGGCAGCCCACGCAGCGAATCCGCAGCAGGAAACGCGGGAACCAGGTCGTGGAGCCGCGCGATGCCCCACGGTTCCTGGTCCACCGCGACGAGCACCGGCGCACCGGCCTCCGCTTCGACCGCCGCGACGAACTTCCGGAAGTCCTCCGCGGTCTCCTCCGCGCGCCGTTGGGGCGTCATCTCCCGCGCCACGTACTCCTCGCGGGTTTCGCCGATCAGCACCGACCGGGTGCCCCGCCGCAGCAGGTCCCGCAGCCAGGGCCCGACCGCCAGTTCACCCGCCACGGGCAGCAGGACGGTGTGCGCGTCTCGTTCGTGCGCGGTCATGGCCGCCTCTTCCCCAAGGGTTGGTTATACGATTAACTAGACGGCAGCGTACGCACGGATCCTTTGCCCCGCAAGCACAGCGGTAAGCTGACGGCCGGCACGAAGGGGAGCAGGCGTGACAGTCACGATGAACGACATCGCGCGAGCGGCGGGGGTCTCCCAGGCAGCCGTGTCCTACGCGTACAACCAGCCGCACAAGCTGTCGGCGGCGCGGCGCGAGCACATCCTCACGGTCGCGGCCGAACTCGGCTACGCCGGGCCGAACCCCGCCGGGCGCACCCTGCGCACCGGGCGCGTCGGCGCGATCGGCCTGCTGATCACCGACACCCTGGGGTACGCCTTCGACGACCCCGCGGCGGTGCAGCTGCTCAAGGGCATCTCCGAGGTCGGCGAGTTCGCGGAGGTCGCCCTCACCCTGCTCCCCTGCCCGCTGGAATCGCCCCGCCTCACCGAAGGCGGCGGCGTCCTGGTCCGCGGCGCGGTGGACGGGTTCCTCGCCTACGCCATGCCGGACGGGCATCCCGGCATGGCGACCGTCGTGGCGCGCGGCCTGCCGATCGTGGTGATCGACGGCTCCGATCTCGGGCACCTCCCCCGGGTCGGCATCCCGGACCGGAAGGCGGCGCGCGAGATCGCCGCACACGTCCTCGGCCTCGGCCACCGGCGCGTCGGCGTCCTCGTCGACCGCCTGGTGCCGGACGGCGCCGCGGGCCCGGTCACCCCGGCCCGCGAACGCGCGGCACGCGACCTGGTGAACAAGGAACGCTTGGCGGGCTATCGCTCGGCCTTCCGCTCAGCCGGGGTCAGCCGGCGGGAGACGACCGTGATCGAGGCGGGCGGCTTCGACTACGCGGCCTCCCGCGCGGCAGCCGCCGCGCTGCTGCGGGACCGGTCGCTGACCGCGGTGCTCGCCGCGACCGACGTGCTCGCCCTCGCGACGATCGACGCGGCCACCGAGCTCGGCCTGCGGGTCCCCCGCGACCTGTCCGTCACCGGGTTCGACGACATCGCCGAGGCGGCCAAAGCGGATCTCACCACGGTCCGGCAACCCCTCGTCGAGAAGGGACGTCAGGCCGCACGGCTGCTGCTCGACGTCATCGCGGGCGAGCAGGCCACCGCGGTCACGCTTCCCACCGAACTCGTGGTCCGCGGCAGCACAGCGCCTCCGCGACGCCGCTGAGTGATACGAATAACCCGCGACGCCACAAGGTGTGCAGCCGCGCCGCCGATCATTGCACACCTCGTGCCTCCCGCCCCTCGGCCTCGTCTCCTTACGCTGCGGACGACACACCACGACCATCCACTGAGGAGAGCCGAATGACCGAAACCTACGACTACGTCGTGGTCGGAGCGGGATCGGCCGGGTGCGCACTCGCGGCACGGTTGTCGGAGAACCCGGACGTCACCGTCGCGCTGGTGGAGGCGGGACCGATGCCTGCCGGGCGGTTGTTCGAGATCCCCGCCCTGTTCTCCCAGCAGCTCAAGACGTTCTACGACTGGGATTTCGAGACCGAGCCCGAACCGCACCTCGGCGGCCGCCGCGCCTACCTGCCACGCGGGCGCGTCGTCGGCGGGACGAGCTCGATGAACACGATGCTGTACGTGCGCGGTCACCGCTACGACTACGACACGTGGGAACGGCTCGGCAACAAGGGCTGGGCCTACGAGGACGTGCTCCCGTTCTTCAAGAAGTCCGAGGACAACCAGCGCGGCGCCGACGAGTTCCACGGCGTGGGCGGTCCGCTGACCGTCAGCGATCCCGTGTCCGTCCACCCGCTGCTCACGGCGTGGGTGGAGGCCGCCCAGAACGCCGGCCACGCCCCGAATTCCGACTTCAACGGCGCCGAGCAGGAAGGGGTCGGCTACTACCAGGTGACCCAGCGCGGCGGGCTCCGGTGCAGCAGCGCCGTGGCGTTCCTCGGCCCGGCCGCCGGACGTCCGAACCTGACCGTGCTGCCGTCCACACTCGCCTTGCGGGTGCACTTCGACGGCGACCGCGCGACCGGACTCGACGTCGACCACGCCGGCACGGTCCGGCGGATCGGGATCGACCGCGAGGTCGTGCTGTCGCTCGGTGCGTACAACTCGCCGCACCTGCTGCTGCAGTCGGGAGTCGGCCCGGCGGACGAACTGCGTGCCGCGGGTGTCGCGCCCCGGCACGACCTCCCCGACGTCGGCCGGAACATGCAGGACCACGCGGGCTGTTTCCTCAGCTTCTTCAGCAGCACTCCCCCGGTGCTCGGCCCGGACACCTCCGCGGAGGAGCGGCGGCTGCGGGAGGAGGGCACCGGCCCGATGGCCTGGACCGAGGTCGGTGGCTTCCTGCGGTCCGGCGACGACCTGCCCGCCCCGGACATCCAGGTGCACGCCGCGCTGGGCATCGTCCGGGACCAGGGGCTCGCCGCCCCGCTGGAACCCGGTATGTCCTTCGGGCCCTACGTGGCGCGTCCCGCCAGCCGGGGCAGCGTGACGCTGCGCCACTCGCACCCGTACGCCAAGCCTAGGATCCGCCACAACTACCTCGCCGACCCCGACGACCGGGCGCGGCTGCGGGAAGGCGTGCGGATGTGCCTCGAGATCGCCCGCCAGGCTCCCTTGACCGACCTCGTCGACGGGAACCTGAAGACGGCGGCCGAGGCCGGTCTCGCCCCGCGGTCCGACCGCGACGCCGACATCGACGAGTACATCGCGAGCCAGGCGTTTTCGTTCTACCACCCGTCCGGCACCTGCATGATGGGCAAGGTCGTCGACTCCCGCCTGCGGGTCCAAGGCCTGGAGAACGTGCGCGTGGCGGACACGTCGATCATGCCGACGCTGGTCACCGGCAACACCAACGCGCCCGCGATCATGATCGGCGAACGGGCCGCGTCGTTCATCCTCGAAGCTGTTTCCTAAGCGGCGGAGCCGCTTGCTCCCGCGCCGTCGACCGGCACCGCCACCCGCACCGCTACACATGCCACTTTCACAACATCCTCGAAGGAGATGACTGAGCAGATGCGGGACTACCTGCCCGAGGACGTCGACCCCGGTTCGCTGGTGACCGTGGACGGCGAGCTCGACACCGACGTGCTGATCATCGGTTCCGGCATGGGCGGTTCGGCGCTGGCCTGGGCGTTGCGGAACTCGGGTGCGCGGGTCCTCGTGGTCGAGCGCGGCGGTTTCCTGCCGCGTGAGCCGGAGAACTCCCGGCCGGAGGAGATGCACCTCAAGGGCCGCTACAAGAACGCCGGCTCGTGGTACGACGGCTCCACCGGGCGCCCGTTCGCGCCGGGGACGTACTACTGGGTCGGCGGCAACACCCGGTTCTACGGCGCGATGCTCCCCCGGTTCCGGCGGAGCGACTTCATGGAGGTGCCGCACGCGGAAGGCGTGTCGCAGGCCTGGCCGTTCACCTACGACGACCTCGAGCCGTACTACGGTGAGATGGAGCGGGTGCTGCAGGTGCACGGGCAGGTCGGCGAGGACCCGACGGAACCGCCGCACTCGACGCCGTACCCGCACCCGGCCCTGCCCCACGAGCCGGTGATCGAACGCTTCTCGGAATCCCTGCGGCGACAAGGGATGCACCCCTTCCACACGCCGAACGCCATGAACGTCACCACGCTCGCCGACCGGGCCGCGGTGACCGCGGCGGACGGGTGTCCCGACAACACGGGCATGAAGTCCGACGCGGAGAACCGGCTGCTGATCCCCGCCCTGAACGCGGGCGTGCAACTCCTGACGCACGCACGCGCGACCAGGCTGATCACGTCGGCGGACGGCACGAAGGTCGTCGCCGCGGAGGTCGAGCACGAGGGGCGCACCATCCGGATCAACGCCCACCGGTTCGCGCTCGCGGCCGGTTCCGTCAACTCCGCCGCGCTACTGCTGAAGTCGTCCTCGGACCAGCACCCCGAGGGTCTCGGCAATTCGTCGGGGTTGCTCGGCCGGAACTACATGGTGCACAACAGCACGTTCTTCGTCGGGGTGAACCCGCTGCGCACCAACCGGACGAAGTGGCAGAAGACGTTGGGGCTCAACGACTTCTACGAGGCCGGCAACGGGGTCCCCTATCCGCTGGGAAACCTGCAGATGCTCGGAAAGCTGCAAGCCCCGATGCTGAAACCAGCCCGCCCGTGGGCGCCGATGTGGGCGTTGAAGTTCATGTCGGCCCGCAGCATCGACATCTACCTCACCAGCGAAGACCTGCCCTCGCGGGACAACCGGGTGCGCGTCGATGGCGACCGGATCATCATCGACTGGCAGCCGAACAACCTGCGTGCGCACCACGAACTCGTGTCGCGGGTGACGAAGCTCGTGCGCCGGTCCGGGTACCCGCTGACTTTCACGCAGCGCATGGGGATCGAGACGAACTCGCACATGTGCGGCACCGCAGTGGCGGGCACCGATCCGGCGCACAGCGTCCTGGATCCCCAGTGCCGCAGCCACGACGTCGGCAACCTGTGGCTCGCCGACTCGTCGTTCTTCCCGTCGTCCGCGGCGCTGAACCCGGCGCTGACGATCGGGGCCAACGCGTTGCGCATCGCCCCGTCCATTGTGGATGGTCTCGATGGCTGACCACCGGGTCGAGCACGACATGCTGGGTGACGTAAGAGTGCCCGCCGACGCGTACTACGGCGTGCACACCGTGCGGGCGCTGACCAACTTCCCCCTCAGCGGGGAGACGTTGCGCGCCCGCCCGCACTTGATCACCGCGCTCGCCACGGTGAAGCAGGCGGCCGCGGGGGCCAACGGTGAGGTCGGCGCGCTCGACCGCACGCGCACGGAGGCGATCGCCGTCGCGTGCGCGGAAATCCGGCACGGGGCGCTGCACGACCAGTTCGTCGTCGACCTCATCCAGGGTGGTGCCGGGACGTCGACGAACATGAACGCGAACGAGGTCATCGCGAACCGTGCGCTGGAGTTGCTGGGCCACCGGCGCGGCGAGTACTCGGTCCTGCACCCGCTCGATCACGTCAACCTGGGGCAGAGCACGAACGACGTCTACCCGACAGCGGTGAAGCTGGCCCTGGACAGCCATGTCGGCGAGTTGCTCGGCGCGCTCGGCGGCCTGCGTGCGGCGTTCGCGGCCAAGGCGGGCGAGTTCGCCGACGTGCTGAAGATGGGCCGCACGCAGCTGCAGGACGCCGTGCCGATGACGCTCGGCCAGGAGTTCGGGGCGTTCGCGGCCACGATCGGAGAGGACGAGCAGCGGCTCGCGGAGGCGAGGCTGCTGCTGCACGAGCTGAACCTGGGCGGCACGGCGATCGGCACCGGTCTCAACGCCCGCCCGGGATACCGCGCGGCGGCGCTGGCGCACCTGCGCTCCCTCACCGGCATCCCGACGCTGGTGTCCTCACCGGACCTCATCGAGGCCACCCAGGACGTCGGCGTGTTCGTGCAGCTGTCCGGGGTGCTCAAGCGGGTGGCGGTCAAACTGTCCAAGATCTGCAACGATCTGCGGCTGCTGTCCTCCGGGCCGCAGGCGGGTCTGGGCGAGATCGGGCTCCCGGCGCGGCAGGCGGGGTCGTCGATCATGCCCGGCAAGGTCAACCCCGTGATCCCCGAGGCGGTCAACCAGATCGCGTTCGAGGTCATCGGCAACGACCTGACAGTGACCCTCGCGGCCGAAGGCGGGCAGCTGCAGCTCAACGCGTTCGAACCGATCATCGCCCGCGCGCTCACGGCGAGTCTGGACCACCTGACGGCGGGGGCGCGGGTGCTGGCGGACCGCTGCGTGCGGGGTATCACCGCGAACAGCGACCGGCTGCGGGAGATCGTGGCGTCCTCGACGGGTCTGGTCACGGCGCTCGGCCCCGCGCTGGGCTACGAGACGGCGAGCGCCATCGCGCTCGAAGCGCACCACACCGGCAGGCCGCCACTCGACCTCGTCCGCGAACGCGCCCTGCTCACGGAGGAGGAGGTGCTGGCGCTCACGACACCGGAGGCCCTCACGGGCCGGTGAAGGAGTGCAGCCGAACCGCTCCCCGGAAGCCGCGCTGGGAACCCCAGCTCCGGCCCTCCGGGGAGCGGTTCGGTGTATCCGGAAGGCGCCTGGTCCGTGCGGGGAGGCGGGTGAGCTGTGGGCGTTGAGGGACCAGCTTGACGCCCCAGCCCAAGTTCGGAGCTGCGAAGCTGCTGGTGCTCACAACCCCGGACCACTCACCGAACGGTGAAGCGCGAAGGGGCGGGAACCCGATCCGGGTTCCCGCCCCTTCGTGTGTGTTTCCCCGCGCGGGAACAAAACTCCCCGGCATCGAGAAGGCGATCCCACACCCGTGGAGGCTACGGCTGTGGGATCGCCTCGATCAGTGTCCCGTCAGAGGTGTTGTTCCGTGGCCCTCGTCTGGCGGTACTCGTCCTGCCGTTCGTCGGTCACGTAGGCGGGCACGGGGAAATCCCACCAGCCCGGGACCCACGGGCCGGCCGCGTCGCGGTCGGTGGGGACCTCCACGAGTGCGGGGCCGCCGGACTGGACGGCCTTGTTCAGCACCGGTTCGAGCGAATCGGCGTCGGTGACCTTCCACGACTCGATGCCGAAGGACCGCCCGAGCGCCGCGAAGTCCGGGCTGTATGGCGTGCCGTCGGGGTGCGAGAACTCGGTGCCGATGTGCCGCGACGTCTGCTTGCGCTGCCCGCCCCGGATCGACATGTACCCCGCGTTGTTCTGCACCACGAACACCACCGGCGCGCCCGTCGTCACGCTCAGCGCGATCTCCTGCGCCGTCATCAGGAAGTCCCCGTCGCCGAGGACGCACACCACGGTCCGGTCCGGCCTGCCCAGCTTCGCCCCCACCGCCGCCGGAACCGCCCAGCCCATGCTGGAGAACCCGCCGGACGTCAGGTGCGTGCGCGGCTCGTACACCGGGAACGTCTGCTTCACCGCGCCCTGCGTGTTGCCCGAGCCGACGACCACGATCGCGTCCCCAGGGAGCACCGAGCGCAGCGCGCCCAGCGGACGCTGCGAGGTGAACGGGAAACGGTCGCTGTCACGCCGGATGGCGAGCTTCTCCTCCCAGTCCCTCTTGAGCCCGGCGAGTTCTGCCAGGTACTCGGACCGGTCCGGGGACGCGGAAGGCAGCGAGTCGACGATCGCGGCGACCGTGCGCTGCGCGTCGGCCACGATGCCCACCTCGGCGGGGTAGTTCTTGCCGATCTCGTGGGGATCGATGTCGATGTGGATCAGCTTCGCGGGCGGGATGGAGAAGCTCACGCCCTTGGCGTAGCTGGACGCCGACCAGTCCGTGAACCGGCAGCCGATCGCGACGACGACGTCCGCCGCACTGGCCACCGCGTTGCCCACCAGCGTCCCGGTCTGGCCGACGCTGCCCGCGAACAGCTCGTGGTCCTCCGGGAACGCGCTCTTGCCGTTCCACGTCGTCACCACCGGGATGCGCCACCGCTCGGCAAGCGCCCGCACGTCGTCCGCGGCGTCCGAGGTGATGGCGCCACCACCCACGACGATCACCGGACGGCGTGCCTCACGCAGCACCGACACCGCGCTGTCCACGGCCTCGGGGTCCGGGTGCTGCTTCCCGACCGGGATCCGGCGCCGCAGGTCGTGCAGGTCGACCTCGGCGGCCTCGGCCTGCACGTCCATCGGCACTTCGAGGTGGACGGGGCCGGGCCTGCCGGTGAGCATCGAGTTGAAGCACCGGTGCAGCACGAACGGCAGCTCCTCGACCCGGGTGACCACCCAGTGCCGCTTGCTCACCGCCTCGGCCACCTTGGGGAAGTCGTTGGCGGTGTAGCGCTCCAGCTCCTGCAGCAGGCCGTGGCCCCGCATGTGGGTCGGCGGGCCGCCGGTGATGACCAGCACGCTGGTCGAGTCGGTGAAGGCGGTGCCCATCCCGATGACGGTGTTGCTGGCGCCGGCGCCGATCGAGGTCACGGCCGCCATCGGGCGCCCGGTGGCGCGGTAGAAACCGTCCGCCAGGTGCACGGCGCTCTGCTCGTGGAACGTCTGCACGAACGGGATCTTCGACTCCTCGTCGAGGAAGGCGTCGGTCAGCGACCAGATCCCGTGGCCGGGGATGCCGGCCACGTAGTCGACGCCGTAGTTGCGCAGCGTCTGCGCGACGATCTGACCTCCGGTGAGGACAGGCATGGGGTTGCTCCCAACTCGCTCTGGTGTTCGGTGTTCCTCGTCATGCGCCCTTGCGGGCCGCCCAGGCGAAGCCCTGGGCGCACAGCCGCGTCACGGCGGGGTTCTGGAGGTCGTCCAGGTCGTGCCCGACCGCGCTGTAGAACACGCGGCCGCTCCCCCACGTGCGCGTCCACGCCTGCGGCATGGTGCGGCCCGCCAGCCACGGCAGGTGCTCGCCGTCGAAGGTGGTCTCGGCCAGCACGGTGTTGTTGGGGTCGACCGACATGTAGTACTGCTCCGAGGCCACCCGGAAGTCCAGCACCCCGCGCGTGATCTCGTGTTGCTTGTCCACAATGGACACCTGGTAGGGGTGCTTGACCCCTTCCCCGGCGGGGTGTTCCAGGAAGCTCCCGCCGAGGAGCAGGTGGTACCTGATGCTCAGCCGGAAGGCCGCGGCGGCGCCGTGCCACGCGGCGATCCCGGTGCCCGCCTCGACCGCCGACAGGAGGCTGTGCTCCTGTGCCGCGGACAGTCCTTCCGCGAGGAGGGCGTTGTTCCAGTTGAGCGCGATCAGGTCGTAGCCGGTGAGGTCCGCGTCGAGCGCGAAGATGTCGTTGGTCTCCTCCACGTCGAAGCCCAGCTCGGCGAACAATGGCTTGGCCCACTTTTCGGCGATCTCGTAGGGCTTGTGCCCCGGCCAGCCGCCGTAGAGGTACAGCACACGGGTCATGGTTGCTTCCTTTCTGCCGTGACCGCCATCCTCGCCGCCCGGGCGCGAAGCCGCTCCGCGATTTCGATGGCGTCCCCCTCCGGGGCCGTCGACTTCCGTTCCGGCTTGGCCACCAGCAGGTACACCAGCCCCACCGCGGACACGACGAGGAAGCCGATCAACGCGATCCACCGGTCGACGAACGGCGTGTCGGCGTCCCCTGTCGGCGCTGCCAGCAGGATCATCGCGAGCACCCCGTAGACCAGCGCGGCGACGTTGATCGCCAGTCCCGACCGGCCCAGGGTCCACGCGCCCGCGGGCCGCCAGCCCTTCAGCCGCATCCGCAGCGCGGCGAGGACGACCAGCTGGAACGCCGCGTACCCGGCGAGGACCTGGAAGGCCGCGATCCGCACGAGCGAGTCCGGGGAGAAGTAGACGAACACGAAGATCAGCAGCGGCGCCACGTTCACGGCGAGCAGGGCGTTCCTCGGCGCGCGGTGCTTGCGAGTCACGCGCGAGAACAGCCGCGAGCCGGGGAACATGTCGTCGCGGGCGAAGGAGAACACGATCCGGCTGGCCGCGGCCTGCTGGCTCATCACCCCGGCGATGAACGACGTGATGGCGACCGCCAGGACGATCTTGGTGCCGACCGTGCCGAGCGAGGCCTGCAGGATCGCGGGGATCGGGTTGGCGTCCTGCCCCGCGATGATCGACTGGAGGTCGGGTGCGGCGAGCGCGTACCCGGCGAAGGCGAACAACGCCGCGAGCCCGCCGACGACCACCGTCAGCTGCATGGCCTTCGGGATGCTGCGGGCGGGGTTGGGCACCTCTTCGGCGACCTCGCCACACGCCTCGAACCCGTAGTACAGGAACAGGCCGACGAGCGACGCGCCGAGGAACGCGCCGAGGTAGCCGCCTCCGTCACCGGTGCCGATGCCCTCGAAGAAGATCGACACGGAGTTGTGCCGCTGGAAGATCAGCAGGTACAGGCCGACGAGGATGATCCCGATCAGCTCCGCGGCCAGCCCGATCTTGGAGATCAGCGCGAGCGTGCGCGTGCCGAAGCTGTTGCAGACGAGGCAGACCAGGGTCACGGCGACGGCGATGACGAGCCGCTGGCCCGGTGAGGACGAGATCCCCGGCTCCTCCGCCGTGCCGCCGAACAGGCTCGCCACGAAGTCCGAACTGAACAACGCGGTGCTGGTGATGCCGATGGTGATGCAGCAGATGTAGGTCCACGCGGTGAACCAGGCGTAGCGCCCGTTCCACAACCGCCTCGACCACTGGTAGAGCCCGCCCGCGAGCGGGAACTGCGAAACCACCTCGCCGAAGACGAGCGCGACCAGCAGCTGCCCGAGCCCGATGACCACGATCCAGAAGATCGACGGGCCGCCCGCCGCGGACAGCCCCACGGCGAACAGCGACACCACCCCGACGAGCGGGGACAGGTACACGAAGCCGAGCGCGAAATTCCCCCACAGGCTGACTTTCCGGTCGAAGCGTTGCTCGTAGCCGAGTGCGGCGAGCAGCTCCGCGTCCTCTCGGGACGACACCGGTCCTTGCGGTGAGGCGGAAGCACTCCCCTTCACCGCTCTTGCTGCGTTCTCCGTAGCTGACATGACGACCTCCGTTGGCCGGGGGGTTGGTGGGTGGGATCAGGACTCAGGAGTGGCTGAAGTGGTCGGTCCACTCCAGCCGTGCGCCGCCGTACCGCGCGACGCGGATGTCGCCGGAGCGCGCGTGTCCTTCGAAGTTCTCCAGGCGGGACGCCCGGCCGCAGATCTCCCCCAGCTCGGCGCTCGACGCGGCGTCCCGGATCTCCTGGTAGGTCACCGTTTTCAGGTACTTACCCACCCAGAGCCCGCCGGTGTAGCGCGCGGCGCCCAGCGTGGGGAGCACGTGGTTGGTGCCGATCACCTTGTCGCCGTACGCGACACACGTCTTGTCACCGAGGAAAAGCGCGCCGTAGTTGCGCATCCGGTGCAGCGCGACGCGCGGCTCGGCGGTGAGGACCTGCACGTGCTCGCTGGCGTACTCGTCGGCCAGCGCGTACGCCGCGTCGAGGTCCGGCACCACGATCACCTCGCCGTGGTCGCGCCACGCGACTCCGGCGACCTCCTTGGTGGGCAGGCCGGGCAGCAGCTCCTCGATGCGCTGGATCGTCCGCGCGGCCAGGGTTTCCGACGTCGTGATCAGCACGGCGGGTGAGTCGGGACCGTGCTCGGCCTGCGACAGCAGGTCGGTCGCGACCACGAACGGGTCCGCCGTCTCGTCCGCGATGACCAGCACCTCGGTCGGCCCGGCGAACAGGTCGATCCCGACCTCGCCGAACAGCTGCCGCTTGGCCTCGGCCACGTAGGCGTTGCCGGGCCCGGCGAGCATGTCGACCGGCGCGATGGTCTCGGTGCCGAGCGCGAGCGCCGCGACGGCCTGCACCCCGCCCATCACGTAGATCTCGTCCGCGCCGGCGAGGTGCATGGCCGCGACGCTCACCGGCGGCGGCGCGCCGCGGTCCGGCGGGGTCGTCGCCGCGACGCGGTCCACACCGGCGACCTTCGCGGTCACGACCGTCATGTGCGCCGACGCCGTCAGCGGGTACCGTCCACCCGGGACGTACGCCGCCGTCGCGCCAATCGGGATGTTCCGCTGTCCCAAGTAGACGCCGGGCAGCGTCTCGACCTCGAAGTCGGCGAGCGAATCCCGTTGCGCCTGCGCGAACCCGCGCACCTGCCGCTGCACGAACCGCAGGTCGTCGAGCACGGTTTCGGGGACCGACGCCACGACCTCGGCGATCTCGGCGGGCCCGAGCCGGTAGGAGTCCGGGCTCCACGAATCGAACTTCTCCGACCAGCGGCGGACGGCGGCGTCGCCGTTCTGCCGCACGTCGGCGATGATCTCGGCGACGCGATCGGCGATCTCCGGCGGGGTGCTCCGCCCGGTCGCCGCCGCGATCGGTTGCTTCACAACGGTGTTCATTCACGCAGTCTCAGCGAACCGGCACTGCCGACGACAGGCACAACCTGTGTAATATCCGAACCGTTCGTTGCACACAGTGGAGATCCGATGCCCGAAGCGCTGACCGTACGCACCGCGCTGGATCTCGAGGTCTTCCACCGGACCACGGTCCACGTCTACGCCGGGGAAAACCAGCTGGAGCGCCCCGTGCGGTGGGTGCACACCGGCGAGATCCCCGACATCCACCGGTTCCTCTCCGGCGGGGAGATGCTGCTGACCGCCGGTCTCGGCATGGGGGACACGGCGGCGCCGCAGCGCGCCTACATCCGGCGGCTCGCGGAGGCCGGGGCGGCGGTACTGGTCGTCGAACTCGCCGGGCGCATGTTCGAGTCGATGCCGGAGGCCGTCATCGACGAGGCCCGCGCGCTGGGCCTGCCGCTCGTCGGGCTCGCCGACGAGATCCCGTTCGCCGTGGCCTCGGCGCAGGTGCACGAGGTCCTCGTGGAGCAGCGGGTGCGGCAGCTGATCACCGAGGAGGCCACGGGACAGGCCTTCATGGACCTCCTGCTCGCGGACGAGGACTACGTCGGCATGGTCGGGGAACTCGCGAAGCGGACCGGTTGTCCCGTCGTGCTCGAAGACATCGCGCACCGGATGCTCGCCTACGGGGGCGCCACCCCGGAGGGGGATGAAACGGTGGCGCGGTGGGACGTCCATTCCCGGGCGATCCACGAGAGCCACCAGAACCTGCTGACCGGCGCGCGCCGCACGCCCGTGTCGTTCAGCGACGTCGCCGCGTGCGCGCGCCGCCCGGTCGTGCTGCGGGGCGAGTCCTGGGGGTGGCTGCACCTGCTGCACGGCGGTGTGCAGCCCAGCACGTCGGATCTGCGCGCGCTCGAGCGGGCGGCGGCGGCCATCGCGATCACGCTGCTCAGCGAGCGCGAGAGCGGGGCGCGCTCGGCCCAGCGGCAGGCCACGCTGCTCAACCGCCTGCTGCTGGGCGACATCACGGGCGAGAAGTTCGTCGGCCGCAGCCTCGCGCTCGGCCAGGACCTGCGTGACCGGCAGCTCCTGGTCGTGGTCACCGGGCGCACGGCGGGCGAGCGCCCGTTCGGGGACCAGGACCTCGCCCGCGTGCTGCACGACGCGGGCTGGCCCGCTGTCGTCGGCGACATCGGCGACTACGACATGGCTGTCGTCGGGCTGCGCGCGGCGGACGAGGAACAGGCGGTGCTGGACCTGCTGGCCGGTGAGGGGGTGCGGGGCGGGGCGAGCCGCGTCGTCACCCCGGCCGGGCTCCCGCTGGCTCTCCGCCAGAGCCGCAACGCCGCCTCGGTCGCGCTGGCCTCGGCCGAGCAGGGCATGCGGCGCTTCGACGACCTCGGCGCGCTGCGGTTGCTCGTCGCCCTGTCCGAGGGACCGGAGCTCACCCGCTACGTCGAGGACGAGCTCGGAGTGCTCCTCAAACACGACGCGGTCAGCAGCAACCCGCTGCTGCCGACGCTGCGCGCCTACCTGGACTGCAACGGCAACAAGGCCCGCGCCGCGGACAAGCTGTTCATCCAGCGGCGCACCCTCTACCACCGGCTGCAGAGGATCGAGGAGATCCTGGGGCTCGACCTGTCCGAACCGGACACCCACCAGCGGCTCCAACTGGCGGTGCGGGGCCACGACCTCTTGCGGCGCCCCAGCCCCCGGCTGGCCTGAACCTTTCCCCAGGCGCAAGGCTTCCTTTCCGCCGGAGCCGTTGTGCGGCCGGGGGTGGATTCCCTAGGTTGCCTGGCGTGCCTCGACGGCCGGAGCGGTATCGAGGCATCCATTTTCCTTGGCACCTCAGGTAAAGGCAGGTCCTCGTTCGTGAACGTCTCTCGCTCCTCCGTGCTGCGAGCCGGGCTTTCCTCACTCATGGTCTGCGGCGTCGTCGTCGCCGGGGGTACCCGCGGCGGCGGCGACCCAGGCGAATGAGGGGCTGGCCCCGCTGGTCGGGCTGGCCGCCGAGCGGATCCTGCTCGCCGACAAGGTGGCCGCGGCCAAGTTCGGCACGAGCACGCCGATCGACGACCCGGCGCGGGAGCGGCAGGTGCTCGACCAGGCGGCGTCGCTCGCGGGCGCGGCGGGCCTCGACGTGCCGGACACCGTCGAGTTTTTCCGCGCCCAGATCGAGATGAACAAGGTGGCGCAACGGTGGCTGTACGAGAAGTGGACCCAGCACCCGGAGCTGGCGCCGACGGCGCGGCCCGACCTCGCCACCGAGGTGCGCCCGCAGCTCGACCGGATCACGGGCGCGTTCATCGACCACCTCGGCGCCACGGCGGACCTCCGCCGCCCGACCCCGCGCTGCACGATCGCACTCGTCGTGGCCGAGGCGAAAACCGACCTCCGCTACGACCTCGACCGGCTCCACCAACGCGCCCTGCACGGAGCGGTCGGCGCCCTCTGCGGCTGATCCACAATGGAGTGACGGCCGTCACGGTGCGACGGGTGTGCTTTCGGGCAGCGTCACGTGCACGGTGAGGCCGCCGCCGGGGCGCGCTTCCGCACTGACCGAGCCGCCGTGTGCCTGGACGATCGACCGCACGATGGACAGCCCCAGCCCGGACCCGCCGTCCGTGCTGCCGCGGCCCGATCCCCGGCGGAACGGCTCGAACAGCTCGGGCACCTGGCCCTCCGCCACTTGCCTGCCGGAGTTCAGCACGCACAGCCCGTCTCCCTCACCGGTGCGCACGCACAGTTCGCCGCCGGGTTCGTTGTACCGCACGGCGTTGCCGACCAGGTTGTCCACCAGCTGCCCGACCAGCACCGGATCACCCGACACCCAGCACTCCCCCAACTCCCCGGTCACACGCAGGCCGCCAGCGGCAATGTCGTCGGCGTGCTGGGCCAGCACCTCGCGCGCGACCTCGTGCAGCGGGACCGGCTCCCGGTGCTCCAGCCCGCGGTCGCTGCGGGCCAGCAGCAGCAGGCCGTCGATCAGCAGTTCACTGCGCCGGTTGGCGGCCAGCAACCGCGCCACGATCTCCGGATCGGCGTCGGGCAGGCCGATCTGCACCGCGGCGCGCTGGATCGCCAGCGGGGTCCGCAGCTCGTGGGAGGCGTTGGCGACGAACCGCCGCTGGCTGTCGAACGCCGCCTCCAGCCGGTCCAGCATCTCGTCGAACGTCTCCGCCAGCTCGGTCAGCTCGTCCCGGGGCCCGGCCAGCGCGATGCGCTCGTGCAGGTTGTCCGAGGACAGCCTGCGGGCGGTGGCGCTGATCCGGTGCAGCGGGCGCAGCACGCGGCCGGACACCCACCAGCCGACCGCGGCGGCGATCACGGCGAGCGTCAGCAGCGAGATCCCGGAGACGAGCAGCAGCTTCGCCAGCACCGTGTTCGACGAGACGACGGCCACCGCCTGCGCCGCGGGCTGCGCCGGCTGTGCCGCGGGGAGCCTCTCGGCGGCCGCGGGGAGCTTCTGCGCGACGGTCACCTGGAGCTGGTTGACCAGGTTGGCCCGCAGCAACAGGTAGATGGCCAGCACGAGCAGCAACCCGCCGGCGATCACCATCAGGCTGTAGAGCAGCGTCAGCCTGGTGCGGACGGTCATCACGGCGCGATCCGGTAGCCGGCACCGGGGACCGTCTCGATCAGCGGCGGCTCACCGAGCTTGCCGCGCAGCTTGGACATCGCGACCCGGACCGCGTTGGTGAACGGGTCGGCGAACTCGTCCCACGCCTGCGTCAGCAGCTGCTCGCTGCTCACCACCGCGCCGCGCGCCCGCAGCAGCACCTCCAGCACCGCGAACTCCTTCGGCGTCAGGCGGATCCCCCGGCGGCCCCTGGTCACCGTGCGAGTGGCCGGATCCAGCACGAGGTCGGCGGCCTTGAGCACCGGCGGCAACGCCGCCTGCGTCCGCCTGCCCAGCGCGCGGACCCGCGCCAGCAGCTCCGGGTACTCGAACGGTTTGGTCAGGTAGTCGTCCGCACCCAGCTCCAGCCCGTCCACCCGTTCGTCCAGCGTGGCCGACGCGGTGAGCATCAGCACCCTGGTGCGCGCGCCGGTGCCGGCCAGCTCCCGGCACAGCACGTCGCCGTGCACGCCGGGCAGGTCCCGGTCCAGCACCACCACGTCGTAGTCGTGGACCGCCAGCCGCTCCTGCGCGGCGAGCCCGTCGTAGCAGACGTCCACCGCCATCGTGGCGGCACGCAGGCCGCGTGCGACGAGATCGGCGAGCGCCCGCTCGTCCTCGGCCACCAGTACGCGCATCCCCACCTCCCCGGCACTGTCTAGTGTGCCCGCTGTTTCCAGAACCTTTCCGGTCTCGGCAACGTTCCGGAAACGGCCGTCCCACTAGGAATCACGGCATGAAATCACTTCTCAGGTCGGTACCCGTCGCGCTCGTGCTGTTCGGGATCGCGGCGTGCGGCGGACAGCAGGACCCGGACCCCGGCCAGGTGCCCACCGACCCGCACCAGAAGATGCTGGCCTTCGCCAAGTGCATGCGGGAAAACGGGGTCGACATGCCCGACCCCGAGCCGAACGGGGACGGGACGTCCATGCCCGGTATCCGCGCCGGCGACGCGGGCAAGGCCGAAAAGGCGATGGCGGCGTGCCGGCAGTACGCACCGCCGAACATCGCCAACCCCGACGACCCGGCGGCGCAGGCCGAGGATGCGGCGTTCGCCAAGTGCATGCGCGAGCACGGCATCGACATGCCCGACCCGGGTACCGGCGGCGGCGCGGTTGCGCTCGACGGCCCCGCCGACAAGCTGCGGGACGCGCTGAAGGCGTGCCGCAAGTGAACCGGAAGACCTGGCTGATCGGCGGCGGCGCCGTGCTCGCGGTGTCCGTCGCCTGCCTGGGCACCGCGTTCGTCGTCGCGACGCCCCCGGCGGACGACCCCGGCGCCGGGCAGTCCGCACCGACCGCGACCGCACAGGTCAAGCGGCAGAAACTCGTGGTGTCCGACCGCCAGTCCGGCACGCTCGGCTACGCGGGTGAATACCACGTCACCGGGAACAGGCCGGGTGTGCTGACCGGGCTGCCCCCGGTCGGGCAGGTCATCACGCAGGGCAAGGCGGTGTTCCACCTCGACGGCAGGCCCGTGCCGCTCTGGCACGGGGACACGCCGTTCTGGCGGCCGCTCGAACCCGGGGTGGAGGCCGGTGTCGACGTGCGGGAACTGGAGCAGAACCTGAAGGACCTCGGCTACTTCCGCGGTGCGGTGGACCGGAAGTTCACCGACGCCACGGCCGCGGCGATCAAAAACTGGCAGAAGGCGCTCGGCCTGGAGGAGACCGGGAAGGTCGAACCCGGCAGCGTCGTCGTGCTCCCCACCGACATCCGGGTCACCGCGGTGACCGGCGTCCCGGGGGCCGCGGCACAGGGCAAGATCCTCGACGCCTCCGGTACCGGGCGTGTGGTGACGGTGAAAATGCCGGTGAGCAAGCAGTCCGAGGCGGTCGCCGGGTCCGAAGTGGACATCACGTTGCTGGACGGCACGCACACCCCCGGCACGATCACCTCGGTCGGCACGGTGGCCAGGGAGCCGGATCCCAACGGCGGCAACCCGGCCTCGGGCCACGAGCCGACGGTGGACGTGCAGGTCACGCCGAAGAACCCGGACGCGGTCGGCAAGCTCGACGGCGCCCCCGTCACCGTGGCGTTCACCAGCGAGCAGAAGGACAACGTGCTGACCGTCCCGGTGGGCGCGCTGCTCGCCACGCCCGAGGGCGGCTACGCCGTGGAAACCGTCGACGGCCGTCTCCTGCCGGTGGAACTCGGGCTGTTCGCGAACAGCCTGGTCGAGGTCAGCGGGGCCGGTATCCACGAGGGGATGGCGGTGAAGGCGGTGGGGTCGTGACCACACCCGTGATCGAGCTGACCGATGTCTCCCGCGACTACGGCGAAGTGCGGGCGCTGCGGGAGGTGACCTTGAGCATCCACGCCGGGGAACTGCTCGCCGTGGTCGGGCCCTCGGGGTCCGGCAAGTCCACTCTGCTGCAACTGATGGGCACGCTGGACCGGCCGTCGACCGGGACCGTCCGCGTGCACGGGCACGACGTGCTGGCGCTGCCGGACCGGTGGCTGTCGGCGGTGCGGGCACGCTGGATCGGCTTCGTCTTCCAGCAGTTCTTCCTCACGCCGTACCTCAGCGCTGTGGAGAACGTCGCGAACGGCCTGTTCTACCACGGCCTCCGCCGTTCGGTCCGGCTCCGGCTGGCCGAGCAGTCGCTGCGCCAGGTCGGTCTCGGGCACCGCGTGTCCCACCGCCCCCAGGAGTTGTCCGGCGGCGAGCGGCAGCGGGTCGCCATCGCCAGGGCGCTGGTCGCGCGGCCGTCGATCCTGCTGGCGGACGAGCCGACGGGCGCGCTGGACTCCCGGTCGGGCGAGGAGGTGATGGCGCTGCTGCGGGAACTCAACGGCGACGGCACCACCATCGCCGTGATCACCCACGACCGCGCCCTGGCGGCGGACATGCCGCGCCAGGTTCAGCTGTTCGACGGCCGGATCAGCCAGGACACCGCGGCGGTGGTGGTGCGATGAGCGCGCTGCCTGCGCCCGCCAGGCTCGGGCTGTCCGACCTCGTGCGCGCCGGGTTCACCGGGGTGATCGGCCGGCCCGCGCGAGCCGTGCTGTCCGCGCTGGGCATCGGCATCGGCGTCGCCGCGATGGTCGCCGTCCTGGGGATCACCACGGCAAGCCAGGCCCGGCTGTCCGCGCAGCTGGCGTCACTGGGCACCAACCTGCTGCGCGCGGCACCCGGCGACACCCTGTTCGGCGAGGCCGCGCAGCTGCCGGCCAACGCCATCGAGATGGTCAGGCGCATCAAACCGGTCACCGCGGCCAGCGGTACCGGTGCGGTGAAGAAACGCTACGTGTACCGCAGCGATTGGGTCGACCCGCGCGACACCAGCGGCATTGCCGTGCTGGCCGCCAAGCTGGACCTGCTGCCCACGGTGAGCGGGCGGCTCGCGGCAGGCCAGTGGCTCAACGGGGCCAGCCAGCGGTACCCGGCGGTCGTGCTGGGCTCGACCGCCGCCCGGCTGCTCGGGATCGACCAGCCGGGGCGTCAGGTCTACCTCGGCGGCAAGTGGTTCACGGTGGTCGGCGTCCTGGCGCCGGTGACGCTGGCTCCGGAGCTGGACATCGGCGCGCTGATCGGCTGGGACGCGGCCGTCTCCGAGCTCGGTTTCGACGGCCGTCCGACCACCGTCTACGAGCGGTCGGACGACCAGGCGGTCGCCGAGGTGCAGCAGGTGCTGGCGGCGAGCATCAACCCCGAGCACCCCGAGGAGGTGGCGGTCAGCCGCCCGTCCGACGCCCTGCAGGCCCAGCTGGCCGCCAAGACGGCGTTCCTCTCGCTGTTCCTCGGGCTGGGGGCGGTGGCGCTGCTGGTCGGCGGCGTGGGCGTGGCCAACACGATGGTGATCTCCGTGCTGGAGCGGCGGTCCGAGATCGGGCTGCGACGGGCGCTGGGCGCCAGCCGCGGCCAGGTGCGCACGCAGTTCCTCACCGAGGCGGTACTGCTGTCCGGGCTGGGCGGGCTGTTCGGTGTCTTGCTGGGCTTGGGGGTGAGCATCGGCTACTCGGTGACGAGCGGCTGGCCGGTCGTGCTGCCCGCGACGGCGATCGCGGCGGGCGTCGGGGCGTCGGTGGTCATCGGTACCGTCGCGGGGTGGTTCCCGGCGGCCAGGGCGGCGCGGATGCCGCCCAACACGGTCCTGCAGGCGGGCTGACCGGGGCGACGTTTGAGTCGCGAAACGACCGTCCACAATGGCCTCGGACCGGCTCATCGAGGTCGCTGTCCTCGGTGCGGGATCCTGCCCGCTGACGGCGGCGAAGCCGTCAGCGGGCCAAGGACATCCCCATCAGCCACGCGTCCCGGTGCGCGGCCGACAGTTCGGTGTCCGCCATCGCCGCGTCCCCGGGCGCGTCCCGCAACGTCAGCGCCTCCGCGTGGCGCGCCCGCGAGACCGTCACCGCCGGCCAGTGCCCCAGCGCCAGGTTGTGCCGCACCGCCGTCCGCAGGTGCCACACCGCGCGATCCAGCTCGCCCGCCGCGAGCGAGGCCACACCGAGCGCGTAGTGCGCCGAGCCGAAGCAGGCGACCGCGAGGCTCGCCATGATCGGCAGGTCCGCGTAGGGGCTGAGCAGTGCGTACACCTCCGCGGCCGCCGCGGCGTCGCCGAGCCGGAAGGCCGTCTCCGCCACCCCGTTCATCGCCACCAGCCACGTGCTCGACCGCGGCACGCCCGCCACGTCGCGGCCGGTCAGCCGCGCCAGGGAGCTCGCCGCCTTCCGGCGGTCGCCCGCGACCGCCGCCGCGACGGCCCGTGCCGCGAAGTAGGAGTTGTCGATCGTGCTCAGGCTCGAGGAGTGCACCAGTTCGTCCAGCATCGGCAGCAGCTCCCCCAGCCGCCCCTGGAACCACCGGATCGCCACGAGGTGCGCGCCGTACCAGCCCATCGCGTCCGCGTCGCCCGCCGCGTCACCGAGCTCGGCGCACGCCTGCGCCTGCTTCTCCGCCTCCTCGAACCGCCCGGACCGGATCGTCAGCATCACCCGCATCGCCGCCGCCGCGAACCCCACGGCGAGGTTGTCCCGCTCGGCCAGCGCTTCCTCCAGCTCTACCAGCCGCCGTTCGGCGTGCGGGTCGGCGGCCAGGAACAGGTCGACCGTGTGCCACAGCAACCCCATCAGCCGGTCGGCCCGCCGCCCCGTGCGCAGGCTCTCCCCGATCAGCTCCCACGCGAGCGACTGCCGCAGCCGCCCGTGTTCCGGGCCGAGCAGGCAGTGGTGCGCGATGCTCAGCGCCTCCGCGTGCGCGACCGGATCGCCCGCGACACGGGTTTCCTCCAACAGCGCCAGGATTTCCGCGTGCCCGCCCGAGCGGTAGTCCGCCTCCCCGGCCTGGCGCACCCGCAGCCGCAACGCGAGCGAGTCGTCGTCGGCGACGACGGAAAGCGCATGGTGCAGCCGTTCCCGC
This sequence comes from Amycolatopsis sacchari, assembly GCF_900114035.1. Taxonomy (GTDB): domain Bacteria; phylum Actinomycetota; class Actinomycetes; order Mycobacteriales; family Pseudonocardiaceae; genus Amycolatopsis_E; species Amycolatopsis_E sacchari. The sequence continues at coordinate 135,203 of NZ_FORP01000013.1, read as the reverse complement.
ATCTGGTGCACGCCGGTCGCCGTGCGGTGCTCGTGCACCCACAGGCCGGACAGGCCCAGTGCCGCGCGCGCCAGCACGTTCGCGTCACCCGCCCGTTCCGCGCGCTCGTACGCGATCTCGAAGTGCCGCCTGCTCGTGCGCAGGTCCCCGTCGTCCAGCAGCGCCCGCGTCCCCGCCGGCAGCGGCCCGCTTTCGTCGGCCGAGGCCAGCAACGCGGTGTCGTGGGCGAGGATCTGCCGTTGGATCCCGGTCAGCAGCGGGGACGGTTCGACCCCCGCCTCCTCCAGCAGCAGCTGCCGCGCGCGGCGGAACGTCCGCAGCGCGTCCGCCTGCCTGCCCGCGCGGTAAAGCGCTTTCATGAGCTGTGCCCAGAACCGTTCGTGGTCCGGGTGCGCGGCGGTAAGCGCTTCCAGCTCACCGACCAGTTCCCGGCCGAGACCCCGCTCGAGGTCGGCGTCGATCCGGTCCTCGAGCGCGTTGTCCCGCAGCTCGGTCAGGCGGTGCGCCTCGGTCCGCAGCGACGGGGTCTCGTCGAACCCGTCGTACGCGGCGCCTCGCCACAACGCCAGCGCCGCGGCAAGCTGCTCGGCTGCCTCCCCTGGCCGCCCGGCGCCGAGCGCCGCGCGTCCCGCCGCCGCGAGCCGTTCGAACCGGCCCGCGTCGAGGAGGTCGGGGTCGAGCAGCAGGGCGTAGCCGGGTGCCCGGGTGACGATCACCGCGGCCCCCGCGGCGGGCTGCAACGACTTCCGCAGCCGCGACACGTACGTCCGCACGGTCCGGTCGGCGTCGTGCGGCGCGTGCGGGCCCCACAGCTCGTCGACGAGCGTGCCCACCCCCACGGCCCGCCCGCCGGCCGCGAGCAGCAGGGCCAGCAGCACCCGCAGCTGCGGGCCGCCCAGTGCGAGCACGTGCTCGCCTGCCACGACCTCCAGCGCGCCCAGCACGCGGAAGTCGGCGGTCCGCGGGATACCGCTCATCCTGTCCCCCGGGTTCGGCCGGACCCTTCCGGGAAAAGAGCCTGGAACCCGGGGGACAGATACGAGCCGGGCTCACTCCGGCGGATAGCGGTGGTCGGCGAGGTCGGCGAGCGGCAGCCTGACCAGCTGGCGGCGGCGTTGCGGGGTGAGCCGCCGGTACGCGGGGAGCATGTCCGCCTCGATCCAGCGCCACCGGTCGGCGAACACCGTGATGTCCCCGTCCGGCAGGACTTCGGCGAACGGTTTCCCGCCGGGGACGGGCGAGCGCGCCGTGGCCGACATCTGCGCCGGGATCCGGTCGAAGTCCTGGATGTCCCGCACCGCCTTGAAGAACGGCCCCAGCACGATCTCCTGTTCGTGGTGCGCGATCCCCGCCGTGCCCCGCCAGATCCGGTCCTCGTCGCCCGAGGCCATGTCGCGCCACGCCTCGATCGGCACGTCCGCCCCCGCCGCGCGCTGCGCCTCCAGCTCCGGCAGCCCCGCGGTGACGTACGCCTGCATCTGCCACGCGAGGTCCCAGAAGACCGCCTTCTGCCCTTCGAGGACGAGCACCTGCAGCTCACCCGCGTACGCCGCGGCGACGCTGGGCAGCACCGCGAACCCCTTGTCCACGCTGAGCACCGGCGGCGACTTCGCGAAGTCGATGAGCGCCTGCGAGGTCCGCAACGCGTACAGGATCTCGCCGCCGGCCAGCTTCGCGAGCCCCGCCCACCGCATGTTCTTGTCCTCTTGCAGGTAGATCTTCGCGTAGAACGCGTACACCTTGTCGCAGACCGAGCGGAGCTTTTCGAACCCGTCGACCGGTTTCCAGGTGTTCGGGTCGATACCGGCCTCGGTGAGCGCGCGGTGCCGCCAGTCCGCCGGCGACAGCCTCGGCTGCCCCTGGAACGGCGGGCTCGGCGGCTTCTGGGGGATCGCTGCTGGCGGCGCCCCTGCCGCCGCCAGCAGCGGGCGCACGAACTTCGTGCGCAGCTCCACCCAGTCCCCGGCCAGCTTCGTCTCCCCCGGCCGGATGTCCCGCCCGTGCAGCTCCGGGTGGCGGAAGTGGAAGACCAGGTCGGTCAGCCAGTTCTCGTCCCGTTTGCCGCCCGCCACGAGCAGCTGCACCGCGAGCGGCACGTTGCCCTTCCGCAGCGCCTCGTTGACCTGCGTGGGCAGCTTCCGCAGCGTGTCCGCCCAGTTCTCCAGCTCGTTGTCCACGGAGAACCCCCCGGGGGCGGCGAACGGGCTGAGCAGCTCGCGGTCGTCCTCCCGGGATTCCGGCTCGTAGGCCGTGGTGTCACCGTTCGCCAGCAGCTCCGGCAGTGTCCACGCCCGCTGGTCCTGGCGCTGGGACCGCACCGGGCTCACCCCTTCCCGCTGAACGCGGGCGCCGCCGACCCGTTCGTCGCGGGCACCCCCGGCGCGGGGACCGGCACGTGCAGCGGCTGCGAGGCGCGGGCCAGCTGCTGCTGGGCCGGGCTCTCCTTGATCCGCTCGCCGGTGGCCGACTGCCAGTTGTTGATCGTGTCGAGCACGTCGCGGAAGATGTTGCTGTTCGCGGTGAACAACGTCGTCGCGGTCTCCTCCGTGTCGAACAGCCCGAGCTCGACGCCGCGCAGCAGCGTGGACATCGGCTCGGACAGGTCGAACAGCTCACGCGAGCGCAGCGCCGGGACGATGCCGACCTTCTGCCCGAGCGCGCCGAGCCGGTCGGCCGGGTTGCTGGCCTGCGCCTGCAGGTCGACGACCACCGACGTGTCGGTGTCCACAGTGAGGTGGAACCAGTTCAGCATCGTCACGTAGGCGAACTCCTCACGGGCCAGCGCACCACCGCGGCGGCGGTTGCCGAGCAGGTCCCTGATGGCGCGGGCGAGCAGCGCGATGTAGCTGGGGTCGGTCGGGTTCGCGCCGGTCCGGTTGTCCCGGTTCTCCACGCCGATCCAGATCTGGCGCAGGAACTCGCTCCAGTTCTTGCGGAAGTCGACGTTGACCGGCCCGGTCAGCTCCTTCCAGTCCGCGAGCGGCCCGTGCCCGGCCCACAGCGGCGGGACCGCGTGCGCGAGGTCGAGGCCGAACATGCGCCAGTAGGCGTTGCGGCGGTTGGTGCGGTCGTACGGGCGCACGTCGGACAGCACGCTCGCCACCGAGAACGTCGGCAGGTCGCGGAAGAACAGCTGTTCGGTGGCGCGCAGCCACGCGATGCTGTCCGGCGAGAGGACCCCGAGCGTCTCCCCGACGACCAGCCGCCGCACCAGCTCGGCGAAGATCTCGACGATGCCGGTGCTTTCGAGCACGTAGGCGTAGGCCAGGTGGTGCCACAGCAGCGGCGGGCAGAACAGGTTGTTGGGCCTGCCGCTCCACTCGAACCGCCCGCCCGCGTTCACGCCGGAGGGCGCGAGGAAGGCGTTGAGCCCGTCGGTCGAGGTGAACGGGTCGTCGCCCGGCTGCGTCGGCAGGTCGAGCGCGTTGAGCACGGTGTCGTCGAAGAACGTGGCGTAGAAGACCAGGTCCTTCTCCCCCGACGGGTCGGGGATCTGCGGGGTTCTTCGCGCGCCGTCCCAGATCTCGTCGAGCAGCGCGGCGATCTGCGCGGGGTGCAGGCGGAAGACCGCCTGCGTGCCCAGCGCCTTGGCCAAGGGAAAGAACATCGGTTTCTCCTAAACGACGATCGGGCCGGACACGGCGTCGAGGCAGGGGCCGAGGGCGACGGGGAGTCCGCCGACCGCGGTGAACGTGACGATGGAATCGATGCGCTGGTCGTCCTGGATCGCGTTCGCGCCCTGGTCGATGCGCACGGGCACGCCCTCGGCGAGCCCCTGCAGCAGCTGGGTGACGTTGTTCGCCGCGCGGATCTTCGCGGCCGTCGCGCCGCCCAGGCCGGTGAACGTCAGCGTGCCCGGCTTGCGGGTCACGGTCACCTTCGTCAGCTGGAACACGCTCGGCGCGCGGCGGCCGAGCACCACGCCGAGGAAGTCGTAGGCGAACACGACCCTCGCCTGCTCGTCGGCGTCGGCCGCCGTGGTGGTGGTGTCCTGGACCTCCGCGTTCTGCCGCACCAGGTCCGAGATCGACCGGGTGAGCGAGACGAGCTGGTCCAGCACCGGGTCCGGTGCCACCGGCGCGGGCTCCTTGCGCTCCGCACCGTCCGTTGTGGACACCGTTTTTGACACTGCCATGGGTTTCCCTCCTCTTGTTTGCTCCGCTCAGGCAGCACGCCGGGCGGGCGTGGCGTCGGCACCGACGTCGGTGACCCACGCCAGCAGCGCCGCCTGGTGCTGTGCCGCGGCGCCCGGGTCGAGCACCGCGCGGGTGGACAGGTGCGCCAGGATCCGCAGCGGTTCCCGCCGCCGCAGGTAGGCCGACGTCAGCAGGGACTCCCCCGCCTGGACGGCCAGCGCGTGCAGCGCCGCCGGGGACACGCGGCGCAGGTCGAGCAGCGCCGAGAGCGGGGCGCCCCCGAAGGCCGCCATCGGCCGGCACGTGCACACGTCGACGATGTCGGGCAGCGCCGCGAGACTGGCGCGGGTGAGCGCCGCGACGTCGGCGGGGGCCCGCTCCACCGGATGCCGGCGCTGCCAGGCCGCCGCGAGGTCGTCCCACGGCCCGCCGCCGAACCAGCGGCGGCACAGCTCGACGTTGAACAGCACCCGCAGGAACCCGAAGGGGTGCGGATCGCCGAAACCGATGCGGTAGACCGCCTCCGTCGTGCCGTCGACGACGTTGGCCAGCGCGGCCACCGGCGCCCAGCCCGCCTGGGCGAACGCGTGCACGTCCCCCGCGACCTCGCTCGCCCAGCCCCGCCACACCGCCGCCAGCTCCGCCGAACGCGGCGCGAGCCGGGTTTCGAGTGCGTCGGCCAGTTCCTGGTGCCAGCCCGTCAGGTGCGCGACCTGGTGTCCGGTCTCGTGCAGCAGCGCCGTGGGGTGTGCGAGGTTGTGCCGGGTCAGCTTGATCGCCGCGGCCGGCGACGGGTGGCTGGAGTCCCACAGCCTGATCCCGGCGCGCAGGATCGCCGCGCCGAGCCCGCCGTCGAGGTAGACCAGCGCGGGCGGCGGCTCGATGCCGACACGGGTGAGCACCGCGGCCATGCTGTCCCCGGCCAGCGCGTCGTACCCGCGCAGCAGCGCCCGCAGCGCCGGGTTGGTGCGGCTGTTCACCGCGTCGCCGTAGAAGTCGAGGATCGTCTCGACCTGCAGGTAGCGGGTGCGCAGCCGGAGCACGCCCGCCCGCACCGCCTCCCCGTCCTCCCCCAGTTTCCGTTGCAGCGCCTCGGCTTCCGACACCAGCACGGCGACGACCTCGCGCAGCCTGCCGCGGACCCGGCGCTGCAGGTAGTCCTCCAGCGCCTGCCACGCCTCGGGCGCGGCCACCATGGACAGGTCGGCCAGGCCGGCGGCCGCGAGCCGCCAGTGCACCAGCTCGGCCTCGGTCTGCCGGTCGAGGACCTGCTCAGTCACGGTGCTGCCCCGCTCGGACCGTCAGCGCCGGGTCGCCCGCCGGGGTGCCCGCGGCGACCGCGGCGCGGTCGGTGAAGGCGAACGTGAAGGTGAGCGTGACGCCGGACGCCGGGTCCTGCGCGGCCTGGGCGAGGGTGGCCGCGGCGGCGGGCAGCTGCTGGGCCAGCGACCGCAGCATGCCTCCGGCGAGCGTGCCCGCGAGCGCCTGCGCGGCACCGGCGGGCGCGGCGATGCCGTGCTTGGACATCAGGTGCTCCAGCCGCCGGCCGAGCGCGGCCACCGCGGGTTCGCCGAGCAGCTTGCGGACAGTCGACACGACCTGCACGAGCTGGCGGCGCTGCAGCTGGGCGACCAGTTCGTGGCTGTCGCGCTCGCCGATCGGCAGGTTGACGCGCAGCACCGGCTGCGGCGCGGTGAGGTCGAACCCGAGCGCGAAGAAGTGCCGGTGGTGCAGCGGCCGTCCGCGGTGGTGGAAGCGGAAGAACCGGCTGCCCGGCCGTCGTGAGCCGACGCGGTGTCCATTGTGGCCCCAGTGCGGACGGCCCATCAGCGTGCCCGCGGCGCTTTCCGTCAGCACCTCGAACTCGCTCACCGCGCCGTCGTCGGATTCGAACGCGGCGACGTGCCCGAGCGTGCCGCCCGGCAGCAGCTCGTAGAGCTCCACCTCGCCCTCGACGGGCCAGGTCTCGGTACCGTCGTCGAGCAGCCGCCGCTCCAGGGTCTCGCCGCTCGACAACACGACCGCTCGCGCGATCGGCCGCGACACCCGGACCGGAATGGCGTGGCTGTACTTCTTGTAGCGGAAGCACGGCCGCGTCGCGCGCGGCATCAGCACCCACACCCCGTGCTCGCCGTCGAACTCGCGCTCGACCAGCTCGCTGCGCAGCACCGCGGCGGGCATGTGCCGGGCGACCGACTCGGCGAAGGCGTCCTGCACCGCGGCTTCGAGCACGAGGTCGTTCTCCAGTGACTCCGGCGGGAGCTTCAGGACCTCGCGCACGGTGTCCTCGGTGGCGGCCACCATCGCCTCGGCGCCGAGCGACTCGGGTTCGGACGTCTCCAGCCCGAGCAGGCCGAGCCCGGTGCTCGCGATGTGGCGGGACAGCAGTTTCGCGGCCTCGGGCCCGACCATGCCCTGGATCAGCCGGGCGATCAGCTCGGCGATCTTGTTCACGATCCGGTCCCGGCCGACGACCTTCACCGCGGTGCGCACGAGCGGCAGCGCCGCCATCACGACGGGCAGGAACTGCTGCAGCTGCTCGGTCGGCGGTACCTCGGGGTCGGCGGCGGACAGCTCGCGGTTGAGCCGCGCGCGGGCCTCGTCGAGGTCGTTGCCCACCGCTTCGTACCCGTCGAGGGCGGGGTGCTCTTCGAGGGTGTCCTTCCGCAACGTGACCGCCTCCGTGATGGCCTCGTCGAACTCCTCGGCGAGACCCGTCTCGCCGTTGAGCTTGGCGGCGAGCTGCCCGGCCAGCGGGCGCAGTGACTCCGGCAGCTTGCCGATCGCGGTGTCGAGCACCTTCTTCAGCAGCGGCCGGACGAGCTTGCGCAGGGTGGCGAACAGCGGGCCCAGCGCGAGGTTCCCGAGTGCGGAAAACCCTTTCTTCGCGAGCTTGCCGACGCCCTTGGCGAGCTTCTTCGCCTTGTCCAGCAGGCCACCGAGGAACAGCTGCTGCGCGTCGAGCGGATGCGTGAAGCCGTCCATCGCGGGAAGACCCGCCACTGCCTCGATCTCCCCGTCCTGCAAGGAACCCGCGGGCCGCTCACCGAAGTGCGCTTCGAGCCCGCGCAGCACGCGGTCGGACTCCCGCGCCAGCTCCTCCAGCCACTGCCCGGTGTCGATGCTCGCCAGCGCCGGGGCTTCCGAGGCGGAGGACCAGGTGCCGACGGAACGCAGGTGCCGCGCGGCGGCCTCGTCCACCAGCACGTCCAGCGTCTCGGCGAACTCCTCGTCGTCGAGCTCGGCCAGCAGCGCACCGGCGGTTTCGGCCCCGCGTCCGGCCTCCCCGGCGGCGACGGCCGCCTCGGCGAACGGGGAGTTCAGCACCTGTGCGGGAGCGGCCACCGGCGCTTCGGCGGCGGCGAGCCCGGCCGGGGCGAAGGGCGAGGCCGATCGTTCGCCGTCCCCCGCCGCGCTGTCCAGGCCGTACGGCCTGAGCACGGACATACTCATCTGGACCTCCTTGGATCGCTTCCCCAGAACGGCCCTCACCCTCGCACCGGCCGTCGACAATCCGTCGACAGTGCGGTTCTGGCGGGAAACCGCGGCAGCCGGGCGGAGTTCGACGGCGCCCGGTTCGCCCCACCAGGCACACCTCACCCCGATTGTCCGTTTTCCCTTGTCCCACAAGGAAAAGACCGCGTTCCGCGGATGTTCACCCCGGCGTCGACGGGCGAACCTAGGTTTCCTTCGATCTTGCGAGGAGGCCACCCATGTCCCAGCAGTCCGTCACCCGCCGCAGCGCCCTGGGCCTGCTCGGCGCCGGAGCCGCCGCGAGCCCGCTGCTCGGCGGGGCCGTGGCCGCCGCCGCACCCGTCTCACCGGTCACCGGTACCGGCTCGACGCCCGTGCAGGGCCTGCACCTGCAGTTCGGCAAGGACCCCGCGCGCCAGATGGTCGCCTCCTGGATCACCGACGCCGCCGTCCGGCGGCCGCGCGTCACCTACGGCACGCTCGACGGCGGTTTCGGCGCGGTCGCGCAGGCCGAGACCCGCACCTACGTCGACGGCACGTCGGGCCGCACGGTGTGGGTCCACCACGCCGCGCTCGACCGCCTGCACCCCGGCACCGACTACATCTACGCCGTCTCCCACGACGGCGCGACGCCCGACGCCGGCACGTTCCGCACCGCTCCGGCCGGCCGCGCGCCGTTCACCTTCACCAGCTTCGGGGACCAGTCCGCGCCCCAGGTCACGTGGGCCGCCAACGGCAGCGTCGGCCTCGACGCCAACTCCACCCCCGCGACCAAGGACATCGTCACCGGGATCGAGACCGTCGGCCCGCTGTTCCACCTGCTCAACGGCGACCTCTGCTACGCCAACCTCGACGTCGACCGCGTCCGCACCTGGAACAACTTCTTCACCAACAACACCCGCTCCGCGCGCTTCCGCCCGTGGATGCCCGCCGCCGGCAACCACGAGATCGAACGCGCGAACGGCCCGATCGGGCTGGCCGCGTACCAGACGTACTTCCGGCTGCCGTCCACCGAAACCGACCCGGAGCTGGCCGGGCTGTGGTACTCGTTCACCGTCGGCTCGGTGCACGTGATCGTGCTGCAGAACGACGACAACTGCCTGCAGGACGGCGGAGACGTCTACATCAACGGCTACTCCGGCGGCCGCCAGCTCGCGTGGCTGGAGCGGGAACTGCGGGCCGCGCGCTCGTCACGGGACGTCGACTGGGTCGTCGTCGCGATGCACCAGGTGATGATCAGCTCCTCCGACGCCAACGGCGCCGACCTCGGGCTGCGCGAGAAGTACGGCCCGCTGTTCGACCGCTACGGCGTGGACCTCGTCCTGTGCGGGCACGAACACGACTACGAGCGCTCGCTGGCGGTCCGCGGCGTGGTCTCGGGCAGCGAGACGCTGACGCCGAACCCGGTGTCCTCGCGCACCGACGTCATCGACACCACGCACGGCACCGTGCACATGATCCTCGGTGGCGGCGGTGTTTCCGGGACGACCAACCAGAGCTTCTTCAAGGACGGCACGGCGAAGGTGATCACCGCGGTCACGCCGAACCCCTCGGGGGGCAAGCGCACATCGGTCTACGTCAAGGAAGAGGCCGTCTGGAGCGCCGTGCGCGACCTGGAGCACCCGTACGGCTTCGCAGCCTTCACCGTCGACCCCGGCCGGCACCCCGGGGACACCACCTCGATGTACGTCACGTACTACAACGTCAACAAGCCCTCAGGAGAACTTTCGGTTTTCGAGCGGTTCACGCTCCGGCGCCGTCGCTCGGACGGCTGACGGGGTTCAGTGCAGGTACGCGGAGATGGTGTACGTCAACGCCGGATAGGCGGCGGTGAAGGCGAACAGGAAGTTGACGAGCCCCATCGTGACGGCGATGCCCAGGTGGAGCGCGAAGGCAGCCGCCAGGACGCACCACAGGGCAGGCGCGGGCAACACGAGCGTCCCGGCGAAGGTCACCTCGAGCACGATGACGAACCACGCCATGGCCAGCGCCAGTGCGGGCCGTGCCCGCAACGTCGCGGCCAGGCGGGGCGAGCCGTACGAGTCGGTCGACAGGATCAGTGCCAGGCAGCTCCCGTCGCGCCACACCGGTGAGACCAGCTTGGCCGCGCCGGAGATCGTGTAGCTGAGCAGCAGCTGGGCGCTGAGGAAGGCCAGCAGCAGCCGGCCGATCACGCCACCGACGACGAGCGTCCCCGCCGCCGCGATCAGGTCCAGCACGACCATCTGATCCGCCCCGTCGAGCCCGTACCCGGTGCGCTCCACGGTGAGCAGCACGGTCGTGAGCAGCACGCACGCCACCACCGCGGAGCCGGCACCCGGGCTCGCCGCCACGACCGGGGCGGCGAGCCCGGCCACCAGCTGCGCCGCCAGCACCAGCCGGTGACCGGGCCAGCCCATCAACCGGCCGAGCCACGGCAGGCGGCGTAACCGGCCGACACCCACGAGATCCCAGGACAGGACGCCACGGCCGGTGAATTCACCGCCGGTCCGCAGGTCCCGGAGGGCCGTCCAGGCCAGCCCGATACCGCTGACGGCCAGCACCAGGCGTGCGGCCTCGTACTCGGTCATGACACACCCGCCCACCGCGGACGCGCATCGACTTGGTGGACTGCCGACGCGTACACCAGCCGGGGTGGTTCGTCCCGCCGGCTCGTGGCGACGACACAGAACTGGACACCGACCGCGGTCGCGTCGTGCGGGACGCGCGACGCCGCGGTGAGCAGCAGCAGGTACGACGTGCTGATCAGCAGGCCCGCTCGCCGGGTCTCCACCTCGGCCGGGGTCAGCGTGCCCGCCAGCCGGGCACGCTCGATGACGCCGTTCGCCTGGATCAGCAGCGAAACGGCGTCGTCCACGGCCTTGCCCGCCCGCCCCCTCGGCCTGCCCGCCGGCCACACTTCCCGCAGCGCGCTGACCGTGCCGTTGGCCAGCCGGTCGCGGTAGCAGAGCACGTGGTCGACCGTCCCGGGGTGCGGGGCGAAGAACGTCCAGGTCGGGACCAGCGGGGAGAGCCAGCGCGGCAGCCGGAGCCGGAGCACCGGGCCCACGCGGGGCAAGGCCGCGAGCACGGTGAGCAGCAGCCAGCCGCCCGGCAGAGCGGCAACCAGGCAGGAAATCATCCGTTCCTCCCGCGGAACCCGGTCAGCCGCCGAGGATCCGGCGCCGGATGGCGAGCAGTTCGGCCACCGGTACGGCAGGCTCGCCTGGCTGGCCGGCGATCGCCTCGACGAGATCGTCGGGCAGCCTCTTGGCCGGGCCCTCGGCGTCGACACAACCGTGCCTGCGGGTCAGCTCCGCGCGAGCCGCTTGTTCGACCACCTCGCACACCTGGTCGAACGTCGTCGTCTGGCACGGCAGGTGCGGTCCGACATTGAGCTCCCGCAGATCCGGGCCGAGCGTGGCGACCAGCCGTTGTTCCAGCGGCGTCAGCTCAGGCGCCCGGCGCGCGAAAACATAACCCAAGGAGGACACGTCCCGGGTCCGGTGGTATTCGACGATCTCGAAGTCGGTGTCCTCGATCAGCCCGCCGGTGTAGGGAAACGTCAGCGTGCCGTACGGGTGGCCCGCGAGAAGCGCCATTTGCTGGATCAAGGTTCTGCCCGCACAACGCACGTCGAAATACACCGGGCTGGCGAGTACGTCGTCGTCGGTCCAGCCCTTCGCCACCCGGCTCGCCGTCGAGTCACGCAGCTTTTCCCAGTCCTGCCGCGTGACCGCGTCGCGGAGGTCCCGCCAGGCCGGTGCCGTGGGATCGCCGAAATACACCACGACGGACCCAGTCGGCGGTAACAGTCCGCCCAGGGCCGTTCCGCCAGCATCGGGCGGAACCTCGACCACTGGAAACGAAGGCTTCACGACCGTCCGCAGTGCGCGATCTTCGAACAGCCGCGCCGTGAAGTCCGTCATCACAACCCCCTCGCCCATCCGGGCAGAAATCCGGAACGAGCCGAGTCTTTCCTTTCCGGTGCGTCAGGGAAATCCCGAGACATGAGGGGTTGACACGGCGATACTGGATGCTGTGAAAGATGAACTGGGGGCGACCGGTCGTGCCATGCTGCTGGCGGCCTGCGAGGCGAGCAGCGCGAAGGAATTCGCGGAGGAGGTGCCCGGGCTGGTCCGGCACTGGATACCGCACGATTCCTATTTGATCAGTGGTCAGGACCCGGTGACCGGCGCGATTTGCTTCTGGCTGGCCGACCAGGCCTACCTCGCCGAACTCATCGGCCGGGTGTGCCGGATCGACACCCCGCTGTACTGGTACGGAACCGGCTCGGCCGAGCCGGCCGGGCCCCGGGTCTGCGAGCGGCCACACCGGCTGATCACGAGGCTGGCCGATCGTCGCCACACCCTCGGCGCACTCACCCTGGTCCGCACCGGCGCGTGCCCGTTCAGCGGCGACGAGGTGGCTCGTGCGGCTGCCCTCTCCGGGCCGGTGGCGCAAGCCCTGCGGCGGTTCATCGCCGGCACCTCACTGCCCCCGCCGCCCCCGACGGCGCCGGGTGTGGTCACCGTCGGGACGGACCACACACTCCTCGGGATCACGCCGACCGCCCGGGACACCCTCCGCGTGCTGTGGCCGGACAACTCCGCCGTGGACGACCGGCGGCTGGTCAGCGTGCTCTGGAACTCGGTCCACCTCACCCGTCAAGCGGGCCGGCACACGGTGAGCCGGCTGCCGACACCGGACGGGTGGCTGGCGGTGCACGCGGAACCGCTCGAACCGGACGGTTCCGCCGCGGTGGGCGTGACCATCGAGCCCGCACGCGGCGAGCTCCTGCTGCCCGTGCTGGCGGCGTGGTACGGCGCGTCCCCGGCGGAGCTCGGCGTCGTCCGCCAGGTCACGGCCGGACTGCCGGCCAAGCAGATCGCCCGCAGGCTGAACCTCTCCCTGCACACCGTGCACGACCACCTCCGGTCGATCTACCGCAAGACCGGGGTCACCGGTTGCCACGAATTGCACGCCCGGCTCGGCTGAGCAAGAGGCCCCGGCGGTCAATGAGCGGTCTGCCCACCGTCCACTGTGAACACCGCGCCCGTGACGAACGACGCGAGCGGTGAGGCGAGGTACAGCACGACCCCGGCGATCTCCTCCGGGTCCGCGGCACGCCCCATCCGCGAACCGGCGAGCACGGTCTCCCGCATCTCCGGGTCGTCGAGCCAGCCCTGCGTCATCGGGGTGCGCACCAGGCCCGGCGCGACCGCGTTGACCCTGATCCCCTCCGTGGCGTAGTCGATCGCCGCGGCCTTGGTCAGGCCCACCACCCCGTGCTTCGCCGCGACGTAGGGCGACATGCCCGGATCGGCGATCAGCCCGGCGATCGAGGCCGTGTTGACGATGGCGCCACCGCCCGCGGCACGCATGTGGGCGATCTCGTACTTCATCGACAGGAACACACCTTTGGTGTTCAACAACGCGGGCGTCCACTGGAAATCCACGGTCCGCGAGCGCGCGGCAGGGGCCACCGTCCTTTCGCGTGAGGAGTTCGCCGCCGCCGTCCGCGACGCGTACAAGTGCCTGCACCGCCCCGCGGAGCTGGCCGCCAACCCGCGGGCCGTGACCGAGTACGGCTAGGAGGACGAGCGGCACGGCGGCTCGGCCTGTCGTTCAGCACGTACCGGCGGCAGCTTTCCCGTGGTCTCGACCAGGCCGCCGCACGCCTGTGGGCGCGGGAGCTGAGCGCCTGAAGGGGGGTCAGCTTGTCCCCCGACAGCGGGGGCGCTTTTCGACCCCCTTTTCCTCCCCCGGAACTGGTTTCTTGGTGGTGCCGAACAGAAACCCCTACCGGGAAAGGAAAACATGATGTCCCAGATCATCGGCAACACACCTCTCGCCGGCCGCGTCGCCGCCATCACCGGGGCCAGCAGTGGCATCGGCGCCGCCACCGCCGAACGCCTCGCCGCACTGGGCGCCAAGGTCGCGATCGCCGCGCGGCGCAAGGAAAACCTCGACGCGCTCGCGGAACGCATCACCGCCGCCGGCGGCACCGCGCTCGCGCTGCCCCTCGACGTCACCGACCGGGACGCCGTGACCGCCGCGGCCGGGCAGGTCCAGCAGCGGCTGGGCCGCGTCGACCTGGTGGTCAACAACGCCGGCGTGCAGCTGATCTCGCCCATCGAGGACCTCAAGGTCGACGACTGGCAGCGCCAGATCGACCTCAACATCACCGGCGTGATGAACGTCCTCGGCGCGTTCCTGCCGCAGCTGGTCGACGCCGCGGCGGCGGGCGGTCCCGCCGATCTGATCACCACCTCCTCGATCGCGGCCACCCGGATCCTGGAGAAGTTCTCCGTCTACTCCGGCACCAAGGCGTACCTGAGCCACTTCACCCGGCTGGCCAGGGTGGAGCTGGGCCGCAAGATGGTGCGCGTCTCGGCGATCGAACCGGGCATGGTCGACACCGAACTGCCCGACCACGTCACCGATCCCGACGCCAGCAAGCTCATGGCAGACCTGCTCCGCGACATCGAGTGCCTCAGCCCGGCCGACGTGGCCGAGACGATCGCCTTCATCGCGTCGGTGCCGCGGCACGTCAACCTCAGCGAGATCACCATCCTGCCGACCGCGCAGGCGGTGTGAGGTAGCGGAACCACGCGATGGCGCGGTTTCACGACGTGGCGGGCACGAGCTGCCGCGGTCCGGTCGCGACGCCGTCGAGCGCCAGGACCCGACCACCCTTCGCGGCGGTGACGACGAGCGTTTCCCGCCCGGCTCCGGCGAAGCACAGGTTCGTGGGAAAGGTACCGCCGGGGAAGCGGATCGCGTCCTCCCCGGTGCCGTCCGGGCGGAGCACGGCGATCCGGTCGGCGTCGGGCAGCGCCGCGTACAGGCGACCGTCCGCGTCGAACGCCAGCCCGTCCGGGCCTCCCGGTACCCGGGCGAAAACGCCCGCCGGGCGCAGTGCGGCGCCGTCCCAGTCGAAACGCAGGATCGCGCGGGCACGGGTCGCGGCGACGTACAGCCGCCGTCCCGCCAGGTCGAAGGCCAGCCCGTTGGGGAAGTCGATCCCGTCGGCGACACGTTCGAGCAAGCCCGTGCGCGGCTCGTACGCGTAGACCTGCCCGGGCACCGGATCGTGCGGGCTGCCGGGATCGGTGAACCAGATGCGCCCGTCCGGCCCGCGCACCAGGTCGTTGGGCGCACGCACGCCGGCGGCGAGCGCGTCCAGCACCGTGTCACCGGACAGGGTCTGCAGACCCGCGGCCACCGGCCGGGACGAGCTGCTGGGCCGCACCGAGCCGCCGTTCTGCGCCACCCACACGCGACCGTGCTCGTCCTCGGCCAGCCCGTTGGGGCCACCACCGGTCTCGATCCGCCGGAGCACGGAGCCGTCGCGCGGGTCCAGTTCCAGCACCTGCCCCCGGGAGACGCTGGTCACCAGCAGCCGTCCGAGGGAAGTCCACAAGGGACCCTCGGTGAAACCGATCCCCTCCGCCAGCAACCGGAATTCACGCATCGAGCACCTCCCGCAGCTTGAGCTTGCTGACCTTGCCCGTGTCGGTCAACGGCAGGTCCGCACCGGCCATCAGGTGGAACCGCGAGGGCACCTTGTAGCTCGCGGCCCGCGAGCGGATGTGCGCCACGAGGTCCCGCACGAAGGCGTCCTCGTCGGGCACCGGCTCACGGGGCACCACGACGCACGCCATGACCTCGCCCTCCGGTCCGGGCAGTCCCATCACGAAGGCCTGGTCGACGGCGGGGTGTCCGATGAGGACGTCCTCGACCTCGGCCGGCGCGATGTTGATGCCCTTGATCTTCATCATCTCCTTGCGCCGTCCGGCGAAATGCAGCCGCGCGTGCTCGTCGAGCCAGCCGAGGTCCCCGGTGCGGAACCAGCCGTCCCGGAACGCGCCGGCGTCCAGTTCGGCGGAACCGAGGTAGCTGTCGATCACTGCGCCGGCCAGTTCGATCTCGCCGGTCACCCCGGCCGGGCAGGGCCGCCCCCGCTCGTCGGTGATCCGGATCCGCTGGGTGGGCAGCGCCGTGCCGCAGGTCTGCAGCTTGACGTCGACCGGGTCGAGCGCGTCGCTCACCGCGGAGTGCCCGTAGCCCTCGGTCAGCCCGTACATGCTGCACACCTGCGTGACACCGAGTTCCTCGATCACCAGCCGCTTGTCCTCGGCGGTGAACCCACACGTGCCGGTGCGCAGGGACGAGATGTCCCTGGTGCCGAACGTCGGCGCGGCCAGCAGCGCCCGCGTGGTGGGCGCGAGTCCGTAGTAGACGGTGCACCGCTCGCGCTCGATGAACGCCAGCGCCTCGTCGCCGTCCAACCGTTCCTGCAGGCACAGCGTCGTGGCGTGGGTCAGCGCCACCGGCAGCGCGTTCGCGCAGCCGTAGCCGAAGAAGAACGGCGCCGAGATCCACAACCGGTCGCCGGGCCGCAGGTGCTGGCGCCTGCCGATCTCCCGCGGGTTGGCGACCAGGTGCCCATGGCGCAACGGCACGGGTTTGGGTTTCGCCGTGCTGCCGCTGGTGAACAGGATGAGGGCGAGGTCGTCCGGCGCGACGGGCACCTCGACGGGAGGACCCGCGGGCAGCGCGGGCGGCAGGTCCTCCCCCGCGGGCCAGGTGAGGGCGCCGCGGTAGCCGTCCCGCGAGGCGTCGAACAACCCGCCGTACCCGGCTTCGGCGAGATCGGCCAGCACGTTCCGGCCGAACAGCGTGGCGTCCACGACGATCGTGCTGAGCCGCGCGCGTTCGATGACGTAGGCGTACTCCGAGGACCGGTACCAGGTGTTGACGGGCACGGCGACGAGGCCGGCCAGGTGCGCGCCGAGGGTCGCGGTCAGCCAGCGCAGTCCGTTGGGCAGCAGAACGCCGACCCGCTCACCCGGCCGCAGCCCCGCCGCCGCGTAACCCGCCGCCACGCGTTCACACGCGCGCAGCCAGTCGCCGAACGACACGCGCCCGTCTGCGGCGACCACGGCCTCGTGGTCGGCGAAATGCTTGCCCAGCGCGCGGAGCACGCCGGGCAGCGTGTCCTGGTCGAGCAGTCGGTAGTGATCCATCGCAAGCTCCTTCAGACGGCCCGGAAACGGACCAGGGCGGCGTCGAACACGGCCTGGACGGGCAGGCCGACCCGCACCCCGTCCCCGATGACGTTGGTGAGGATTTTGATGCCTTCGGTGAGCAGCACCACGGCCACCACGTAAGGGGGCTGAGGCCCCGGAGGCGGGAAATAGGCCTTGTGGAAGACCGCGTACGACCACACGGTCCCGGTGCCCGCCGCGGTGATCCACTCCAGGGCACCGTCCACCCGGCAGTGCGGGCACACGGGCGTCGGCGGGAACCGCGGCGCGCCGCACGCGCCGCAGCGGGAGACCCGCAGCTCCCCCGCTTCGAGCCCGGCGAAATGCGGGGTGAGGTCGGCGGCGCTCACGGCTGGTTCCCGTAGACGACCGAGGAGACCAGGGGCGCCGCACAGGCGTACTGGATGTGCGCGGCGCCGGGGATCTGCCGCTCGCCGCACTGGCCCCGCAGCTGCCGCACCGCCTCCACGTTGAGGCCCCACCCCTGCAGGTAGCTTTCCGACAGGTGGCCGCCGGAGGTGTTGACGGGCAGCTGCCCGCCAAGCCCGATGCCGCCGTCCCCGATCCACGGGCCGGACTCGCCCGGCGCGCAGTAACCCAGTCCCTCCAGGGTGAACAACACGTTGGGGCTGAAATTGTCGTAGCTCATCAGACCGTCCATTTCGGACCTTTCCCGGCCCGCCTGGCGCAGCGCGGCGTCGCCCACCTCGCGCAGGGCGCCGCGCCAGTAGTCCTCCGGGGGGAAGTCGGAACCGAGGAACTGCGCGCGCTGCGCCGCCCCGAGCACGTAGACCGGGGGCTGGGGCAGATCCCGTGCCGCCTCGGGCACGGTCAGGATCATGGCGACGCCGCCGTCGTTGATCAGGCAGTAGTCGAACAGGTGCAGGGGCTCGACGATGTAGCGCGAGCCCAGGTAGGTGTCCAGGTCCAGCGGGTCCCGCAGGACGGCCGCCGGGTTGAGGGCGGCGTGCCGGCGGAAGGTGAGCGCGACCTGTGCCAGCTGTTCGGCCGTGGTGCCGTACTCGTGCCGGTGCCGCTGGAACATCAGGGCGGAGAAGGCGCCCGGCGACGTCATCCCGTACGGGCGCGTCAGCTCGGGGCGGGTGCCGTAGCCCTCGCCCGCCGCGGTGTAGCCGGTGCCGCCCGCGCCGTAGGTGGCTCCGGCGGAGCGGCCGTCGTTGCCGTAGACCAGCGCGATCGTGCGGCACAGCCCGGCGGCGAGCGCCGCGGTGGCGAGTTCGATGGCGGCGCCGCACATCCGCCCCTCGGCGGGCAGTTGCACGCACCAGCGGGGCTGGAGCCCGTACGCGGCCGAGAAACTCTCGTAACCGCTGACCCGGCAGGCGACCAGTCCGTCGATCGCGCCGACCGGCAACGCCGCGTCGGCGAGCGCCTCCCGCAGCGCCCAGCCCGCCAGGTCGTCGGGCGAGTACCCCGGCAGCTTGCCGAAGCGGGTCGTCCCGACCCCGGCGATCGCCGCGAGGGGAGCACGGCCCTGGCTCATCACGACTCCCTTGTCAGAAGAATTGATAATGTATCAAATTGATGTGCGGAGACAAGCCTCGAGCGCGGGGCCCCGCGGTCCTGCCCGGCGGAGCAGGTGGGCGCGCAGCCGCCCTCAGAACGCGTCGTCGGCCAGTACGCCCTGCTCGCGCAGGGTGCGCACGACGTGGTCGCCCTCCAGCCGGACGTGCTCGCGGCTGGCGGCGTCCGCCGCGGCCGCGTCGCCGTCACGCAGGGCCTCGAGGATCCGGGCGTGCCCCTTGTTCGCCTCCTGCCCCCCGTCGGAGGGCACCTCGTAGACCGAGCGGGGCAGGTTGCGCGACAGCTGCCGCAGCACCGACAGCAGCCTGCGGCTGCCCCCGGTCTTGTTGATCAGCGCGTGGAACTCCCAGTTGAGGTCGTGCAGCTCGTCGCCGTCGGCACTGCGCTGCATCTGCTCGTGCAGCTCCTCCAGCTTCCGCAGCACGGGCTCGGTGATCCGGGTCGCGGCGCGGGCCGTGGCCAGCCCCTGCACCATGCCGTAGATCCGGTAGTGGTCCTCGATGTCCTCCTGCCGGATCGGCACGATGAACGTGCCGCGGTGCGGTTCGGAGTCGACCAGGCCCTCGGTCTCCAGCGTGATGAGCGCTTCGCGGACCGGGAGCCTGCTCACGCCCAGCTCCGCCGCGATCGCGTCCTGCGGCACCCGCTGGCCGCGGGCGAGGCTGCCGTCGAAGATGCGCTCCCGGATGTGGTCGGCGACCTCGTCGCTCATGCTCCGCCGCCGTTTGGGCGGCACCGCCCTGGCCATCCCGCCACCTCGTCCCCATGCGCGCGTTGCCGGATACTTTATCAACGCTACTCCCCCTTCCGGGACAGGCGCGGGGCCGGGGCGGGTTCGACGCGGCCGCCGGCCGTGCGCAGCGTGCCGCGTGCCGTCAGGTGCGCGTCGGCGGCCGCCTCCGCCATGCTCAGCACCGGGGTCACGCACGCGTCGAGCGGTTCGAACACCGCGGTCCACTCGGCTCTGGTGCGGGTCGCGAAGACCTCGGCGAACAGCTTCTTCGTCGCGGGCCACGAGGACCGGTCCCCCTGCTCCGGCAGCTGCGCCGGGTCGAGGCCGAGGCCCCGCACCAGCCGCTCGTAGAACTGGGGCTCGATGCTGCCCACCGCCATGTACTCGCCGTCCGCGGTCTCGTAGACGTCGTAGAAGGGCGCACCGGTGTCGATGTCGTTCGTGCCGGGTTCCGGCGACCAGCGGCCGACGGCAGCCCGGTTCCAGACCCCCGACATCAGCAGGCTGACGCCGTCCACCATCGCCGCGTCGACGACCTGTCCCCCACCGCCGCGCAGCGCCGCGAGCACCCCGAAGGCGAGCAGCATCCCGCCACCGCCGTAGTCCCCGACGAGGTTCAGCGGGGGCACGGGCGCCTGTCCCCGGCGCGCGATCGACCGCAGGGCGCCGGTCAGCGCGAGGTAGTTGATGTCGTGCCCGGCCTGGTCCGCGCGCGGCCCCGTCTGGCCCCAGCCCGTCATCCGGCCGTAGACCAGCTCCGGGTTGAGCTGCAGGCACACGTCCGGGCCGAGCCCGAGGCGCTCCATCACGCCGGGGCGGAAGCCTTCGAGCAGCACGTCGGCGGAGGCGACGAGCTCCTTCGCGCGGGCCCGCCCCGGCTCCGACTTCAGATCCAGGTGGACGGTGTGCCGGCCGCGCTCGACGATGCCACCGGCCGGTCCTGCGCCGGGTCGCTCGATGCGGACGACCTCGGCACCGAAGTCGGCGAGCATCATCGCGGCGAAGGGCGCCGGGCCGAGTCCGGCGAACTCGACGACGCGGAGTCCGTGCAGCGGTCGCATCAGCTGTCCTTTCCCGCCGGCTGCCGGTAGGGGTCGCCGATGCTGCGGCCGCCGCAGACCACCAGCACCTGCCCGGTCACGTAGGAGGCGCCACTGAGGTAGGCGACCGCTTCGGCGACGTCGGAGGGCTTGCCCGCCCGGCCGACCGGGATGGCCTCCAGCGTCCGCTCCCGGATCTTGCCGGGCAGGCCGTCGGTCATGCGGGTCGCGACGAACCCCGGCGCGACGCAGTTGACCGTGATGCCCTGGGGCGCGACCTCCAGCGCGAGTGCCCGGGTGGCGCCGACGAGGCCGCCCTTCGCGCTGGAGTACGCGGTGGATCCGAAGGTGCCCAGCCAGGCGCGGGAGGCGATGTTGACCACCGCTCCCCCGCCCCGCCGCGCCATCGGCTCCAGCAGCAGCCGGGTCAGCGCGAGCGGGCCCAGCAGGTTGATCGCGAGCAGACGCCGGAACAACTCCGGATCGAGCGCGCCCACCCTCGCGTCCTTCAGCACTCCCGCGCAGTTGACGAGGATGTCGACGCCGCCGGTATCCTCCGCCGCGGCTTCGCGCGATTCCGGTGACGTGATGTCGAGTTCGAGCGGTCGCGCCCACGGCCCGAGTTCCCCGGCGGCCGCGTACGGATCGAGGTCGGCGACGAACACGACGTCCACCTCGCGTGCCAGCCGCTCGCAGATCCCCCGGCCGATGCCCCCGGCGCCACCGGTGACCAGTGCCGTCCTCATGGCCGCAACCTCCCCAGTCCGCTGCCCGCCGTCACGTAGATCTCCTGACCGGTGACGGCGTCCCCCGCGGGC
Source organism: Amycolatopsis sacchari (assembly GCF_900114035.1). GTDB lineage: Bacteria > Actinomycetota > Actinomycetes > Mycobacteriales > Pseudonocardiaceae > Amycolatopsis_E > Amycolatopsis_E sacchari. The sequence goes on along the minus strand of NZ_FORP01000013.1, from coordinate 114,425 downwards.
GCGACGAGCGCCGCGACCTGCCCGGCGACGGCGGGTTCGGTGCCCTCGGCGTAGAGGATCGTGTTCACCGTGATGCCGTCCCTGCCGAGTTCGATCGCCAGCGTGCGGGCCATCGACAGCAGTGCCCCGGCCACCGCGCCCGCCGCGGTGGCGTGCGGGCGGCCCAGCGCGACGTCGTGCGGCAGCAGGAACACGATCCGTCCACTGTGGCCGGTCAGCCCGGGCAGCGCGCGCTGCACGTCGGCCAGCACGTCCGCGAGCACGGCGCCGATCTCGGCGTCGAGCAGTTCGTCGGACAGCTCCGCGAAGTCGCGGTCCTCCGGCATCCGCGGCGCCACGAACAGGACCGGGTGCGGCGATTCCACAGTGGACAGCGAGGAACGCAGCGCCTCGCTGTCGATCCGCGCGGTGAGACCCGCCGTCATCGCGCCATCACCAGCGTCGTCACCGAGCCCCCGTCCGTGCCGTTGACCGTGCCGCCCTTGCAGTAGGCGAGCCCGGTGCGCGCGCCCTCCACCTGACGGCCACCCGCCGTGCCGCGCAGCTGCCACGTCAGCTCGACGGCCTGGGCGACGCCGGTCGCGCCGACCGGGTGCCCCCGCGACAGCAGGCCGCCACTGGGGTTCACCGGCAGGCGCCCGCCCAGCGACGTGGCGCCCGACTCGGTCCAGCGCCCGCCCTCGCCTCGCGGGATCAGGCCGAGCCCCTCCATCCGCACGATCTCGGCGATCGTGAAGCAGTCGTGCATCTCGACCACGTCGACGTCCTCCGGGCCGATCCCCGTGAGCTTCCACGCCTCCTCGGCCGCGCGCCGCGACACGTCCTCCTCGTTGACGTCGCCGGTGCCAGGCCGCACGCCGCCGCTGACCAGCGCGCAGCCGAGCATCCGCGGCACCGGCGCGGACAGGCCGAGCCGGCGCAGCCCGGCGGGCGAGCACAGCACCATCGCGGCGGCCCCGTCGGAGATCGGGCTGCAGTCCAGCAGGCCCAGCGGCTCGGCGATCGGCCGGGCGGCGAGCACCTCGGCGAGGGTGACCGGGCGCTGGTACTGGGCGAAGGGGTTGTGCACGGAGTGGGCGTGGTTCTTCACCGCCACGGCGGCGATCTGCTCGCGCGTCGCACCGTGGTCGGCCATGTACCGGCGGGCGCTGAGCCCGTGGCCGGCCGCCATCACGTAGCCCACGGCGGCGTCCAGGTCACCCGGGTCCGGCCGCACCCCACCGGAAACCCGGTCGGTCATCTTCTCGACGCCGATCACCAGCACCACGTCGTGCAGGCCGGCGGCCAGCGCCACCCACGCCTCGCGCAACGCGGTCGCGCCGCTGGCGCAGTAGTTCTCGTGGTTGGACACCGGGCGGCCGTCGAGCCCGAGCTGCGCGGCGATCCGCTGCCCGGCGACGGGACCGCCGAAGACGTGCCCGACGTAGAGCGCGTCGATCCGCGTGAGGTCGGCAGCGGCGTCGGCCAGGGCCGCACGGGCGGCGCCGACGGCCATCCGCTCGAGCGTCACGTCCGCGGGGTACTTGCCGAACCGGATCATCCCGGCACCGGCCACGTGGGCGGGAGCGAGTGTCACGCCTCCTCCTTCCCGGTCGCGCGGAAGCGGTAGCCGACGAGTTCGGTGCCGTCGTCGTCCCGGCCGAAGGGGGTCAGCTCGAGGTGGACGGGCAGCCCGATCGCCACCTCGTCCGGCTCGATCCCGGCGACCTGGCCGAGCACGCGGACGCCGTCCGGCAGGTCGACGTAGGCGAGCACGTACGGCACCTCGATCCCGGGCGGGGCCTGGCGGACGATCGTGAAGCTGTACACGACGCCCTCGGCCGGCAGCGCGGTCCCGGTGATCCCGGTGGTGGCGCGGCACGCGGGGCAGAACTCCCGTGGCGGGAAGGCGACGGTGGCGCAGCGGCCACAGCGGGAACCGAGCAGACGCGGCGGCGCCAGCTCGAGCAGCCCCTCCCGGAACGGGCGGGCCGCGGCGACGGCGGACATGGGGACCTCCAGCGGTCTTCGATGGATGTCCGCACCGTACAAGTTTGATACATGATCCGACAAGTCGCTCTGTCAGCTGCTGGACCCTCACCTGCGAGTTCTGTGCATTTCCGCCCAGGTCTGGACTTTCGTCGCGGTGCTGTCGTAGCCTCCGTCACACCAGTTTGTATCAAATATTGAAAAGGTGGCACGCAGATGTCGACGACGACACCCGCCCGCAGCACCTCCCCCGCCGTGGCCACGCGGCTGGCCGCCGAACCGCACCTGTTCATCGACGGACGGCGCACCGAAGCGCGCAGCGGGCAGACCCTCCCCGTCCTGGATCCCGCCACCGGCGACGAGATCGCGACCACCGCGTGCGCCGGGCGCGATGACGTCGACACCGCGGTGGCCGCTGCCGTCCGGGCCTTCGACGAGCGCTCCGAGTGGCGCCGGATGAGCCCGCTGGAGCGGGGCCGCGTGCTGTCCCGCATCGGCGAGGCGATCTACGCCAACGCCGACTCCTTCGCCGAACTGGAAGTGCTGGACGCCGGCAAGGTCCGCGGCGCGGCCCGCGCCATCGACGTCGAGTTCGCGGCCCGCACGTTCCTCTACTTCGCAGGCTGGCCCAGCAAGATCCAGGGCACCACCGTGCCGGTGTCGCACCCCGGCGTCCACGTCCGCACCGAGCGGGAACCGGCCGGGGTCGTCGGGGCGATCACGGCGTGGAACTTCCCGCTCCTGCTGTGCGCGTGGAAGATGGCGCCCGCGCTGGCGGCGGGGTGCCCGGTGGTGTTCAAACCGTCGGAGGAGACCCCGCTGTCCGCGCTGTGGCTGGCCGAACTGGCCACCGAAGCCGGCCTGCCCGACGGCGTGCTCAACATCGTTCCCGGGTACGGCGCCGAGGCGGGCGAAGCGCTCATCGCCCATCCCGGCGTGCGGAAGCTGACGTTCACCGGCTCCACCGCGGTGGGCCGCCGCATCGCGCGGGGCGCGGCGGAGCGGATCAAGCGCGTCACGCTGGAACTGGGCGGCAAGAGCGCCAACATCATCTTCCCCGACGCCGACCTCGACGCCGCCGTCGCGGGCTCGGCGGGCGGGATCTTCTGGCACTCCGGGCAGACGTGCAGCGCGCCGTCCCGGCTGTTCGTGCACCGGGACATCCACGACGAGGTGGTCGACCGCCTGCTGGCCGAGGCCGCGGCGCTGACCATCGGGCACGGGCTCGACGAGGGTGTGGACTTCGGGCCGCTCGTGAACGCGCGCCAGGTCGAGCGGGTGCGCGGCTACGTCGAGCGCGCCGCCGCGGAGGGCGCGAAGGTGCACCAGGCGGGTGAGCTGCCGGATGGCGGCGGGAACTTCTTCCCGCCCACCGTCATCGCCGGCGCCACCGACGACATGGAGTGCGCGCGCGAGGAGATCTTCGGTCCGGTCGTGGTGGTGCTGCCCTTCGACGACGCCGACGAGGTCGCGGAGCGCGCCAACGCGAGCGACTACGGGCTCGCCGCGGGGCTGTGGACCGGCAGCGTCACGACCGAGCACGCCATGACCCGCAAGCTGCGCGCCGGAACGGTCTACGTCAACGGCTGGGGCCTGACCGACCCGGCCGCGCCGTTCGGCGGCTTCGCCCAGTCCGGCTACGGCCGCGACCTCGGCCCCGACAGCCTCGACGGCTACCTCGAGACCAAGTCCGTGTGGACCTTCCACGGCTGACCCCGCCCACCGAAGAGGAGAAAGACGATGAAGACTCGCGCCGCCGTGCTGACCGGCTACCACCAGCCCTTCCAGGTCCGGGAGGTCGAACTCGACGAACCCGGCCCGAACGAGGTGCTGCTCAAGGTATCCGCCGCGGGGTTGTGCCACTCGGACCTGCACATGATGGACGGCGACAACGTCGTGCGGTTCCCGATCGTCGGCGGTCACGAGGCCGCCGGGATCGTCGAACGCGTCGGCCCCGGCGTCACCAGGGTCGCCGAGGGCGACCACGTCGTGTGCAGTTTCATCCCCAGCTGCGGCAAGTGCCGCTACTGCTCCACCGGCAGGCAGAACCTGTGCAACATGGGCGCCACCATCCTCGAGGGCAGCATGCCCGACGGCACCTTCCGGATGCACGACCCGGAGCTGGGCGACATCGGCGCGTTCTGCATGCTCGGCGCGTTTTCCGAGTACGCCACGGTTTCGGAGCTGTCGTGCGTGAAGGTCGACGACTGGCTGCCGCTGGACAAGGCCGTCCTCGTCGGCTGCGGGGTGCCGACCGGCTACGGCAGCGCCGTCAACGCCGGTGAGGTCAAACCCGGTGACACCACGGTGATCTACGGGATCGGTGGCGTCGGCATCAACGCCGTGCAGGGCGCGGTCCAGGCAGGCGCGAAGAACGTGGTGTGCGTGGACCCGGTGGCGTTCAAGCGGGACACCGCGCTGGAGTTCGGTGCCACGCACGTGTTCGCCACCGCGGAGGAGGCCGCCGCCGCCGTCAACGAACTCACCTGGGGCGAGGGTGCGGACCAGGCGATCTGCGTGGTCGGGGTGATGACGGAGAAGGTCGTCGCCGACGCCTTCGCCGTCATCGGCAAGGGCAGCACCGTCGTCGTCACCGGGGTGGCGAACCCGGCGAACCTCACCGTGCACGTGTCCGGTTCGGACCTGGTGTTCAACCAGAAGACCATCAAGGGCACGCTGTTCGGCTCGTCCAACCCGCAGTACGACATCGTGAAGATGCTGCGCATGTACGACGCCGGGAAGCTCAAGCTCGACGAGCTGATCACCGCGCGCTACACCCTCGACGAGATCAACGAGGGATACCAGGACCTCCGCGACGGCAAGATCATCCGCGGCATCATCGACTATTCGGAGTAGGCAACGCCGGGGTGGCCGGACGGGGGCCGGCCACCCCGCTTCCCCTGGGAGCTCACCGATGCGCTCACCGTCCACAGTGGTCGCGGCGACCCTGGTCGGCAACTTCACCGAGTGGTTCGACTTCGCCGTCTACGGCGCCGTCGCCGTCACCCTCGGCCGCGTCTTCTTCCCCACCGGCGACTCCGTCGCCTCACTGCTCGCGTCGCTGGCGGTGTTCGGCATCGCCTTCGTCTTCCGCCCCCTGGGCGGCGCGCTGCTCGGCTCGCTCGGCGACCGCCGCGGCCGGCGCACCGCGCTGTCACTCGCCGTGATCGGCATCAGCGGCGCCACCACCCTCATCGGCGTGCTGCCCTCCTACGCCACCATCGGGTTCTGGGCCCCGCTGCTGCTGGTCCTCCTGCGCTGCGTCCAGGGCCTGTCCGCCGGTGGCGAGTGGACCGGGGCGTCGGCGTTCCTCGCCGAGTACGCCCCGCCCGGCCGCCGCGGCCTGCGCGCCAGCCTGATCTCCGCCACGGGCGGGCTCGCCATCGTCGCGGGCACCGGATCGGTGCTGCTGCTGGAAACCCTGCTCAGCCCGGCGCAGATGCAGTCGTGGGGCTGGCGGCTGCCGTTCCTGGCCGCCGCGCCGCTCGGGCTGATCGGCCTGTACCTCCGCCTGCGCCTGGACGAAACCCCGGTGTACCGGAACCTGCGCGCACGGCACGAGGTCTCGGCCACGCCGCTGCGCACCGCGCTGCGGACCGAACGCCGGACGATGGTGCTCGCCTTCGCGTGCGCCTCGGCCACCGGCATCGGCTTCTACTACCTCACCACGTACTTCACCAACGCGATGTCGGCGGGCGGCCACCGGACGTCGGCGCTGCTCGTCAGTTCGCTGGCGCTGCTGTTCTACTCGGCGCTCTGCCCGGTCGCCGGGTGGCTGTCCGACCGCATCGGTCGGCGGCCGGTCTACGTCGGCGGGGCGCTCGCGCACGCGGTGCTGGCCGTGCCGGTGCTGCTCCTGATCGGTTCGGGCGCGCCGCTCCCGCAGCTGCTCGGGCTGTGCCTGTTCGCGCTCCCCCAGGCCGGGCTCAACGTCATGTCCTCGATCGTGCTGGTCGAACTCTTCCCGGCCCGCACCCGCTCAAGCGGCTCGGCCGTGGCCTTCAGCCTCGGCGTCGGCCCCGTCGCGGGCACCGCCCCGCTCGTGGCGACGGCACTCGCCGCCGCCACGCACAGCCCGCTCGCCCCGGCCCTCTACCTCGGCGTCATCACCCTCGTCGTCGGCCTCGTGCTGCTGCGCAGGCTCCCCGAAACGTCGGCGAGGCCGCTCGGCGAAACCGCCGCGGCCCCCGCACGCTCGCTCTGACCCCCTTTCCTGGAGACCGCCATGTCCATCCTCGCCAGACTCGAACGGCTCCCGATGAGCCGTCCCCAGTACGGGATCCTCTTCGCGGGCGGCCTCGGCCACCTGTTCGAAGCACTCGACATCGTGATCATCGGCTTCATGCTCCCGCACCTGAAAGCGGAGTTCGGCCTCGACAACGCCCAGATCGGGCTCATCGGCGGCGCCGCACCGGTCGGCATGATCATCGGCGCCGTCCTCGCCGGCGTCGTCGGCGACCGGTTCGGCCGCAAGCGCGTGATGCTCTACGCGCTGTCGCTGTTCTGCGCGGCCTCGATCGCGCTCGCCTTCGCCAACGGGTTCGCGTTCATCCTCGCGGTCCGCGTCGTCGGCGGGCTCGGTGCGGGTGCGGAGGCGGCGATCGTTTCGCCGTACATCTCCGAGTTCGCCACCGGGCGCAACCGCGGCCGGTTCGTCAGCGGCGTGACGTTGTTCTTCTCCCTCGGCAACGTGGTCGCCGCGGTGCTGGGCTCGCTGGTCGTGCCCCTGCCCGGCGGGTGGCGCATCGCCGCGGTCGTGTGCGGCCTGCCCGTGCTGGTGTTGTTGTGGTGGCGGCGTTCCCTGCCCGAATCGCCGCGGTGGCTGCTCAGCCAGGGCCGCGTCGCCGACGCCGACGCCGTCGTGACCCGGCTCGAGGAACGCGTGACCGCCGCGCGGCACGGCGCCGCACTGCCGCCGGTGCCGCCCGCCGCCGTCGTCGCCCCGGCCGCGCCCGCGGTGTCGTGGTCGCCGCTGCGGGTGTGGCGCGGCGGGCTCGCCAGGGTCTCGGTCGCCACGTGGCTGGGGTCGTTCGTGTTCCTGTTCGCGTTCTTCGGGTTCTTCACGTGGATGCCGTCCCTGTTCCTGGAGATCGGCGTGGACCCCGGCATCGCGGCGACCTACAGCTTCTTCCTCTTCGTCGCCCAGCCGATCGGGTACCTCGTCGCGATCGCCGTGAGCGACCGGTTCGAGCGCCGCACCCTGCTGGTGACGTTCTTCGGTTTCGCCGCGCTGGCGTCGATCGCGCTGGGGATCGTGCCCCGCGACAGCGTCGCGCTGCTGCTGATCGGGATGGTGCTGTCGGTCTGCATCACGTGCATCTCCGGCATCGTGTTCCCGTACTGCTCCGAGGTCTACCCGACCGCCATCCGCGCGACCGGCGCCGGTCTCGCCTCCACCGCGGGCAACGCGGGCGGGCTCGCGGCGCCGGTGGTCATCGGGCTCACGTTCGGCTCGATCGGGTTCGGCGGCGTGTTCGCGGTCATGGCGGCGCTGCTGGCGCTCGGCGGGCTCGTCATCCGGCTGTTCGGCCCCCGTGTCACCGGCAAGACACTGGAGCAGGTGTTCGCCGCCGAAACCGCACCGATCCCGGCAGGAGAAGTCCATGCGCGACAGTGACGTCCTCGACCGCGGGCACGGCCCCGCCGTGGTGTTCAGCCACGGCACCCTGCTGGACCGCACCATGTTCGACCCGCAGATCGCGGCGCTGGGGGACGCCTACCGCACCATCGCGTACACCAGCCGCGCCGGCACTTCGCGGTACGGCACCGAGCGCTCGCTTGACGATCTCGTCGCCGACTGCCTCGACGTCGTCGACGGCATCGACCGGTTCGTCCTCGTCGGCATGTCGGTCGGCGGGTTCATGGCGATCGAACTGGCGCTGAAACACCCCGAGCGGCTCGCGGGGCTGGTGCTCGTGTCCACGATGGCCGATGCGTACACGCCGGAGGAACGCGCCCGCTTCGGCGCCCTGCTGGAACCGATGAACACCGAGGAGCCCATTTCGGCGGAGTTCGCCGAGGCGTTCGTCCCGGTGATCTTCGGCCCGCGCACGATCTCCGAAAACCCGGGGCACGTCGAGCGGTGGGTGCGGAAGTGGCGGGCGCGGCCGTCCCGGTCCGTGTGGGGCGAGTACCGGTCCTGGATCGACCGCGAGGACCGTCTCGGCCGGCTCGCCGAGATCACCCTGCCGACGCTGATCGTCCACGGCGAGGAGGACGGCGGTATCCCGATCGCCCGCGCGGAGGCCATGCACGCCCGGCTCCCCCGGTCGACGTTCGTCCGCGTACCGGGCAGCGGCCACCTCGTCACCGAGGAGGCACCCGAAGCCGTGAACCGCGCGCTGCGGTCCTTTGTGGACGGGATCGCGCCGTGGTGAGCCTCGACGGGCAGGTGGCCGTCGTGACCGGCGGCGCCCGGGGTATCGGCGCCGCGATCGTGCGCACGCTCGCCGGGGCCGGTGCGGCGACCGTGATCGCGGGCGGGCGCGAGACCGACGGGCGGGCGCTGGCGGACGAGCTGGGCGGCGACGCGGTCTACGAATCCCACGACGTCGGCTGCGAGCGGTCCTGGGACCACCTGCTGGCGCGGGTGTCCGCGCGTTTCGGCGCCCCGACGATCCTGGTCAACAACGCCGGGATCTACCGCCCCGGTCCGGACGTAGCGGACACCACGCCGGAAAACTTCGACGAGCACTACCGGGTCAACCAGCGCGGCACGTTCCTCGGCATGCGTGCCGTCGCCGGGCCGATGAAGACCGCGGGCGGCGGCGCGATCGTGAACATCTCCTCGATCGCGTCGCACCGCCCGTACCCCAACCAGATCTCCTACGCCACGACCAAGTGGGCGGTCCGGGGGATGACCAAGTGCGCGGCGGTCGAACTGGGTGCCCACGGCATCCGGGTCAACTCCGTGCACCCCGGCTTCATCGACACCGAGATGCTCGACGTGATCACCGACGAGTGGAACGAGCAGGTCCTCGCCGCCACCCCGCTGGGACGGCGCGGCCTTGCCGAGGAGGTCGCGGAGACCGTCCTGTTCCTGGTCTCACCCTCCAGTGCCTTCGTCACCGGGGCGGAGCTGGTCGTCGACGGCGGGCTGGCCGCGTGAGCCGGACGTCAGGCCGCCGCCGTCCCGGGTGCGGCACGCCCGCCTCAGCCCGCCGAGCCCGACCAGTCCTGGACGTCGTCCTCCGCCTGGTGCCGCGCGCGGTACCGCCCGGGAGCGACGCCGTGTTCGCGTTTGAAGGCCGTGGCGAAGGCGAACGGCGAGGAGTACCCGCACCGCTGCGCGACCGCCGGGAGCGGCAGGTCGGTCTCCCGCAGCAGGCGCGCGCCGATCGTGAGCCGCCAGTAGGTCAGGTAGGCCATCGGCGGCTGCCCGACCAGTGCGGCGAACCGGCGGGAGAACGCCGCCCGCGACAGCCCCGCCCTGGCGCCGAGCTCCTCCACCGTCCACTGCCGCACGGGGTCGCCGTGGACGCAGCGCAGCGCCTCGCCGACGACCGGATCCGTGAGCGCGGCACACCACCCGGCCGCGTCCCGGCCCGGTTCCTCGGTGAGCCACTCCCGCAGCAGGAACAACAGCAGCAGGTCCAGCAACCCGGGAATCGCGGCGTCCGCGCCCAGCCCCGGCGCCGTCAGCTCGCCGCCCAGCAGAGCGACCACAGCGGACACCTGGGGGTGGCCGCCCGCCCGCGCCCGCAGGTGGAAGACCTCGGGCAGGTCACCGAGCAACGGGTGCAGGCGAGTCCGGTCGAGCTGGTAGGCCCCGCACAGCAGCTGTGCGGTCTCGTCGACGCCGGTGCCGGGATCCGTGAGCGCGTGGGCGGTGCCCCGCGGGGTGAGCACCACGTCCCCGGCGTGCAGCACGATGGGCGCGGCACCCGGGGTGACCATCCGGCAGCTGCCCTCCAGCACCAGGTGGAACCCGATCCCGGAGAAGGCGGCGAAGTCGGTTCGCCACACGCCGTGCCGGTCCTCCCGGTTCGCGAACGGCCGTCCCGTCCGCACGGCGCCGATCACGTCGCTCAGCACATCCACGCCACGACTGTACGCCGGGCGAGACGATCGCGTATGGGAACGACACTTCAGATTATCGTTCGTGCTCCCCGTAGCACTTACCGTGCAGGCATGGACACCATCAACCTTGGCGACGTCGAAATCACCCGGGTCGTCGAGTGGCAGGGCCCGATCGCCCCGATGCCCGCACTGTTCCCGGATCTCGAACGACACGGCTGGCGCGCGGACGGTGGGCGGCTCACCCCCCACTTCTGGCACCCCGGCACCGATGAGTACCTCGCCGCGGTCCAGACGTGGGTGCTGCGCAGCGAGGGCAAGATCGTCCTCGTCGACACCGGCGTGGGCAACAACAAGGAACGGTCGTACATGCCCGCGTGGCGGCACCGCGACGGGGACTTCCTCGACCGCCTCGCCGCGGCCGGGGTCCGCCCGGAGGACGTCGACCTCGTGATCAACACGCACATCCACTCCGACCACGTCGGCTGGAACACCCGCCTCGCCGACCGCGCGTGGGTGCCGACGTTCCCGAACGCCACGTACCTCATCGCCCGCCCGGACTTCGACTACTGGAACCCCCGCAACGACATCCCCAAACGCGGATCGGTCAACGGCATCAACGCGCGGCTTGCGAACGGCAGCACGTTCGAGGACAGCGTGGACCCCGTGCACGAGGCCGGGCAGACCGTGCTGTGGGAGGGCACCAGCCACCGCATCGACCGGAACCTCACACTCGAACTCGCGCCGGGGCACACCCCGGGTTCGACCGTCGTGCGCCTGGAGTCCGGCACCGACCGGGCGTTCTTCGTCGGGGACGTGGTGCACACGCCGTTGCAGTTCACCCACCCCGACTGCGACACGTGCCTGAGTGAGGACCAGGCCGAGGCGGCCAGGTCCCGCATCCGCGTGCTCGGCGAGGCGGCCGAGCACCACGCGCTGGTCTTCCCCGCCCACTTCCCCGGCGCGGGCGCGGCCGAGATCAGGCGCACCGGCAGCGCGTTCGAGGTCCGGCGGTGGGCCCCGTTCACGCCACCGGAGGTCCACTCCTAGTTCATCTTTGTTGACGCATCCACATTCCACGGTTAGCTTGTGGTCACATCAACAAAACTGTGATCACCCCAGTGAGAGGACACCCCGCACCGTGACGACTCTGGCGACGCCCGCGACCGCGGCCGTCGCACTCGAAGGTGTCAGCCGGACCTACGGCTCCGGCTCCGCCGCGGTCCGCGCGGTCGACGACGTGACGATCGGCTTCCCGCGCGGCGGCTGGACCGCCGTCATGGGGCCCTCGGGTTCCGGGAAATCGACGCTGCTGCACCTCGCGGCGGGCCTGGAGAAGGCGGACAGCGGACGGGTGCTGCTGGGCGGCACCGACATCACCGCCGCGGACGACGACGAGCTGACGGCGTTGCGGCGGACCCGGATCGGGTTCGTCTTCCAGTCCTTCAACCTCGTCGGGTCGCTCACCGCGGCCGAGAACGTCGCGTTGCCGTTGCGGCTGGCCGGCCGCAAACCGGCCCGGTCGGAGGTCACCGGCATCCTCGGCGCCGTCGGGCTCGCCGACCGCGTGCACCACCGGCCGCGGGAGCTGTCCGGCGGGCAACAGCAGCGGGTGGCGATCGCCAGGGCGATGATCACGCGGCCGGAGATCCTCTTCGCCGACGAGCCGACGGGCGCGCTCGACACCCGCTCGGGGGAGCTGGTGCTCGATCTGTTGCGCACCATGGCCACCGGCGGCCAGAGCATCCTCATGGTCACCCACGACCCGGCCGCCGCGGCCCGCGCCGACGCGGTGGTGTTCCTCCGCGACGGGCGCCTGGCGGGCCGGCTCGAAGGCGCCGACGCCGCCACGGTCGCCGACCGCCTCGTCGCACTGGAGGACTGACCGGTGATCCGCTTGAGCTGGGCCGGGTTCCGCGAACGCTGGCCGCTGTTCGCCGGGGCGATCGTGACCACGGCGCTCGGGGTCGCCCTCGTGCAGTCGTCGTTGCTGCTGCTGCTCGCGGTGGCCGGCCTGCGGGCCGCGCCGGGTGCTTCCGCCGTGACGGCGATGAACGTGGCGGCGGCCCGCGAGACGGGTGTCGCGCTGATGGGCGTGACGCTGGGGTTCGGCGCGTTCCTCGCCGTGTTCATCATCAGCTCGACGTTCGCGTTCACGGTGGCGCAGCGGCGGCGCGATCTCGCGTTGCTCCGGCTCGTGGGCGGGTCGCGGCGGCAGCTGCGGCGCGTGCTGACCGGTGAGGCGGTGCTGCTCGGCGCCGTGGGCGGACTGGTCGGTGTCCCGGCAGGGGTGCCCGTCCTCGCGGCGCAGACGCGGCTGCTGCGGCAATTCGGGTTCGTCCCCGCGGGTTTCGAGGCCGGCTGGGTGTCGTGGGTGCCCGCGGCGTCACTGGGTTGCGGTGTCGCGCTCGCGGTCGCGGGCGTGCTGGTGGCGGCGCGGCGCGCGGCGGCGGTGCGGCCCCTGGAGGCGCTGCGTGAGACCGGTGCGGCCGCCCGGGCGATGACGCGGGGGCGCTGGTGGTTCTTCGCGCTGTCCGCGGCGGGCGCGGTCGCACTGGTCGTGCTCGCGCCGGCAGGCGGCGCGGCGGGCGGGCAGGCGATGGCAATTTCGGTCAGCGTGTGCGCTTCGATGGCGTTCACCGCGATCAGCCCGGTGCTGGTGCCCGCACTGGCTCGGGCGCTGCCTACGCGGGGTGTGCTCGGGCGGCTGGCGGCGGCGAACCTCCGTGACGGGATTCGCCGCAGCGCGTCGATCGCGGCCCCGCTGATCGTGCTGACCGGACTGGTGCTGGGCCAGTCCACCGCGGTGGCCTCGTTCGCCGACGCGGGTCAACGGCAGGCCGAGCGGGACACAGTGGCCGACTTCGTGGTGGCGGCTCCCGTCGCTGCCGGGCTGCCCGGCGTGGCGGCGGTCTCGACCGAAACAGAGGTGCCGGTCGTGCTCACCGTCGGCACCGGAGAAATGGCCTACACCGAAACCCGCACCGCGCTCCTCGTGGATCCCGCGGAATACCAACGGGTTCATCCCGCTTCCGGTTCGCTCGCCGCGTTGCGCGGCCACGTCGCCGCCGCCGATCCCGGCGGGGACGACGTGTCGGCCGGGGACGAGGTCGGCGTCCGCTTCGGCGACCTCGATCTCGGACGCCTCCCGGTGGTCGCCGAGGTGCCCGCAGGCGCCGGAGGCGGCCCCGCCGTGCTGCTGCCCAGCGGGCTGTTGCCCGCCGACCAGCTGGCCGGGGCCGCGGTACGGACGTTCGTCGCGGTCGAGCCCGGCGCGGACCACGCGCGGGTCGCCGCCGCGCTGTCCGCACTGGGGCCCGTGCAGCCGCTGGACGAGTGGCTGACGGCGAACGCGACAGCGCAGGACGACAGCACCACTGGGGTGCTGCTGGTGGTGCTGGGATTGGGCGCGTTGTTCGCCGCGATCGGCGTGGTCAACTCGGTGGTGATCGCGACCGGCGAACGCCGCCGCGAGTTCGCCACGGCCAGGGTGACCGGGCTGACGCGCGGTCAGGTGGTCCGGGCTGCGCTGCTGGAGTCGGCCGCGGTCACCGTGGCGGGCCTGGTGCTGGGGCTGCTGGCCGCGGCGGGCACGCTGGTGGCCGCACTGGCCTCGACCGCCGCGGTCACCGGCAGCGCGACGGCCGCCGTGCCGTGGTCGCTCGTCGCCGGCGTGGTGGTCGGCGCCGGGGTGATCACGGGCGTCAGCAGCCTGCTCGCGTCCTGGTCGGCGACGCGGCCGAGCCCCGTGTCGCTGTTGCGGGCGCGGGATTAGACCTCGTCGTGGTGCAGGCGGTCGAGCATGCGCTCGAAGATCCGGGTCAGCGTCGCCTGGTCGCGCTGCGACAGCTGGTCGAAGAAGTAGCGGCGGACGGTCGCGACGTGTTCGGGGGCGGCGGCCTCGATCGCGTCGCGGCCCGCGGGGGTGATGCGCACCATCGCCCCCCTCGCGTCCTCGGCGCAGTCCTCCCGCGCGACCAGTCCCCGCTTCTCCATCCGCTTCACCTGGTGGGACAGGCGGCTGCGGTCCCAGCCGACCTGGCGGCCGAGCTCACGCATCCTGATCAGCCCGTCCTCGGCCTCCGACACGGGCGCCAGCACGGCGTACTCGGCCCCGGACAGGCTCGCGTCGCGCTCCAGCTGGCGGTCGAAGGCCCGCTGCAGTTCCCGGGACAGCGCCCGGTACGCCTCCCAGAGCCGGGCTTCGCGGTCGTCGAGCCATCGGGGGTCAGCCATGGGCCCAGCGTACGCCCTCTGTTGACGCGTCACCAAAATCTGGCTACTTTGTGGACACATCACCAAACTCACGGAGAGAGACGGACATGACACGGGTCGCGATCATCCTGGGCAGCACCCGCCCGGGCCGGAACGGGGAAGCGGTGGCCCGCTGGGTCCACCAGCTCGCCTCGGCGCGCGGTGACGCGGAGTTCGAACTGGTCGACATCGCCGACTACCACCTGCCGCACCTCGACGAGGCCGCTCCCCCGTTGCTCGGGCAGTACGCGCACGGGCACACGAAGGTGTGGGCGGAGAAGATCGCGTCCTTCGACGGCTACGTGTTCGTGACGCCGGAGTACAACCACTCGACCTCCGGCGCGCTGAAGAACGCCATCGACCTCCTCTACGGCGAGTGGAACAACAAGGCGCCGGGTTCGTCAGCTACGGCAGCGTGGGCGGCACCCGCGCCGTCGAGCACCTCCGGCTGGTCATGGGCGAGCTGCAGGTGGCCGACGTCCGCAACCAGGTCGCGTTGTCGCTGTTCGCCGACGACTTCACCGACCACACCCCGCAGCCGGGCAGCACCCCGGACAAGGACGGCGTCCGGGTCCTGTACCACGCGCTGCGCTCGGCGTTCCCCGACTTCTCCGCGAAGATCCACTGGCAGACGGTGGAAGGCGACGTGGTGACGACCTTCAAGACCTACTCCGGCACGCACGAGGGCGAACTCCTCGGTCTCGCCCCCACCGGCAAGCACGTCGAGTTCGGGACGGTGGACGCGATGCGCGTCCGGGACGGCCGGATCACCGAGCACTGGGGCGTGGCGAACCTGTATTCGGTGCTGCAGCAGGTGGGCGCGCTGCCCACCGGCGCGGGGAAGTGACGGCCATGCCCGAAGCGGTGCGGTTTTCCCGCTACGGCGGTCCGGAAGTGCTGGAGCTGGCCGAGGTCCCCCGGCCCCGCGCCGGGCGCGGGCAGATCGTCGTGGCCGTCGTCGCGGCGGCGCTGAACCCCGGCGAGACCGGCATCAGGGAAGGCGTGTTCGCCGGCATCTGGCCCGCGCACTTCCCCGAGGGCCAGGGCAACGACTTCGCCGGGCGGGTGGCCGAAACCGGCGAGGGCGTCGAGGGGTTCGCGGTGGGCGACGAGGTCCTGGGTTTCGCTCCGCGTGCGGCCCAGGCCGAGTTCGTCGTCGTGGGACCGGATGTCCTGGCGCCCAGGCCCGCCGCGCTGGGCTGGGCCGAGGCGGCGAGCATCGCCGGCGCCGGCGCGACCGCGTGGGCCGGGGTCCGCGCGGTCGATCCCCGCCCCGGCGAGACCGTCGTGGTCTCGGCCGCCGCGGGCGGGGTCGGTGTCATCGCGGCGCAGCTGGCGAAACTGCGCGGGGCCACGGTGATCGGCACGGCGAGCGAGGGCAACTTCGCGTTCCTGCACGGCCTCGGGATCTCGCCGGTGACCTACGGACCGGGGCTGGCGGAGCGGCTGCGCGCCGCGGCTCCGCAGGGCGTCGACGCCTACCTCGACACGTTCGGCGGCGGCAACGTGGACGTCGCGATCGAACTGGACGTCCGGCCCGGCCGGATCAACACCATCGCCGACGAGCCCGCCATCTGGGCGGCACTCGCCGAATCCGCCGCGACGGGCGAGTTCACCATCCCCATCGACCGGGTCTACCCGGTTGCCCAGGTCCGCGACGCGTACCGGGACCCGGCCACCCGCCACGTCCGCGGCAAGCGGGTACCGGCATTCGAGCCGTTGTCCACTGTGGAAGGAGAAACCCGGTGAAAGCCTTGGTAGCCCGCGAGTACGGGCCGCTGGACCAACTCGAACTGACAGAAGTGCCGCGGCCCGTCCCGGGCCAGGGGCAGGTGCTGGTGCGCACCGAGGCGGCGGCCGTCAACCCCGTCGACCTCGTGCTCGTCACCGGCGGCATGCGCGACGCCCTGCCGGTTTCGCACCCGTTCGTACCCGGCGTGGACGTCAGTGGCGTGGTCGAAGCCGTCGGGTCCGGTGTGGACCGCTTCGCGGTGGGCGACCCGGTGATCGCGTGGACAGGGGTGCCGTCCGGGGCGTTCGCCGAGTACGCGCTCGTCCGCGCCGACGATTCGGCGGTCGTGCGCCCGGCGGCCCTGGACGCCCGGCGCGCAGCCGCGCTGCCGACCGGCGCGCTGACCGCGTCGGCGCTGCTGGACGAGGCGAAGCCGCGGGCCGGCTCGACCCTGCTGGTGGTGGGCGCGGCGGGCGGCCTCGGCAGCTACGCCGTCCAGCTGGCCAAGCGCGCCGGGGCCACCGTGTTCGCCACCGGCCGCGAGGACGACCTCGACTACCTGACGCGCCTCGGCGCGGACGGGGTGCTCGACTACCGCGGCGAGAACGTCGCCGAGCGGGTACGGGAGTGGGTGCCCGGAGGGGTGGACGCGGTGATCGACGTTGCGCTGGCGGGGCCGGACCTGGCCACGTCCGCGGCGGCGGCGAGACCGGGCGGCGTGCTGGTCTCGCCGCGGGGTGGTCCCGCCGAGTTCGACTGCGGCGTGACCGCCGTGTACACGGGCACGACCACGCCTTCCGGCCGCCTGGCCGAACTCGCGCGGGCGGCCGCGGCGCACGAGCTCCACATCGAGATCAGCGCACAGTACCCGTTCGCCGAAGCCCGGCAGGCGCTGCTGGACTTCGCCGGTCAGCACGTCCGGGGCAAGGTGGTCATCACCTTCTGACCGCCCCGTCCCGGGCCAGCCGATCGACCGCGGTGCTCGCGTGCACGGCGTTCCGGAACGCCGCGACCGTCCCGCGGCGGTCACGCTTCCGGCAGGCGATCGCGACGGTGGCGCGCGGACCGTCCTCCAGCGGCAGGTAGCGGACCCCGGGGTGGGGGAAGAAGCGCGCGGCCGGTTCTCCGTGCAGCCCGAGGCAGCCGGTGGTCGCCACGGCGATCGGGATGTGCGTCGGCGAGCGCACCTCCACCCGGTTGCGGGCCGTGCGGCCGCCGGTCCAGTCCGCCAGCCCCGGCTGGCCGACCGGCGCGACCCACGGCCGTTCCCACGCGTCGGTGCCGGTGAGCCGGTCGGCGTCGGCGAGGTCCGAGTCCGCCGGGACGACGGCGTAGCGCCCGGTGTCCATGACGGTCTCGACGAACAGGTCGTCGTGCCCGCCCACGTCGTGCACGATCGCCACGTCGACCTCGCCCGAGCGCACCGCGTCGTACTGGTTCGCCCAGTCCAGTTCGACGTAGGTGAGCTCGAGGTCGGGGCGGCACCGGGCCAGGACCGAGCGGGTCACCGGCCAGCGGTCGGCGAGCCCGTAACCCAAGACGCCGATCCGCAGGACGGGCTCGGCCGGGTCGCCCTCCGCGGCCTCCATCAGCGCGTCCAACTGCGCCAGCACCCGGCGGGCCCGCGGCAGGAACCGCTCCCCCGCCTCGGTGAGGGACACGCGGCGGCTGGTGCGGTCGAACAACCTCGTGCCGAGCTCCCGTTCCAGCTCCTGGATCCGGCGGCCGAAGGCCTGCGCGGCGATGAAGTGGGCCCGCGCGGCACGGCCGAAGTGCAGCTCCTCGGCCAGGGTGAGGGCGTAGCGCAACGACCGGACGTCCATGTCCCACCTCTTTCCGCGCGGGCGGAGTCTAACCCGGGAAAACCTCCCCATCACAACCGTTTCCGCTGATGATCGGCGGCCGCGGGCGAGGCGATGCTCTTCCCGGCAACGACGCTGAAGGAGATCGACGATGAGCCCGCACCGCACCCTGGTCCGCAACGGTCACGTCCTGACGATGGACCCCGCACTCGGGGACCTCCCCACCGGGGACGTGCTGATCGAGGACGGCGTGATCGCCGCCGTGGCCCCCTCCCTCCCGGTGACCGACGCGGAGGTCATCGACGCGACCGGGCACCTCGTGCTGCCGGGGTTGATCGACACGCACCGGCACACCTGGCAGTCCCTGGTCCGCGGGATCTGCGGCGACTGGACGCTCGCCGACTACTACTTCGGGATCCGCCTCGGCGTCTCCCCCGCCTACACGCCCGGCGACGTCCGCCTCGGCAACCTGTTCGGCGCCGTCGACGCGCTGAACTCCGGCGTGACCACGATCCTCGACTTCTCCCACTGCAACAACACCCCCGACCACTCCGACGCCGCCGTCCAAGGCCTGCGGGAGGCCGGGATCCGCGCGGCTTTCTGCTACGGCTTCTTCGAAAGCTCGCCGGAGGAGAGCCGGTTCGGCGACCACGCGGCGCGCGTCGCCGACTTCCACCGGATCGCGGACACGTACTTCGCGTCCGAAGGCCTGCTCACGCTCGGGGTGTCGCTGTCGGAGCTGTTCGGCCTGCCGTGGGAACACACCGTCGACGAACTGGCGGCCGCCCGCGAGCGGCGCGCGCTGCTCGTCAACCACGCCGGGTGCGTCTTCGGCAGCGTCCTGTGCACCGGCATCACGGAACTGGACGCGCTCGGGCTGCTCGGGCCGGACATGGTCCACGTGCACTGCAACGCGTTCACCGACGCCGAGTGGGACGCGGTCGCCCGCAGCGGGGGCAAGGTGTCGATTTCGGTGGAAACGGAGCTCAACATGGGGTTCGGCCGTCCCGTCTTCGAGCGCTGCCGGCGCCACGGGATCGCCCCGACCCTGTCCGTCGACGTGGTTTCCCTCAACAGCGGCGACCTGTGGCACGAGCTGCGGTTCGGTCTCGCCTGCGCGCGGGAGGACGTGCTGGGACCGGTCAACGCCGCCGGGGCGATGCCTGACAGCGTGGGGATCCCGGCCCGGGAGGCGCTCAGGTGGAGCACCGTCAACGCCGCCGACGCGCTGGGCCTCGGCGACCGGATCGGCTCGCTGACCCCCGGCAAGCGCGCCGACCTGCTGCTCGTCGGCGGCCCCGCGGTCGAGCAGCACCCGGTGGTCGACCCGTACGCCACCCTTCTCTTCCAGACCACGGCAGCCGACGTGCGCACCGTGCTCGTCGACGGCAGGGTCGTCAAGCGCGACGGCGTACTGGCGACGACCGACTTGACCACCCTCACCGCCGAGGCCGACTCCGCCGCGGAGCGCATCCTCGGCCGGATCCGCGACGCGGGCCGGGCGCTTCCCGGGACCCCGCCGGGCGCGTGGGCCGCGGTCGAGCCCATGGCCCGCGAGTTCCACGAGCATGCCGTGCAGACGGCGAAGAAGCGGTGACGCCGGGAGCGTCAGCCGAGCCCGGCCAGCAACGGCGCCCAGCGGGGGTCGGACAGCCGGGCTCCCGCGAGTTCGGGGTGGGTGAGCACGATCCGTTCCGACACCGCGTGGTACTCGTCCGCGGCGGCGACGGCGCGGGCGCTGTCGTGGTCGGTCAAAGCCCGCAGCAGGCGGAGCCGGATCGGCCGGATGTGGCCGATCTCCGTGGCGAGGGCCGTGGAACCGGGCGACAGCACGTCCGCGGTGACGTTCAGGACGACGCGGTCCAGCGTGTGGCACAGTGCCGCCAGCAGCGGGTCGTGCGCCGTGGCGACGAACGCGTCGAGGAACCGAGCGACCTGTCCGGCCACTGCGGCGGACGCTTCGCCGTCGATGGCGTCGATGGCGGCGGCGAGCGCGGCGAGGTCGGCATCGGTCGCGCGTTCGGCACCCGAGAGGGCGACCTGCCGGTGCAGCACCCCGGCCAGGCGGACGACGTCGACGAGCCCGACGGGCTCGAACCGCAGCAGCATCTGCAGCGAGCTGCCGACGACCCCGGTCGCGGACCCCTTCACGTAGGCGCCGCTGCCGTGGCGCACCTCGACCAGGCCCATCAGGCTGAGCCCGCGCATGGCTTCGCGGATCGTGTGATGCTGACGACGTACCGGGTCGCCGAGGCGGGGAACCCGTGGGGCAGGCCCGGGTACTCGACGTACCGCACCGGCACCCCCGCTCGTTCCAGCGCGGCGGCGTAGCGGCGGTTCTGCAGGACGAACGGGTCGAGGCCCGACGAAACCAGGAACGTGGGCGGTTCTCCCCGGAAGTCGTTGCGGCGCAAGGGACTCACCCTCGGGTCCGAGTTCGGGTCACGCCGTTTCCGGGGAAAGGTCCGGGTGATCCCCGATGCGCGAACCCCGCGTGTTCCGCGATCTTGACACCATGAACGTGCGAGTAGCGGAGGCGGCCACGCTCGCGGAGGTGGGCGCGGTGCTGCGGGCGTCGGTGCTACCGCCGGTGCTGGTGCGGCTGCCCGAGGACCTGGCGCGGCGCGCCGTGGCGGCCTGGGAGCGCGAAGACACCGTGCCGCTGGTGGATCCGGAACCGCTCGGGGACCGCCGTGTCCGCCATCTCGCGGGCACCCTGGCGCTGATCGGCCTGGCCATCTCGGAGCGTGGTGACTGGACCGGCGACGAGGTCGTCGTCCCGCTCCCCGTCGAACTGGCCGGCGTGGCGATGGATTCGGCGGACGGCTGAACCACGCCGCCCCTGTTCTAACCCCCTTCATATACTTGACAGGTTACAGGCCTCGTGCTTGCCTCTAACCATCGTCATGCACTCAGGAGGTTAGAACGATGCCCGACGTCCACCACCGCTATGCCACCGTCCAGGGCCGGCGGCTGTTCTACCGGGAAGCGGGACCCCTCGACGGGCCCGCGGTCGTGCTGCTGCACGGCTACCCGACCAGCTCGCACATGTTCCGCCACCTGATCCCCCACCTGGCCGACCGCTACCACGTCATCGCGCCGGACCACCTGGGATTCGGCCTGTCGGACGCCCCGTCCGCCGACGAGTTCGACTACACCTTCGACGCACTGGCGGACCTCACCGCGGGGCTGCTCGACCAGCTCGGCGTGCGCCGCTACGCCGTCTACGTCCAGGACTACGGCGCCCCGATCGCCTGGCGGCTGGCCCTGCGGGACCGCGACGCGCTGACCGCGATCGTCACCCAGAACGGCAACGCCTACGACGAGGGGTTCGTCCCGGAGTTCTGGCAGCCGATCTGGGCCTACCACGCGGAGCAGAACGCGGAAACCGAAGCGCCCGTGCGGGAAGCTCTCACGGAAGAAGCCATCAGATGGCAGTACGTCTCGGGCGTGCCTGACGTGAGCCTCGTCAGCCCTGACACGTGGCGCCATGACCACCGGTACATCTCACGCCCCGGCAACGATGAAGTGCAGCTGAAGCTGTTCCTGGACTACGCGACCAACCCGCCGATGTACCCGGCCTTGCACGAGTACCTGCGTGACACGCAGGTCCCCGTCCTGGCCGTGTGGGGCGAGAACGACCCGATCTTCGGACCGGACGGTGCCCGCGCCTTCGCCCGTGACGTCGACGACGCCGAGATCCACCTGCTCGACGGCGGTCACTTCCTGCTGGAGAGCAAGTTCGACGAGGCCGCGAAACTCATCCACGACTTCCTCGACAAGCGCCTGTGATCGTCCACAGTGGAGTCATCCGGCACTGTGGCGCTGGCGGGCGTAGTGCCGGGAGGCCTTGAACCGGTTCCCGCAACCGGCCATCGAGCACCAGCGCCGCGTGCCGTTCTTGGAGACGTCGTAGAAGTGCAGGACGCAGTCGGGGTGGGCGCACGACTTGATGCGGTCCGGGGCTTCGTCGAGCAGTTTCAGGTACCCGTCCGCCGCGAGCCACGCCGGGTACCACGAGGGCTCGTCGGTCTCCGGCACGCTGACCGGGCCGCCGGGCCCGAGCGTCCGGCGCACCCGGCCGTGTTCGAGGACCTCGTTGAGGCGCCGCCGTCCGCCGGTTTCGCCCAACAGCAAGGAGTTCAGCGCGTCACGTGTGTACAGCAACGCCTCGAGCACGCCGGGTGTGCTCTCCGCCGTGAGGTCGTTGGACTCGATCCAGACCGCCAGCCCGTCGAGCGAGTCCAGCAGGTCGCGGGAAGCCCCGCGCTCGGTCCACCGGGTGTTCACGAGATCCAGCGGCAGTGGTTCGCCGAGAAGTGGACGGGGGTCGGTCATGCGGCTCAGTGTAACCGCTCACCATCGCCACACCGGTTGGAAAGCTCACCTGCCGAGGATGCCGTCCAGGATCATCGCAAGGGTCTCCAGCAGCCGCCGCTCCAGGTCGAACGGGGCGGGCTCCTCGCCGATCCACGCGCTCAGCGTCGCGAAGTACGAACTCGCGAGCAGCAGGGCCGCGTGCTCGGGATCGGTGCCGGGCCGGACCTCGCCCGCCTTCTGGGCCCGGGCGACGAACCCCTCGAACTGGTGCGCCAGCTCGGGGTTGCCGAAAACGTTCGTGAAACGGATCGCCGCGCCCATGCACGCCACGGTCTCCGCCCTGCTGTCCGCGCTGATCCGCGCCAGCTCGGTCAGGTACCGGGCGAGGATGTCCCTCAGCGGACGGTCCTCCAGGTGCTCCAGCTCGATGGCGTGCATCGCGCGGCGGCGGCGGCGCAGGCTCCACTCGTCGAGGAAGGCGGTCTTGCGCTGGAAGTGGTTGAAGACCGTCGCGCGCGCGGTGTCGGCGCGTTCGGCGATCTCCTCCATCTTCGTGTTGTCGAAGCCCTTTTCCACGAACAACTCGACCGCGGCGTGGTACAGGCGGTCGCGCCGGGCCTCCCGGTGGCGCGCCCTCCGGTCCCCCGTCACGTGGAGTGAGCCCGTCGCGTCTGCCGTCATGATCCGTAGTCAACCAGTCACGTGAGGCCCTCTTGACTTGGACCCCGGTCTAGCTTAACTTTCCGACCCAATGGACTTGAGTCCAACTTCGGACGCTGATCCAAGGAGGCGTCATGCGTCTGGTCACGTACGTATCCGGATCCTCCCCGCAGCCCCGGCTCGGCGTCCTGCACGAGGACGTCGTGGTCGATCCCTCCCGGGCGCTCCGGGCCGAACGGGCGCAGCGGCGCGGCGAGACCGCCGCGACCACGGCACCCGAGGTCCCGGCCGAGATGGTCGCGTTCTTCCAGGGCGGCGCCCAGGCCCGCGGCCTGGCCCAACGGGCGCTGGAAGCCGCGGACCTGGCCGCCGCGCGGGGCGACACGCTCACCGACGGCGGGGTGCCCGCCGTGCTCGCGCAGGACGACGTGCGGTTGCTCGCGCCCGTGCCGAGGCCACGCCGCATCCGCGACTACCTCACCTACAACGACCACGCCGCCGGGTCCGGGCTTGCCGTCCCGCCCGCGTTCTCGGCCATGCCGATCTGCTACAAGTGCAACGTCGAGACGGTGATCGGCCCGGACGAGCCCCTGCTGTGGCCCTCCTACACCGCCCAGCTCGACTTCGAGCTGGAGCTGGGTTTCTTCACCTCGGGCGGCGGCCGGGACCTGACGCCGGAGGAGGCGGCCGGCCTCATCGCGGGCGTGACGATCTTCAACGACGTCAGCGCGCGGGACATCCAGTTCTTCGAGATGAGCCTGACCATCGGCCCGTCCAAGGGCAAGGACTTCTGCACCGCGATGGGCCCGTGCGTGCTGACCATGGACGAGGTCGACGAGTGGGCGGTGCGGATGACCGCCAGCGTCAACGGCGAGGTCTGGGCGTCGGGCACCACCAAGGACCGCCAGTTCTCCTTCGCCGAGGTCCTCGCGTGGGCGTCCCTCGACGAAACCGTGTACCCGGGCGAGTTCCTCGGGCTGGGCACCGTGGGCGGCGGGTGCGGGCTGGAACTGGACCGCTGGATCCAGCCCGGTGACGTGGTCGAGCTCGAGGCGTCCGGGGTCGGCGTGCTGCGCAACCCCGTCGGCGAGCGGCGGCGGCCTCCCGAGGGCGCCGGGCTCCCCTCCTACACCGGGTCACCCGAGGTCCACGTCCGCCATGACCACTGAGACGACCGCTGCCCTGGTCGCCGCGGCACCGCCGGACGCGGTTTTCTCCATTGTGGACGGTGGTGCCCCGGTGACCTACGGCGAGCAGCACCGCCGGTTGCGGGCCACCGCGGCGCGGCTGGCCTCGCTCGGCGTGCGACCGGGCGACCGCGTGCACGTCAGCCTGCCCAACTGCCAGGAGTTCCTCGACGTCTGGTTCGCCACCGCGCACCTCGGCGCCATCCTGCTGCCGACCAACCCGCGGTCGGCCGCCGACGAGTACGCCCACGTGCTGACCGACGCCGAACCCCGCGTGTCGATTGCCGACGGTGAGGCGGCGAGTGTGCTGGAGGCGCTGGGCCACCACGTCGTCCAGCCCGCCGCGCTCGCCGGGGACGGCGACGTCCCCGCCGCGGACGTCTCCCCCACCGACCCGGCCGCGATCCTCTACACCTCGGGGACCACCAGCCGGCCGAAGGGCGTCGTCATCACGCACGCCAACTACCTCGCGGTGGGCCGGGCGGTGGCGGACCACCTGTCGGTCACCGCGGCGGACCGCTGGTTCGTCGCACTGCCGCTGTTCCACGCCAACGCCCAGTACTACTGCACGATGTCGGCGCTGGTGCGCGGCGCCTCCGTCGCCGTGGCGCCCCGGTTTTCCGCGTCGCGGTGGGGAATCCAGGCCGCCCGGCTCGGCGCCACGCTCGGCAGCCTGTTCGCCGCGCCGATCCGGATGATCCTGGCCAACCCGCCCGCCGACGGCGAGGCGGTGCTGCGCACGGTGCTGTTCGCGCAGAACCTGTCCGCCAGGCAGGCCACCGAGTTCGAACGGCGCTTCGCGACCCGGCTGGTGCAGCTGTACGGCATGACCGAAACCGTCCTGCCGCCGACCATGAACCCGGACTCGGCGGACCGGCGCTGGGACAGCATCGGCCGTCCCCTGCCGGGCGTCGAGGTCCTGCTCACCGGCGAGGACGGCCAACCGGTCCCGGACGGACAGACGGGCGAAATCCGGGTCCGTGGTGTGCCGGGCGAGACGATCGCCGCCGGGTACTGGCGCAACCCGGAGGCGACCGCGGCCACCTTCGGCGACGGCCTCCTGCACACCGGTGACCTCGCCCGCCGCGACGCCGACGGTTTCCTGTACTTCGTCGACCGGGCGAAGGACATGATCAAGCGCTCCGGGGAGAACATCTCGGCCGGTGAGGTGGAACGGGTCGCCGGTGAGCACCCCGCCGTCGCCGAGTGCGCCGCCGTCGGCGTCCCCGACCCGGTGCACGACGAGGCCGTCCTGCTCGTCGTCGTGCCCGCGCCCGGCACGAACCCCGGCGCCGAGGAGATCCTCGCGTGGTGCCGCGAACGGCTGGCCGCGTTCAAGGTCCCCTCGCGCGTCCACTTCCTGCCCGCCCTGCCGCGCACCAGCGTCGGCAAGATCCGCAAGACCGAGCTCCGCACCCTGGTTCCCTGATCCGTTTCCGCCACCTGCACAGCAACGACGCTCTTGCCAGGAGGTCCCCCATGTCCACGCCCACCGGCGCCACCACCGGCCGCTGGCCGATGCTGGCGCTCATCAGCCTCGGCTTCGTCGCGCTCACCCTGAACTGGTTCGACGTCGCCGCCGCGTTCCCCCTCATCGGTGAGGAGTTCGGCGTCGGCATCGGGCAGCTGACGCTGCTGATCTCCCTGTTCATCATCGGCTACGGGCTCGCGCACGTGCCGGGCGGCCTGCTCGCCACGGCGATGGGCATGAAACGCACGCTCGTGCTCGGACTGGTCGTGCAGGGCGTCGCGGGAGTCCTTTCCGGACTGTCCTATTCGTACACCGCGCTGGCGGTCTTCCGCACCCTCAGCGGGATCGGCGGATCGATCTTCATCGCGGTCGCGTTCGCGGCCGTCATCGTGTGGTTCCGGCAGGGGCCGGTCACCCTCGCACTCGGGCTGTCCGGTGGCGCGGCGTTCAGCGCGGGCGCGGCGTTCGCGCTGTACGTCTGGATCTACCTGCAGCACGCCACCGGCTGGCACCTCTCGCTGGTCATCGCCGGGGTGTTCGAACTGGTGGTCGCGCTCGCCACGGCGATCTGGTTCCACACCCCGGCGGGCCTGCCCGCGCTCGCCGGGACGCGGTTCGAGGGCCCGGCGCTGCGGGCCGCTGTCGCGAGCCGGGACCTGTGGATCTACGGGATCGCGCTGATGGGTGGCTACGGCGCGTACTTCACCGCCTCCCAGGTCTTCACGGAGTACGCGACGCAGGAACGGCAGTTCCCGGCGTCCCTCGCCGGGCTGCTGTCCGCCCTCATCGCGCTGGCGGGCATCCCCGGCAGCGTCGTCGGCGGCCTGCTCGCCGACCGCAGCCGCAACCTGCGTGCGATCGTCGTCGGCTCGCTCGTGGTGTCCGCGGTGTTCCTCGTGCTGATCCCGTTCGTGCCCACGGGTGCGCTGTGGGTGCTGGGCATCGGGCTGGGCGCGTCGGTGATCTTCGGGTTCGCCGCGTGGTCGGCGGTGCCTGCCCGGGTGTCGCGGATCAAGCACGAATACATCGGTACCGCGACGGGCCTGATGCTCACCCTCGCCGGGGTGGGCGGGTTCTTCGTGCCCATCGCCTTCGGGCACATCGTGCCCGCCGCCGGGTTCACCACGGGCTGGGTCGCGCTCGCCGGGATCTCGCTGGTGTGCGGACTGGTCGGCGTGTTCGGCCGCAACCCCGCCCGGCCCGCGATCGAAACCACCCCCGCCCCGGCGGCCGACGTGGCGGAGGCGCTGTGAAGACCGGACTTCCCCGCATGGCGCGGGACATCCCGTACACCAAGGGCCTGCACCGGATCACCCGGCACTGCGCGGCGTGGCTCGTGCCGGACGGGACGTGGGGGTGGAGCAACGCCGGGCTGATCACCGGTGAAGGCGAGTCGCTCCTCGTGGACACCCTGTTCGACGTGCCGATGACCCGCGAGATGCTCGACGGCCTCGCCGGCCCGCTCGCCCGGAACCCACTGTCCACAGTGGTCAACACGCACGCGAACGGTGACCACTGGTTCGGCAACCAGCTGGTCGCGGAGGCGGAGATCATCGCGTCGGCGCCCACCGCCGAGGAGATGCGCACGAACGGGCCGGAGCTCATTCGCGGGCTGCTGGGCCAGGAGGGGGCGGCGGGCCGCTTCGCCCGGCACATCTTCGAGCCCTTCGACTTCGGGTCGATCACGCCCACGTTCGCGACGCGGACGTTCACCGGCAGCCTGCGGCTGGAGGTCGGCGGCACGGCGGTGGAGGTGCACTGCCTCGGCCCCGCCCACACCGCGGGCGACAGCGTCGTGCTCGTGCCGGACGAGGGGGTGCTGTACGCGGGCGACCTGTTGTTCATCGGCGGCACCCCGATCACCTGGGCCGGGCCGGTGTCGAACTGGATCGCGGCGTGCGACGCGATGCTGGCGATGGACGTGGAGTTCATCGTGCCCGGCCACGGCCCGGTGACCACCAAGGACGGGGTGCGCCAGGTCCGCGGCTACCTCGAATGGGTGCGGGACGAGGCCGCCGAGCGGCACCGGAGGGGCATGACCCCCGAGGACGCGATGCGGGACATCTCGCTCGGCCGGTACGCCGCGCTCGACGAGCGGGGCAGGCTCGCGCAGAACGTGCTGGCCGTCTACTACGAACTCGACCCCGCGATGGAGCGCGTGGACACCCGCGAGGTGTTCCGCCGCATCGCCGAACTGGAGGGATTCTCATGAGCTCCTCGCTCACCGAACAGCGTGACCTGGGTGCCCCGGCCGTCCGCGAGGTCGCCGACGGCGTCTTCGCCTACATCCAGCCCGACGGGACGTGGTGGATCAACAACACCGGCTTCCTCGTCGGCAGCACCCGGGTGGCGGCGATCGACAGCTGCGCCACGGAGGCCCGCACCCGTGCCTTCCGCGAGGCCATCTCGCGGGTGAGCCCCAACCCCGTGCGCACGCTGGTCAACACCCACCACCACGGCGACCACACCCACGGCAACGCTCTGTTCGGCGAAGCCGTGATCGTCGCGCACGAGCGGTGCCGGGAGGAGATGCTCGCGGAGGGCCGGCCGGGCACCAGTGCGCTCGTGCGCAGCGGCACGTGGACGGACGTGCACTGGGGCGAGCTGGAGCTGGCGCCACCGTTCCTCACCTACGCCGACGGGGTCACGCTCCACGTCGACGACCTCCGCTGCGAGATCCGGCACGTCGGCCGCCCGGCGCATTCCAGCAACGACAGCGTCGTGTGGATCCCCGAGCGCAGCACGCTCTTCGCGGGCGACCTGCTGTTCAACGGCGGCACCCCGTTCCTGCTCGCCGGGTCCGTGACGGGCGCGCGGGAGGTGGTGGCCGGGCTCAAGGACATCCCCGCCACCACCATCGTGCCCGGCCACGGTGACGTGTGCGGGCCGGAGGTGATCGACGACGTGCTGGCGTACCTGGATTTCGTGCTGGGACTGGCGGAACAGGGCGTGGCGGCTGGCGAGGCACCGCTCGACGTCGCGCGCCAGGCCGACCTCGGCCGGTTCGGTGAGCTCACCGACACCGAACGGCTCGCCGGCAACCTGCACCGCGCCTACGCCGACCTCACCGGAGGCACGGTCGACGTGGCCGCCGCGCTGGCGGACATGGTGACCCTCAACGGCGGCAAGCCGTTGAGCTGCCTGGCGTAGGTCACGGGCGCCGCGCACGCGGTGCGCGGCGCTTGCCGAAGGCGGTCAGCAGGGCGGTCACCGTCAACGCGACGCCGAACCAGACCGCGCCGGCGGGCCCGAAGCCGCCCGCGAACAGTCCGCCGAGCAACGCGCCGAGTGCGATCGAGATGTTGTAGCCCATGGTGTTCAGCGACATCGCGGCCTCGAAGGTGTCCGGGGCCGCGGCGAGCATCATGTTCACCTGGCAGAGGTTGGCGGCGCCGAACGACGTCCCCCACAGCACCACGGCGACCGCCAGGCCCGCCAGGCTGCCGCCGATCACCAGGAGCAGCAGCAGCGAGACGACGAGCAGGGTGCAGGCGACGACGAACGTCGCACGCGGGTTCCTGCCGGCCGTGTGCCCGGCGGCGAAGTTGCCGAGCGCGCCGCCGATCCCGAAGACGATCAGCAACCCGGTCACCCACGCCGCCGACGCCCCGGCGCGCTGCTCCATGAAGGGGCGGATGAACGTGTACGCGCCGAAGTGCCCGAGCACGTACAGCGCCACCGTGGTCATCACGCCGCGCAGCCGCCCGTTGCGGATAGGCAGCGCGAACACCTCCCGCACCGGGATGGCGCTCCGGGACGGCAGCGACGGGAGCGTGAGCACGACGGCGAGGAGGACCGCCACGCTCAGGCCGCTCCAGATGAGGAACGTGGCGCGCCAGCCGGTGAGGCTTTCGATGAACGTGCCCAGCGGCATGCCCACGACGGTGGCGATCGACATGCCGGAAAGCACGACGGCGGCCGCCTTGCCCGCCTTCTCGCCGGGCACGAGCCGCATCGCCATGGCGACGCCGATCGCCCAGAACACGCCGTGCGCGAACCCGGTGACGAGCCGGGCGGCCAGGACGACCGGGAAGTTCGGCGACACGGCGGTGACGAGGTTCCCGGCCGCCATGACCGCCAGCAGCGTGGCGAGGAGCGCACGGCGGTCGACCCTGCGGCTCCACGCGACCAGGAACGGCACCCCGGCGCCCGCCGAGATGCCGTACAGCGTCACCATCATGCCCGCGACGCCTACGGAGACGGACAGTCCCGCGCTGAGCGGGGTGAGCAGCCCCACGGGCATCAACTCGGTGGTGACGAAGACGAACAAGCTCGCGGTGATGGCCGCGACGCCCAGCCACGCCCGGAACCGCGAGCGTGGCTCAGTACTGACTGTGGATGTCCTTGAAAAACTCACGAACCGAGTTTCACGGCGGGACAGCGATGAGTCCAACGCATTGTTGTCACTTCAGCGATGCCGGGCGATCATTGATCCATGGAGCTCCAGCAGATGCGGTACGTCCTCGCCGTCGCCGAGACGAACAGCTTCACCCGCGCCGCGGAGCGGTGCCTGGTCGTCCAGTCGGCGCTGAGCCGCCAGATCGCCGCCCTCGAACGGGAACTGGGCGCGCGGCTGTTCGACCGCACCAGCCGCCACGTGCGCATCACCCCGGCCGGGCAGGCGTTCGTGGCCGCGGCCCGCGAGAGCCTCAACGCCGCGGAGCGGGCGGTCGCCGACGTCGCCGCGGTGACCGGCGAGGTGCGCGGCAGACTCGCCCTCGGCCTCATCCCGACCGTGGCCGCCGTCGACATCCCGGACGCGCTGAGCCGGTTCCGCGCCCGGTATCCCCAGGTCCGGCTGAACATCCGGGTCGGGGGCAGCGAAGAACTCACCGAGCAGGTCAGACAGGGCAGGATCGAGGTCGCCTTCCTCGGGTTGCCCACCACCGCGCGACCGGCGGGCGTCAACGCCCGTGAACTCGCCCGTGACCGGCTGGTCGCCGTCGTCGCCCCCGACCACCCGCTGGCGGGCGAACCGGCCGTCGACCTCGCCCGGCTCTCCACCGAGACCTTCATCGACCTGCCACCGCACACTCCGGCGCGCGCGCAGTCCGACGAGGCGTTCGCCGCGGCGGGGCTGAGCCGCGAGGTCGCGTTCGAGGTCACCACCGCGGACTTCATGATGGCCCGGCTCGTGCGGAAGGGGCTGGCGATCGCGTTGCTGCCCTCGGCCTACGTTCCCCAGCTGACCGGGGTGGCCACCATCGAGATCACCGACGCGCCCGTGCGCGTCGAGTACCTCATCTGGAGCGGCGCCGGGCGCACCCCGGCGGCGACCGCGTTCCTCGACCTGCTGGACCTGCCGGACCGCTGACCACGCCCCCGCCGAGATCCACCGGTGGTTGCCAACCGGCGAGCGCGTCGGCTACATTTTATCAAATGTTTGACACGATCTCTTCCCGCCGGCTCCCGCTGACCGGAGTGCGCGTGGTCGACGCCGCGACGATCTACGCCGGGCCGATGATCGCGACGCTGCTCGGCGACTTCGGCGCCGACGTGGTCAAGGTCGAGCACCCGCGTGGCGACGGCCTGCGCTCCTGGGCCTGGCACAAGGACGGAGAATCGTTGTGGTGGGCGCTCGTGGGCCGCAACAAGCGGGACATCACGCTCGCCCTGTCCGATCCCCGCGGTGCCGACCTGCTGCGCCGCCTGCTGTCCGAAACCGACGTGTTCGTCGAGAACTTCCGGCCGGGCACGCTCGAACGGTGGGGGCTCGACCCGGAGGACCTGCTGCGCGTCAACCCGCGCCTCGTCGTCGTCCGGGTGTCCGGCTTCGGCCAGACCGGCCCGTACCGCACGCGGCCCGGGTTCGGCACCCTCGCGGAGGCGATGTCCGGGTTCGCCGCCACCAACGGACCCGAGGACGGTCCCCCGGTGCTCCCGCAGTGGCCGCTGGCGGACGGCATCGCGGCGCTAGCCGGTGCGTTCGCCACCATGACGGCGCTGCGCCACGCGGAACGCACCGGGGAGGGCCAGGTCGTCGACCTGTCCATCTACGAGCCGCTGTTCTGGATCCTCGGCGCGCAGCTGTCCGCCTACGACCAGCTCGGCCTGGTGCCCGGCCGCCAGGGCAGCCGCACCGACTTCAACGTCCCGCGTGGCTGCTACCAGACCCGTGACGGGCGCTGGGTCGCGCTCTCCGGGGCCACCACGGCCACGGCGCGGCGCATCCTGTGCGCGGTCGAGCGGGCCGACCTCGCCGACGCGCCGTGGTTCGCGGACATCACCGGCCGGTTCGCGCACCGCGACGAGATCGACGAGGCAATCGCGGCCTGGGTCGCGGCACGGGACAACGACGAGGTGCTCGCGACGTTCGAGGAGCTGGGCGCCACCGTCGGCCCGGTGTACTCGATCGACGACATCGCCGCGGACCCGCACTTCGCCGAACGCGGCAGCACCACCACCGTCGAGCACCCGAGCCTGGGACCGCTGCGCATGCAGGGGCTCATCGCGAACCTCACCCGCACCCCGGGCCGCATCCGCAGCACGGGCCCCGCGCTGGGTGAGCACAACGAAGAGATCCTGCGTGACCTGCTGGGCTGCTCACGTGAGGAGCTCGAGCGCCTCGTGGCCGACGGCGTGGTCGGCCCGACCGGCGAGCGGTCCACAAAGGACTCCAAACCCACAGCGTCCACTCCGGACACCGGTTCCCTGCGCGCGGGCTGAACCCCGCGCGGCCCCCATCTCAACGACGAGAGGACCTGCCACCATGTCCACGTCCACTCCCCCGGATCCGCGGCTGATCCGGCGTGTCGCACTGGCCAGCAGCGTCGGCACGATGCTCGAGTACTACGACTTCTACCTCTACGGCGCGCTGTCCGCGACGATCTTCGGCAAGCTGTTCTTCCACAGCAGCGATCCGGCGGTGGGCACGCTGCTGGCGCTGGCGACCTTCGGGGTGGGCTTCGTCGCCCGTCCGCTCGGCGGCATCATCGCCGGGCACTTCGGCGACCGCGTCGGCCGCAAGTCCGTGCTCATCGCGACCCTCGCACTGATGGGCGCCTCGACGGTCGGGGTCGGGCTGCTGCCCACCTACGAGTCGATCGGCACCGGTGCCCCGCTGCTCCTGGTCGCCCTGCGGGTGCTGCAGGGACTGGCACACGGCGGCGAGTGGGGCGGCGCGGCGATCATGACCATCGAGCACGCCCCGCGCGGGCGCCGCGCCTTCTACGGCACCTGGCCGCAGATGGGGGTGTACGCGGGGATCGTCGTGTCCAACCTCGTCCTCGGCGGCTTCATGCTGCTGCCCGACGCGGCGTTCCACTCGTGGGGCTGGCGGATCCCGTTCCTGCTGGGGTTCGTGCTCGTGATCGTCGGGATCTACCTGCGCCGCTCGATCACCGAATCCCCCGAGTTCGAGAAGACGGTGAGCAGCCGCGAGACGGCCAGGGTCCCGATCGTCGAGGCGCTGCGCACGAACGGGCGGGGTGTCTTCGTCACCTTCGGCGCCAAGGCCGCCGAGACCGGCACGTTCTACCTGATCACCGTCTTCGCGCTGACGCTGGCCAACCGGGATTCGGGGCCGGGACAGGGAGTCGCGCTCAACGGGGTGCTGGTCGCCAGCCTCGTCTCGATCGCCACGGTCGGCGTGTTCGGCGTCCTGGCCGACCGGCTCGGGCGGCGGCCGGTCTACGCGTTCGGCGCGGCGTTCATGGCGGTCTTTGCGTTCCCGTTCTTCTGGCTCGCCGGCACCGGGTCCGCGGCCGCGCTGTGGCTCGCGCTGATCGCGGGACTGGCGATCGGCCACGCCTCCATGTACGGCGCGCAGACCCTGTACTTCTCCGAGCTGTTCGACGCGCGGGTCCGCTACAGCGGCGCCTCGCTCGGCTACCAGCTCGGTGCCGCGCTGATCGGCGGGTTCACCCCGCTCATCGCGTCCGCGCTGATGTTGCGCGCCCACGGCGAACCGTGGCCGGTCGCCGTCTACATCGTCGGCCTGTGCCTGCTGACCCTGCTCGTGGTCGGGATCTGGGGCCAGGTCCGCACGCGGACCTCCGCCCCCGCCACGAGCACCTCCCCCACCGACCTCGACAAGGAGATCCGAGCATGACCGGTACCGGCGTCATCCCCGAGCACACCCGCGCGGCCGTGGTCCGCGCGTTCGGTGAGCCGATCACGATCGAGGAGGTCCCGGTACCGCCGTCGGTCGAGGCCGGCGGCCTGCTGGTCGAGGTCGTGGCGTGCTCGCTGTGCGGGACGGACGTGCACTGCTGGGAAGGCTCGCTGGCGCTGGACATCCGGCTGCCGCTGATCCTCGGGCACGAGATGGTCGGCCGGATCGTCGCCATCGGCGAGGGTGCGGACCACGACTCCGTCGGGCAGCGGCTGCGGATCGGGGACCGGGTGATCTGGACGCACGCCTTCTGCGGGCGGTGCCGGATGTGCACCGCCAAACGGCCGGCGATGTGCCTCAACCGGAAGGCCTACGGCCACGTTTCCTTGCAGGACTGGCCTTACCTGATGGGTGGCTTCGCCCAGCACGCCTACGTCCTCCCCGGCGCGGGCCGCGTCCGGGTGCCCGACACGGTTCCGGACGCGCTGGCCAGCATGGCCAGCTGCGCCCTGCGCTCGGTGGTCAACGCGGTCGAGCAGGCCGGCCGCGTGGGACCGGAGCACACCGTGGTGGTCCAGGGCGCCGGGCCGCTCGGCATCCTCGCCACCGGGCTGTTCGCGCAGGCGGGCGCCGGCCGGGTCGTCACGGTCGGCGCACCGGCCGCCCGCCTCGAACTCGCCGCGGCGTTCGGCGCCGACGAGGTGATCTCGCTGGAGGACACCCCCGATCCCGCCGAACGGCTGGCCAGGGTGCACGAAGCCACGGACGGCCGCGGCGCGGACCTCGTGGCCGAGTTCTCCGGGCACCCGGCGGCGTTCGCCGAGGGCGTCGACCTGGCCGCGCCCGGCGGGCGCTACGTCGTGGTCGGCCAGCTCGGCGCGGGCACCACCACGATCGCGCCGGGCACGATCACCAAGAAGAACCTCACCGTGATCGGCTCGTTCTCGGGCGACGTTTCGCACTACCACAAGGCGCTCACGGTCCTGGACCGCTACGCGCGCCGCCTGCCGTTCGACCGGCTGATCAGCGGCCGGTACCCGCTCGAAGACGTCAACGCCGTGATCACCCGGATGCAGGCCTTCCAGGAGATCAAGCCCGTCCTGCTGCCCTGACCCCTCTGGAGAAAGACCAACGATGACCGTGCAAGACCACGTGAAGCCCGGAACCGACCTCGTCGGCACCCTCGCCGACACCGACCACGGCGCGCCGGTGGCGCTGCGCACGTTCGTGGGCGGGCAGTGGGCCGAAGCCGCCGACGGCGGCACGTTCGATTCCTACGAACCCCGCAACGGCAAGGTCTGGGCCACCCTGCCCCGCTCGTCCGCCGAGGACGTCGACCGTGCGGTGACCGCGGCCCGCCGGGCGCTGACCGGCGCCTGGTCGCGGGTGAGCGCCGCCGACCGGGCACGCTTCCTGATCCGCATCGCGGCGATCGTCGACCGGCACCGGGACGAGCTCGCCGTCATCGAGTCCCGCGACAACGGCAAGCCGCTGCGCGAGGTGCGCGCCGAGATCGACGCGATCGTGCGCTACTTCGAGTACTTCGCGGGCGTGTGCCAGACCGTGCTCGGGGAGACGCACCCGCAGGCCGCCACGGTCTTCAGCTACACGCGGCGGGAGCCCGTCGGCGTGGTCGGGGCGATCGTGCCGTGGAACTCGCCGCTGCTCATGCTCGCCTGGAAGCTCAGCCCGGCGCTCGCCGGCGGGAACACCATCGTGCTCAAACCCGCCGAGGAGACCTCGGTGTCGTCCATCGCCTTCGCCGAGCTGATCGCCGAAGCCGGGTTGCCGGACGGCGTCTTCAACGTGGTGACCGGGTTCGGCGAAGCGGCGGGCGCCGCGCTGGTCGCCCACCCGGGGGTCGACAAGATCGCGTTCACCGGATCCACCGAGGTGGGCAGGCAGATCGCCGCCACCGCCGCGAACGACCTCAAGCTGGTGACGTTCGAGCTCGGCGGGAAGTCCCCCACGGTGATCTTCGCGGACGCCGACCTCGACGCCGCGGTGCACCGCACGGCGTACGGCATCTTCTCCGCCGCCGGCCAGACCTGCCAGGCGGCGTCCCGGATCCTCGTCCAGGACTCCGTGCACGACGAGTTCCTCGACCGCTTCACCGCGCTCGCGCGGCGCATCCGCGTCGGCGACCCGCTGGCGGACTCGACGCAGATGGGCGCGCAGATCTCGGCGCAGCACCGGGAAAAGATCGCGGGCTACGTCGACAGCGGCACGCAGGAGGGCGCGACGCTCGTCTGCGGCGGCACCCGTCCCGCCGACCCGGCGCTCGCGGACGGCTACTACTTCACGCCGACCGTGCTCGACGGCGTCGACAACACGATGCGGATGATGCGGGAGGAGATCTTCGGCCCGGTCACCGGCGTGCTGACGTTCACCGACGAGGCCGACGCCCTCGCGAAGGCGAACGACACCGAGTACGGGCTCGCCGGATCGGTGTGGACGCGGGACATCGCCAGGGCGCACCGGGTGGCCGCGGGGATCGAGGCGGGGCTGATCTGGATCAACACCACCCGGACCATCAACCACCTCGTCCCCTTCGGCGGCTACAAGCAGTCCGGCTACGGCCGGGAGGGTGGGCTGCAGGTGATGGAGCACTACACCCGGGTCAAGTCGGTGTGGGTGGACATGCAGGACGAGCTGCCGAACTGGTACGAGGACTGAGCGCCGGTGGACCTCACGACGACACCACGCACGCTGCTGTTCGTCCCGGGCGACCGGCCGGACCGGATCCCCAAGGCCGCGGCGGCGGGTGCCGAGGCCATCGCGGTCGACCTGGAAGACGCGGTTGCCTTGTCCCGCAAGGAAACCGCGCGCGCCAGCGCCGTGACCGCGCTCGGCGCGCTGCCCCCTGGTGGCCCGCTCGTCACGGTGCGGATCAACGGCGTGGCCACCGGTCTCGCCGAGGCGGACGTCGAGGCGCTCGAGCCGGTGCTCTCGCGCATCGACCTCGTGATCGTCCCGATGTGCTCCGGTCCTGACGACGTGCGCGCGGTCGCCGCCCTGCTCGAACGCGCCGAGCGGCACGCGCACCGGGAACCGGGCAGCACGGGGATCGTGCCACTCGTCGAGACGGCCGCTGGCATCTTCGCGGTGCGGGAGCTGGCCGCCGCCGAACGGGTGCGGACGCTCGCGTTCGGTCCCGCGGACCTCTCCCGCGAACTCGGTGTCACGCCGACGGCGGGCGGGCAGGAGCTGTTCGTCGCACGCTCCCAGCTGGTGCTCGCGGCGGCCGCGGCGGGGCTGCCGCGCCCGATCGACGGGCCGCACCTCGACCTGTCCGACGACGAGGGCCTCGCCACCTCCGCCGCGCACGCGCGCTCGCTGGGCTTCGGCGGCAAGCAGGTGCTGCACCCCCGCCAGCTCCCCGCCGTCGCGGCGGCGTTCGCGCCGACCGAGGAGGAGCTGCGCTGGGCACGCCGGGTCGACGAGGCCTTCCGCGCGGCCGAAGCGGACGGGGTCTCGTCGATCCAGCTCGATGACGGGGAGTTCGTCGACTACCCGGTCGCGCGGCGCGCCCGCGCGCTGCTCGCCGAACGGGGGCGGCCATGACCGCGCCGCCCCGGATCGTCGTCACCCGCGCGCTCCCGGCGAAAACGCTGGAACCACTGCGCGCCGCCGGGTCCGTCTGGGTCTCGCCGCACGACCGGCCACTGGCACCCGGCGAGCTGCGCGACGCGGTGCGGGGTGCCGACGCCGTGATCAGCATGCTCTCCGACCGCATCGACGACAGCGTGCTCGACGCGGCGGGAAGCGGCCTGCGGATCGTCGCGAACACCGCCGTGGGCTACGACAACGTCGACGTGCCGGCCCTGGCCCGCCGGGGTGTGGTCGCGACCAACACCCCGGGCGTGCTGGTGGACGCGACCGCCGACCTGACCATGGCCCTGCTGCTCGCGGTCACGCGGCGGGTGGCCGAGGGCGACCGGCTCATCCGGTCGGGCGCGGCGTGGTCGTGGGACATCTCGTTCATGCTCGGCACCGGGCTCCAGGGCAAGCAGCTCGGGATCATCGGCTACGGGCACATCGGCAAGGCCGTCGCCACGCGCGCCGCGGCCTTCGGCATGCGGGTGGTCCACCATTCGCGACGGCCGACCCCCGGCACGGATGCGGTTCCCCTCGACGAGCTGCTGGCCACTTCGGACGTCGTGTCACTGCACTGCCCGCTGACCACCGAAACCCGGCACCTGATCGACGCGGGCGCACTGCGGGCGATGAAGCGCGAGGCCTTCCTGATCAACACCGCGCGGGGCCCGATCGTCGACGAGGCGGCACTCGCGGAAGCGCTTTCCGAAGGCCGCATCGCGGGCGCGGGCCTGGACGTCTACGAGCACGAACCCGAGGTCCACGAGCGGCTGCGCACCCTCGGCAACGTCGTGCTGGCCCCGCACCTCGGCTCGGCGACCGTCGAAACCCGCACCCGGATGGCTGAGCTCGCGGTCGAGAACGTGGTCGCGGTGCTCTCCGGCAGGCCGGCCCCGACGCCGGTCTCGGTACTGTCCTGCTGAGGGAACCAGGAAGGGGTCCGATGGCGGGGAAACGGG
The DNA here is from genome assembly GCF_900114035.1 of Amycolatopsis sacchari. Taxonomy (GTDB): domain Bacteria; phylum Actinomycetota; class Actinomycetes; order Mycobacteriales; family Pseudonocardiaceae; genus Amycolatopsis_E; species Amycolatopsis_E sacchari. The sequence continues at coordinate 76,406 of NZ_FORP01000013.1, read as the reverse complement.
AGCGGGGCTCGGTGACGAAGGCCGAGGAGGCCTTCAACGCGATCAGGTGGCAGATCGAACGCGGGACGTTGCCGGGCGGAGCCAAGCTGACGCTGCAGAGCCTGTCGGACGGGTTGCAGATGAGCCTCACGCCCATCCGCGAGGCGCTCCGCATGCTCCAGGCACACGGTCTCGTCGAGTACCGGCCCCACCACGGCCACGTGGTGACCCGGTACTCGATCCCCCGCGCCGAGGAGATCTACCTGCTCCGCGAGACCCTCGAACCGCTGGCCACCAGGCTCGCCGCCGAGCGGGCCACCGACCGCGAGCTGGAGGAGATCCAGGGCCTGCACGCGGAGTTCCGCGCCGCGGCGGAGAAGGAGGACGGCGAGCAGGGCGTGGTCGTGGACCTCAACGCCCTGTGGCACCGCGCCGTGTACGAGGCGGCGCACTCGGCCTTCCTCGACGAGTTCATCGACCGGCTCTGGACGGGCGTGCCGTACCAGGCGATCTGGTTCATCCACCGGCGCCACCGTTCGGTGCTCGACCACCAGGTGGTCACCGACGCGCTGCGCGAGCACCAGCCCGATGCCGCGGCCGCCGCGATGCTCGACCACATCGAACGGGGCAAGAAGGCCACCATCGACCACCTGCGCGCGATCGGCGCCCCGGAGAGCTGAGCGGCCGCGAACCGGGGACGACCTCGGGGATTTCCCTGACGACGCCGGGCGTTCCCGGTCACTAACTTGATCACCATGCTCCGGAGATCCTTCCTGCTGGCCACGACCGCCCTGCTCGCCTCGACGGCTCTGCCGGCCTCGGCCGCCCAGCGGCTCGCGCTGCCCGCGCCCAGCGGGCGATACCCGGTCGGCCGCACCGACCTGCACCTGGTGGACGCGTCACGGCCGGACCCGTGGCGTGGCGGGGCCCGGGAGCTGATGGTCAGCGTGCACCGGCCCGCGTGGTCCGGGCACGAGCGGATGCCGTACATGCTGCCGGGCGCGGCCGCGCACTTCGCCGCGGTGACCGCGAACGGCCTGCTCGGGCTCGGTGTGCCCGCCGGCACGGACTGGGCGGGCGTGCGCACCGGCTCGTACGGCGGCGCGGTGCCGGTGCCCGGCGACCGGCCGGTGATCGTGTACTCGCCGGGGCTGGGAGAGCCGCGGACGTGGGCCACCGCGGCCGTGGAGGACCTGGCGAGCCGGGGTTACGTGGTGGTGAGCATCGACCACACGTGGGAGTCCCCCGAGGTGCAGTTCCCCGACGGTTCCGTGCGCACCATGGTCGACCCCGGTGACCCGGACACCTTCGTGCGCAAGGCACTCGCCGTGCGCGTGGCCGACACGCGGTTCGTGCTGGACGAGCTGGCCGCCCGCGGGTTCGACGTGCGCCGCGTCGGCATGTTCGGCCATTCGATGGGTGGTTCGGCGGCCGCGCTGACGATGGCCGCCGATCCGCGGGTGGTGGCGGGGGTGAACCTGGACGGCAACCTGACCTACCTCGACGGCAGCCTGATGCCGCCCGCCGCGCAGGGTCTGGGACGGCCGTTCCTGCTGGTCGGCAAGGACGGCGAGACCGACACGGGTCCCGGCTGGACGGCCTTCCTCGCCGCGACGCGCGGCTGGGCCAGGCAGCTGAGGCTCCGCGGTGCCGAACACGCGTCCTTCACGGACGCCGCGGCGTTGCTGCCGCAACTGGGCGTCGGGCTGGGCACCCTCGACCCGGCGACCAGCGTGCGGACGCAACGCGCCTACGTGGCGTCGTTCTTCGACCGGTGGCTGCTCGGGCGGGACGACCACCTGCTGGGCGGGCCTTCACGGCGTTACCCGGCGATGGAGTTCGTCGCCTGAGCCGCTCCCCGTCAGCTCTGCAGAACCGGCTCGGCGGTGCGCAGCAGCCGCTCGTCCGGCGCCTCCGCGGACATGGACAGCAGGCCCCGCACGAGTTTCACCAGCAACGGCCAGTTCTTCGGGTTCTTCTTGTCCACGCCGCCGATGAGCTGCTTCAGCATCGACAGCGAGTCGAAGTAGACCCGTTCGCAGGAGAGGTTCTCGTCGGCGTCGAAGATGAAGTACGCGGTCATCCGGACGCGGAACTCCGAACCGGTCGGCGGCAGCTTCCCGAACGGGCCGAAGTGGGTGCCGATCAGCCAGAACTCCACCACGACCGCGTCCTCGCTGTGGCGCAGCGAGATCAGCTCGTGGTGCTGGTCGGGGAACGCCCGCCGCGTGTCTTGGTAGTACCCGCGGACGGCGGAGTCCCCGTCGTGCACCGTCATGGTCGGGACGATCTCGTAGTGCGGGTGCGGGAACGTCGACAGCGTGGCGTCCCAGTCCTGGGCGACCTCGTCGCGGAAGTGGTTCAGGACCACCTCCTGCCGGGCACGCAGGACCTCCGTACCGGGGATGTCGAACTCGCTCATGGTGGTGCACTCCTGTTCCTGTGTTGCGGCGCACCACAGTGAAGCAGGCTCGGGGCCCGTGCCCGGGGAGCCCGGCCAGGCGGGATCGAAGACAGGGACTATCGGGCACGCGACCTTCCGTGCACAGGCCGCGGGCGGTGATGTCCCCGGACGCGGTCAGCCGCGCTCCGCCTGCCCCAGTTGTTCGAAGCGCGCGGTCTCCACGTCGAGAGCGGTCTGGGCGCGGCTGAGGGCGGCGGAGCTGTACTCACCGCTGGCCCTGGCCTGCTGGAGGCGCTCGGCCTGTTCGGCCAGGACGCGCAACCGCAGCCGCAGGTACTGGTGCGCGATCTCGATCTGTTCCTGGGAAGGCGGGCCGGTCGTGGCCTCGGCGGGAAGGCGCGTGTCCGAACGGACCTGGTCGAGGACTCGTCCGGCGAACGGCGTCCCGTCGGCGTCCTCCAGCTCCGGGTCGTCCAAAATTGACTCCGCCACCCCCGCGAGCGTGCCCATGAGGCGGACGTACTCGGTGCGCAGCCGCCACGGGTCCTCCCGGGGCACCCGTGCCGCCCGGATGACCGCCGGCAGCGTCAGGCCCTGCGCCAGCAGGGTCGTGATCGCCACGACGTAGGCGATCAGGACGAGCTGGGCGCGGCCGGGGGTGGCCGCCGGGAGGGTCTGCGCGGCGGCGAGGGTGATCGCGCCCCGCATCCCGGCCCAGCCGAGCACCACCCCACCGCGCCAGCCCAGCGTCTCGGTGAGGCGGAACTCGATGTCGGCGGCCATCCGGTCCAGCCGCTCCCGGAACCGGCGCAGCCGCCGGGGCGACAACCGGCGCAGTCGCGCCCCGACCCCGCTGTCCGGTTCGTCGCCCTGCAGCGCCGCCTGCGCCGTTTCCACGCGGGGCTTGAGGCGCGCCGCTTTCCGTTGCTCGCGGTGCAGTCCGGCGATGAGCGGCGCGACGAAGACGACGCGTATCAGGATCACGACCGCCGAGGCCGCCAGCCCGATCAGGAGCGCGCGGGCGACGCCGGTGCCGTCGTCGTGTACCTCGTCGAGCAGCGTCTGCACGCTCAGGCCCATGAGCAGGAACATCCCGCTCTCCAGGAGGAACGCCACCGTGCGCCAGTTGGTGGCCTCGGCGATGCGGTCCGTCGCGCGCACGTGGCGCGGCCCGAGGTGACCCGTCACCAGGCCGGCGACGACGACCGCCAGGACACCGGAAGCGTTCAGCTCCTCAGCGGGCAGGAACGCGACGAAAGGCACCACGAAGGAGATCGCCGTGTTGAGCACGTCGTTGTTCAGCAGCGCGCGGACGCGGACGTTCACGACGCCGACTGCCAGCCCGATCCCGACCGCGAGCACGACCGCGTAGCCGAACTCCCCGACGATGCCCCAGACGGACACCGAACCGGCCACGGCCGCCACGGCCGAACGCAGCAGCACCAGTGCCGATGCGTCGTTGACCAGTCCCTCGCCTTCCAGCACGGTGAGCAGCCGCGGCGGCAGGCCGAGCCGCCGCCCCACCGAACTCGCCGCGACCGCGTCGGTGGGGCTGATCACCGCGCCCAGCGCGAACGCGGCGGGCCAGCCGATCCCCGGGATCAGCCAGTGGAAGAGCCAGCCCGCGCCGAGCGTGGACATCACCACGAGGAGGACGGCCAGGCCCCCGATCGGGCGGATGTTGCGCCGGAAGTCGACGACCGGCATGTTGACGGCGGCCGAATACAGCAACGGCGGCAGCACTCCCGCGAGGATCAGCTCGGGTGCGATCGCGGGGTGCGGGACACCGGGCAGGAAACTCGCGCCGATGCCGACCACCACCAGGCTCAACGGCGCGGCGAGCTTGAGCCGCTCGGAGAACGCCGCGACCACCGCGATGCTGACGACCGCGAGCACCGCGAAGAGAGTCGGTTCCACGGTCGCGCCCGTCCTCCCAGCTGCACCGAGCAATCATGGAATGCTGTTCCACGGGCATCTTGAAGGAGCGCACCGGACCTGTCAAAACGACGACCTGCGCCTCACCCGGCGTGGGTGCAGGAGCCTTCCCCGGCCACGCCCACTCCGGACAGGACTCCGCTCACCACGTCACGGACGAACCGCTGGTCGAGTTCCCGGTGCCCGAACAGCACGCGGAACACGACGGGCGCGGCGAAGAGGTCGATGAGCAGATCGAGGTCCAGACCGGGACGGACGTCGCCGCGTGCCTGGCCCTTGCGCAGCGAGGAGACGCACGCCTCCCGCCGGGGCTCCCAGACCACGGCGAGGAATTCCTCGCGCAGTTCCGGATCATCCGCGAGTTCGGCCGTCAGGGCCGGGAGGACGGTGCTCATGGCAGGATCGGCCATCCCGGCCCGGAGTGCTTCGAGATGGCCGACGAGGTCGCAGTAGGTGCACCCGGTGTCCATCTCCACCACGCAGGCGCGTTCCTCCGCCAAGGCCGCGACCACCAGGTGCTTCAGGCTTTTCCACCGGCGGCGGATGGCGGGCTTGGTGGTGCCCGCGCGCTGGGCGACGGCCTCCATGGTCAGCGCCGGGTAACCGGCCTCCCGCAGGAGCGCGATCACGGCGGCCGGCACCGATCGGTCGATCCGCTCGTCCCGGTGGCGTGCCATCGAATCCTCTCCCCCGCGATCCGGGATCACCCTACCCGCGGCGGAGGACGACCTTGCCGAACGACCTCCCCCGCTCCACCCGCTGGAGCGCGGCGGCTGCCTCGGCGAGGGGGAAGGTCCGGTCGAGCACTGCGGAGAGCCGGCCCTCGGCCAGCAGCGCGACGACCCTGTCCCAGGTCCGCCTGCGGGCCTCGGGTGCGAGCGAGTTCAGGCTGAACGCGAACAGCGCGGGTGAGTTGTGGAAGCCGTTCAGCACCGCCTCGAACACGCCGGTTCCCGGGGCTCCGCCCGCGCCTCCGCAGAGGACGTACCGCCCGTTGGGACGCAGCAATGCCAGGTGCTCACCCACCGCCGGGCCCGCCGCGGTGTGACCACGGTGACCTCGGCGCCCCTGGCGTGGGCGATTTGCGTGGCGAGCACGCCTATCCCGCCACTCGCGCCACGGATGAGCACCCGCTCCCCTGGCACCACCCCGGTCCGGCTCAGCGCACCCTCGGCGACCAGCGCGTTCAGGCCCAGCGCGACGACGTCGACCGGGTCGGCGCCGTCCGGCACCGGAAGCAGCTTGGCCGCGTCGACGACGACCCGTTCGGCGTAGCCACCGAAGTCCGGCAGCGCGAGCACCCGCTTCCCGCCCAACTCTTGCGGGACACCGGAACCGGCTGTCCGCACGCGGCCGACGACCTCCAGGCCGAGCACCGAACCGACACCGGGAAAGGGCGCGTACTCAACCTTCAGCGCCATGACGTCCACATAGCCCACCCCGATCGCCTCGACCTCGACCAATGCCTGCGCGGGACCGGGAACCGGCTCCGGCACATCGGCCACGGCGACCTGCTGGGGCGCCTCGACGACCACCGCTCGCCACCGATAACGTTTCATTCCGGATCGGAACGCATCGATGGACGGGGGCGCCTGTCAAACTTCCCGTCGCGGACACTGCGCGCTCCGGCGAACCGGACAACCGCCGATACCCGGCGAAACATCGCCGACAAGAAACGGAAACACGTGGTCCAGTCCTGTTTTCCAGGTTCATCCGGCCCCTTTTTCCCGCACTTTCAGGCAATTCAGCCGGTTCCCGGTCACGATTGAGCCTCGAAGCCCGGCGCGGGCTGGCCTTCGCCGTCACGGCGGCAGAGGCTGTCCGGGATTTCGGGCGGGCGCCCGGGAAGCTGCGGCACGACGCCGGGAAAGGGGCCGAAGCGGATGGCTGCTCCGCTCGATGTTCCGCCCACCGACGCGCAACCGGAATCCATCACGGCCGGAATGGGACGCGCGATCGAAGGCCGTTCACTGGGGCAGATCGCCTGGGTCCGGCTGAAAAGGGACAAATGGGCGGTGGGCGGCGGCATCGTCGTGGTCCTGCTCGTTCTCGGCGCGCTCGCTTCGCTGCTGCTCAACGCCCTCGGCGTGCTGCAGCCGGACACCTACCACCCCGAGCTGATCGACGCGACGTACGGCCGCCCGGTCGGCGCGTTCGGCGGGATCAGCTGGGCCCACCCCCTCGGCGTCGACCCCGGCAACGGCCGTGACCTGCTCTCCCGCGTGCTGGTCGGTTCGCAGTTCTCACTGCTCATCGCGGCCGGGTCCACGCTGCTGTCCGTGGTGATCGGCGTGACGCTCGGGCTCGTCGCCGGGTTCGCGGGCGGCTGGGTGGACAGCGCGATCAGCTGGCTGATGAACGTGTTCCTGGCGTTCCCCCTGCTGCTGTTCGCGATCGCCCTGTCGGGCGTGGTGCAGCAGTCGGCGTTCGGGCTGTCGGGCAACGCGCTGCACGTCGCCGTGCTGATCTTCGTGATCGGCTTCTTCAACTGGCCCTACCTCGGGCGCATCGTGCGCGGCCAGACGCTGTCCCTGCGGGAACGCGAGTTCGTCGACGCGGCCAGGAGCCTGGGTGCCCGCACCGGCTACATCCTGCGGCGCGAGCTGCTGCCGAACCTGCTCGCGCCGATCCTGGTCTACACCACGCTGCTGATCCCGACGAACATCCTGTTCGAGGCCGCGCTGTCGTTCCTCGGCGTCGGCCTGCACCCGCCCGCCCCCAGCTGGGGCGGCATGCTCTCGGACGCCGTCAGCAGCGGCTCCTACTCCGCCGACCCCGAGTACGTGCTGGTCCCCGGGCTCGCCATCTTCGTCACGGTCATGGCGTTCAACCTGCTCGGCGACGGCCTGCGCGACGCGCTCGACCCGCGAGCGAGGTAGCACCGTTCTTCCCGGTTTCCCCATCCCATCGAGTACGAGGAGCGTGGTGCGCGGATGAAACGACGCAACCTGACCGCGGTGGCACTGGCCATGACGGGTCTCGGCCTGCTCACGGCCTGCGGCGGCGGCAGCGGCGGCGGAGGCGGCAGCGCCGGCTACAACGCGGCCAACACCTCGGTCGTCAACGCGTCCGACGCGACCGGCGGCACCCTCAACTTCGGGATGACCAACACCCCGGACTCGATCGACCCCGGCAACACCTACTACGCGTTCATGTGGAACTTCTCGCGCCTGTACGCGAGCCCGCTGCTGACCTACAACCCCGCGCCGGGACCGGACGGGCTCAAGCTGGTCCCGAACCTCGCGACGGGGCTCGGGCAGGTCAGCGACAACGGCCTCACCTGGACCTACCACATCCGGTCCGGCATGAAGCTCTCCGACGGCGAGCCGGTCACCACCGCGCAGATCAAGTACGCGGTCGAGCGCGGCAACTTCGCCAAGGACGTGCTGGCCAACGGGCCGAGCTACTTCGCGCAGTACCTAGCGGGCGGGTCGGGCTACCAGGGGCCGTACAAGGACAAGTCCCCCGGCGGCCTGGCGTCGATCGAGACCCCCGACGACACGACGATCGTGTTCCACCTGGCGCAGCCCTTCGCCGACTTCGACTACCTCGTCACGAGCCCGCAGACCGCCCCCGTGCCGCAGGCCAAGGACACGGGCGCGAACTACCAGACAGCCCCGGTCTCGTCCGGGCCGTACATGGTCGAGCCCGGCTCGTTCAACCCCAGCACGGGGCTCAGCCTGGTGAAGAACCCCAACTGGAAGCAGTCGGACACCCCGAGCGTCAAGCAGACGGTGGACCGGATCAACCTGACCTACAACGTCTCCGGTGACGACCTGGACAACAGGCTGCTCAACGGTTCCCTCGACGTCGACGCGTACGGCACCGGCATGCAGACCGCGGGGCGCGCCAAGGTGCTCAACAACCCTGCGACGAAGAAGAACGCCGACGCCGCGCCCTCGGGCTTCGAGTGGTACTTCCCCATCAACACGCAGGTGATCCCCAACGTCGAGTGCCGCAGGGCGATCGAGTACGCCGCGGACAAGACGCTGTTCCAGAACGCCTACGGCGGCCCGGAGGCCGGCGGCGACATCGCGAGCACGGTGCTGCCGCCGAGCGTGATCGGCTACCAGAAGTACGACCTGTACGGGGCGACGACGCAGCCGGGCGGTGACCTGGCGAAGGCCAGGGACGCGCTGGCCAAGTGCGGTCAGCCGGACGGGTTCTCGTTCAACATCGCGATCCGCGGCGACCGCCCCAAGGAGGGCCAGACCGCGCAGGCGCTGCAGCAGTCGCTCGCGAAGGTCGGCATCAGGACCGACATCCTGCAGTACCCGACCGGCGACTACGGGACGAGCTACGCGGGCTCGCCGCAGTTCATGAAGGACCACAACATCGGCATGGCGACCTACGGCTGGTCCGCCGACTGGCCGGAGGGTTTCGGCTACCTGTCGCAGATCGCCGACGGCCGCGCGATCCGGTCCGCGGGCAACTCCAACATCGAGATGCTCGACGACCCGCAGGTGAACCACCTGCTGGACCAGGCGGCGGCGGCCACGGATGCCGCCACCCGCAACGGGTTCTACGCGCAGATCGACCACATCATGATGGACCAGGCGGTGATCCTGCCCGAGCTGTACGCGAGGTCGCTGTTCTACCGGGGGCCGAACCTGACGAACGTCTTCGTGTCACTGGCCTACGGCATGTACGACTACACCCAGCTCGGCAAGAAGTCCTCGTAGTCCCCGGAAGCAGGTGAAGGCACCGGTGGCCGGGGCGTCCCGCGCCGGCCACCGCCGCCGCCGTTCGTGATCACGTTCATCGTCCGCAGGCTGATCTCGGCCGTGGTCCTGCTGATCGTCGTCAGCATGGTGACGTTCGGGATCTTCTTCGTGGTCCCCCGGCTCGCCGGGCAGACCACCGACCAGCTCGCCGCGAACTTCGTCGGCAAGAGCCCCGGTCCCGACGTGCTGCACCAGATCGAGGCGCGGCTCGGGCTCGACCAGCCGCTCTACGCGCAGTACTGGCATTTCGTCAAGGGCGTCGTGGCCGGCGAGGACTACGACACCGGTACCCAGGTCGTGCACTGCTCCGCGCCGTGTTTCGGCTACTCGTTCAAGAACCAGCTGCCGGTGTGGCCGCAGATGGCCGACGCGCTGCCGGTGACGGTGTCACTGGGGCTCGGCGCGGCGGTGCTCTGGGTCGTGACCGGGGTCGGCGTCGGCGTGCTTTCGGCGCTGCGGCGCGGGTCGTGGTTCGACCGCGCCGCGATGAGCACGGCACTGGCCGGGGTGTCGCTGCCGGTGTTCTTCACGGCCCTGATCTGCCTCGCGCTCTTCCGCGACACCCTCCCGGTCTTCCCCGACGCGGGCACCTACATCCCGCTCGCGGAAAACCCGGCGCGGTGGTTCTGGGCGCTCGTGCTGCCGTGGGTCACCCTCGCGTTCCTCTACGCCGCGCTCTACGCACGGCTCACCCGCGCCGGGATGCTGGAAACACTCGGCGAGGACTTCATCCGCACCGCCCGCGCCAAGGGACTGCCGGAGCGGACCGTCGTGCTCAAGCACGGCCTGCGCGCCACGCTCACGCCGATCCTGACCATCTTCGGTCTGGACCTCGGCCTGCTGCTGGGCGGGGCGGTGCTCACGGAAACCGCTTTCTCGCTGCCCGGCCTCGGGCACTACGCGATCGTCGCCATCAACGGCAAGGACCTGCCCGCGATCATGGGCGTGACGCTGCTCGCCGGGTGCTTCATCGTCGTGGCCAACCTGGTCGTGGACATCGGTTACGCCGTCGTCGACCCGAGAGTGCGGTACTCATGAGCTTCCTGGAACTGAAGGACCTGCGGGTGCACTTCCCGACCGACGACGGGCTGGTGAAGGCCGTGGACGGGCTGTCGTGCACGCTGGACCGCGGCCGCACCCTCGGCATCGTGGGCGAGTCCGGCTCGGGCAAGAGCGTCACGAGCCTCGCGGTACTGGGGCTGCACAAGGGCGCGCACATCTCCGGCGAGATCTGGCTCGGCGGCAGGCAGCTCGTCGGCGCACCAGCCGAGGAGGTGCGCCGGCTGCGGGGCAGGCGGATGGCGATGATCTTCCAGGACCCGCTGTCGTCACTGCACCCCTACTACACCGTGGGCAGCCAGATCGTCGAGGCGTACCGGCTGCACAACGACGTCAGCAAGCGGGCCGCCCGCGAGCACGCGATCGACCTGCTGGCCAGGGTCGGGATCCCGCAACCGAAGACACGGGTCGACGACTACCCGCACCAGTTCTCCGGCGGCATGCGCCAGCGGGCCATGATCGCGATGGCCCTGTCGTGCGATCCCGAGCTGCTCATCGCCGACGAGCCGACCACCGCGCTGGACGTCACCGTGCAGGCGCAGATCCTCGACCTGATCCGGGACCTGCAGGAGGAGTTCCACTCGGCGGTCGTGGTGATCACGCACGACCTCGGCGTGGTGGCCGAGCTGGCCGACGACATCCTCGTGATGTACGCGGGGCGGGCGGTCGAGTACGGCACGGCGGCCGACGTGTTCCGGCAGCCGCGCCACCCGTACACGTGGGGCCTGCTCGGTTCGATGCCCCGGCTGGACCGGAACCGCGCCGAACGGCTCCGGCCCATCCCGGGCACGCCGCCGAGTCTCATCACACCGCCGCCCGGGTGCCCGTTCCACCCCCGGTGCGCCTACGCCTCCCGCAACGGTGGCGCGAGCGAGACCGTCGTGCCGGAACTCACCGGCGACGGCCACCAGGCCGCCTGCCACCTCCCGCTCGAGACGCGGCGGGAGATCTGGGAGCACGAGATCAGGCCGGTGCTGTGACCGAGGGGAAGACGATGCTCGAAGTGTCCGGACTGCGCAAGCACTTCCCGGTGCGGCGCGGCCCACTGCGGCGGCGGACGGGTTCGGTTAAGGCGGTCGACGGGCTCGACTTCACTGTCCACAAGGGAGAGACGTTGTCCCTCGTCGGCGAGTCGGGCTGCGGGAAGACCACGACGGGACGGTTGCTGACGCGGCTGCTGGAGCCGACCGGCGGGCGGATCGTGCTCGACGGCACCGACATCACCCACCTGCCGCCGAGCCGGATGCGCCCGTTGCGGCGGGACGTGCAGATGGTGTTCCAGGACCCGTACTCCTCGCTCAACCCGCGGCACACGGTGGGCACGATCATCGGCGCGGCGTTCCGGCTGCAGAAGGTGCCGACGGAGCACGGGGTGAAGCGGGCGGTGCAGGAGCTGCTGGAGCTGGTCGGGCTGAGCCCCGAGCACTACAACCGGTACCCGCACGAGTTTTCGGGCGGGCAGCGGCAGCGGATCGGGATCGCGCGGACGCTGGCGTTGCGGCCGAAGCTGGTCGTGGCCGACGAGCCGGTGTCGGCGCTGGACGTCTCGATCCAGGCCCAGGTGATCAACCTGCTGGAGGACCTGCAGGACGAGCTCGGGCTGACCTACGTGCTCATCGCGCACGACCTGTCCGTGGTGCGGCAGGTGTCCGACCGGGTGGCCGTGATGTACCTGGGCAAGATCGTGGAACTGGCCGACGCCGACGCGCTCTACGCCACGCCGCACCACCCGTACACGGTGGCGCTGCTCTCGGCGGTCCCCGTGCCGGACCCCGGCCGCCGCCGGAAGCGCGACCGGATCCGTCTGTCCGGCGAGACCCCGAGCCCGCTGTCGCCGCCCCCGGCGTGCCGGTTCAGCACCCGCTGCTGGAAGGCCCGCGACGTGTGCCGTACGCAGGAGCCCCCGCTGGCGGAGGTGTCCCCCGGCCGCCGGGTGGCGTGCCACTTCCCGGAGAACGCGGCGGGCGGCGAGCTCCGGGAGCCCGGTGCGTGAGTCCGCGGGGTTGTCTCAGCGCCCGCCCGGCGGCACCGGGTCCAGGCCGGCCTCTGGAAGCTCCGCCTCTGGAAGCTCCTCCTCGGCCGGGTTCCGGCGCACGTCCGCTTCCCGCTCCTGTGGCGGGCGGTGCAGGCACATCAGGACATCGCCGCCATCGGCGCGGTCTCCCACGCGAACCCGTCCGGGTCGGTGAACGGGCCGCCGGCTCCGCCGATCGCGATCCGGTGCGCGCCGTCGCCCTCCGGGGAGACCCCGGCGTCCTTGGCGAGGGCCTTCCGCCGGTACAGGGCCAGTTTGACCGCACCCGCCCCGGCGAACTCGACGTACATCCGGCCGAAGCTCTTCCCCACCGTGAACCCGTGCTCGGTGTAGAACCGCTTGCTGGCGGCCACATCGGCGACGCCGAGCAGGAGCACGACGCTGTCCACCCGCCGGGTGGCCGGGCCGGTGTCCTTCTTCGCCGGCGTGGCGACCTTCCAGATCGTCCCGTCCGGCGCCCGCACCACCCCGCCCCAGCCCCACATCGACTTCGCGACCGGCTTGAGGGTGGTGGCACCGGCGGCCACGGCGGCGTCGACCAGGGCACGGACGTCGGCGGGCTGGGACGCCACCAACGACAGGGTGAACCCGCGGAATCCCGTGCTGGGTTCCTGCGACGCCCGCAGGCGCAGCCGGTCGCCGAGTCCGAAGGCGGCGGCGTAGAAACGTTCGGCGGCCGCGGGATCGGCCACCTCGAGGGTGATCGTGTCGATTGAGGTCATGCCGGTAACGCTAGGTCCGCAGCCGTGACCGCCGCTTCTCGATTCCTGACCGGTCTCCCCCGCTCACCGGTGCGGCGGCCGCGTCCCGGCCCTGGTGTCGACCGGCTCGTCGGTGGCCGTGAGGTGGCGGGCGGTGTTGACCAGGCCCACCATGCTGAACGCCTGCGGGGTGTTGCCCGCCTGGCGCCCCCGCGTGGTGTCGTACTCCTCGCTCAGCAGGCCGACGTCGTTGCGCAGGTCGAGCAGCCGCTCGAACAGGCGCCGCGCCTCGGCCGTGCGGCCGGTGCCGTGGAGCGCGTCGGCGAGCCAGAAGGAACAGGCGAGGAAAGCGCCTTCCTGCCCTTCCAGGCCGTCGACTCCCCCGTCCGCGTCGGGGTCGTAGCGGCGCAGGAAGCCGTCATGGTCGAGTTCCTTCCGCACGGCGTCGACGGTGCCGCGCACGCGCGGGTCCGACCAGGGCAGGAAACCGACCCGCGGGATGAGCAGCAGCGCCGCGTCCAGCCCGCGGGAGCCGTAGAACTGGGTGAACGTGCCGCGCTCGGCGTCGTAGCCGTGCGCGCAGACGTCGTCGAAGATGCGGTCACGCAGGCTCCGCCAGGAATCCGCCGGACCGTCGAGACCGTGGTGCTCGACGGTCCGGACGGCCCGGTCCACCCCGGCCCACGCCATGACCTTCGAGTGCACGAAGTGCCGGCGCGGGCCTCGGACCTCCCACAGGCTGTTGTCCGGCTGGTCCCAGTGGCCTTCGAGGAAGTCGAGCAGCCCGCGTTGCAGGTCCCACGCGGGCTCGACCGTGGGCAGCCCGGCCTCCCGGCTCAGGTGCAGGCCGTCGAGGACCTCGCCCCACACGTCGAGCTGGAACTGGCCGGCGGCGGCGTTGCCCGCGCGCACCGGCGAGGAGCCCTCGTACCCGGCCAGCCAGTCCAAAGTGGACTCGGGCAGGCGGCGGGTGCCGTCGAGGCCGTACATGATCTGCAGGTCGGCGGGATCACCCGCGACCGCCCGCACCAGCCACTCGCGCCACTGCCGGGCCTCGTCGGTGTACCCGGTGCCCAGCAGCGCCTGCAGGGTGAAGGTGGCGTCCCGCAGCCAGCAGTAGCGGTAGTCCCAGTTGCGGGCACCGCCGAACTGCTCGGGCAGTGACGTCGTCGCGGCCGCGAGGATGCCGCCGGTGGGCCGGTAGGTCAGCGCCTTGAGGGTGACCAGTGCGCGGCGGACCTCGGCGGACCACGGGCCCTCGTACCGGCAGCGGGAGATCCACTCCGTCCAGAAGCGCTCGGTGTCCCGCAACGACTCCTCGGGGTCGGCCACCTTCGGGTGCGGCAGGTGGGACTCCCGGTGGGTGAGCACGAACGGCACGCGCTCGCCCTCGGCCACCGTGAACTCCGCCGTGGTGGCCGAGTCGTCCCCGTGCAGGGGCACCGGGGTGCGCAGCCACACGGCGTCGGGACCGGCGACCGTCGCCAGTCCGCCGTCCTGGCGCCGGACCCAGGGGACGATCGAGCCGTAGTCGAACCGCAGCCGCAGCGACATCCGCATCGGCACCCGGCCCGACACGCCTTCGACGATGCGCACCACGTCCGGCGCCTCGCCGCGCGGGGGCATGAAGTCCAGCACCCGCACGGTGCCCTCCGGGGTGTCCCATTCGCTGGACAGGACCAGGGTGTCGCCCCGGTAGCCGCGGCGGGTCGCCGGGCCACCCGACGCGGGGGCCAGCCGCCAGCTGCCCGCCTTCTCGTCGTCGAGCAGCGCGGCGAAGCACGCGGGCGAGTCGAAGCGGGGCAGGCAGAGCCAGTCCACCGCCCCGTCCCGGGACACGAGCGCGGCGGTGTGCAGGTCGCCGAGCAGGGCGTAGTCCTCGATGAGCGCCATCGGCTCAGCCTTCCCCGTCGAGCGTGAGCACCACCTTGACGTCGTCCTCGCCGCCGTCGAAGGCCTCCTTCGCACGTTCGAGCGGGACCCGCCGCGTGATCAGCGCTTCCAGCCAGGAGCGGTCCGCCTTGGCGAGGGCGTCGGCGGCGGCGCGGTAGTGGCGCAGGTTCGCGTTGACGGAGCCGAGCACGACCCCGTTGTCCAGCACCAGGTCCCGGTTGACCGAACCGGCGTCGACGCGCAGCGGGCGGCCGGTGGCGGAGACGCCGGTGAGGCACACGATGCCGTACGGCGCGGTGCCGCTGATGACGTCGAACACGACGGGTCCCGCGCCCGTCGCCTCGATCACGACGTCGGGGCGGAGCCGTTCGGTGACGGCCGCCGCGTCTTCGGCGTGGTACGTGGCGCCCAGCCTCGATACCAGGCCCGGCTTCGGCCCGTCCTCCACCCGGTCCAGCACGTGCACGTCGAGCCCGCGCTGGACGCCGAGCAGCGCGGCGAGCAGCCCGATCGGGCCCGCTCCGGTGACGAGTGCCCGGCGGGGCTCGAACCAGGCCCGCTCGCCCACCCGCTGCACCTCGTCCCAGGCCTTGGCGACGACCGTGGTCGGCTCCATCAGCACCCCGGTCTCGTGCAGCCCCGGGTCCAGGCGGACGGCGTAGTCGGCCTCGACCGTCCACAGTGTACTGCCGTAGCCGTCGAGCTCCTTGATCCCGCGCTCGGTGTAGCGGCCGTTGCGGCACATGTCGAACTGCCCCCGCGCGCAGGCGCCGCAGGGCTCCGGGTCCGGCCGTCGCACGACACCGACCACGAGGTCCCCCTCGGCAAAGTCGCCGCCCCGCGGCGCGCGGCGGACCCGGCCGAGCGACTCGTGGCCGAGCACGAGCCGGTCCCTGCCCGGTGGTGCCCAGCCGTACTCGCCGCGGGCGATCTCCTTGTCCGTGCCGCACACGCCGAGCGCGAGCCCCTCGACGAGCAGTTCGTGCTCCCCCGGCTCCGGGTCGGGCACCTCGGACACGGCCAGTGAGCCGCCGTGGCCGGGGATGACGGTCAGCGCACGCATTTCCGGTTCCTTCCCTCGGGTTGCTCCAGTGCCGCCCGGACCTTCCGCACCAGCCTGTCCGGTCGCGGCCGGACGGGCGCGGGCCAGGCCGCGAGGACGTCGGGCGGTTCGTTGCGTTCCGGCTCGACGGCCAGGCTCCAGCCGCCGTCACTGCTCCACTGGAGCATCAGGAACCGCCCCGGGTGGCGCGGCGAACGGTCGGCGAGCGCGATGTAGGCGGTGGACGGCGCGTTGGGCTCGCTCCAGCACGCCGCGGGTTCGACGCCGAGCAGCCCCGCGACCGCCTCGACGTAGCGGCGCAGCGCCTCGCGCCGCGCGTGTTCCGGTTCGGGTTTCACGGTTTCCTCCGCTTCAGCCGACCGCGAAGGCTTCGATGTCGGGTTTGAGCGTGAGCCCGTGCCCGGGCACGCCCGGGTCGGGCGCGACGCGGCCGCACGCCGGGTCGAGCGCTCCGTCGAAGAACCGCGACTCGATGCGGTCGTGGTCGGCGAACCATTCCAGGTGCCGGAAGTTCGGCGTGGCCGCGGCCACGTGCGCGGACAGGTTCGGCGCGCAGTGGGCCGACACCTCGCGGTTCGCGGCGGCGGCGACGGCCGCGGCGCGGCGCCATTCGGTGTACCCGCCGCACCGGGTCACGTCGATCTGCAGGCAGTCGACGGCGGGCACCATGCGCGCGAAGTAGGGCAGGTCGTAGCCGTACTCCCCCGCCGCGACGTCCATCGTGGTCTTCGCGCGCAGCTCCGCCAGGCCCGCCAGGTCGTCGCTGGACACCGGTTCCTCGAACCAGCGCACGTCGTGGTCCTCCAGCCGGCGGGCGATCCGGCGGGCCTGGCCGATCGAGTAGCCGCCGTTGGCGTCGACGTACAGCTCGGCGTCGTGGCCGATCACCGAACGCGCGGCGCGGACGCGGGCGAGGTCGCGCTCGGGTTCGCCGCCCCACGCCTCCCCGATCTTGATCTTCACCCGCGGGATGCCCTGCCGGTGCACCCACCCGTCGAGCCGCGCCCGCAGCTGGGGCACGCTCTCGCTGGTGAAACCACCGCTGCCGTACAGCTCGACCTCGTCCCGCACCCGGCCGAGCAGGCGGCTGAGCGACAGCCCCGCGACCCTGGCGGCGGCGTCCCAGAGCGCTATGTCCACAGCGGACAGTGCACAGGAGACGATCCCGGGGCGGCCGAGGTTGCGGATCCGGCGGCGCATCGCCTCCCACCGCGCCGGCACGTCGAGCACCTCCTGGCCCTTGACCACCGGGGCGAGCACCCCGGTGACGACGTCGGCCACGGCGGCGTCGGCGTAGGTCCAGCCCAGCCCCGTTTCCCCGCCGGCCAGTACGTGGACGACGACCACCGCGGTGTAGAGGTCGAAGGGGATCCTCGTGTGCACGCAGCCCTGTCCGAAATGGCCGTACAGCGCGGGCCCGGTGTCGCTCGCGTACCCGAACTCCTCGTACAGCCGCTGCAGCCGGCGCAGGTAGTCGCCCAGCCGCTCCGGCGGGACGGCGGAGTCCTCCCAGCCCTCGAACGTGTCCGGGCGGTCCGGCACGTGGGCGGTCGCCCCGAGCCCGGCCTCGCGGACCTGCCACAGCTCGTGCTCCCGGTCCGGGTCGTCGAGGAACGAGACCGCCGGGTCGTGCTCGGTGTCGTGGAGCGCGGCGAGCATCCGGTGCGCCCGCTCGTCGGCCTCGTCGGTGGTGTCCCCGCCGAACTGGACCATCAGGAACGCCTTGCCCTCGGGCAGTTCCCGCAGGGCCCGCGGGTTGAGGTGCTTGATGCGCTCGTCGCGGATCAGCTTCGCGTCCAGCCCCTCCAGCGCGATCGGCTCGTGCGGCAGGATCGAGGGCACCGCGTCGGCCGCCCTGTCTACGCTGGGGTAGCCGAGCACGACCAGTGTGCGCTCGCGGACGACGGGGACCAGCTTCAGCTCCGCGCGCAACACCGTGACCAAAGTGGACTCGCTGCCGACCAGCAGGCCCGCGACGTCGAACCCGTGCTCGGGCAGCAGGGAGTCGAGGTTGTACCCGGACACGCGGCGCGGGATGTCCGGGAAGCGGGCGCGGACCTCGTCGGCGTACCGGTCGCGCAACGCCCGCAACTGCCGGTAGATCGCCGCCTTCGGGTCACCGCGGCGCTCGATCTCCGCGTACTCCTCGTCGGTCGTGGGGCCGCACCAGAACCGCGTGCCGTCGTAGCAGAGCACCTCCAGCGCGGCGATGTTGTCGACGACCTTGCCCGTGCGCTGGGCCGTCGCCCCGCACGAGTTGTTGCCGATCATGCCGCCGAGCGTGCAGTTCGGGTGCGTCGCGGGCTCGGGGCCGAACCGCAGCCCGGTCGGCGCGAGCCGCCGGTTCAGCTCGTCGAGCACGATGCCCGGCTGCACCACGCACGTGCGGGCCGCGGCGTCCACGGATTCCAGCCGGTGGCAGTACTTCGACCAGTCGAGCACGAGCGCGGTGTTGGTGCACTGGCCCGCGAGGCTCGTGCCGCCGCCTCGCGAAAGCACCGGCGCGCCGTGTTCACGCGCGACCGCGACGGCCTCCGCGGCCGCCTCCGGGGTGCGGGGCACCACGACCCCGATCGGCACCTGCCGGAAGTTCGAGGCGTCGGTCGAGTACGCCGCGCGGCTCCCGCGGTCGAACCGGACCTCGCCGTCCACGCGCTCGCGGAGCGCCGCGGCGAGCGCCTCGACGTCCGTTCGTCCGTTTTCATACCGGATCACCGGATCCGGCAGGTTCGTCGTACTCATCCGACCTCCCGCGTCCGTCTACCCCTACAATACTTGCGTGACGCAAAAGTGCATGGCGAACGAGGACACGCGGGTGGCACTGGCCGCCCTGCGCACCATGGTGTCCATCGGGGACGCCACCCTCGCGAAGGTGACGAACCAGCTGACCCTCACCCAGTTCCGCGCGCTGCGCACGGTCGCCGAGCGCACCCCCGTGACCATCACCCGCGTCGCGCAGGAACTGGAGCTCAACCCGTCTTCCGTGACGCGGGCCTGCGAAAAGCTGGTCGCGCTCGGCCTGGTGAACCGGGCGCAGAACCCCCTCAACCGGCGGGAGACCCTGCTCGCCCCGACCGCGCGGGGCCGCCAGATCGTCGACCAGGTCGACGCCGACCGCCAGGAGGTGCTCGGCGCGGTGCTGGACCGGCTGAGCCCGGAAACCCGGGCCGCGGTCGTCGCCGCGTTCGCCGAGTTCACCGCAGCCGCCGCCGAGCATTGATGCGTCGCGCAAAGATCATGAACGGAAGCCGGCCTCGGCGGGCGCCGGGCGTCCCGGGGCACCGTTGAGGCGGTGCCGCTCGTGGATGTACACCGCCTGGCCGATGGCACCGAGCATCATGCCGAACGAGCCGACGATGAACAGCCAGATCGCGACGAGCTCGACCGCCTTCCAGAGGAACAGCACGCTCCCGACGAAGAAGATCACGTTGCCGACCACTCCGATGGCGAGGTGGACAGCCGGGAATTCGCGGATGAACTCCTTGGTACGCACAGTTGCTCCTCCCGCTGCGGGCACGATCCTTCGTCCCTGACACCTTCCCGCGCACCGGGCACGGCAAACGGCAACCGGGGTCACGATGTCGCCGGCGTCCACTTCGGACCGTCCCGGCCATACCCGGACCGCATGACGAGGTGCGGAACAGGTCTTGGACGCGGTGACCGGCGGCGAGTTCGCTGGGTGCCATGACCACCGACTACCGCGCCCAGACCGTGCTGCTCACCGGAGCGAGTTCCGGTATCGGGGCGGCGTTCGCCAGGGCACTGGCCGCACGCGGCGCTGACCTCGTGCTCGTCGCCCGGCGCGCGGACCGCCTGACCTCGCTGGCGGAGGAACTCCGCCGCTCCACCGGCGTCCGCGTCGAAGCGCTCCCCGCGGACCTGTCCCGCCCGGACGTCGCGGACGCACTCCGCCAAGCGGTCGCCCAGCGGGGCATCCAGGTCACGGGCTTGATCAACAACGCCGCGTCCGGGTCGTTCGCCCCGTTCGCCGGTTCCGATCCCGGCACCCTTTCCGCCGAGATCGCCGTCGGCGCACTGGCGCCGATGCGGCTGACGGCGGCGTTCCTCCCCGCGATGGTGCACGCCGGCCACGGCTTCGTCGTCAACGTCGCCAGCGTGTCCGCTTTCCTGCCCTCTCCCCGGATGGCGGTCTACGGCGCCACGAAAGCCTTCACGCTCAGCTTCACGGAGTCACTGTGGACGGAGCTGCGTGGCACCGGGGTCACCGTGTTCGCGGTTTGCCCCGGCGCCACCGCCACCGAATTCACCCGCGACTTGGGGCCGGACGCCGCCGTGCTGACCGCTGGACGAGTACGCCGGCCAGACGACGTCGTGAACACGGCGCTGAACCACCTCGACAGCCGCGGCCCCGGCCCCGTCGTCATCGACGGGCGTTCGGACAGGTTCGGCGTGCTCGCGACCCGGCTGCTGAGCCGCCGGCGAACCGCGCTGATGATGACGCGCGTCTTCGACCCCGGCCGCTTGCCCGCGCGGTGAAGCGGAGGCCCGGCCCCGCTAGAGAGCCCGGCCGAGGGCTTCGGTCAGCGCGACCGGGGTGATCTCGAGGTGGTCGAAGCGCCAGCCGTGCTCAGTGCGGCGTGCCCGGTAGCGGTGCACCCCGGCCGCGATGGCCTCGGTCGCGTCGTCGATCACGAACACGGCGACGTCGTGCGCCCGCACCGCGGCGGTGTCGCCCTGGACCTCGATGACGAGGTTGGACTTGTTGTGCAGGGTGCGGACGTACCTGTCGTGGCCCGAGCGCGCCAGTTCGATGAGCGCCGTGACACCGCGGGCCTCCCCGCGCGGGGAAGTGACGACGACGTCCTCGGTGAACAGCCGGGCGGTCTCGTCGTAGCGGCTCTCGTCGATCCACAGGCTGTGGCGGGCGACCAGATCGGCGAGTTCGGCGCGGTCGGCGAGCTCACAGGTCAGGTTTTCGGTGGTGGACATGGGGCCTCCTCGGGCAGCGCCACGGATAACCGTTTGGGCGGCTAACGTTTGTCTACCGAACGATATCACAATCGTTGGCCGGTCCAACGATTTGGTAGGCTCGCCCCGTGGAGAACCCGCCCGAGGACCCGCCCCCCGGCTGGCAGAGCCTGCCCAGCTGGCTGCTCACCCAGACCGCCCAGCACGCGCACCGCCTGGTGGCCGACGGGTTCTCGGCCGTCGGGGCACGCGGCTACCACTACCGCCTGCTGGCGACGCTGGAGGAGTCCGGTCCGGCCAGCCAGGCCACGCTCGGCCGCCGCAGCGGCATCCACCTCAGCGACATGGTCGCGACGGTCAACGACCTCGCCGAGCGCGGACTGGTCGAGCGCGCGCCCGACCCCGCCGACCGGCGGCGCAACGTCATCTCGCTGACCGCCGCGGGCAGGCGGCAGCTCCGGCGGCTGGAGAAGCGGCTGGCCGAAACGCAGGAAGAACTGCTGGCCCCGCTGTCCCCCAGGGAGCGGCAGCGGTTGACCGAGCTGCTGTCCAGGCTGCTGGACCACCACAACCGGCACCCCTGAGCGTGATACCTGGGGAGTATCACGAGGTACCGGATCGGTGTTGGCCGTCTTCGCGACCGCTGCGGAGGATCGGCGGCAGGAGCACGAACGCACAAGCTGTTCCCCTGCCCGGCGGCACGTGGTCCCTGGGCGACCTCACCGTCACCCGGTTCGGCTACGGCGCCATGCAGCTGGCCGGCCCCGGGGTCATGGGCCCGCCGGCCGACCACGACGGCGCACTCGCCGTCCTGCGCAAGGCAGTGGAACTCGGCATCACCCACATCGACACCGCGGCCGCCTACGGCCCCCGCATCACCAACGAGCTGATCCGCGAGGCGCTGCACCCGTACCCCGAACCGCTGCTCATCGCGACCAAGGTGGGCGCCGACCGCGACGAGCAGGGTGGCTGGCCGCCCGCCCGGCAGCCCGCCGACCTTCGCCGCTCCGTGCACGAGAACCTGGAAACCCTGGGCGTCGAGCGGCTCGACCTGGTCAACCTCCGGCTCGGTGACGCACAGGGGCCGCGGCCGGGCTCGCTCGCCGAGGCGCTGGGCACCCTGGTCGAACTCCAGCAACAGGGCCTGATCCGGCACCTGGGCGTCTCCAACGCCACCAGGGAGCAGGTCGCCGAAGCGCTGACGATCGCGCCCATCGTGTGCGTGCAGAACCTGTACAACCTCGCCTACCGGCACGACGACGCGTTGATCGACGAGCTCGCCGGCAAGGGCATCGCGTACGTGCCCTTCTTCCCGCTCGGCGGGTTCAGCCCGCTCCAGTCCTCGGCGCTGTCGGCCGTCGCCTCCCGCCTGGGCACGACGCCACTGTCGGTCGCGCTGGCCTGGTTGCTGCACCGGTCACCGAACATCCTGCTCATCCCGGGCACGTCGTCGGTCGCGCACCTGACCGAGAACGTCGCGGGCGCCGGAATCCGGCTCTCCGAGGACGACCTCGCCGAACTGGACAAGATCGGCGCGACGGAGCACGTCGCCGGGTGATCCGGGACCGGGCGCACGCGGTCGACGAGACCACCGCGTGCGCCCGTAGTGGCCCTACTGCCCGCCCGGAACCCGCGGTCGGTGCCCGACATGC
Organism: Amycolatopsis sacchari; assembly: GCF_900114035.1. Taxonomy (GTDB): domain Bacteria; phylum Actinomycetota; class Actinomycetes; order Mycobacteriales; family Pseudonocardiaceae; genus Amycolatopsis_E; species Amycolatopsis_E sacchari. The sequence goes on along the minus strand of NZ_FORP01000013.1, from coordinate 54,032 downwards.
ACAGGTAGGGCGGCGCCTGGTTCTGGTACCGGAAGTTGCCGTCCGCGGCGGCGGTCGCGTCACCCTTGGGCGCGGCGAAAGCCGGACCGGCGGCCGCGACCGTCAGCGCGGCGACAGCGCACAAGAGGGCAGTGGTCTTGCCGAACAGGTGTTTCCGACAAGACGGTCCCGGCGATTCGTCAGCAAGGGTGGGAAAGGCGCGCGGCACGGCAGCGGTGGGTTCCGGGCCGGCGTCGACCTCACCTGGCGCTTGGACGACATCAAACGGGCGCTGTGGGCGCACTTCGGCGTCGGCCGGTCCGCCGAGATCCTGGAGCTGCACCGGCGACGACCGGGGCTGATCACTCCGTACACTTTGGACTACGCGCAGCACGGTGCGGAGGCCGCGGCCCGGGTGGACGCCGCGACCGGCCGTGCCCTCGAACTCGCCGTCCAGGAGCAGCTGGATCGCGTGCTGGCCCGCTACGACGCACTGGTGCTGCCGACCGTGGGTGCGACCTCCTTCGCAGCCGGGGAGGGCTACGTCGGCACGAAGCTGGTCGTGGACGGCGGGGAACTGGACCACTTCTCCGACGCGTCGCTCACGCCGGCGTTCAACATCTGCTCGGCGCATCCGGTGGTGGCCGTCCCCTCGGGCCGGGCTTGGCACGGCGTGCCCACCGGGGTGCAGGTCGTCGCCGGAAGGTGGGCCGACACCACGGCTTTCCGGGTGGCCGCGGCCATCGAGCGCGGGGCGCGCGCCGGGTGCGCCGGGCACCGGCGGCCTGTCGTCGCGTAGCCCTCCCCGCGGCAAAGTTGAGATTGACTTCAGATTCAGTTTCTGTCCACAATCGTGCGCATCCCACTGGATCCAAGCCGCCGAAGGACGCCGATGGACACCTCCAAGCTCTTCTCCCTCGCCGGGCGGTCGGCGTTGATCACCGGTGGTTCCCGGGGGATCGGCCGGATGATCGCGGCGGGTTTCCTCGCCCAGGGCGCCCGCGTGTACCTCTCGGCACGCAAGGCCGAAGCGTGTGACCAGGCCGCGGCGGAACTGTCGGAGCTGGGCACGTGCGTGTCGTTGCCCGCCGACGTCTCGACCCGCGAAGGGATCGACGAGCTGGCCGCCCGCTACCGAGCACGCGAGCCGTCGCTGGACATCCTCGTCAACAACGCGGGCACCGCCTGGTCGGCCCCGTTCGACGAGTTCCCGGAGTCCGGCTGGGACAAGGTGATGGACCTCAACGTCAAGAGCGTCTTCTTCCTCACCCAGGCACTGAAACCCGATCTGGCGGCGGCGGCGACCGATCACCTCGCGAAGGTCATCAACGTCGCCTCGATCGACGGGCTCTCGATGCACCCCTACGAGACCTACTCGTACCACGCGAGCAAGGCGGCAGTCCTCCACCTCACCAAGCGGATGGCGTTGCGCCTCATCCAGGACCGGATCGCCGTCAGCGCGATCGCCCCCGGGGCGTTCCCCTCGGCGATGAACACCGATGCCCGCGACACCCCCGGGAAGATCCTCGGGCACATCCCCGCCGCCCGGATCGGTGAACCCGAGGACATGGCGGGAGTGGCGATCTACCTGGCGTCCCGGGCCGGTGACTACGTCGTCGGCTCGACGGTCCCCGTCGACGGCGGGGTCTTGCTGACCCGTTGAGAGCCTCCCGCCCGGCTTGGCACTCGAAGCCCATTCCCCCAAACATGAACCTGAGTTAGGTTTCAGAAAGTCGTTGACCGCCGCTGTGGCGGAAGCTACATTTTTCGAAGATGTAACACGACCCGGGGGAACCGCTACGAGTCAGGAGAATCATGAGGTCGTTCACAAGAGGCATCCCGTCGGCCCGGTCGGCGACGGTACTGGTACCGGCACTTCTCGCCGTCGGGACCTTGGTCACGGCGTGCGGCTCCACGACGCAGACCGGTGAACGCCCGTCGTCGGCGGCAATCGAGGGTGCACAGGCGACCGTGAGGGAAGCGGAGAAAGTCCCTACGACGATCTCCGCCACGACGCCGCTGACGAAGCGACCGCCAACGGGCAAGTCCATCGTCTTCCTCCAGGACGGGACCCAGCCCAGCGTGGAGATCTACGGTGGAATCCAAGAGGCCGCCGAGGCTCTCGGATGGACCGCGAGGTCCATCAAGTTCGATCCGGCCGACCTGTCCACACTCAACGCGGGCCTGCTGCAAGCACTCACGACCGGCGCGGACTACGTCGTCGATTCGGGCTTTCCCGAGAGTCAGCTGAGCACGTCGACCGTCGCCAAGTTCAAGGCAGCGGGCGTCCCGATCATCGTCGTCGGCACCACTCCCGTGCCCGAGACCGATACGTTGCTCGGCGACTACAGCGATCAGAACCACTACGTCCTCGCCGGCAAGCAGCTCGCCGACTGGTTCGTGACCGACGCCGACGGGCAGGGGACCGCGCTGGTCGTGAACCTCACGACCTACCCGTCGCTCACGTTGTTCACGGACAGCTTCTCAGCCGAGGTGGCGAAAATCTGCCCGTCGTGCAGGACCGACACGATCAAGTCGACCATCGGTGATGCACTCAAGGGCACGTTGACCGCGCAGGTCATCGCCAAGCTCCGTGCTGACCGGTCGATCAAGTACGCGGTGTTCGACAACTCCGGCGAGATCGCCGGTCTCGATGCGCAACTGAAGACCGCCGGGCGCACGGACGTGAAGGTCATCGGCCACGGCATCGACCCGGTCACCCTGAAGAGCTTGGAATCGGGCCAGGCCAAGGCGTTCATCGCGTACAACTTCCGGTACTCGGGCTGGGCGGCGACGGACATCGCCGCGCGCAAGTCGGTCGGAGACCCGGTCGCGAACCCGAAGTCCGTGCAGCCCTCGCAGCTGATCACGAGTGCGACCGCGAACCAGTTGCCCGCGAACGCCATCTTCCGCGAGCCGGCCGACGGTCTGCAGCAGTTCAAGAAGCTGTGGCTGGTTTCGGGCTCGTGACGGACGCCGACGTGGCCAGCTCAACCGTGCCATCACCCAAGACGGCCGGGGTTCCGGCGCCCGCCTTGGAGCTACACCATGTCGTCAAATCGTTCGGCAGCCGGACGGTGCTCGACGTCGAGGCGCTCGACATCAGAGCGGGCGAGGTCCACGCCCTGCTCGGCCAGAACGGATCGGGAAAATCGACGCTGATCAAGATCCTGTCCGGATACCACGATCCCGATCCACAACCGGGTATGACGGTCAGGGTGTCGGGAGTGGACATCTCCCCGAACGCGGGCGACATGGCCCGGCGAGCCGGGCTCCGCTTCGTGCACCAAGACCTCGGCATCGTCCCGGCGATGTCGATCGTGGACAACCTCTACCTCGGGCGCGCTTATCCGACCCGTGGCCTCACCGTGAGCACCCGCAGCGCACGAGCGAATGCTCGAGAGGCGTTGGCGGGGGTTGGCCTCGCGTCGGTGGATCCGGACGCTCGCCTGGGCACACTGGGTCCCGCGGAAAGAACGGGCGTGGCGATCGCGAGAGCGCTCGCCACCGACAGCGACAGCGTGCCCAGCGTTCTCGTCCTCGATGAGCCCACCGCCACTCTGCCCGCGCCCGAGGTCGACAGGCTCCTGGGCATGCTGAGGGGTGTAGCCGACGCTGGAGTCGCGGTCTTGTACATCACCCACCACCTCGATGAGGTCTTTTCGATCGCGGAGCGCGTCACGGTCCTGCGGGACGGGCGAACGGTGGCGTCGGGTCCCGTCACCGAGTTCAGCCGCGAGGAGATCATCCACCACCTCGTCGGCAGTGAGCTCGAGGAGCTGCACCGCCCCACCGGTGCCGCACACTCCGATGGCGCAGCCCGCGACGAGGACCCCGCGCTCGTCGTCGAGGGGCTCACGGCGGCCAGGATTCATGGCGTTTCCTTCTCGATCGCGCCGGGAGAGATCGTCGGTTTCCACGGGGTGAGCGGGTCAGGCCGGGATTCGGTCCTGGGCGCCGTATTCGGCGCCGAGCACCGAGTCGCGGGATCAGTACGGACAGCGGAAACCGAACTCGTACCCGATCGGCCTGACCTCGCGATCGCGAACGGCATCGGGTTCGTCCCCGCCGACCGCAAGGCGCGTGGCGGACACCTCGACCTGAAAGTCAAGGAGAACCTCACCCTGCCGGGCCTCGGCGCCTTCTGGCGGCGGGGACGGCTCGATGCGACCGCCGAGCTGACCGAGACGAGGACGTGGCTCAGGCGCTTGGACGTGCGCCCGCCCAGCAGCGCCGACCTGCCCCTGTCCAGTCTCAGCGGCGGCAACCAGCAGAAAGTCGTCCTCGCCAAATGGCTCAGGAAAGGCCCCCGGGTACTCCTGCTCGATGAGCCGACCCAGGGCGTCGACGTCGGCGCGAAGGCGGCCATCCACCGCACGGTACTGGATGCTGCCGCGAACGGGCTGGCCGTGGCCATCGCCTCCAGCGACCACGAAGAGCTCGCGGCCCTCTGCTCTAAGGTCCATGTCTTCCAACGGGGTCGCATCGTCGACACGCTGGTGGCTGACGAGATCACCGAGGCGGAACTCAACAGGCGGCTGAACCACTCGGGACACGGGCAGTCGCCCACTACCGAAAGGACCCGCCCATGACCAAGCGCCTGAACCTCAAGTTCGATCGGCTCAGCGGCGTCTACCTCCTCGTGGTCTTCATCGTCGTCTTCGGTGCGCTGCGGCCGGACACCTTCCTGACCATGGACACCGTCCACCTGCTCGCCTCCGGTCAGGCTCTCAACGGCCTGGTGGCGATCGCCGTCCTGATCCCGACGATCTGCGGGCAGTTCGATCTCTCCGTTGGCGCCAACGCCAACCTGGTCGCCATGGTGGCCGTGCAACTGCAGGTCGAGAAGGGGATATCCGTGGTGCCCGCCGTCGCCGTCGCCGTCGTGCTCGGGATCGCGATCGGCATCGCGAACGGCTTCATCGTGGTCAAGCTCGGCGTGAGCTCCTTCATCGCCACGCTGGGAATGGCCTCCGTGTTGACCGCCTTCCAAACCATGGTGACCAAGTCCGAGCTTCCCCCGGTGCCTGAATCGTCGCTGTGGTCGGCCATCACCCAGAAGGAGGTTTTCGGTTTCCAGGTCGTGTTCCTCTATCTGGTCGTGGCCGTCGGCATCGCCTGGTGGGTACTGGAATACACCCCCGTTGGCCGTTACATGATGGCCACGGGCAGCAACGTCGAGGCAGCGCGACTGTCCGGGGTACGCACCGATGTCTGGTCCTGGACTTCCTTCGTGGCGGCTGGTGGGATCTCCGCCGTCGCTGGCGTCCTCTACGTCTCGCTCACCGGGCCGTCGGTCTCCTTCGGCAACTCGCTGGTGCTGCCGGCCTTCGCCGCGGTGTTCCTCGGCTCCACCCAGCTCAAGCCCGGCCGCTTCAACATCCTGGGCACCGTGCTGGCGATCTTCGTACTCGCCACCGGCGTGCTCGGACTCCAGCTGCTGACCAGCATTTCCTGGATCAACGACATGTTCAACGGCATCGCGGTCATCGCGGCGGTGGCGCTGGCGGTTGCGCGACGACCGGGCGCACGACCTCGCTTGCGGAGACGCCGCACGGCCGCGGCCACGCAGCAGGCTCTCGCAGCAAAATATTGAATCCGAGTACATGTTCATTCAGGTTCGATCGATCAAACACGCACTCACGTCCAGGAGAGCAGTCCAAGGTGAACATCGCAGCCAAGGTGTGGCGGCAGGCCGACCTCCGAGGTTCGAAGGTGGCTGTGCGCTCGGCACGCCTCGACCTGTCGTACGCGGACCTGCGGGAGCGGAGCAGCCGCCTGGCCGGGGCCGTCCGCGCGGCGGGCCTGGAGCCCGCCGACCGGGTCGTCCTGATCTGCCCGACCGTGCCCGAATTCCCGGTGGCCTACTACGGCCTGGCCGCCGCGGGCACCACCGTCATCACGATGAACACGATGTCGACGGTGCCCGAGATCGAATACGTCCTCGCCGACTCGGGCGCGTCCCTCGTCCTCGCCTGGCACGAAAACGCAGGCGCGGCCCGGTCCGCCGCCGGGGCCGCGGGCGTGCCCTTCCGGGAACTGGGTGACGGCGCGCGGTCCGACGCCGCCCCGCTCGCGGAGGTCCACGAGTTCGCCCAGGACGACACGCAGGTGATCCTGTACACGAGTGGCACGACCGGGCGGCCGAAGGGCGCGGAGCTGACGGCACGGAACCTCGACACGGCCGCGACGATGCTGCTCGACGGCTTCGACTTCCGCGTCGAAGACCGCTTCGCGACGGCCCTGCCGCTGTTCCACGTCTTCGGGCAGGCCGCCGTGCTGAACAGCGCACTCGCCAACGGAGCGTCGATCTCCTTGCTGGCCCCCTTCGACGCCGCCGCGCTGCTCGACGTCATCCGCAGGGACGCGATCACGCTCGTGTCCGGTGTGCCGACGATGTGGACCGCCCTGCTCCAAGCAGCCCGCGAGGGGGCACCCGCCGACTTCGGCACCCTGCGCTACGCCACTTCCGGTGGCGCCGCGCTGCCCCTGGAAGTGCTGCGGGAGTTCGAGGAGCGGTTCGGCTGCCAGATCCTGGAGGGTTACGGACTCACGGAAACCTGCGCCATCGCCACGACGAACGACGCCAGGACGACCAGGAAACCCGGGACCGTCGGCCGGCCGGCACCGGGCGTCTCGATCGAGATCCGCGACGAGGCGAACCGGCCGGCAGAGCCCGGTGCCGTCGGCGAAGTGCACGTGTCAGGGCCCACCGTGATGAAGGGCTACTGGAACCGCCCGGAGGCGACGGCCGAGACGATGACCGGCGGCTGGCTGCGGACCGGCGATCTCGGCGTCCTGGACGCCGAGGGGTACCTGACCATTGTGGACCGGATCAAGGACCTCATCATCCGTGGCGGCTACAACGTCTACCCCCGCGAGGTGGAGGAGGTGCTGATCACCCATCCGGACGTCGTGGAGGTCGCCGTGCTCGGCGTCCCCGACAGCTACTACGGGGAGGAGGTCGCCGCCGTTCTGGCGCTGCGGCCCGGTTCCGCTGTCCCGGCGCGGGAACTGAAAGCCTGGGCCAAGGACCGCCTCGCGGCGTACAAGGTTCCCCGCCTGTACCACTTCGTGGACGCGCTGCCCAAAGGGTCCACCGGGAAGATCCTCAAGCGCGGCCTCGACAGGAGCGCGCTCCTGAGCGTCGCCGTGCGCGGGTAGCGGAGGACACCGTCTGGCAGGATGGTACGGCCGGGAGCCCACGGGCCGGCAGGAAGGAGCAGCGATGGCGGCCGACGACGCGTCCACGGACGTCCCGAGCCTCGCCGACACCACGGCACTGCGCGAGCCGCCGACGGCGAAGGGCAACCGCACGAGGTCGGCGCTGATCGCCGCCGCCCGCAGGGTTTTCGAGCGGGACGGCTACTTCGACACGCGGCTCGTCGACATCACCGCTGAAGCGCGGTGCTCGATCGGCACGTTCTACACCTACTTCGCGAGCAAGGACGAAGTCCTGCAGGCGGTGATCGAAGCCGCGGAGCACGACATGCTCCACCCCGGCCTGCCACGGCTGGGCCCCGACGACTCCTCGCCCCTCGCCGTCATCGAGGCGAGCAACCGGGCCTACTTCGTGGCCTACGAGCGCAACGCCAAGTTGATGCTGATCCTGGACCAGCTGGCGGCCAGCGATCCGGCCTTCCGGGTCCTGCGCGCGCGGCGCAACGTCGCCTTCGGGCAGCGCAACGCGCGGAGCATCAAGGATCTGCAGGACCGGGGCCTCGCCGACCCCGGGCTCGATCCCTACCTCGCCGCACGCGCGCTTTCCGGCATGGTGAGCCGCATGGCGTACGTCGTGTACTGCCTCGGCGAGGAGGTCCCGCTCGACGACCTCGTCGCCACGGCGACGAGGCTGTGGGCCAATGCGCTGAGGCTCGACCAGGACGAGGAGCAGTCCGGCTCCGGGGCGAAGAAGCGCTCCCCCGCGCGGCGGCCGGACCGGCCTCGCCAGCGGGCCGGCCGTACCCGGTCCTAGGATCACGCCATGGGCGCCGACCGAGAGTCCACGGGCAGTGGCCGGGCCAAAGCCCTGGAGCTGGCCAAGCGGAAGTACCTCGCCGGCGAGCGGCTGGACATCGGGCGCCTCGCACAGGAACTGGGGGTCAACCGGGTCACCCTCCAGCGCTGGGTGGGCACGCGCGACGCGTTGATCGTCGAGGTCGTCTGGCCCCTCACGCAGGCCACGCTCGACCGGGAATGGGCGAAGGTCGAGTCTCTGCCCGGGCCACGGGTGCCTCCTCTCGTCGGCGGTTACCTGCGGGCCAACCTGTTCCGCGGGCCCGCTCAGCGGTTCCTGCTGGAGGAGAACGAGCGGGCGATGAAGATCTTCACGCTCGCCTCCTACGGCTACCAGCCCCGCCTGGTCGCCGCCGTCCGCGGCTACCTCGAGGACGACGTCCGTACCGGCCGGATCACGTCGCGGCTCTCGCTGGACGAGCTCGCCTACGCGACCGTCCGCATCGCGGAGTCCTACGCCTACCTCCCGACGATCACCGGGCAGAACCCCGATCCGGCCGGGGCCGAGCGGGTGCTGGACGCGTTCCTGGGCGGCCACTCCTGACGGTTGACACCGACTACAAAATCGAAATATGTTGCATGCCTCGGCTTCGGCCCGCGATGCAAAGGAGCATGGCAGTGGCATCCGCTCATCCCCCGCTTCTTCCCGCCGAGGCGCCAGGACGCCTCGGCGACCCGGCTCGCACCCCCGCGACCGATCCGCGCATGAACGGCGAACTGCTGGACACCCTGGCGCGGTTCGGGCTCGATGCGGCCGCCGCCGATCCCCCGGTGGACCGCTCGGGCGCTCCCGCCGACATCCACGCCGTCCTGGAAAGCTCGCACGCCGGCACCGAACTCCTCCTCGAGTCCCTGCCGAACTCGGATCCCCGTCGCACGCTGGAGCGGGTCACGCGGGACGTCCTGACGATCCGCGGCGCCGACGGCAACCCGATCGACCTCTACGTCTACGCACCCGCGGACCGGAGTGGCACCCTTCCCGCGGTCGTCTACTTCCACGGCGGCGGTATGACGATCGTTTCGGCGGACAACCGCGGGACGAGCACCTGGTGCCGCGAACTCGCGAACCTCGGACTGGTCGTCGTCGGCGTGGACTTCCGCAACGCACACCACGGCGGCCCGAACCCGTTCCCCGCCGGGCTGAACGACTGCGTCGCGGCCGTGCGGTGGCTCGACGAGCACCGCGCCGACCTCGGGGTCTCGAACATCGTCCTGCAGGGCGAGTCCGGGGGCGCCAACTTGGCCCTCGCCGTGGCACTGGCGGCGAACCGCGGTGGGTGGAGTGACCGGATCGCCGGGGTCTACGCCCTGGTCCCCTACATCAGCGGGGCCTACGGCTGGCCGAGGGAGCGCAAGCTGCGGGAGCTGCCCTCGCTCGTGGAGAACGACGGGTACTTCGTGAACTGCGCGGAAATGGACCTCCTCGTGCACAGCTACGACCCGACAGCGACGCACACCACCGATCCGCTGGCGTGGCCGTATTTCGCGACGGCAGAGGACGTCAAAGGTCTTCCGCCGCACGTGATCTCGGTCGACGAGCTGGATCCCCTCCGCGACGAAGGGATCGCCTACTTCCGCAAGCTCCAGGACGCCGGGGTGCCGGTCGTCGGCCGGGTCAACCTCGGCATCACGCACGCCGCCGAATCGATCTTCCGGGAGGCGGCGGCCGGATATTTCGACGCGACCACCGCCGACATCCACCGCTTCGCCCACTCACTCTGAACGCGGGAGTCGCAGATGAGGGTTTTCCAGAGCCTGCGGGAGTTCGAGCGTGCCGCCGGCACCCGGCTGGGGCACGGCGAGTGGTTCGAAGTGGCCCAGGACCGCATCGACCGGTTCGCCGACGCCACCGGTGACCGCCAGTGGATCCACGTCGACCCGCGGCGGGCGGAGGCGGGGCCGTTCGGCACCACGATCGCCCACGGCTTCCTCACGCTCTCGCTGATCCCGGCGCTGACGGAGGGGATCGTGCGGGTGGCGGGTCTTGCGGCGGCCGTCAACTACGGCTGCGGCAAGGTACGTTTTCCCGCTCCCTTGCCCGTCGGCTCCCGCATCCGCGCGGGCGTCGACCTCGTCTCGGTGGACAGCACCACCGCGGGGGCGCTGTCCACGACGCGGGTCACCGTCGAACGCGAAGGTTCCGGAAAACCCGTCTGCGTGGCCGACACCCTCACTCTGCTGGTCCCGTGATGGACGAGAACGACTCCGGCGCACCGGTGCTGGTCTCTGTTGTGGACGGTGTCGGCCGCATAACGTTGAACCGGCCCGAGCGCCGCAACGCGCTGTCCCCCGAGATGATCAGCGAACTCGCCCGGGCGCTGTCGGAGCTCACCGAGCTCGACACCGTCGCCGCGTTGCTGATCACCGGCGCGGGCCGGGCGTTCTGTTCGGGAGGCGATGTCAAGGCCTTCGCGGAGCAGGGCGGCGAGGGGGGCGGGGCGGCGGTGCCCGACCCGGCCGCGATCGAGCTGCAACGCCAGGCCCAGCGCGCCACCGTGGGGACGATCTACCGCTCGCCGAAGCCCGTGGTCGCGGCGCTTCCCGGCGCGGTGGCCGGTGCGGGGATCGGACTCGCGTTCGCCGCCGACTTCCGCGTGGGATGCGCCGGCACAGTGCTCGTCACCGCGTTCGCCACCGTCGGCCTGTCCGGCGACTTCGGCGTCGCCTGGCTGCTCGACCGGATCGTCGGGCCCGCCAAGGCCCGTGAACTGCTCTACCTCAGTCCGCGGCTCGGTGCCGACGAATGCCTCGCACTCGGCCTGGTGCACCGCCTCGTGCCCGACGACGAACTCGACTCCGCCGCCCTGGACCTCGCCAAGCGGCTGGCACGCGGTCCGTCGCAGGCACTGGCGGGGATGAAGGCCAACCTCCTGCGTGCCCCGCTGGCAGAGCTCGAAGACTCGATGGACGCCGAAGTCGCACTGCACAAGGCAACCGGCACCACGGCGGACCACGTGGCCGCGGTCCACGCGTTCACCGCCAAGCGATCCCCCGTGTTCCCACCCCGCTGCAAGCCCTTGCCCTGACCCGCGTCAGGGCAAGGCCACCACACGGCCGGTCGTCTCACCGGCCGCGAGCCGCCGGAGGCCTTCGGGCACCTCCTCCAGCGCGATCCGCTCACTGACCAGGGGAACGGCGGCCCCGGCCGCCGCGAGCCCGGTCAGCGCCTCGTGGCAGCTCCGCACCAGCGCAGGATCGCGCTCGAGGTACAGCCCCCAGTGGAGGCCGTCCACGGAGTAGTTCTTCACCAGCGCGTGGTTCAGCGGCGCGGACTGGATCTCGCCGCCGGCGAAGCCGACGACCACGATGCGCCCCTCGAACGCGACGCACTTGGTCGACCGCCGGTAGGTCTCGCCGCCCACGGGATCGAAGACGATGTCGGCGCCTCGCCGTCCGGTCAGTTCGTTGACCACCGCCACGAAGTCCTCCTCACGCCGGTCGACCACGACGTCGGCGCCCAGCCCGCGCGCCGCCTCCGCCTTCCCAGGCCCGCCCACCACACCGACGACCGTTGCCCCCGCCGCCTTCCCCAGCTGGACCGCGGCGCTCCCCACCCCACCCGCGGCCGCGTGCACCAGAAGGACATCCCCGGCGGCGATGCGGGCCCGCCGGTGGAGCGCGAACCACGCGGTCTGGTAGCCGATGTAGAAGGCCGCGGCCTGCGCGTCATCCAGTGTGGAGGGAGCACGGAACGTGGTGCCCGCGTTCATCAACGCGAGTTCGCCGAAGGCTCCCGCCACGGAAGCGCCCACCACCCGCTCGCCGACCGCCAGGCCTTCCACGGCAGCGCCCAGCGCCACGACCTCGCCGCACAGCTCGACGCCGGGCGTGAACGGCAGCGGCGGCTTGACCTGGTACTGCCCGCGGCACATCAGCACGTCGGAGAAGTTGGCCGCGGCGCCCAGCACGCGGACGAGCACCTGTCCCGGCCCGGGTTCGGGCTCGGGCACCTCGCCCAGCGAAAGCGCTTCCTCGGGCTCCCCGAGGCGCACGACCTGCCACGCCCTCATCGCTCGCATGCCGAACTCCTCGTTGATCCGTGGCCCACGCCTACCCTAGCATGAAACTGAACTTGAATTCGGATTCGTAAGGAGCGACATGAAGGTGGCAGGCACGGTCGCCGTGGTGACCGGCGCGGCAGGAGGCATCGGATACGCGATCGCGAGGCGATTGCTGGAACACGGCGCACAGGTCGTCGTCCTCGATCTCACGGCCCGGACTGTCGAGGCCGCGGTGGACAGCCTGTCCCGGCACGCGCCGGGACAGGTCGCGGGACTGGCCGGTGACTGTTCCGCGGAGGACGACCTGCGAGCCGCCATCGACCTGGCCCGGGCCCGGTTCGGGCCGGTCGGCCTCTTCGCCGCCAACGCCGGGGTGGCGCTCGGCAGCGGGCTCGAAGCCTCCGATACCGACTGGGCGGCGTCGGTCGAGGTGAACCTCCTGGCACACGTCCGGGCGGCCCGCCTGCTGGTACCCGGCTGGCTCGACCGCGGCCGCGGCTACTTCCTCAGCACCGCCTCCGCGGCCGGCCTGCTGACGCAGCTCGGTTCCGCCGCCTACTCGGTCACCAAACACGCCGCCGTGGCGTTCGCCGAGTGGCTGTCGGTCACCTACGGCTCCCGCGGGATCGCCGTCAGCTGCCTGTGCCCGATGGGCGTGAACACCGCCATGCTCCACGACGGCAGGCAGTCCGCTGACGCCGTGGCCCGGCTGGCCGCGAAGGCCGTCGCGGACTCAGGCGCGGTCATGGAGCCACTCGACGTCGCGGACGCCGTGCTGGAGGGCATTCGCGACGAGCGCTTCCTGATCCTGCCCCACCCGGAGGTACTCGGCTTCTTCCGGCACAAGGCCGCCGACTACGACCGGTGGCTCGCCGGAATGCGCCGCTACCAGGAGGCGCTCGCGTGACCGCGGTCCTCCTCGAATTCGGAGGTGTGTGACGTCGAGCGCCGAACCCGGAGACGACGGCCCGCGCCACCCGGCGTCCACACCGGACTTGAATCCGAATTCACGTTTATTTTAGGGTGGCCCCGTCAGGGCCGCCCGGCAACCGAGGAGAGCCGATGGATTTCACCCCCAGCCCGCGAGCACGCGAGTACCAGGAGAAGCTGCTGGCCTTCATGGACGAGCACGTGTACCCGGCGGAGCCGGTCTACGCCGCGCAGATGGCGGAATCGGGCAACCCGAACTTCCACCCGCCCGTCGTCGAGGAGCTCAAGGCCGAAGCGAAGAAGCGCGGGCTGTGGAACCTCTTCCACCCGCACCGGGACGAGGCGTGGGGCTCGCCCGGGCTCAGCAACACCGATTACGCGCCGCTGTGCGAGATCATGGGCCGGAGCCCGCAGCTGGCGCCCGAGGCGACGAACTGCAACGCACCCGACACCGGCAACATGGAGGTGCTGCAGCTTTTCGGCACGGCGGAGCAGAAGGAGACCTGGCTCAAGCCGATGCTCGCCGGTGAGGTCTCGTCGGCGTTCGCGATGACCGAGCCCGGGGTCGCGAGTTCGGACGCCACCAACGTGCGACTGCGCATGACGGCCGACGGGGACCACTACGTGCTCAACGGCCGCAAGTGGTTCGCGTCCAACACCTTGCACCCCCACTGCCGCGTGCTGATCGTGATGGGCAAGACCGACGCCGGCGCCCCGGTGCACCGGCAGCAGTCCATGATGGTCGTCCCGCTCGACACTCCGGGCGTCACGGTCGTCCGCGGCCTGCCGGTCTTCGGCTACCTGGACCGCGAGGGGCACGCCGAGATCGTCTTCGAGGACGTCCGCGTGCCGAAGACGGCGTTGCTGGCGGGCGAGGGCGACGGGTTCATGATCAGCCAGGCCCGGCTCGGCCCTGGCCGCATCCACCACTGCATGCGGGCGATCGGGATGGCCGAGCGCGCGCTCGACCTGCTGATCACCCGCGCGCAGAGCCGGGTCACGTTCGGCGAGCCGGTCGCCAGCCGCGCCAACATCCAGGACTGGATCGCCGAGTCCCGCATCGAGATCGAGATGGTCCGCCTGCTCACGATGAAGACGGCCTGGCTGATGGACACCGTGGGAAACCGGGCGGCCCGCACCGAGATCGCCGCGATCAAGGTCGCCGCCCCGCAGGTCGCGCTGAAGGTCATCGACCGGGCGATCCAGGTCCACGGCGCCGGCGGCCTGACCCAGGACTTCCCGCTCGCCCAGTTCTACGCCTACGCGCGCACGCTCCGCCTCGCGGACGGACCCGACGAGGTCCACAAGCGCACGATCGCCCGGATGGAGCTGCGGCGACTGGCGCCCGCGACGGAACGGCAGGGGTGAGCGGGTGGCGCACACGGCCAAGGCGGACATCGCACTCGACCTGGGCACTCTCGGGCGATTGCTCCGGCGGGACGGGATCGACGTCGCCGGCGAGCTCACGGCCACGCGTGTCGGTCTGGGCCAGTCGAACCTGACCTACCTGGTCGAGGACAGGGCGGGCGACCGGTGGATCGTCCGGCGGCCACCACGCGGGCACCTGCTGGCCTCGGCCCACGACGTGCTGCGTGAGTACCGCATCCTGGAAGCGCTTTCGGGCACCGGGGTACCGGTCCCGCGCACGGTGGCCGCATACCGCGACGACCGGCTCGCGGAAACCGCCGTCGTGGTGATGGAGTACGTGAGCGGTCTGGTCGTCGACCGGATGGAGGTCGCGTGGTCGCTGGACAACGGCACCCGCGCGGCGATCGGGCCGTCGCTGGCGCGCACACTCGCCGAGGTACACCGGGCCGACATCGACGCGGTCGGCTTGGGCGAGCTCGCCAGCCGCGCGCCGTACGCGGCACGGCAGCTCAAGCGGTGGTCGCGGCAGTGGGCGGAGTCCAGGACCGGCGACCTGCCCCGGCTCGACGCGCTGACCGAGCTGCTCCGCCGCCGGATGCCGGAGCAGACCGAGGTCACCCTCGTGCACGGCGACTTCCACCTCCGCAACGTCATCCTGACCCCGGACGGCGGGGCGGTCAGCGCGGTGCTGGACTGGGAACTCGGCACGCTCGGCGACCCGCTGGCGGATCTGGGCAGTTTCCTGGCGTACTGGCCGGAAGCCGGGGACGGGCCCACCCAGCTGTTCGCCGCTTCGGCGCTGCCCGGATTCGCGTCCCGCGCCGAACTGGCGGACGCGTACCTGGAGGCGTCCGGTCGTGCCCGCGCGGACCTGGACTACTGGCACGCCTTCGGGCTCTGGAAGATCGCCATCATCGCCGAGGGCGTGTTGCGCCGCGCGCTCGACGAGCCTCGCAACGCCGCGGAGGGCGGGCCCGCCACCCGGGAAGCGGTCAGCATGGCGGTCGAGCGCGCGTGGGCGGTCGCCGAGGGGGCCGGTCTCACCGCCTGAGCGAGGCAACGCCTACCGGCACCCGTCCCACGCCCGGCGCAGTGCGGCGTCCGGATCGTCGACCACGGAAACGGTCTCGCCGAGCAGTGCCGTCGTGCGGGTTTCGGCGCGGTAGGCGGGCCAGCCGGGATCTCCGCCAGTGATGAACCGCACCCACACGTCGTGCGTCGAGGCGGCGACCGCACGGGCAATACCGCTAAGTTTAGGCGAGTTTCCGCAGCTCAGAGGCGTTTGGAGGCGTCGCCCACAGAGCGGTCACACCCCGACAGAACAGTTGCCTCAATTGAAGATTCCCCTCAACCGCAACGGCGACTGTCTTAAGTGGAGAACCGCCTAACCGGCGGGAACGACTGAACAGAGCCTCCGGTAACGCCCTGACCAGGTAAAACGTACTAACTTAGCGGTATTGACCGCACGGGAGGGGACCGGCCCGGTCAAGGGCTCGAGCTCCGGCCGGCCGGTGGTGTCGAAGACGTAAGGCAGTTCGACCGCGTGGGCGGCACCGAGGCCGTGGTTGTCCTCGGGGCGCGGCCAGTCGAACCGGTAAAGCCACGTTGTCCCTCCGCCTTGTGCGCGTGCTTCCGCGAGCCGGACGGCCGGCACGGTGTAGTACCAGTCGGTCACCACCTGTGCCAGCAGGTCGCCGGGCGCCAGCCCGGGAAAACGGCGGCGGTAGGTTTCGAGCCCGGCCCGCGGGAGGCCGTACGCCGCCGCGAGCTCGGCCAGAGCCGTCTCGTCGATGTCGCCGATGATCCCGGGGGCGACGAGGAAGAGCCGCGCCTCCTGGCGGTTGGCACCGGCCAGCACCGCGACGTCACTGCCCGCGCCACTGCTGAAAGCCTCCAGCGGGTGCCGTGGCAGGTTCGCGCCGTCGACGACGGGGGCGAACGGCAGCGTGCTCAGCGCGAGCGCACCCCATTTCGCCACATCGCGGGTCGTCTGGATCTCGGTGACGAGCTCGGTGACGGCCTCCACCACCGAACCCAGGTCCACGTCCGCGATCGCCGCGCGTTCGGGCTCGGTGCCGAGCATTCCGGCCAGCGTACGGGCGACGGTGATGCCGGTCTCCGCGGTCAGGGTGTTCGCGGCCGCCCCGGACTGGGCGATCACCTGGTTGAAGAGCCCAGCGGCCGACGGCATCGACAGCAGGGTCGTCACCGCCATCGCTCCGGCCGACTGCCCGCCGACGGTGACCCGCGCCGGGTCTCCGCCGAAGGCGCGGATGTTCGCCTGGACCCAGCGGAGCGCCGCGATCTGGTCCAGCAGACCGAGGTTCGCCGTTCCCGCACCACGATCGGCCGCGGTGAACAGGAAACCTTCGGCGCCCAGGCGGTAGTTGACAGCCACGCACACCACGCCGTCCCTGGCGAACGCGGAACCGTCGTAGGCCGCGACCGCGTTGGAACCGTTCGTGAACGAGCCGCCGTGCACCCACACGAAGACCGGCAGGGATCCACCGGGGAGCGCATCGGCCGGTGTCCACACGTTGAGGTTGAGGCACTCCTCGCCGGGGATCACCGGCTCGGGAAAAATGGTCCGGTACTGCGGCGGATACTCGCCCTTGGGGGCGGTCGGCCCGTACGAGGTCGCCTCCCGCACCCCGTGCCACGGGCGCACCGGCGCCGGCGGCTTCATCCGGTGCGGACCGAAGGGTGGTGCGGCATAAGGAATCCCGAGGAACCGCGCTACCCCGTACTCGGTCGTGCCCCGGATGGTCCCACCGGTAATCGCAACGTCGACCACGGCCGCCTCCAGCTACATTTCGTAGGTTTGTAGCATAGTGGCTCGCGTCACCCCCGCCGTCAAGGTTCCAGGCCGCGATGATCATCCCCGGCACGTCGTCGGTCGCGCACCCGGCCGAGAACGTCGCGGGCGCGGGAATCCAACAGAGTTCCCTGCGCGAGCGCAAGAAGGCGCGCACCCGCGCCGAGTTGCCGCGAACAACTCCGCAGCGGCGTCCCGCTGTTCGGCGAGCCGGTCGTGGGCTCCTCGTGGCCGGCGGCCGGCGCGATGATAAGGCGACCGGTCCGAGCTGTCCAGGGAGCATCGCACCGCGGACGAGACAGCCCTTCTGGTCCGGCAGCGCGCAGGCAATTCTGGTGCCATGGCTCGAACTTCCACGGATATCGACGTTCCCGACCTCAGCGGAAAACTCGCGGTGGTGACCGGCGCGAGCGACGGCATCGGCTGGCACATCGTCGCGCGCCTCGCCCGTGCCGGCGCCGAGGTGGTCCTCCCCGTGCGCTCACGGCCCAAAGGGACAGCCGCGGTCGAGCGGATCCGCGCGCAGACCCCGGGCGCGAAGCTCTCGCTGCGCACGCTCGACCTCGCCTCGCTGGAGTCCGTCGCCGCGCTGGCGGACGGGCTCCTCAGCGATGGACGCCCGATCGACATCCTCATCAACAACGCGGGGATCATGTCGCCGCCCACGCGCCAGACCACGGCCGACGGTTTCGAGCTGCAGTTCGGCGTCAACCACCTCGGCCCCGTCGCGCTGACCACCCGGCTGCTCCCCCTGCTGCGGGCCGGCCGCGCCCGCGTCACCACCCAGATCGCCCTCGCGGCCGATCAGCACGAGCTGCACTGGGACGATCTGCAGTGGGAGCGCGGCTACCACCCGTTCCGCGCCTACTGCTCGTCGAAGATCGCACTCGGGCTGTGGGCGCTGGAACTCGACCGCCGCAGCACCCGGGGCGGGTGGGGCGTCACGAGCAACCTGGCGCATCCGGGTGTCTCGCCGACGAACCTGCTCGCCGCGCAACCGGGAATGGGCCGCCCGAAGGACACTCGCGACGTGCGCATCGCGCGGCTGCTCTCGCGGCTGGGTTTGCTGCTCGGCACTCCGGAGACCGCGGCGTTGCCCGCGGTGTACGCCGCCACCGATCCGTCCGCGGTCGGCGGCGGGTTCTACGGTCCGGGTGGCTATCGCCATCTGCGCGGCGCACCCGCGGCGGAGCCGCTGTACAGCCGGCTGTCGAGCGCTGAGGAAGCCTCGCGCGTCTGGGAGATCTCGGCGGAACTGGCCGGTGTCGCATCGCTCGCGAAAGAATAGAACCCTTATGGACCGATCACAGCTCGCGGACTTCCTGCGGCGGCGCCGCGAAGCACTCGAACCCGAGGAGGTCGGGCTCACCCGCGGCACGCGGCGCCGTGCTCCCGGGCTGCGCCGCGAGGAAGTGGCGATGCTCTGCGACATGTCCGTCGACTACTACAGCCGGCTGGAGCAGGCGCGGAGTTCGCAGCCATCGCAGCAGATGCTCGCGGCGATCGCCCGCGGTCTGCGGCTCACCGTCGACGAACGCGACCACCTCTTCCGGCTCGCCGGGCAGAATCCGCCGACGAGGACACCGGCCGACTCGCACGTCGCGCCGGGGCTGATGCGGCTGCTCGACAGGCTCAGCGACACCCCCGTCGTCGTGATGAGCGGCCTCGGTGAGACGCTGCTGCAGACCTCGCCCGCGAGAGCGTTGTTCGGCGACGAACGGACGCTGACCGGCCTCTCCCGGATCGCCGCGTACCGGTGGTTCACCGATCCCTCGTCCCGCAGCGCGTACCTGCCGGAGGATCACGCTGTGCAGTCCGGGATCCTGACGGCGGACCTTCGCGCGGCATACGGCACCCACGGGCCCTCGTCGATCGTGGGGTCCGTTGTGGACGCTCTGCTCGCGGAGAGCCCCGAGTTCGCGGGCCTGTGGGCGAAGCACGACGTGACGACGCCGCATTCCTACGAAAAACGGCTCCAGCACCCGGAAGTCGGGCTGATGAGCCTGCACTGCCAGATCCTCCACGACCACCAGCAGGGGCAGTCCCTGATCGTGTTCACCGCCCTGCCGGGAAGTGACAGCCAGCAGAAGCTGGACCTGCTCGCCGTGCTCGGCAGCGAACGGTTCGCCCCGGAACGGGGGCACTAGGCGCCGGTGCTGAGGACGGCCCTGGCCAGAGCGGCCGCCTCGCTGGCGAGGTGCGGGCGCGTGGCGAGCCGGTGGACGCCGACGAAGTGGTTGACCACGCTCAGCGCCGCGTGCACGAGGACCCGCACGTCGGTCTCCGCCAGCTCCGGCCTGGACCGTCCGAGCAGGACGGCCCACTCGTGGACGTAGGCCTGCTGGTACCGGCGGAACCGCTCGCGGTCGGCTTCCTCGAGGCTGATGATCTCCGACAGCAGCACCGAAATCGTGGCCGGCAGCTCGGCGGCGAGGGTGGCGTAGCTGTCCAGCACCCGGTCGAGCGCGTCGGCCACACTGTCGGCCGCGGCGAGAGCCTGGTGCAGGGCGAGCCAGATCGCCTCGTTGCCGCGGGTGAGCGCCGCGACCAGGATCTCGGTCTTGCCGCCGAAGTGCCTGTAGATCACCGGCCCGGAGAGACTGGCGGCGGCACTGATGTCGGTGATCCCCACCGCGCTGTAGCCGCGCCGGTCGAACAACCTGATGGCAGCGGCGAGAATCGCCTCCCGGCGCGAGGCGGGAAGCTGCGGCGCGGCGCCCGGCTTCGGGGCGCCGGGCAGGACATCGTGCGCGGGAACAGGAGCGCGCAGCACAGCGGCGGCGGCCTGGGTGAGCAGCCGGACGAAGTCGTCCGGCGCGAGCTCGACGTGGTGCCGCGAGGGGCTCGACAGCACGGCGTACAGCGCGTGCGTCCGCAGCCGCGCCTCGTCGGCGCGGTGCGCGAACTCGGCGGCCACGGCCTTGGTCACCCGGACTGTGATCGCGTTCAGCCGCGAGCGCAACGCGGCCCTGTCGTCGTCGGGCAGGGACGCCAGGTCCCGGCCCCACAACGTGCCGAACTCACGCCGCTCCAGCGCGAGCCGGGCCAGCGCCTCGACGGTCGCGGCCAGGTCCCGCGGCTCGCGGGTCAGGCGGTCGAGCTCGACGAGGGTGCGGTCGAGGACGGCGACGAGGAGGTCCTGCTTGCCGCGGAAGTGGCGGTACAGCGCGCTGGCGCCGATGTCGACCGCCTCGGCGATGTCGGCCATGGCGACCTGGTGGTAACCGACCTGCCAGAACTGACGGGCGGCGGCGTCGAGGATCTGCTGCTTCCGGTCACGCGGCCGTCGCCGGGCGACCGCCTGCTGTCGACTCGGCGTGGCCACGCAGGCGATTATCCCTTCCGGCGGGACCCGCGCCCCGGCGGCGGTCAATGCACCTGCCTGGCGGCTTCGCCCCAGTACCGCCTGCGCAGTTCCCGCTTGAGGATCTTGCCCGCGCCCGACAGGGGCAGCGCGTCGACGAACTCGGCGGTGCGAGGGGCTTTGTACCCCGCGATCAGGGTTTTGGCGTGTTCGCGCAACTCCTCGGCGGTGACGTGCCGGCCCTCGTGCAGGACGACGACGGCGTGCACGCGTTCTCCCCACTCGGCGTCGGGCACTCCGATCACGGCACACGCGGCGACGGCGGGATGGGCCGCCAGCGCGTTTTCGACCTCGGCGGAGTAGACGTTCTCGCCACCGGTGACGATCATGTCCTTCATCCGGTCCACGATGTACACGTAGCCGGCGTCGTCCATGTAGCCGCCGTCGCCCGTGTGCATCCACCCCCCGCGCAACGCTTCCGCGCTCTGCTCGGGCTGGTTCCAGTAACCGAGCATGACGTGCCCACCCTTCACGACAATCTCCCCCACGGTGCCGCGCGGGACCTCGCGGTCTTCGGCGTCGACGATCCGGACCTCCGCGTGCGGAGCGGCCCGGCCCGCGGACGGCAGGAGATCTGCTCGGTGGTGGTCGTCGGGGCCGAGCAGGGTCGCCACCGGGCCCAGTTCGGTCATCCCGTAGGCCTGCGTGAACGACGCGTTGGGGAACGCCTTCATGGCCCGTTCGAGAACCGGCTGCGTGATGGGCGAACCTCCGTAGGCGATCGTCCGCAGGCTGCTCACGTCGTGGCGGTCCAGCTCCGGGCTGTCGAGCAGCAGCTGGATCATCACCGGGATCAGCAGCACGTCGGTGACCCCGTGGGCGGCGATCGCGCTCAGCACGGCGGCCGGGTCGAACGCGGGCACGAACACCTGCGTGCTGCCGCTGGTGGTGGCGGCGTTCCAGCCCACGAAGTCGGCGAGGTGGAACATCGGTGCCGCGTGCAGGTACCGCATCCCGGGGGCGAAGAGGTGGCCGCTGGAGGCGACCCCGAGCGCGGAGACCATGAGGTTGTCGTGGGAGAGCATGACACCCTTGCCGTGGCCGGTGGTGCCGCCGGTGTAGAACAGCCCGGCGATCTCGTTCCCGCCACGGCGGACGTCCTCGGCCGGCTCACTGCCCGCGACCAGTTCTTCGTACGACAGCGTGCCGTCCGGTGCCGCGCCGTCCCCGGCGTGGATCACTGTGGTCAGCCCGGGATGTGCGTCGCGCAGCGCCGGGACCAGGTGCGCGAACGCGTCGTCGACCAGCAGCACGCGAGTGCCGGAATCACGGAGTGAATACGCGATCTCGGCCGCGCTCCAGCGGACGTTGACCGGGTTGAGCACCGCGTTCGCCCACGGGACCGCGAGCAGGTACTCGTGGTACCGGTCGGAGTTCAGCGACAGCATCGCCACCCGGTCGCCGCCGCCGACGCCCAGCCCGCGCAGCGCGGCGGCCAGCCGCGCGACCCGCTCCGCCACCTCCGCGAAGGTGCGTTGCCGGTCCCGGTAGACGGTCGCGACTCCGTTCGGGTTCTGCTGGACGGCCCGGTGCAGGCCCTGCGTGAGGTACATGCGACACACTCCGTTGTGAATCTCCGTTATCGCAACTATCGGATCAAAGTCTTCCTCTGTCAATGCTGATAGTGGTACTAAGTGAATATCCGATACAGACGACCGCGGGAGGTGCCCGAATGGGCCGACGGGCGGCGGTGGCGGGCGTGGGGATGGTGCCCTTCGCGACGCCGAGCCGGAGCAAGAGCTATGACGTGCTGGCCGAGACCGCGGTGCGGGCCGCGCTGACCGACGCCGGGATCGGCTTGGACCGGGTGGAGCAGGCCTACGCCGGTTACGTGTACGGCGACTCGACCAGCGGGCAGAACGCGCTGTACCGGGTCGGCATGACGGGCGTGCCGGTGATCAACGTCAGCAACAACTGCTCGACGGGGTCCTCGGCGCTGTTCCTGGCGCGGCAGGCCGTGACCTCGGGGGCGGCGGACTGCGTACTGGCCTTCGGGTTCGAGCAGATGCGGCGTGGTGCGCTGAAAGGGTACTGGGACGACCGGCCCAGCCCGTTCGCGCGGTTCGACGCGGTGCTGGGTGACGACGGTGCGGACGTGCCGATGGCGCCGCGGTACTTCGGCGGTGCCGGTGCGGCGTACTGCGAGCGCTACGGCCTGGACCCGCGGGTGTTCGCGCGGATCGCGGTCAAGGCGCGGCGCCACGCCGCGAACAACCCCTACGCGGTGTTCACCGGGCAGGTCACGGTCGAGGAGGTGCTCGCGTCACCGCGCATCACCGGGCCGCTCACCCGGCTCCAGTGCTGCCCGCCCACGTGCGGCGCCGCGGCGGCGGTGGTGGTGAGCGAGGAGTTCGCGCGCCGCCACGGGCTGCGCACCGGCGTCGTCATCACGGCGCAGGCCATGACCACCGACACCCCGGCCAGCTTCGGCGGCGACCTGATGAAGCTCGTCGGGTACGACATGACGAAGTCCGCCGCGCACCAGGTCTACGAAACCGCCGGTGTGTCCCCAGAGGACATTCCCGTGGTGGAGTTGCACGACTGCTTCACGACGAACGAACTGCTGTCCTACGAGGCGCTCGGGCTGACCCCGGAGGGCACGGCCGAAAAGTTCATCGCCGACGGTGACAACACCTATGGCGGCCGCGTGGTCACCAACCCCTCGGGCGGGTTGCTGTCCAAGGGCCACCCGCTCGGTGCCACGGGTCTCGCGCAGTGCGCCGAACTGGTGTGGCAGCTGCGCGGCGAAGCCGGCCCGCGACAGGTCGAGGGCGCGAACATCGCGCTGCAGCACAACATCGGGCTCGGCGGCGCCGCGGTGGTCACCCTCTACGAGAAGGTCCGCTGATGGCGATCGATCCCGGCCGGGCGAAGGCGCTCGCGCTGGACCCGATCACGGTGGCCGTCGAGCGGGGCAGGCTGGCGTTCTTCGCGCGGGCGACCGGCCAGCACGATCCCGTGTACTCCGATCCCGACGCCGCCGAGGCCGCCGGTCATCCGGACCTCCCGGTGCCGCCCACGTTCTTCTTCAGCCTGGAACTCGAATCCCCCGATCCGTTCGCCTACCTCACCGCGCTCGGCGTCGACCTGCGGGACGTGCTGCACGGCGAACAGGCCTTCACCTACCATTCGCTCGCGCACGCCGGGGACACCCTCACCCTGCGGCCCCGCATCGTCGACGTGTTCGCCAAGAAGGGCGGCGCGCTCGAGTTCCTCGTGAAGAAGACCGAGATCACCCGCGGCGGCGAGCCGGTCGCGGACGCCACTTCGACCCTCGTCGTGCGGAACCCGGAGGCGGCCCCGTGATCCAGGTCGGCGACGAACTCCCGGCGTTCACCGCTGAGCCCATCTCCCGCACCACACTGGCCCTGTTCGCGGGTGCTTCGGGCGACCACAACCCGATCCACCTCGACCTCGACGTCGCGCGCGGCGCCGGGCTCGACGACGTGTTCGCCCACGGCATGCTCTCGATGGCCTACCTCGGCCGCCTCCTCACCGACTGGGTGCCGCAGGAGCGCATCCGCGCCTACCGCGTCCGGTTCGCGGCGATCACGCCCGTGCACACCAGGCCGACCTGCACCGGGCGCGTCACCGCGCTCACCGGCGGCGTGGCCACCGTCGAGGTCGCGGTGACCCTCGACGACGGCACCACCACCCTCACCGGCGAAGCCGCGATCGCGCTCGCCTGACCGGAAAAGGCAGGACAGTCATGGGAAAACTCGACGGTAAGACGGCACTCGTCACCGGTTCGGGCCGGGGCATCGGCGCGGAGCTCGCCCGCAAGCTCGCCGCGGAGGGCGCCGCGGTCGTCGTCAACGACCTCGACGAGGCCCCGGCGAAGGAGACCGTCGCGGCGATCGAGGCGGCCGGGGGAAGGGCGGTCGCGTGCGCCGGCAGCGTCACGGAGGACGGCTTCGCCGACCGGTTCGTCCGCGCCGCCACGGACTCCTTCGGCGGGCTGGACATCATCGTCAACAACGCCGGTTACACGTGGGATTCGGTCGTGCAGAAGATGACCGACGAGCAGTGGGACGCGATCCTCGACGTCCACCTCAAGGCCCCGTTCCGCATCCTGCGCGCCGCGCAGCCGGTCATCTCGCGCCTGGTCAAGGCCGCGAAGGAGAACGGCGAGCCGGTGCCGTGCCGGAAGGTCGTGAACATCTCCTCGATCGCGGGGCTCGGGGGCAGCGCCGGGCAGGTCAACTACTCCGCGGCGAAGGCGGGCGTCACCGGCCTGACGAAGGCACTCGCCAAGGAGTGGGGCCGGTACAACGTCACGGTCAACACCGTCGCGTTCGGACTGATCAGGACGCGCTTGACCGACGCCACCGCCGACGAGGGCAGCACCATCGACGTCGCGGGCCGCGAGATCCGGGTCGGGGTCAACCCGGACCTGCTCGCCACGATGGAACGGCAGATCCCGCTCGGCCGCGCGGGCACCCCGGCGGAGGCCGCCGGTGCGGTGTACCTGCTGTGCCTGCCCGAATCCGACTACATCAGCGCCCAGACCCTCGTCTGCGGCGGCGGTTTCACGATCTGAAGGAGCACCATGACCTCGGACAGGATCCGCGTCCGGCTGTCCGACGGGACGGCCGAGGGTGTTGTGGCGCAAGGCGTGCAGTGCTTCTACAGCCTGCCCTACGCCGCACCGCTGACGAACGGGCGCCGTTTCCGGACACCGGCTCCCGTCGAACCGTGGAGCGGGATCCGGGACGCCACGCGGCCGGGTCCGTCAGCGCCGCAGAACCCTCCCCCACCGTCCGAAATCGCCCTCGGTCCCTTCGCCGCGACTTCCGGGGTTGCGGGCCCGGATTACCTGACCCTCAACGTTTTCGCTCCGGTGCGAGCCTCGGCGGCACTTCCTGTGATGGTGTTCGTCCACGGGGGCAGCTTCGTCGCGGGAAGCAAGGACGCACCGGTCACCGACGGGCGCGCCTTCGCGCGTGACGGCGTCGTCTGCGTGGTGATCAACTACCGTCTCGGCATCGAAGGGTTCCTGCCACTGGACGGGGTGCCCACCAACCTCGGGCTGCGGGACATGATCGCGGCACTGCGGTGGGTGGCGCGGAACGCGCACCAGTTCGGCGGGGACCCGCACAACGTCACGATGTTCGGCGAATCAGGAGGCGCCTACTGCGTGGCCGCGCTGATGACCTCTCCCCTCGCCCGAGGGCTCTTCCACCGCGCGATCTGCCAGAGCGGGCACGCGTACGCCAGCCGCGACGAAGCGCTCCTGCGCCAGGTTTCCGAGCAAACCGCCCGCTACCTCGGCGTCGCCCCGGACCGGGACGGTTTCCTGGCGGTGAGCGTCGAGAGGATGCTCGAAGCACAGGCGTGGATCATGACCCCCGAAGCCAGGATCGACCTGCGCGACGCCAGCGGCACGGACCCCAGCTTCGGTCTCACGCGGTTCCTGCCCGTACACGGCGACGATGTCCTGCCGGTGCCGCCGCTGGACGCCCTCCGCCAGGGCGCGGGACGTGATGTGGACCTTCTCATCAGCACCAACGCGGAAGAGGCGAACCTGTTCCTCGTGCCCGGTGGCCTGCGGGACACCATCGACCGGGAAACGGCGGTGCTGTTCCTGGAACGGGGGCTGGCACGCGCGCGAGAGGCGCTCACCGCCTACGGCTTCGACGACCCGGGCCACAAGCCCGGCCACGTGCTCGCCCGCGCGTTGACCGACCTGATGTTCCGGTCCATGGCACGCCGGACGGCCGAGGTGCACACCGGCCGCTCCTGGGTGTGCGAGTTCGACTGGCGCTCACCGGCACTGGGCGGCGAATTCGGTGCCGCACACGCGGTGGAGCTGCCGTTCGTCTTCGACACGCTGGACGCCGCACGGGGCGCCCACGGCGTCCTCGGGATGGCCCGCCCCCAGGAACTGGCGGACTCCGTGCACGGGCGCTGGATCGAGTTCGCCCGCTCCGGACGTCCGGACTGGCCTGAATTCGACCGGGCCGACCGTCAGGTGTTCTCTCTGACAGGCGGTTCGGCTGCCGCCGAACCGCCCATGCCTGCCACGCGCTTCCTGCGCTGAGAACTCAGCCGCACTCGGTGCGGAGCACGGCGGCGCACTGGTCGAAGAGCGTGCTGATCTCGGCGCGGCCGTCGCCGGCGACCCAGGTTTCCAGCGCCGCGTCCGCGCAGGCGGCGGCCGCGGCGATCAGCGCACGCGCGCGCGGGTCGGGGCCCGGGTCCTCGATGCCCATTCTCGCCTCGACGACCGGCAACAGCGCGTCCTGCATGCGCAGCCGCTTCTCGATGAAGCGGGCGCGCAGGGACGCGGTGCCCAGGATGACGCGCATCCGTTCGAGCAGCTGGTCCGGCCGGCCGGACGACAGCGTGGCGAGGAAGCCCGCGCGCAGGGCGGTCCAGGCGGAGACGTCGGCGGGCTGCCTCCGGACGGTGTCCACCAGGACCGCCGCGAACATCTCCTCGTCGCCACCGATGAGGTCTTCCTTCGTGCCGAAGTAGCGGAACAGCGTCCGCTGGGAGACGCCGGCCTCGCGGGCGATCTGCGCGATCGTCGTCTGCTCGAAGCCCTGCTCGGTGAACAGCCGCAGCGCGGTGTCGCTGATCTCCCGCCCGGCCATCTGCCGGGACCGTTCGCGCAGCGTGAGCGGCCTGCGTTCCTCGTCCTCCACGCCGCCGAGCTTACCCGACCGGTGTCAATATGACCGCTACCTTCATTTTGACAGCGACTGCCAATTAGTCCTACGCTGCCATCATGGAAGCCAGAGACATCTCGTCTGTGCTCGTGATCGGCGCGTCCGGGTTCGTCGGCCGTCACGCGGTCGGCGAACTGCTCGAAAAGGGCTACCGCGTGCGCTGCGTCGCCCGCAGGCCCGAGGCGATCGAGGACCTCGCCGCCCGTGGCTGCGAGGTCGTCAAGGGCGACATCACCGACGCGGGGTCCATGGGGCGGGCGCTGGATTCGATGGACGCCGTCGTCGTGTGCGTGCACACGCTGCTCCCCCGGGCGCGCGGGACGGACGCGTCGGCCGACTTCGTCGAAACCGAACTCGAGGGCCTGCGGAACATCGTCGCCGGGTGCCGGGCGAACAACGTCGGACGGCTCGTCTACGTCACGTTCCTCGGCGTCAGACCCGACGCCGAGAACCCGTGGACGCGGGGCCGCTGGAAGGCCGAGCAGTACCTGTTCGACAGCGGCCTGGACGTGACGGTCTTCCGCCCCGGCATGATCGTGGGTACCGGCGGGCGGGGGTTCGGCGTCCTGATGAGCCAGGCCAGGAACCCGGTCTCGGTGATACTGGGCAACGGCAGACAGCGCTTCCAGCACATTGCCGTGACCGACCTCGCCTACTACCTGGTCGGCTCGCTGGCCCGGCCGGAAACGTTCGGCCAGGCCTTCGACGTCGGCGGCAGCGAAATCCTGAGCTACAACCAGATGGTCGACCTGGCCGCCGGCGTGCTCGGGCGCGGCCGCACCGTGAAGCTCCACCTCCCGCGGTGGCCGCTCGCCATGGCCGCGCCGCTGATCGAGCGGGTGAGCCGCATGCCCCGCGGCTCGCTGCGTGCCTTCCTGGCCGGCCTCAAGACCGATTCGGTCGGCGACCCCGGCCCCATCCAGCGCATCCTGCCGCGTCAGCCCCTCAGCTTCACCGAGGCGGTGAAGCAGGTAGCGGGCAGGTAGGTCGGCGAGGTCAGTCGGCCACCGCCGAGTCCGGCACCCGCTGCGTCGGAGCCTCCCGGCCCGGCTGGTCGCGCCGCTGGAACCGGCGGGCGAAGACCATCACCGCCAGCAGGTTCTGGGTCTTGCCGTACACCACGGCCGGCACGATCGCGAGCGGACCGAAGTAGCTGGCCGCCAGCGCGGGCGCGATCGCGGCGTTCTCCACCCCGACCTCGAAGCACGACGCGATGCGCTGTTCGGTGGTGAACCGCAGGTACTTCGGGATGAAGTAGCCCAGCGACAGCCCGGCAAGGCCCTGGACCACGCACGCGGCGGCGACGTAACCGAGCACGTAGAGGTTGTTGAGCATGGTGGCGGTGCCCTTGGAGACGGTTCCCGTGAGCACGCAGGCCAGCGACAGCACGGCGAGCGGCCCCAGCACGGGTTTGACCGCCTCGACGACCCTCGGGAACAGCGTGCCGAAGATGCTCGCCACCACGACGGGGACCAGGACCGTCGTGGCGAGGTCGACGAACATCCCGTGGGCGTCCACGGAAGTGCTGCTGCCGACGAACAGTTTCACCAGCAGCGGCTGCAGGAACGGCGCGAGCAGCACGTTGACCGTGGTGGCCGAAACCGACAGCGCGAGATCGCCGCGCGCGATGAGGGTGAGGCTGTTCGAGGCCGCACCGGTCGGCGAGGTGCACAGCAGGATCATGCCGATCGCGAGGTCGTCCGCCAGGTGCGCGGGCAGCAGCAACCGGAAGGCGACGAAGGAAACGCAGTAGCCGACCAGGGGCATGACGAGCCACCTGAGCACGACCACGACCGACACGGCGCGGAGGTTGCGGGCCACCCCCAGCCACTCCCGGCCCATGATCTGCACCCCCATCACCACGAGGGTGATCGCCAGTATCGAGCTGAAGTGCGTGCCGACGAAGGTGTGGGAGACGGTCGGGTGGTAGACGAACCCGACTCCGATACCGAGCATGAGCCAGGTCGCCGAGGTGCCGGCGACGTACGCGCAGACCCCGCGCCAGCCCCGCTCGGCGGCGGGCCGCCGGGCCTGGAACGCCCGGTACCCCACCACGAGACCGGCGACCCAGAGGACGACGCTCGCCGCGAGCGCCACCGGACTGGCTCCCATCGGCATGCCCCGGAACCCGGACACGACGAAGGGCACGAGGAAGCCGAGGAGCAACAAGATCTGGGAACTCGCGGTGAGACGCCGTGGTGTCATGGGACAGTCCTTCCGGGATCGCCGGTATTCGGATAGCGAAATTCTCTTCGAACACCGAACGGATTCCTCAGCTTAACCCGATGTGTCAAGAGGGCACCGCGCGTCGATAGTGCCTGGTGCACCACAAGAGCCCGCGCCTTGACACCTGTTGCCGATGCCTGCTGTACTTTTCGATATTCGTTGGTTCGTTCGTTATCCGAAAGCAGGTCTCGATGAAACGCATCGCGCTCGAGGAGCACTTCGTCACCGAGGAGCTCTACGACCGCTACTCCCGCGGCTCGAAGTTCGTCATCGACCCCAGCCACGTCGAGTACGTACTGGGGCACACGCTCGACATCGGCGAGCAGCGGTTGCGGGACATGGACGAGAACGGCATCACCACGCAGGTCCTGTCCCTGCGCCAGCCGGGGATCCAGGCCGAGCCGGACGCCGCCACGGCGGTGAAGGCCGCCCAGGCGACCAACGACTACCTCGCCGGCCGGGTGGCCGCGCACCCCGGCCGGTTCGCCGGTTTCGCCGTCCTGCCCCTGCAGGACCCGGCCGCCGCGGCCGACGAGCTCGAACGCGCCGTGCGCGAACTGGGCCTGCGTGGCGCGATGATCAACGGTCACTCGTGCGGCCGCTACCTGGACCACAAGGACTTCTGGCCCGTCTACGAGCGGGCGCAGGCGCTCGGCGTGCCGCTCTACCTGCACCCGGTGCGCCCCCAGCAGGCGGACGAGCTGCGCATCTTCGAAGGTCACCCGGAGCTGCTCGGGCCGAGCTGGGGCTTCGCGTTCGAGGCCGGCACCCACGCGTTGCGCCTGTTGTTCAGCGGTGTCTTCGACGCGTTCCCGCGCTTCAACCTCATCCTCGGGCACATGGGCGAGAACATCCCGTACATGGCGTGGCGGCTGAACCGGAGCTTCAAGCGCGCCAGCTTCGGCACCACGCTGCGCAAGGAACCGCTGGACTACCTCAGGGAGAACTTCTACATCACCACCAGCGGGCACTTCTCGGACCCGGCCCTGCTGTGCGCCGTGGAAACGGTGGGCATCGACCGCGTCCTGTTCGCGGTGGACTACCCGTTCGAGCTCAACTCCGAGGGGGTGGAGTTCATCGACAACGCGCCGATCAGCGACGAGGACCGGGCGAAGATCTGCCACCGCAACGCGGAGGCCCTGCTGAAGCTCTGAAACCCGGCGGTTTTCGGATACCGAAGAAGTGGCTAGACTGCGCACATGAGTTCGGACACCAGGCCTGCGAACGACCGGACCCGCCCGTCCCCACCGTCCGAAGGCATGGCCGGGCTCGCCAAGGGGCTGGCCGTCATCGAGGCGTTCGGCGCGGAGCGGACGCAGATGACGGTGACGGAGGCCGCCCGCGCGGTGTCGCTCTCCCCCGCCGCCGCGCGCCGGTGCCTGCTGACCCTGACCGAGCTCGGCTACCTGGTGCAGGAGGACCGCTACTTCCGCCCCACCCCGCGCATGATGCGGCTGGGCGAGGCGTACCTGGAAGGCGCGACGCTGCCGACGCTCGCCAGGCCCTTCGTGGAGGCCGGCCGCGACGAGCTGGGCGAGTCGATGTCGCTCGCGGTCTACGACGAGGGCACCGCCCTGTTCGTCGCGCGGGCGGAGGTGCACCGCATCGTGTCCACCGGCGTGCGGCTGGGCGCGCGCCTGCCCGCGTACGCGTCGGCCACGGGTCGCGTCCTGCTCGCCGGGCTGCCGGAGGAGGAGCGGGAGCGGTACCTGCGCACCTGCGAACCACGCAGGACCACTCCCCATTCGGTGACCACGATCCCGGAGATCCGGGACCGGATCGAGGCGGCCGCCGCGGAAGGGTTCGCCGTCACCGACGAGGAGCTGGAACTGGGCATGCGGTCGATGGCGGTTCCGGTCGTCGACTCGGCGGGGCGCGTGCACGCGGCCATGAGCACCAGCGTGTTCGTGGCGCGGGTGACCATGGAGGAGATGCGCCGCCGCTACCTCCCGGTCCTGCGCGCCCAGGCCTCGGCGCTCGGCCGCCTGCTCTGACGTTCCGCGAGCGTCCATTGTCCCCTGTGGACTGACCTCCCGCCGGGGTGACGCCTGGTGGCCTGCGCCACGGTTGACGGGGGCACCGGTCTGCTCCTATTCTTTGAACGTCTGTATTAGAAATTCAAGCCTAGAATACCGGGAGGCGGCGTGGCGGGCAGACCGGTCGACCACCAACGGCGGGCGGAGTTGCTGGACGCGGTGGTCGACTACACCGTCGAGCACGGGTTCTCCGAAGTGTCCTGGCGGCCACTGGCCACCGCCCTCGGCGTGTCACCCACCACGCTGGTGCACCGGTTCGGCTCGAAGGAACAGATGCTCGAGGAGGTCCTCGAACGCCTGCGGGAACGCATCTTCGCCGCCACCGGCGACGCGCTCGGGCAGCAGCCCGACCTCGCGACCGCGGCTCGCGCGGTGTGGGCACGGACCTCCGCACCCCGGCGGGCAGCGGAATTCAGACTGTTCTTCGCCGTCTACGGCCGCGCTTTGCAGGCGCCGCACCAGTTCCCGGACTTCCTCGAGCACGTCGTCGCGGACTGGATGAACGCACTGACCGGTGCCCAAGGCCCCGGCACCGACCCGGCGACGGCGACGCGCAGGGCCACCCTGGTGATCGCGACCATCCGCGGCCTGCTGCTCGACCTGCTCGCCACCGGCGACCGGGACCGCGTGCAGGACGCGGCCGAAAACTTCTTCGCCACCCTGTGAAGACGGGAGCCCGAAAATGTTCGCACGACGGACCGCCCGGCTGGCGGCCGTGCTGGTCACCCTGGGCACCGCCCTGGGCGCGCTGCTCACGTCCGCGTCCAGCGGGCACGCGGCCGCCGACGACCTGGTGGTCCACACCAGCGGCGGCCCGGTCCGCGGCCTCGCCGCGGGGCCGGTCGACGAGTTCCTCGGCATCCCGTATGCCGCACCGCCGGTCGGTGCATTGCGGTGGCAGCCGCCGCAGCCGGCCTCGAAGTGGTCCGGTGTACGGGACGCGACGCGGTTCGCGCCCGACTGCGCGCAACCCACGGGCCCCTTCGGCCGGCCCAGCACGGCGGAAGACTGCCTGTACCTGAACATCTACACGCCCCACCGCAAGCCGCCACGCTCCGGTTTCCCGGTCATGGTGTGGATCCCCGGCGGCGGGTTCCACAGTGGAGCGGGCAGCTTCTACGACCCCGCGGCACTGGTGGCCGACGGCGTCACCGTGGTCACGATCAACTACCGGGTGGGCGCGCTCGGTTTCCTGGCGCACCCGGCACTGGCCGACGCACGCGGCCAGTCGGGCGACTACGGCCTCATGGACCAGCAGGCCGCCCTGCGCTGGGTGCGAGGCAGCATCTCCGGCTTCCACGGGGACGCGCACAACATCACGATCTTCGGGGAGTCCGCGGGCGGGGCGTCCGCGCTGGCACAGGTCGTCTCACCCCAGGCGGCCGGGCTGTTCGAGCGAGCGATCGCCGAGAGCGGCTCCTACGACACCACGCAGACGACGCTCGCGGCGGCCGAGTCGGCGGGAACGGATTTCGCCGCCAAGGCGGGCTGCGCCGACCAGAGCGCGGCGTGCCTGCGCGCCCTGCCCGTCTCCACGATCCTGGCCGACGAGGCCACCGAGTACCGCCCGAACCTCGACACCGAGGTGCTGCCGCGGCCGGTGGGGACCGCCCTGGCCACCGGCCTGTTCAACCACGTCCCGATCCTCAACGGCACGAACCACGACGAATGGCGGCTGATGGTGGCGGGCAGCACGCTCGCGGGCCGGCCCGTCACGGCGGCCGACTACCAGGCGATGATCTCCGCCGCCCTCGGGGTCTCCCCGGCCCGCGCCGCGGCCGTCGCCGCCCGGTACCCGCTGACCGCCTACCCCAGCCCGGCCCTCGCGCTCGGCGCGGTCGGCACGGACGCGGTCTTCGCCTGCCCCGCACTGACGATCGACCGGTCCGCCGCACGCTTCGTGCCGACCTTCGCCTACGAGTTCAACGACGAGAACGCACCGGAGGACTTCCTGCCCCCGGCGGGCTTCCCGTACGGCGCACCGCACGCGTCCGAACTCCAGTACCTGCTGGGCCTGCCCTACGCCGCCTACCCCAAGACGCTGTCGGCGCAGCAACAGCAGCTGGCGACGGTCATGCGCACGTACTGGACGAACTTCGCCAAGACCGGGTCGCCCACCGCTGCGGGCACCCCGCGCTGGCCGTCCTTCGGCGACGGCAGCCAGCGGGTGCAATCACTCCTGCCACCCGCTCCCGGCACCGAGACCGATTTCGCCGCCACGCACGACTGCGCGTTCTGGGACCGCGGCTAGGACTCGCCAAGGAGGAGTTCGATGCCCTCGATGAGCACGTTCAGCCGGTCCTCCGGCCAGGACCCGATCATCGAGCGCACGTTCCGGGCCAGCACCTCGTTCAACTCGGCGGCCAGCCGGCGGCCCTCAGGAGTCAGCGAGAGCAGGCTCGCCCGCCGATCGGCCGCATCGGGTTCCCGAAAGAGCAGACCTTCGCGGCTCAACCGGTCCGCGTAGCGGCTGGTGCCGGAGCGGTCGATCCCGATCGCATCAGCCGCCTGCGCCGCGGAGAGCGGGCCGCGCCGCGCCAGGGTGATCAGCAGGAAATAGCTCTGCGCATCGAGGCTGACCGGCGCCGCGGCGATGACCGGCGCGCACAGCCGGTTGCGGTTCCGCGGCAGCATGAGCTGGTTGAGCACCCGCTGGAGCCGGTCGGCCTGGTCGTCGTCCACCGGGCGAGCATAGGCCGCGACCGATGCGTGCGATTCGCACGCATCGGTGCTACGGTCCTCCCCCATGCGCCTGCTGATCAGTGCCGTGCCCGTCGCCGGCCACCTGCTACCGCTGCTGCCGATGGCCACCGCGGCCCGCGACGCCGGCCACGACGTCGCCGTTCTGTCCTCAATGGACCTCCGCGACCTGGTGGCCCCTTTCGACGTGCTGGTCGCGGGACCGTCGATCCGGGTCCAGCGCGAGACGACCGTCCGCCGCCTCGGCAGGGACTGGACCGCCCCCGGCCCCGAGGCCGCCGAGATGTTCGCGGGCACCCGGGTGGACATGACCTTCCCCCCGGCCCTGGAGCGGGCCCGGCAGTTCGCGCCGGACCTGGTGCTGTGCGATCCCCTGGACTTCGTCGGACCGATGATCGCCGCCGCACTCGCGGTCCCGTGGGCCGCGCACGGCATCTCCGGCGGGCTGCCGGCGCCCTTCCACGAAGCGCTCGACCACCGGTGGGCGAGTGAGCTGCGGAAGTACGACCTGCGGGCGTCCCCGCGCCTCGCCTACCTCGACCCCTATCCGGAGCTGCTGCACGCGGGCCCTTGGCCCGCCGACCGCCACCCGGTGCGGTTCCAGCCCTACCAGCGCCCGGATTCGGCCCCCGGACCGGCCTCCTTCGCCGACCCCGGCTTACCCACCGCGCTGCTCACCCTGGGCACCACCCTGCCGGACCCCGGCGTCGCGACCGGGCTCGCCGCCGCGCTGTCCGGAGCGGGGTTCAACGTGGTCTGTACCAATGACCTCCCCGCGGAGCTCGTCGCGCACCCGCGCGTCCACCACGTCGGGTTCACCCCGCTCGCGGAGTTGCTCGGCGCCGCGGACGTGGTGGTGTCGGCCGGAGGCACGGGAACCGTGCTCAGTGCGCTCTCGGCCGGCCTGCCGCTGGTCATCCAGCCGTTCATGGCGGACCAGCCGTTCAACGCCGCGCGCGCCGAGCACGTGGGAGCCGCGCGGGTGATCAGCGAGACCGGCGCCGCGGGGACGGCCGCGACGGAGGTGCTCGCCGATCCCCGCTACCGGCAGGCCGCCGAGCAGGTGCGGGATCAGATCCGCGCCTGCCCCACGCCCGCCGAAGTGCTGGACCGGCTCATTTCGAACCGGTGAGACCGACGTGGTCGTCGAGGAAGTCGAAGAAGCGCTGGGCGGCGAGGGAGCGGGCCATCGGCTCGCAGTGGCCGGCGGCACCCTCGGCTTCGGTGAAGCGGACGTGCACCTTCTCCCCCGGGATCATGTCGTACAGCCGCTGGGGCTGCCCGGCGAAATACCCCTCCTGGTCGGGGTCGGCGATGAGCACCGGTGTCGTGATCCGCGCGGCGAGTTCGGGCGTGATCCGGTAGCGAGCCGCTTCCACGAACGTGTCGTAGAAGGTCGGGCAGCCGAACGGGTGAGCCCGCCAGCTGAGGTTCCACTTGACTCGCGCCGGAAGAGCTTCGATCGCCGCGTTGAAGCCGTCCCGGTCCCCGGCGGCCAGCGATTCCCGCTGCTCGGGCGACAGCATGGCGTGCCAGGCCGCCGACACGTCGACCACGCCGTCGTCGAGGACCGCGGCCTTGAAACGGTGCTCGAACGCGAGCGCACGTGGGGCCCAGTACCCGCCCTGGCTGACCGCGTACAGCACGAGCCGCTCCGGGTCCACGTCCGGAAGACCCAGTGTCAGGTCGACGACCGGGGTGAGGACGTTCTCCCAGTCGGGCCGGAACGGCACGCCCCGCTCGAACAGCATGCGCTGCTGCCCCGGCCCGTCGAACACCACGACGTTGTAGCCACGCAGCGTCGCCTCGGAACCGTAGCCGGGCCACAGGTAGCTCGCCGCACCGTCGGCTCCGTTGACCATCACCAGCGTCGGCTTCGGTCCTTCCCCTGGCGCCGCGAAGAACCAGCCGGGCATCGTCGTGTCCTCGTAGGGGATCTCCAGCGGCCGCGGCGGGTTGTCAAGGAGGCTCAGGTACTGCTCCCAGCGGCGGCGGTACGCGGCGAAGGTCCGCTTCCGGACGGCCTCGGGCTCCGCGCACCCATCGGCCACGATCACGCAGACCGCGTAGTACGTCGCGGCACGCAGGAGCGCGTTGCGGCCGCTGATCCGGTGCCCCCGGCGCACGCAGTCGTCGCCGATCGCCGCGACGCGGTCCGCGGTCGCCTCCCACTCCCTCACCCACGACTCCAGGTCGCCGTCGGTGATGCGGTCGATCGTCGTCAAGGTCTCGCCGGTGTCCGCCGCACCGGTGTACACGCGCCCGAGCATCGCCCGGGTCATCGCGTTCATCCTCGCGTTGGCGAAGAAAACGCCGCGTGTTCCCGTCTCCGTCACAGTGCTCATCCCCTGGTTCCCCTTATAAGAGTTGGATCCCTCTCCTACGAGAGTAGGCCCGGCTGGTAAGAGATGCAACCCTTCCTTATAATGGGAGCCGTGAGCTCCTCCCCCGGCCCGTCTCCCCGCCAACGGCGGCGCGGGCCCGCACTCGAGGCCGCGCTGCTGGGCGCGGCCTGGGAGGAACTGGTCGAAGCCGGTTACGCGAAGCTGACCATGGAGTCCGTCGCCACCCGGGCGGGCACCGGCATCGCCGTGCTGTACCGCCGCTGGGCGAACAAGGACGAACTCGTGCTCGCGGCACTCGAGCACCACCGGATCAGCCATCCGGTCGACCTGCCCGACACCGGCAGCCTGCGCGACGACCTCGTCACCGCGCTGACCGGCATGGGCCGGGCTCGCGCCGCCTTCTTCGCCATCGCCATCGCCACGGCCTTTTCGGGACTCCTCACCGGTCCCGGACTGACCCCGGGCCAGGTCCGCGACCGGATCCTGGGCGAACAACGGCTGTCCCGGGTGGCGACCCTCTACCAGCGCGCGCACGACCGCGGCGAGATCGACCTGGAGCGGGTGCCGCCCGCGGTGCTCGCCCTGCCGTTCGACCTGGTGCGGCACGACCTGCTCGTGGACCTCGAAGCCGTGCCGCCGGACCGCATCCGCTCGATCGTCGACGAGCTCTTCCTGCCCCTCGCCCGCTACTATTCGGCCCAGGAGCCCGCCGGCGACCGGTGACCGCCTTCCCCGGTTCGGAGGTGCGATGCCCGAGGTGGCGACCTTCGCCGAGCAGGCGCGCCGCCCGTCGGTCAGCGAGCGGGCGAGGCGACAACTGGTCATCGACGAGTTGCTGGTGACCCCGGATCTGCTGCCCGCGTGGGAACTCCCGCCGAACTGGCCGGAGCTGTACTGGGACGAAACGGGCAGGCTCGTACGTCGGTCCTTGACTCTCAAGCCGCTTGAGATCTCATAGTGGCCGGCATGAACGAGCTCTACCCCATCGGGGACGTCGCCCGCCGCACCGGGCTCAGCGTGAGCGCGATCCGGTTCTACGCCGACGAGGGCGTCGTCGCTCCCACCGCGCTCAGCGAGGGCGGCTTCCGGCAGTACGACGTGCACGCCATCGCCCGGCTCGAACTCGTGCGCACCCTCCGCGACCTGGGCGCCGGCCTGGAGGAGATCCGCGGGGTGCTGGCGGCGGAGACCACCCTGCACGACCTGGCCGTGACCCACCTGCGGCTGGTGGAGGACCAGCTGCGGCAGTTCCGGGCGCGCCGCGCCGTGCTGCGGACCATCGTGCGGCAGCACACCACGGCGGAGCAGGTGAGCCTGATGCACAAGCTGGTGTCGATGTCCGACGACGAGCGGGAGCGGCTCATCACCGAGTTCTGGGACTTCGTGACCGACGGGCTGGACGTCCACCCCGGCTACGTCGAGCGGTTGTACCAGCAGCGGCCGCACCTGCCCGAGGACCCGTCGACCGAGCAGCTCGAAGCCTGGATCGAACTCGCCGAGCTCGTGCGCGACGAGGAGTTCCGCACTGCCGTGCGCGGTTACTACCACCGCGTTTTCGGCACGGAACAGGGAAAGCTGATGGCCACGCCGGAAATGCTGGACCGCGCCGGGCAGCACCTGGCTCTCTACCGGGAGGCACAGGCGGTACGGGAGAGCGGCGCACCCGCGGACTCCGCGCGGGCCAGGGAGATCGCCGAGCGCATGGCGGCCAGCTCGGCCGACTTCCTCGCCGCGATGACCGGCGAGCACGACCTCGACAAGGCCCGCCGCAGCATGATCGGCTTCGACCGGAACAGGGCGGCGGCGCTGCGATCCCGCATGACCGGGATGCACCTGGTAGTCCGGTACAGCACGCTTGTCGCGACGATCAACGGCACCGCCAAGCCGGACCCGGACCGGACGGCGGCGGTCCAGGAATGGCTGGCCGCCGCCCTGCGCGAAGGCAATTCCCCGTAGGCGCCGCCTGCCGGCCGCAATTCCGCTTGCGCGAGCAGGCTTGGCCATGAACCAATGGAACGGTCATGGACAACCGGCAAATGGTCAAGCTTTCCAAGCGCCTCGCG
The DNA here is from genome assembly GCF_900114035.1 of Amycolatopsis sacchari. Classification (GTDB taxonomy): domain Bacteria; phylum Actinomycetota; class Actinomycetes; order Mycobacteriales; family Pseudonocardiaceae; genus Amycolatopsis_E; species Amycolatopsis_E sacchari. The sequence goes on along the minus strand of NZ_FORP01000013.1, from coordinate 15,518 downwards.
CGGCACCTGCGCCACGATCCCGCAGCCCTCGGCATCACCCTCGGCCCCGGCGGCTGGGTCGAGGTGAGGTCCCTGCTCGCCGCACTGCGCGGGGACGGGGTCAGGATCACGCGCGCCGATCTCGAAGAAGTGGTGGCGGGCAACGACAAACAGCGGTTCGCGTTCGACGCGACCGGTGAGCGGATCCGCGCGAACCAGGGCCACAGCGTCGAAATCGACCTCGGACTGCCCGCCACCACGCCGCCGGCCGTGTTGTACCACGGCACCGTCGAACGTTTCCTGTCCGCGATCTTCCACGAGGGCCTGCGCCCGATGAACCGCCACGACGTGCACCTTTCCCCGGACCGGGAGACGGCCGTCAGGGTCGGTTCGCGGCGGGGGAAACCGGTGGTGCTGGAAGTCGACGCGGGTGCGATGAGCCGGGAAGGTCACGAATTCCGCGTCAGCGCCAACGGGGTGTGGCTGACCGCCGCCGTGCCACCGGAGTTCCTGCGCAGGATCGGCTGACGCGCGGACCCTCAGCGGGCGGCGTGGGCTTCCGCCGTCTGCCGGGACACGCGTCCGCGGGCCACGCGCTGGCGGGAGCTGGACGTGGTGCGGTCGACCTTGGCGTGCCCCACCGCCTCGGCCAGGCCGAACAGCGGCATGTTCGCGTAGATCGCCTCGAAGGAGCCCGGGCCCACCAGGTAGGTCTCGTGCCACACGCCCACCGCGCCGGACTGGCTGGCACGGCGGTAGTAGCGCCGCCAGGCGGGCGCGTGCGGCGCGTCGTTGTCGGCGGCGAACGCGACCAGGTGCTCCAGGCTGCGCCAGTACCCCACCTGCATCGTGGTGCGGCCCAGCCAGTTGCGCGCGCGAATCATCCCCGCCTCGGGGTGCTCCGCGAGGTGGCGCAGCATCCGCGCCATCGCCAGGAACACCCACACGTACTGGTCGACGCGCCACCACTTGTTGACCCGCATGCCGATCAGGAACAGCACCACGCCCGTGTCGTCCGGACTCCCGGAGTCGAGCCGGGCGGTCCAGCGGCCAGGGAAGATCTCGGACATCGCTACCTCCGGAACAAGGTTTTGTGACACTGTTATGAAACGCCGTCGCAAGCGGGTTGTCAAGGAGCGCTCGTTCTCGCTACGGCAAAGCGGGCGTCGGGACCGCGGAGTGCGAGCCCTGACCACGCTTCCGCCAGGCGCCCGGGGTGACGCCCTCCCGGCGAAGGAACACACGGCTCAGCGCGGTGCCGGTCTGGTAACCGACCCGGACGGCGATTTCCTGGACGCTCAGGGAGGTGTCCCGCAGCAGGGTCTTGGTCCGGTACAGGCGCCAGGCCGTGAGGTAGCCCAGCGGCGCGTCTCCGGTCTTTTCCTTGAACAGCGCGGCGAACGCGGAGCGCGACATGCCCGCCGTACGCGCCAGCGCCTCGACGGCCCAGGGGTGGTCGAGGTTCACGTGCAGTTCGTGGATCGCCGTGGCCAGCTGAGGATCCCGCAGGGCCGCGAGCCAGCCGATCGTCCCACTGCCCACGTCGCTGCAGGCGGCGCGCAACGCCTGGACGAACAGCACGTCGGACAGGCGGCTCGTGACGAACCCGGCGCCGAGCGCGTTGGCCGCGGACTCCTGGGCGAGTCACAGTCGGCGAGTGCGCGGCCCTGCTCGTCCTGCAGCGCGAACTCGACGCCCGCCCGGACCAGGAACAGTCGTTCGTGGACAGCTGCTCCGGTTGGTCCAAAGTGGACCCGATGAGCCAGCGCGAACGGCGCGGATGTTCCAGGTGCGGGGCGACGGCCGCCCGGTGGTCGCGGAGGAACGTCCCGTGCCCGCGCCGGCGGCGGGTGAGGTGCTGGTGCGGGTGCAGGCCAGCTCACTCAACGCCCGTGATCTGCCGATCGTCGAGGGACGGTATTCGCGGCCGGTGCCACCCGGGCGTGTGCCCCTCTCCGACGGTGCGGGCGTCGTCGAAGCAGTCGGCGCCGGGGTCACCCGGTTCCAGCCGGGGATCGCGTGATGGGCACCTTCCACCCGAACTGGCTCTACGGCTCGCTGGGCGGGTGGGGCGAGCTTTACGGGGTGCAGCTCGACGGATGGCTGACCGAGTACCGCACGGTGGGCGAACAGAGCCTCGTCCCGGTACCCGGGCGCCTGTCGTTCGAGGAGGCGGCCACCCTCCCCTGCCTGCGCGCCCTCGGCGCGTCGGACGTCATCGACTACACCGGCACGCCGGAGTGGGGCGCCAGGGTGCGCGAGCTCACGGCGGTCGCATCTCGCTCGTCGGCAACCTCGCCCCGGGTGAGGGCATGGACCTGACCGAGTTCCTGAACCGCGGCGCGACGCTGCGCACCATCACCGTCGGCAGCCGCGGCGACTTCGAGCGGATGAACCGCGTCATCAGCCGCCACGAGCTGCGACCGGTCATCGACCGGGTCTTCCCGTTCGACGAGGCCCCCGCGGCGTTCGCCTACTTCCCGGAGCGAACGCACTTCGGCAAGGTGGTCATCACGCACCGACCACCGGCCCCGGGCTACCCGTGAAGCGCGAACCCGTCCGGGATGACGAGGTCCTCACGGCTCAGCTCGTGGACGCTGGCCTTGCCGAGGGCGAGCAGGGTGGAGTCGATGCCCTGGCGCAGCACCTCCAGGGTGTTGGTCACGCCCCGCTCGCCCGCGGCCGCCATGCCCCACAGGTACGCGCGGCCGATCAGCACCGCCCTGGCGCCCAGCGCGAGCGCCTTCACCACGTCCGAGCCCCGCCGGATGCCGCCGTCCTGCAGCACCTCCACCTGGTCGCCGACCGCGTCGACGATCGCCGGGAGGGCGCGGATCGACGCGGGGGTGCCGTCGAGGTTGTTGCCGCCGTGGTTGGACACCGAGATCGCCGTGCAGCCGGCGTCCACCGCGCGCCGGGCGTCGTCGGGGTGCATGATCCCCTTCACCGCGAACGGGCCGCCCCACTGCTCCCGCAGCCACGCCACGTCCTCCCACGTCACCGGCGGCGTGCCCATCCACTGCCCGTACGCGCCGAAGAACGTCGGCGCGGCCTCCCCTTCGGCGGCGAGGTTCGGCGTCGTCAGGTCCGGCAGCTTGCCGGTCTTCGCGAAGCTCCACAGCCACCGCGGCTTGCGCAGCACCTCCGGCGCGAAGTGCAGTGCCGCCTTGAGGTCCACCTTCTCCGGGATCATCGGCGCGTCCCAGTCCCGCGCCGAGTCGAACGACCAGTCCAGCGTCACGATCAGCGCCTTCGCCCCGGCCTTGCGCGCCCGCTCGGCCCGCGCGAGCAGCTGGTCCCGCGTGCCCACCCAGTACATCTGGAAGAACGTCTTGTCGTTGACCGCCGCCACGTCCTCGATCGACCGGCTGGCGAACGAGCTGAGCCCCATCGCCGTGCCCGCCGCCGCCGCGGCCCGCGCCACCGCGACCTCGCCCTCCGGGTGCACCGCCTGCACGCCCGTCGGGGAGATGACCACCGGCAGCGAGACGTCCTGCCCCAGCACGGTGGTCGCCTGGTCGCGTTTCGCCGGCAGGTCCGCGACCCTCGGCAGGAACCCCAGCTCGTCGAACGCGGCGACGTTGTCGGCGGTCGTCAGGCCCTTCCCCGTACCGGCGACCAGCGCGAGGTAGACCGAGCGCGGCAGCCGCTTCTTCGCGCGCCGTTGCGCCTCGGCGATCGTCTCGAACCAGTCCTTCGTGCTCGCCATGTCCCGGCCGTCCTTCCCTATTTTGGCACCGGGTGTCAGTATTAGGGAAAACCGGCTCGGGGGGAAGACCTGCCCGTCCGATCGGACAGGGCGGCCGGCCCGCGCGGAGAGGTGTCCCGCCCTCCCCGGGGCGGTAGCGTCGGCCCGACGAGGAGCGAGGTCATGCCACGACTGTCCGACCTGCCGAAACCGCCCGGCACCGGGGCCGCGGGTGTTCTCGACGGCCGCCGTCGTGCCGTACGGTGGGACCGGTCGCCGCGAGGACGCGGTGACCGCGAACCGCCGGAGGTCGCCGTGCCGCGCAGAGCCCTCGACGAGGCCGAACCGCTGACCGGACCGTGCGGGGCCGCCGCGGGCGCACCGGCGGAGCTGGCGAAGTTCCACGTCCCCGAGATCGTGTTCGGCCCCGGCTCGCTGGCCGAGCTCGGGCACGCCGCGCTCCGCGTCGGCGCCCGGCGGCCGTTCCTCGTGACCGATCCCGGGCTGATCGAGGCGGGCTGGGTCGAGGAGGCCCGCGGCCACCTCGAACTGGTCGGGCTGCGGCCGGTGGTGTTCTCCGGCGTCACGCCCAACCCGAAGGACCACGAGATCGAGGCCGCCTACCAGCAGTACGCGGCGGCGGGCGCGGACGTGATCATCGCCGTGGGCGGCGGCTCGTGCATCGACGCGGCGAAGGGCGTGGCGATCCTGTCCGGCAACGGCGGCACGATCCTCGGCTACGCGGGCGTGGACCGCGTCGTGCAGCCGATCCCGCCGCTGGTCATGGCGCCGTCCACGTCCGGCACCGGCGCCGACGTCTCGCAGTTCGCGGTCGTCACCGACACGACCCAGCACACCAAGATCACGATCATCAGCCGCACGCTCGTGCCGGACGTGTCGATCGTCGACCCGCGCCTGCTGACCACCATGCCCGACGAGCTGAACGCCGCAACCGGCCTGGACGCGCTCACCCACGCCGTCGAGTCGTTCGTGTCGCGGGCGCACAACCCGCTGACCGACCAGCACGCCCTGCACGCGGCCACCCTGATCACGCGCAACCTGCTGCACACGATGGTCCACCCCGCCGCCGCCGAACCGCGGATCGCGATGGCGCAGGGCGCGCTGGAGGCCGGGATGGCCTTCACCAACGCGATCCTCGGTATCACGCACGCGATGAGCCACCAGGTCGGCGGCCTGCTCGACGCGCCGCACGGCGTGCTCAACGGGGTGCTGCTGCCGCACACGATCCGGTTCAACGCGGCCACGGACCCGGAGCGGTTCGTGCCGCTGGCCGCGGCGACCGGGGTGGACGTCGCGGGCAGGTCGGCGGCCGAGGTCGCCGAGTCGTTCGCGTGCCGGGTGCGTGAGCTGGCCGACGCGGTGGGGGTGCCGCGCGGGCTCGCCGCGCTGGGCGTCACCGAAGCCGACATCGGCACCCTGACCCGCACCACGCTGCAGGACGCGTGCCTGGCGACCAACCCGCGCACGGCGAACGCCGCCGACATCGCCGCGCTGTTCCGGCAGGCGCTGTAGACCGATGACGGCCAACGACTACCTCGGCGCGCTGACCGGCGTGCGATCCGGCAAACGGTCCTACTACCCCGAGTACGTCCGAACCGCGGAGCGGCTGGAGCGCGCCGTGGGCGCCCTCGACCGCATCTCGCGGGCCCTCGTGCGCACCGGGGAAGGACCGCGGGCGCTCGTCGAAGCGGTCGTGCGCGCGGCGGCGGACCACGTGCAGGCCGACTGGCTGCTGTTCGCCCTCGCCGATGGCGCCTTGCGCGCGGCCCGGCCGCGGTTCCTGTTGCTGGCTGGGGAAAACCTCGTGGAGGACGAGCGGCTGTTCCCGCCGGACGCGCTGGCGCACCTGCGGATCCTGCGGACGAGACCGTGGGAGGCCGGTGAACCCACCGGAAGCGGAGTGCGCGTGCCGATGACGCTCGACTGCGAGCCGGTGGGCGGGATCGCCGCCCGGCCCGCCGCCGGGATGGAGGTGGCCGACACCGATCTCGCGGTGCTGCGCGTGCTGGCCAACCAGGCGGCGGTCGCGCTGCACAACTCGTTCCTCGTGCACGCCACGATGCGGCTGCGGGGCCGCACCGAGCAGCTGTCCGAGGCGGCCGAGCAGCAGGCGCGCGACCTGGCGGCGCGCAACGCCGAACTCCAGGAGACCCAGCGCCGCCTCATCGGGGTGATGCAACGGCAGGCGCTGGACGACGAGCGGCACCGGATCGCGCGGGAGCTGCACGACAGCGTCACCCAGGACGTGCTCTCCGCCGGGATGATGATCGAGATCTGCCGCAGCGACCTGACGGAACCAGACGCCGACCTCGCCGCCGTGCGCGAGAAACTCACCGAGGCCAAGGCGCTGACCCGGCACGCGGTGGAACGGCTGCGGGCCGCGATCTACGCGTTGCACCACAACGAATCCGAGCCGCCCGGCTCGCTGCCCGTGCTCCTCGAACGACTGTCCACAGTGCACCTTCCGACCGACCTCGAGGTGGGCGTCACCGTGCTCGGCGAGCCGGTGCCGCTGCCGGGCGAGGCCGAGCACTCGCTGCTGCGGATCACCGGCGAGGCGCTGTTCAACACCGTGATGCACACCAACGCCACCCGCGCGCGCATCCGCCTGCGGTACCTGCCCGACCGGATCCGGCTGTCGATCTCCGACGACGGGGACGGCGACCCCGGGCAGCTGCGCCGGACACTGCGCCTGGCGTCGGCGACGAACCTGGCCGGCACGCACCGCGGGCTGGCGAACATGCGCGCGCGGACCGAGGAACTGGGCGGAACGCTGGCCATCCGGCGTTCCCGGATCGGCGGGATCCAGGTGCTGCTGGAGATCCCGCTGCCACTGGAGGCCGGATGATCACCGGGCAGCGGACGCTGGGCATCGTGCTGGTGGACGACCACGCCATCGTGCGGCAGGGGCTGCGGACGATACTGGACCGCGAGGACGACCTCACCGTGATCGGCGAGGCGGCGAGCGCGGCCGAGGCGCGGGCGGTGGTGGACCGCACGCGGCCGGACATCGTGCTGCTGGACCTCAAGCTGTCCACCGGCTCCGACACCGAGGGCCTCGACCTGTGTGCGGAGCTGGCCGCCGGGCACCCGGAGACCGGGGTGCTGGTGCTGACCACGTTCCTCGACGACGCGCTCGTGGTGGAGGCGATCCACCGCGGCGCGCGCGGCTACGTGATCAAGGACGTGGAGACCACGGGCCTGGTGTCGGCGATCCGCGCGGTGGCACGCGGGGAAAGCGCTTTCGACTCCCGCTCCGCCTCGGCGATGGTCCGCTCGATCCGCACGCCGCGCGAGGAGCCTGTGCTGACCGCCCGCGAGCAGAACGTGCTGGAACTGCTGGCCCGCGGGCTGAGCAACCGCGACATCGGGGCCCGCCTGTACATCTCGGAGACCACGGTCAAGTTCCACGTCCGCAACGTCCTGCGCAAGATCGGCGCGTCCAGCCGCGCGGAGGCCGTCTACGAGGCGGGCAAGCGCGGACTGCTCTGACGCGGCCGGTCCAGCACCAGCCAGCCGCCGTGGAACGCTGACACCCGCGCGCGCCAGCCGGTTCCCGCGCCGAGTTCGGTCAGCGTCGCCAGGTCGAACCGGCGGACGTGCCCGTAGTCGGCGTTCGGCACGTCCTCGAACGGCACCGCGACGACCACGGTGGACCGGGCCAGCCGCAGCGCTTCGGCCAGCACCGCCTCGCCCTCGACAGGTGGCAGGTGTTCCAGCAGGTGCACGATCGTCACGGTGTCCACAGTGGAATCCGGCAGCGGGACGCGGGCGGCGTCGCACACCAGGGTGCGCAGCGGCACACCGCGGTCAGCGGCCACGGTGTCCAGCACCCGCATCGTCCCCGGCACGACGTCCGAGGCGGTCACGGTGGTGCGCGGCCGTTGCGCGAGCAGCAGCGGCAGGAACCCGAAGCAGGAACCGAGGTCCAGGACGCTGCCGGGCCGCACCAGCCTCAGCACACGCGAGTAGACGGGCGCGATCCCGGCGATCAGCGGTGGCGCGTGGCGTGGTTCGCGCAGGTGGGCGAGCGTGTTGGCGTAGAAGGTGCACCACGCCTGCCGCGGGTCGGGCAGGGTGCTGCGCACGACGCCGGTGAACACCCGCTCGAAGACGTCCTGGCCGCACAGCCAGCCCGGGGCGAACAGCTCGTCGATCAGCAGCCCGGTCAGCCCGTTGTCGAGCTGTTCCGGGCGAAGCCGGTGCGCGACCTCGATCCGGCGTCCCGCGCGGGACAGCCGGAAGTGCTCGGTCCGCACCACCGCCGGCCCGCCGTCGTCCTCGGCGCGCACCACTCGCACGACGTCGTCGAGGTACTGACCCGCCGGGTACGACCCGAGCGGGTCCAGCACGGCCGTCACCGCGCCACCAGGTCGAGTGCCACCCGGTCCAAACCGGACAGATCACGGACCACGCGCACGCGGCGGCAGTACTCGGCGTAGGCGGGCAGGTCGCAGCCGCCGAGCCCCCACGAGTAGCGGGGCTCCGGGGTGAGCCAGATGGTCTCCTTCGCCCGGCGCGTGATCTCGGCGAACGCGGTGAGGTTGGGGTCGTTGCCGTTGCCGCGGCCGTCCCCCAGCACGAGCACCGTGGTGCGGCGGGTGACCGCGGAGGAGTGCTCGGCGAGGAACTCCCCGAAGGCCCTGCCGTAGTCGGAGCCGGCGTCCACGTCCAGCACGTCCCCGCCGAAGACCAGGCCGAGCGCGCGCTCCAGCGGGTGCTCCGCGAACAGCTCCGTGGTCTCGGCGATGCCGTCGACGAACGCGAACGACCGCACCTGCGCGAACAGGTCCTGCAGCCCGTACACCACCTGCAACGTGAACCGCGCGGTCGCCCGCACCGAGAGGCTGACGTCGGCGAGCACCACCAGGCGCGGCCGGTCCTCGGCCCGCCGGACCGTGACCGGGCTGAACGGGATGCCGTCGAACCGCATGTTGCGTCGCATCGTCCGCCCCGCGTCCACCCGCCCGGCCCGGGAAACCCGTCTGCGGGAGGTGAGCGCCCCGCCCAGCCTGGCGGCGAGCCTGCGCAACGCTTCCTCCAGCTCGGCGCGTTCGCTCTCCCCCGCCCGCGCCACGTCCGCCGCCCGGCTGGGCTCCGCGCTCTCCCTTTCCAGCTCCAGCAACGCTTCGGCGTGCTGTTTCAGCGCCTCCGGCAGATTCGCAAGCACCCCCGCCAGCCGTCGGCGCAGTGCCGCCGCGTCCTCCTCGTCGCCACCCGCGTCCTCCACCCGGTCGAGCCACGCGAGCAGCGCGTCGTGCTCGGCCAGCGACAGCGTCGAGTCCATCGGTGCGCCCGGCTGCGTCGTCAGCTGCCCGGGTGGAGCCGCGGTGTGCAGCCGCTCGGCGTCGACCTGCACGTGGTAGCCGTCCCCTCCGGTCACCACGTTGTCCTTGTCGAACACGATCTCGTCGGTGACGGACGCCAGCTCGATCTTGTTCTCCTCCTCGTGCAGGTTGTACCGCTCGGCGAGGTCCGCCGGGTCGAAGAAGTCCCGCAGGTCCGCGGGTTTGCCCGGCGTCAGCCCCCGCTGCGTCGTCCGGCTCGCCCCCTCGGACAACGTCACCTCACCGTCGCCCGGCTGCCCCTCCCCCGGCTCCGCACCCGGCCGCTGCTCGGCGGAGCCGAGGCGGATGAGCCCGAAGAACGCGTCGAACAGCTCCTCGAACACCGGATCGTCCCGCTGGTCCTTGACGAGCGCGCCCCGCAACGCCTCCTTCAGCACGCCCCGGTCGGCCAGCACCCCGGGCGCGGCCGCGCAGCGGAGCGCGTCGAGCACTTCCGACACCGAGACCCGGACGTCCCGCAGGCGCAGCAACCGCGCGAACCGGTGCAGACTGGCTTCCACCCCACCGCTCCTAACGCGACTTCGGGCGCGCGAACGACCGGCTCCCCCGGTCCGCGCTGACCTTTGGCGACGCGGGTTCCGTTGGCACGTCCGGAGTTTCGAGTTCCGCGCCGAGCAGACGTGGCAGCGCCTCCAGCGCCTTGCGCAGGTCCTTGTCGTACTTGACCACCACCGACACCGTGTCCGCCAGCACCGGCGCGGTCAGCTCGCCGACGCCCAGCACGGCGAGCGTGCGCGCCCAGTCGATCGTCTCGGAGATGCTGGGCGACTTGCGCAGCTCCAGCTCCCGCAACCCGCGCACGACGGCCACGAGCTCACGCGCCAGCGCGTCGGGCAGCCCGGTGTCCTTGCTGCGGACGATCTCCAGTTCACGTTCGGCCGAGGGGTAGTCGAGGAACAGGTGCAGGCAGCGCCGTTTCAACGCCGCTGCCAGATCGCGCGTGTTGTTCGACGTGAGGATGACGTACGGGCGGTTGCGAGCGGTGAACGTGCCGAGTTCCGGTACGGAGATCTGGTACTCCCCCAGCATTTCCAGCAGCACGGCTTCGAGCGCCTCGTCGGCGCGGTCGATCTCGTCGATCAGCAGCACCACGGGTTCCTCCGAGCGCACGGCCTCCAGCAACGGGCGCGCGGCGAGGAAGCGTTCGGAGAAGAAAACGCTTTCCTGCGCGCCGATGCGGTCCACCGCCTCGTGCAGGTCCGGCGCGTCGGCGACGAGCTGGCCGATCTTCTCCCGCAGGAGCTGCGTGTACAGCAGCTGCTTGCCGTAGTCCCACTCGTAGAGCGCGCTGGCCTCGTCCTGCCCCTCGTAGCACTGCAGGCGCAGCAGCCGGCGACCGGTCGCGGCGGCCAGCGTCTTCGCCAGTTCGGTCTTGCCCACCCCGGCCGGCCCCTCCAGCAGCACCGGCCGTTCCAGCCGGGTGAGCAGGAAGACCATCGTCGCCAGCCGCCGGTCGGTGAGATAACCCTGTGCCGCCAGTGCTTTCGCGGCCTCATCGACCGAATCGAACGCCGGTGCGCCCACGTCACGCCCTCCTTCGTCGCGGTGCCGGGGGCGGGCCCGCGCCCGCCCCCGGCGGATCCTCAGCTGATCAGGTCGTCCAGGTCGCCGTTGAAGCAGTGGTCGACGACCGGGCGCACCGTTTCGAAGGTGCACTCCTTGGCGTTGCCCGGGGTGCAGGCGTCGCCGAGGACGTGGTGCGTGACGCGGTCGATGTCCCCGTCGTCGCCCTTGATGACCGACGCGCGCTGGTAGAACTTCGTCGGGCCCTGCCCGAGCCGGTTCTTCGAGTAGGTGTCCTGGCGGATGTCGGTGAACCGCTCGGGGATGCCGACGTCACGCAGCAGCCGGATGGCGGCGGCCACCGCCGCGTCCGCGGCCTGGACCACCGTCATGCCGCTGGTGTCCACACCCATCATCTCGGCGAGGTCGGCGTAGCGGCGGTAGGCGACGGGCAGGTTGAACGCCCACACCCGCGGCAGGGCGATCGCGTTGTTCAGCCCGTGGTGGGTGTCGTAGAACGCGCTGACGGCGTGCGAGATCGAGTGGATGATGCCCAGGCCGCCGGAGTTGAACGCCTGCGCGGCGATGTACTGCGCGTACATCATGCCCTGCCGCCCGGACAGGTCCTGCGGGTTCCACGCCGCCGTCCGCAGGTGCTCGGCCACCAGCTTGGTGGCGTACAGCGCGTTGCCCATCGACGGCTCGAAGTTCAGGCGTGCCACATAGGGCTCCGAGGCGTGGGCGAGCACGTCGAACCCGCACTGCGCGGTGTAGTCCACCGGGCAGTCGTAGTACAGCACCGGGTCGTCCACCGCGAGGGTGGCGACCGAGGCGTCGTCGAAGGCCACGTACTTGTGCGGGTTGTCCGGGTCGGTGGTGGTGTCGGTGATGACGTAGGCCCAGGAGGTCTCCGAACCCGTGCCCGCCGTCGTGGAGACCGCGATGTGCGGCGGGTTCTTCTGGTTCTCCGACTTGTTGAACCCCTCGAAGTCGTTGATGTTGCGCCCGTCGTGGGCCAGCGAGATCCGCGCACCCTTGCACGCGTCGTGCGACGAGCCGCCGCCGATGGACACGAAGCTGTCGCACTTGTGCTCCTGGTACAGCTTCACCGCGTCCATCACGTTGTAGTCCTTGGGGTTGGACTCCACCTTGTCGTAGACCACGACCTCCAGCCCGTGGTACTTCAGCGACTCGGTGATCTTGTGCACGATGTCCGAGCCCCGCAGCCCGCTCGTCATCACCAGCGTCCTGCGGAAGCCCAGTTTCAGCGCCTCCGGGCCGATCATCTCGTGTGCGCCCGGCCCGAGCAGCGCGCGCGGGAACGGGTGGAACTCCTTGATGGGAAACGGTTTCAGTAGTTCGTCGACCTGCATGACCGGTCCGTCCTTTCCTGCGCGAGAGCGACTGTGATGACGCGCACTCCCGACGCTAACCAGGGGCCGGTACGGCGGGAACTGTTCGACGGGAGGGCAGGAACGCCTTGGTGGCGGGGGAAAGCCCGTCCTTTCGGACAGGGATGTGGTGGCACGAAAAGAAAAAGGGCCCGGACGAGCGTCCGGGCCCTTTTCGCGGTTGTGTTCACTTTTCCAGCAGTGCCAGCTCTTCGTCGGTGAGCAGGCGGGAACGGATCAGGAAACGCACGCCTTCGGGCGCTTCCAGGGAAAACCCGCTGCCCCTTCCCTCGACGACGTCCACCGTCAGATGCGTGTGCCGCCAGTAGGCGTACTGGTCCGCGCTCATCCAGAACGGCGTGCCGTCGCCGACGTGGCCGAGCAGCACGTCGGAGTCGCCCACCCGGAACTCCCCCTCCGGGTAGCACATGGGCGCGCTGCCGTCGCAGCAGCCGCCGGACTGGTGGAACATCACCGGCCCGTGCTGCTCGACGAGCCGGCGCAGCAGCGCCGCGGCGGCCCCGGTCATCGAGACCCGCCGCACCATCAGAAGAAGCCGAGCTTGGTGGCCGAGTAGCTGACGAGCAGGTTCTTCGTCTGCTGGTAGTGCTCCAGCATCATCTTGTGGGTCTCCCGCCCGATCCCGGACTTCTTGTAGCCACCGAAGGCCGCGTGCGCCGGGTAGGCGTGGTAGCAGTTCGTCCACACGCGACCGGCCTTGATGCCGCGGCCCAGCCGGTAGGCGGTGTTGACATCCCGCGTCCACACCCCGGCGCCCAGCCCGTACAGCGTGTCGTTGGCGATCTTGAGCGCCTCGTCCACCGAGTCGAACGTCGTCACCGACACGACGGGGCCGAAGATCTCCTCCTGGAAGATGCGCATGTCGTTGGTGCCGCGGAAGATCGTCGGCTCGATGTAGTAGCCGCCGGGGTGCTCGGCCACCTCGCGCGCACCCCCGCCGGTGAGGACCTCGGCGCCCTCCTTCTTGCCGATGTCGATGTAGGACAGGATCTTCTCGTACTGGTCGTTGCTCGCCTGCGCGCCGATCATGGTCGCCGGGTCGAGCGGGCTGCCGCCGCTGATCGCCTTGGTGCGCTCGAGGCACCGGCTGATGAACTCGTCGTAGATCGCCGAGTGGATCAGCGCCCGCGACGGGCACGTGCACACCTCGCCCTGGTTGAGCGCGAACATCACGAACCCCTCGACGGCCTTGTCGAGGTAGTCGTCGTCGGCGTCGGTCACGTCGGGCAGGAAGATGTTGGGGCTCTTGCCGCCCAGCTCCAGGGTGACCGGGATGATGTTCTCGCTGGCGTACTGCATGATCAGCCTGCCGGTGGTGGTCTCGCCGGTGAACGCGACCTTCGCCACCCGGGGGCTGGACGCGAGCGGCTTGCCCGCCTCGACGCCGAACCCGTTGACCACGTTGAGCACGCCCGGCGGCAGCAGGTCGGCGATCAGCTCGACGACCTTGAGGATCGACGCCGGGGTCTGCTCGGCGGGCTTGAGCACCACGCAGTTGCCCGCGGCCAGCGCGGGTGCGAGCTTCCACGTCGCCATCAGGATCGGGAAGTTCCACGGGATGATCTGCCCGACCACGCCGAGCGGCTCGTGGAAGTGGTAGGCGACGGTGTCCGCGTCGATCTCGGCGATGCTGCCTTCCTGCGCGCGGATCGCGCCGGCGAAGTAGCGGAAGTGGTCGATCGCCAGCGGCAGGTCGGCGGCCAGCGTCTCCCGCACCGGCTTGCCGTTCTCCCAGGTTTCGGCGACCGCCAGCTCTTCGAGGTGCTCCTCCATGCGGTCGGCGATCTTGTTGAGGATGTTGGCGCGCTCGGTCGTCGACGTGGCACCCCACTTGGCGGCGGCCGCGTGCGCGGCGTCCAGCGCGCGGTCGATGTCGGCCGCCGAGGAACGGGCCACCTCGCAGAACACCTTGCCGTCCACCGGCGACGGGTTCCCGAAGTAGCGTCCCTCGGCCGGGGCGACCCAGTCACCGCCGATGAAGTTGTCGTACCGCGCGGCGAAGCTGACGACACTGCCGTCGGCACCGGGCTTGGCGTAGGCCATGGAAGCACTCCATTTCACTCGATCACGTCGGTGTGATGGGTGCCACCGTGCCCGGCGGAGGTTGGCGGAACGTTGGCGTCAGTCCCGCAACGCGTCCCGCACCCGCGCCGCGACGATGCCCCGGCGCCCGTCGCCGGGGGCGAGCAGGTTGTGGGCGTACTCGTGGACCTGCAGGTCGAACGGGTGCCGTTCGCCGTACCGCAGCGCGAGGTCCGCGCTGCCCGAAGCCAGCACCGCCTCCCGCACGGCGACCTCCAGATGGTCACGCCACCGGGTGATCCCCGGTGCGTCGGAGGCGGGCAGCAGGGGTGCGGTGTAGCGGTGCACGGCCGTCGCGGTGTCGCCGGATTTCAGCGCGGTCAGCACATCGGCGGCGTCGCAGTCGATCGGTGTCGTGAGCGTGTAACGGCGGCTGGTGAGCGCCCCGTTGAGCAGGCGCCGCAGGTGCGAGGCCTCGGCCCGCATCGTGGTGATCGTGACGGGGAGATCGCCGTAGAGAGCCTCGCGCAGCGCCTCCGGTGAGAACCCGGCGGGCTCCAGCGCCAGCAGGGTGAGCACCTCCAGCTGGCGCGGCGAAAGCCGCAACGCGGAGCCGTCGAGCGTGGCGTGGCCGGGGCCGAGGCAGGACAGCCGCAGCCCCGGCGCGGCGGCCGGGGCGGAGTGCAGTCGTGACTCGATCGCGGTCACCAGCGTACGCACCGTGGACATGGCCAGCGGGTGCGAGCGGTCCCAGGTGGTCGAGAGGTCCAGCACCCCCAGCTGACGGCCGCTGGCGTCCCGGATCGGCGCGCAGTAGCAGACCCAGCCGTGCAGCGCGGCCACCAGGTGTTCCGCGGAGAACACCTTGCTGGGCCGCCCGGTGCGCAAGGCCAGCGACAACGCGTTCGTGCCCATGTCAGGTTCGTCCCAGCGGCCGCCCGGCGCGAAGTTCACCTGCTCGGCGCGGCGCCGCATGACCCGGCCGCCGCAGGTCCACAGGATCGTGCCGGACTCGTCGGTCACGGCCGCGACGAACCCGGCGTCGTCGGCGATGCTGCGCAGCTCGTCGGCCAGTTCGGTGACCGGCCCGCGCAGCGGCGACTCACGCCAGCGGGCCCGCACCTCGTCACCCGACGCGGGCGCGCTGTCCCGCGCCGGGTCCACAAGGGACAGTGAGCGGGCCCAGGACGCGGCCACCTCGCTGGGCAGCTCCCGGGTCTCCGGGCGTGCCCTGGCCGGCACCCAGCGGGCCCATTCGCGTTCCAGCACCGCCCGGCGCTCGTGGAGCGCACTCCGCTCTGCCATGTCCCGACTCCGTTGTCTCGTTCACCCGCACAACCGTCCTCATGGTGCCGGACGATCGGGCCCGGCGCACCTACCCGGCCGGACGGGTACCAACGTGCCGCCAACGTCGGCGGGCGAAGCTGCCGGGCATGGCGGACCGGGAAGTGTTCTGGGCGGAGCAGGCGGAGCGGTTGACGTGGGACACGAAGTGGTCCCGGGTGCTGGACTGGTCCGGTGCCCCGTTCGCGAAGTGGTTCGTGG
>NZ_FORP01000043.1 GCF_900114035.1 Amycolatopsis sacchari | reverse complement strand
AACGTCCTCTACGCGCTCCTGCGCACCCGCCAGCCTTACCAGGCCGACTACCGACACACCACGGCTACCGCTGCTTGACATAAACATTAGGCAGCGCTCTCCGCGCCCCGGCGGACGGGGCTCTTCCACCGCCCCGTCGACCGCGCCCGCCACGCCAACGGGATCGCCGCCAGCGCGATCGCCGCGTCGACGATCCGCAGCGGCAGGAAGAACGGCGCCGCGAGCAGGTAGCGGGGACGGCGCTCCACGGCCGCGACCAGCACCGTCAGCAGCACGTCGGGCAGTACGACACCGAGGCCGACCGTGCCGAGCGAGAAGTACCCCGCCACGAGGTCGTGCAGCACGGGCACGGGCAGGACGAGCACCAGCACGAGCAGCGGCAGCGACACCAGCAGCACGCCGGCCAGCACCAGTTCCCCGACGTACGCCGCGAGCATGGCCGTGAACAGGTCCCAGCGGGGACGGAACCGCCGCACCGTCTGCCAGAACCCCAGCGCCCAGCGCCGCACCTGCCGCACGTAGTCCCGCCACGTGTCCGGGTCCTGCGTCACCGCCCGCGCGCCCAGCGAAAACCCCACCTTCCCCAGCCGCCGCCGGTACACCTCGAACGTCATGTTGAAGTCCTCGATCACCAGGCCCGGCGGGTTGATGTCGATGGACGGCAGCACGCGGCCGCGGTACAGGCTCGCGAACCCCGGCACGATGTGGGTCGCGTTGGTGCGGTGCCACGTCTGCCCGAACTTCAGCAGGCGCTGCAGCAGCGCGTAGGTCCGTGAGCGGTGGGCGGTCAGCACGAAACCGGTCGCACCGCGCCGCGACGAGCGCCAGTCGGTCACCGCGCACCCGGCGACGGCCACGACCTCCGGGTCGTCGAACTCCGGCAGCGCCGCCTCGCGGACGAGGACCTCCGCACGCGAACCGCGGGGCACCAGGGTCGAGGTCATCTTCCCGGAGCCTGGAGGCGGCGGATGACGACGATCGTGTGCGGTGACGACCACGCGGTGTTCCTGGAGGCGCTCGTACCGGTGCTGGAGGACCGCGGGATGCGGGTCGTCGGCACGGGGGCGAGCCTGGGCGAGGTCGTGGCGAGGGTGCGGGACACCGAGCCGGACGTGTGCCTGCTGGACCGCAGCTTCGGCGGGGACCGGACCGAAGGCGTGGAACCCGTGCTGCGGGCCAGCCCGCGGACCAAGGTGATCATGCTGACCGCCGATCCGAGCCACGACGCGGTGCTGGCGGCGCTGCGGGCCGGTGCCGCGGGGTACGTGCACAAGACGAGGGGCCTGGAGCACCTGCTGGGCACGATCAAGCGCGTGGTGCGCGGTGAAGTGCTCGTCGAGCTGCCCGCGCCGCGGCGCGCGCCGGGCGTCCCCCGCGACGTCACACTGCGGGCGCGGCAGCTGACCGTGCGGGAGCGGCAGTGCCTGGCGCTGCTCGTCGACGGCCACGCGACGGTGGCCATGGCGGAGCTGCTGGGCGTCTCCGTGGCGACGGTGCGCACCCACGTGCGTGCGCTGCTGACGAAACTGGGCGCGCATTCACGGCTGGAGGCGGCGGCGCTCGCGGTCCGGCACGGGCTCGTCGAGCCGGCCGCGTCGGAGGCGGCCGCGCTCTGAAGCCGTGCGGTGTGGATCACCGTCGGCGGCCGACCACGCGACCGGGTGCGCGATACCCTGGAACTCCCGTCTTAGGAGAGGTGACATGCGGACTTTCGTGCTCGCGGGTGGGTGTTTCTGGTGTCTGGACGCGGTCTACCGCACGCTGCGCGGCGTGCAGGACGTGGTGTCCGGCTACACCGGCGGTGACGTCGCCGGGCCGTCGTACGAGCAGGTGTGCACCGGCCGCACCGGGCACGCCGAGGCGGTCGCCGTCACGTTCGACCCCGAGGTGATCCCCGCGGAGGTCGTCCTCGACGTCTTCTTCACGCTGCACGACCCGCGCCAGCTCAACCGCCAGGGCGCGGACGTCGGCACGCAGTACCGCTCGGCGATGTTCTACGCCGACGACGCCCAGCGCGCCGAGTTCGAGGCGGCCATCAAGCGGGCGGCGCAGTGGTGGGAGGGCGAGATCGTCACCACCCTGGAGCCGCTCGGCGAGTTCTACCGCGCCGAGGAGTACCACCAGGACTTCTTCGCCAAGAACCCCGGCCAGGGCTACTGCCTCGCGGTGGCGCTGCCGAAGGTCAACAAGGTGCGGAAGTCCTTCGCCTCGTACGTGAAGTAGCCCTGCTCACCCTGCACCGCGCCACCGTCGAGGACTGGCCGGCCTGGCGGGACGCCCGGCTGGCCGCCCTCACCGAGGCGCCGCACGCGTTCAAGTCCCGGCTGGCCGACTGGCCCCGGGGCGGTGAGCAGCGGTGGCGCGAGCGGCTGGAACTGCCGGGCGCGCTCAACCTGCTCGCCCGGCTCGACGGCGTGCTGGCCGGGATGGCCAGTGGCCTGCGGCTTCCCGATGACGTCGTCGAGGTCCGCTCGGTCTGGGTGAGCCCGCACGCCCGGGGTCACCGCGTCGGCGACCGGCTGCTCGAAGCGGTCGAACAGTGGGCTCGCGGGCAGGGTGCCGTGGCGGTGCGGCTGTTCGTGCTCGCGGGCAACGAGCGCGCCATCGCGCTGTACCGACGGCACGGTTTCGTGGCGGCCGGGGAGTCCGGCGCCGAACTCCGGATGCGCAAAACCCTGCGTTTTCCAGCCTGAAGAACCTTCGGAAAGTGCGTGTTTGCTGGGGTTCCGGCTTCTTCACACGATCGGGGATGCATCGGCGGCAAGCGCACGGGTAACGCTGTTGGTGCCGGACGAAAGAGTCCGACCGGACAAAAGCAGGACTCGCTCTCACAGAAGGGCGAACAACGGCGAGAGCGAGCCCTGTCCCTGTCTGCCGACAGAGAAAGGAATTGTCTCATGCGCATCATTCGCCGCGCGCTGGTGGCCAGTGCTCTGGCCCTCCCCCTGATGGTGGGCGCCGCCGGGATCGCCTCGGCCGACACCCACGACGACGCCAGCTACTACACCAGCAGCAGCACGGCCGCGGGCCAGGGCGGCGCCAGCACCGACAGCACCACGTCCTGGGCCACCGACGACACGAGCGCCTACCACCACGGCGCCACCGCGGCCGGCCCCGACGGTGCGAGCACCGACAGCACCCACTCGTGGGCCACCAACGGCGACGACGATGACTGGGGCTACAACCACCACCATCACTACAACTGCCACCACTACAACTACCACCACAGCAACTGGAACAACGACGACGATGACGACGGCGGCCTGCTGGACATCGGCAGCATCCACCTGCTCTGACGCAGGTGCATGAGTGAACGAGGCCGCGGGTAGGGCGGCTCCGCAGCGAACGGCGCGGAGCCGCCCTACTGCTGTGCGGGGAGGGGCAGCCCGGCCTGGACGAGCGCGGTGCCGCGCTCGTGGTCGTCGTCGGCGTCGTGCGTGAGCACCCCGACGACGACCTCCTTCCGCGTGTACCAGACGGTGAAGGCCTCGCCCTCGTGCTGGACCAGCTCGGCGTGGTCGAACCCGTCGCCCCACGCCACGTACTTCAGCGACCGCTCGCCCAGCAGCGAGCGGAACCCCGGCGGCTGCGTCCACGTGGCCTCCGCCCCGGCCGCGGTCCGGCCGGCGATCTGTCCCATCGTGAGCGCGTCGTCCCAGTGCTCGACGGGCAACGGCCGGCGCGCCGCCGCGTGGTAGGCCAGCGCCACGTCCCCCGCCGCCAGTACCCCGGGTGCACTCGTCCGCATGCGCTCGTCGGCGCAGATCCGGCCCTCTGTCGTGGAAATCCCCGCCTGCCGGGCCAGTTCCGCGCGGGGCGCGACGCCGGTGGCGAGCAGGACGAGGTCCGTGTCGAGCAACGGCACCGGCTCGGTGCGGACGCGGTAGCCGTCGTCCACGCCGAGCAGCCGAGTGCCGGTCAGCACGCTCACGCCCTCGCATTTGAGCCAGTGCAACAGTTTCCGGCCGACGGTGGGGCCGAGCCGCCGTTGCTGCGGCAACTCGTCCGGACACAGCAGGGTCACCTGGACCCCCATGCGGGACAACGAGATCGCCGCCTCGCACCCGATGAACCCGGCCCCCGCGATCACCGCGCTGCGAGCGCTTTCCGCGGCCTTCCGCAGCGCCCGCCCGTCGGCGGCTGAGCGCAACGTGCGCACGTTCGGGTGCACGGCGCCGGGGATCCGTGGTCGCGCGGGTTGCGCGCCCGTCGCCAGAAGGCAGTGGTGGTAAGGGAATTCTCGCCCGGACGCCGTGTGGACCACGTGCCCGGCCGTGTCCAGTCCGACCACGGCGTCGTCGAGCACGACCTCGATCCCGTGGTCCCGGTAGAAATGCGGGGGAGCGAGCGGCAACTCGTCCTCGCCCGCCTCGCCGCGCAGGAATTCCTTGGACAGCGGCGGTCGTTCGTACGGGGGTTCGGTGTCCGCCGACAGCAACACGACCTCACCGCCGCCTCCGGCCTCCCGGTAGGCCTGGGCAGCGGCGTAGGCGGCGGGCCCGCCGCCGACGAGCACGAACCGGTCGTCACCCCTCATGTCAGGCGGCTACCCGGCCCGCAAGATCGTGAATCCCCTTCAGTCCCGCTGCCGTTTGGCTCCGGCTGCCCGCGGGCATCTCGATCGGATGTCCGTCATCACGCGCCTGCTCGGCGTCGCGACCGTGGGAATCGGCGCGGCCATCGCCGTCCGGCCCGGCTTGCTGGCCCATCCGTGTGGTCTCGCCGAGCCGGACGGTTCGCTGAGCCGGTCCACGAAAACCCTCGTCGTCGCGATCGGTGCCAGGGACGTCGCCTCCGGACTGGCGATGGCGTGCGCGCGTTCGCCCGAGGCCCAGGACATCGCGACCGGTGTGCGCATCGCGTCCGACGTCGGCGATGCGATCAACTTCGGGCTGACGCTGCCGAACCGCGACGCGCGGCGCAAAGCCGTCGCCGCGGCGAGCGCGTGGGCACTCGTCTGCGGTCTGAGCCGGCTGCGGCGTCAGCGGTGCCGGTGGCGGCCTCCGCCGCCACCGTAGCCCCAGTTCTTGCCGTAGTCGTACGGGTTGACCGGCCACACGTAGGTGCCGGACGGCAGCTGCGGTGCGGTGTACGTGGGCTGCTTCGGCGCCGGTGCCTGCGTGGCCGGCTGGGGCTTGGCCTGCGCTTTCGGCTTCGCCTTCGTCGTCGTCGAGGGCAGCTGGCCGCTGAACTTGCCCTTGTCCGGCTGCTGCGCGACGGGCTGCGCCGGGATTTCGGCCGTGGTCGTCGGCGACGAGGAAGCCAGGTTCGCGACCTGGGCGCCGACGGGAGCGGCAGGCGGCAGGATCGACGAGGACTCGGGGGTGGTGCCGCTCGGCGCCGGGCCGGAGGCGGTACCGCCGTGGGTGTCCTGGGTCTGCGCGTGCGCCAGCGCCCAGCCGCCGACCAGCACCGCACCGGCGAACGCGAGCCCCGCGATCTTGAGGCCGGTCCTGGCGGGGCGGCTCTCCTCGACGGGAGCGGACGCCTCGGCCGGTTCGACCTCCAGCAACGCGGTCACGGTCCGCTTGTCGTAGTGGTACTGCGTCGGGGTGTCGTCGAGCGACTCGAAGTCGGGCAGCGTGCCGCCGAAGGAGCCGTCCGCGGAGGTGTCGCGGGTGCGGCGGTGCGAGGCGCGGTCAGCGCGGGCGCCGTTGCGGGCCAGCAGTTCGGCGACCGTGGTCGCTCCCGACGCGGTGTCGAGACTGTGGGTCGCGGTCGTCACGGAACGTGCCTTCCTCGTCCTTCGTCCGGGTGAGGACAGCCTAGCGGTCGGCGTCACCCTATCGTGCAGGGCGGCCCCGGAGGCAAGAGTTCCCGGTGGAGAGTTGCCCGTCCGCGCCCGATACTCGGGAGGTGTCCGAGGACTGGATCCTGCACGTCGACCTCGACCAGTTCATCGCGGCCGTCGAGGTGGCCAGGCACCCTGAGCTGCGTGGACGTCCGGTCGTCGTCGGCGGGACGGGTGATCCGACGCAGCGCGCGGTGGTCGCGACCGCGTCCTACGAGGCGCGCGAGTTCGGGATCCAGTCCGGCATGCCGCTGCGGACAGCCGCCAAGCGCTGCCCTGACGCGGTGTTCCTGCCGGTGGACAAGCCCGCCTACGAAGAGGTGTCCGAGCGGGTGATGGCGGTCCTGCGGGGATTCCCGGTGGTCGTCGAGGTGCTGGGCTGGGACGAGGCGTTCATCGGCGCGACCACCGAAGACCCCGAGGCGCTGGCCGCGGAGCTGCGCCGCGCCGTGGCCGAGGGCACCGGACTGTCATGTGCGGTCGGCATCGGCGACAACCGGCTGCGGGCCAAGACCGCGACCGGGTTCGCCAAGCCCGGCGGGATCTACCGGCTGACTCAGGACAACTGGTCCGAGGTCATGGACGCGCGTCCCACGGACGCCCTGCCCGGCATCGGGCGCAAGACGGCGAAGAAGCTCGCCGAGCTGGGCGCGGCGACCGTGGGCGAGCTGGCCGCCCGCGATCCGAAGGAGCTGGCTGAGCGGTTCGGGCCGACGATGGGGCCGTGGTACCGGTTGCTCGCGCTCGGCTACGGCGACCGCGAAGTGACCGCCACGCCGTACGTCCCGCGTTCCCGCAGCCGCGAGACGACCTTCCAGCAGAACCTGACGGATCCGGCGGAGATCTCGCGCGAGGTCGCCGCCCTGGCGCGTCGCGTCGCCGAGGACGTGGTCGCCGAAGGACGTCCCGCGGCCCGCGTCGCGGTGAAGGTCCGATTCGCGCCCTTCGTGACGCAGACCCGCAGCATCACCCTCGACGCCCCGACGAGTGACGCGGACGTGGTGGAGCGGGCGGCGCTGGCCGTGCTCGGCCTTTTCGAGGACAGCCGCCCGGTGCGGTTGCTCGGTGTTCGCGCCGAATTCCCGGCGTAATTTGCCGGTGTTTGTCGGATTTGCACGGAAAAGGTCACCGCTTCGAGTGGTTGCCGGGCGCGTGCCGAAATAGGGTTTGCGCATGGCAGAGTCGTCATCCGGGACGCGTCAGCGCCTCACGTCCGACCAGCGGAACTCCTTCATCGCCGCGGTGCTCGGCTGGACGATGGACGCGTTCGACTATTTCATCGTCGTCTTCGTCTACGCCGACATCGCGAAGAGCTTCGGCATGCAGAAGGCCGACGTCGCCTTCATCACGACCGCCACGCTCATCATGCGCCCGGTGGGGGCGTTGCTGTTCGGGCTGTGGGCGGACCGCGTCGGCCGCCGTGTCCCGCTGATGGTGGACGTCGTGTTCTACTCGATCGTCGGGTTCCTGTGCGCGTTCGCGCCCAATTTCACGGTGCTGCTGGTCCTGCGTTTGCTGTACGGGATCGGCATGGGCGGGGAATGGGGGCTCGGCGCCGCTCTCGCGATGGAGAAGATTCCGGTGAAACGCCGGGGATTCTTCTCCGGAATGCTCCAGGAGGGCTATTCCTTCGGTTATCTGCTGGCTTCGCTCGCGTCGCTGGTCGTGCTCGACTGGGCGGGCCTGTCGTGGCGCTGGCTGTTCGCGCTCAGCATCATCCCGGCGTTGATCAGCCTCATCATCCGGGCGCGCGTGAAGGAATCGGAGGTGTGGGAGACCGCGCGGCAGAAGATGCGCGTGACCCGCACGTCGGTGAGGGACATCCTGCTGGACCCGAAGATCATCCGCCGGTTCGTGTACCTGGTGCTGCTGATGACCGCGTTCAACTGGATGAGCCACGGCACGCAGGACGTGTACCCGACGTTCCTGTCCGCGCACACCTCCGGTGGTGCGGGGCTCAGCACGACGACGGCGACGTGGATCGCGGTCGTCTACAACATCGGTGCGATCATCGGTGGTCTCGTGTTCGGCTCGCTGTCCGAGCGGTTCGGGCGGCGCTACACGATCGCGTTCTGCGCGGTGCTGGGCCTGCCGATCGTGCCGCTGTTCGCGTTGTCCAAGACCGCGGCGCTGCTGTGCCTGGGGTCGTTCCTGATGCAGGTCATGGTGCAGGGCGCGTGGGGCGTGATCCCGGCGCACCTGACGGAGATGTCGCCGGACGCGATCCGCGGGTTCTACCCCGGTGTGACGTACCAGCTGGGCAACTGCCTCGCCGCGTTCAACCTGCCCATCCAGGAGAGCCTCGCCGAGCACCACGGTTACCCGTTCGCCCTCGTCGCGACGATCATCCCCGTGCTGGTGGTGGTGACGGTGCTGACGTTGCTGGGCAAGGAGGCGAAGGGGATCGCCTTCGGCACCGACCGCACGGCCACGACGCCCGCGGCGAGCGGCGAAGGGTAGTTCGGGGCCGCCGCACGACTTAGGGTTCGGTCATGGATGCGACGGCGACGGAGCTGGCGGCGAAGGTCCGGACGGGCGAGCTCGACCCCGTGCGGTTGACGGAACAGGTGCTGGCGGGGATCGACGCGGCGGACCGGGTCGTGGGTGCGTTCCGGACGGTGCGCGCGGAGGCGGCGCTGGCCGAGGCGCGGGCGCTGGTGGGACGGCCGGATCTCGCGGAGCTGCCGTTGGCCGGGGTGCCGGTGGCGGTCAAGGACGTCACGGAGATCGCCGGCGAGTACGCGTCGTGGGGTTCGGCCGCCACGGAGGCGCGACCGTCCACTTCGGACTCGGAGGTGGTGGCGCGGCTGCGGGCGGCGGGTGCGGTGCTGGTCGGCCTGACGCGGGTGCCGGAGCTGTGCGTGTGGCCGATGACCGATTCGCCGGCCGGGATCGCGCGGAACCCGTGGCAGCCGGAGTACACGGCGGGCGGTTCGTCGGGTGGCAGTGCGGCGGCGGTGGCGGCGGGCCTGGTGCCGGTGGCGCACGGGACGGACGGGCTGGGTTCGGTGCGCCTGCCGGCGGCGATGTGCGGGCTCGTGGGGATCAAGCCGGGGCGGGGGCCGTTGACGGAGCCGGGGTGGTACGGGATGTCGGCGCACGGCAGCCTCGCGACGACGGTGGCGGATGCGGCGTTGTTGTTGTCGGTGCTGGCGGGGCAGCCGGAGTGGGCGCGGGTGGGTGAGCCGGGCCGGTTGCGGGTCGCGGTGTCGACGGAGGTGCCGTTGACGCACGCCCCGGTGCCGAAGCCGCTGCGTGACGCGGTGGACCGGACCGCGGACGTCCTCGCGGCAGCAGGCCACACCGTCGAGCGGGCGACGCCGGATTACGGGTTGGAAGCAACGCTGGGCATCCTCGCGCGGTGGTTCGCGGGCCCGTCCGTACAGGCGGATGACCTGGAGCGGGCGCGTTTGCAGCCGCGGACGCGAACGCACGTCCGGGTGGGCAGGGCGCTGCGGACGGCGGGCCTGATCCGCGAGGGCACGGTGCAACGGTGGGTGAGGCGAGCGGAGCAGTTCTTCGGCCGGTACGACGTGTTGCTGACCCCGACGCTGGCAGCGCTGCCCCCGAAGGCCACCCGCTGGCACGAACGGTCGTGCGCCGCCAACGCGCTGCCCTCGGTGCGGTTGGCGCCGTTCGCGGGCCTGTGGAACCTGGCCGGCTACCCGGCGATGTCACTCCCGGCGGCCCGCCACCCGAACGGGCTGCCCCTAGGAGTCCAGTTGGTCGCCCCGCCAACAGCAGAGCCGCGGCTGCTGGCGCTGGCCGCCCAGGTGGAGGCCCTGAACCCCTGGCCACGCCTACCCCAGGCGGGGTCCCGGTAGGGGGGCGGAGGCGGGCCGGGCTTCGGCGGGCTGGGTTCGGCGGGCGGGGCTGGGCGGGCTCGGACTGGGGCTGCGGCGGACGGGCGGGCGGCGGCTCGGTAGGGGCCGGGGCCGGGGCTGCGGCGGCTTCGGGCCTGGAAGGGGCTTCGGCGGGCTGGGTTCGGCGGCCTGGTGCCTGGTAGGGCTCTGTGCGAGGCGGCCGAGCCTGGTAGGGGCTGGCGGGGGCTGCGGCGGCCCCGGGCCTGGAAGGGACTGCGGCGGGCTCGGGCTGGGGCTGCGGCGGGCCGAGGCCGGGTAGGTAGGAGCGGGGTCGGCATCCGGACTGAGGCCCGGCTCGATCCGAGCAGCTGTAGCCGGGGCGATAGGGCCGGACGGGCCGACACCAGGCCTGGTGAAGCGACTTCAGCTTCGCCCCGTGGCGTAGACGTGCGTCCGCCGCGGCTGCGGCCGATAGACCAGTAGCCACAGGCTCGGGAGCTGGCTCAGCCCGCGGGCTTCCACCCCGGCAGTAGCCGGTGAAGCGGGTAACGCGCAGGCTGGGCAGGCACGTCGACCTTGGTGGGCCCGCACCCGAAGGCGGCCGGTAGGGCCATAGCGCGCACTCGAAAGGCGGACTGGCTCAACCGCTTCCGCCCCGGCAGTTGCCTGTAGGCCGGTCGTGCGCGCTCGAAAGGCGGACTGGCTGATGGCTTCCGCCCCGGCAGTTGCCTGCAGGCCGGTCGCGCGCTCGGAAGGCAGGGCCCGCCTGCGGTTACTTGCGCTTTGAGGTGGCGGGCTCGACCGGCTGCTGCGCGGGCTTGGTCGGCGGCAGGGCGGGCTTGGTCGGCGCTGCCGAATCCTGCCCGTTACCCGGGTTCCGCTTGCTCGGCTGAGGCAGCGGCGCGTGCGGCGAGGCGCCCTGACCGGATCCCGCGCCTCCGGCAGGCGCCGCCTGCTGCGCGGATGTCGCGCCGCCCGCGCTGGCCTGCTGCGCGGAAGCTGCCGAGGTCTGCGGTCCAGTGCTTCCCGCACTCGCCTGCTGTCCGGAACCGGTAGCGGTCTGCTGTCCGCCGCCCTGGGCACCCGTCGGCTGCGGGTTGGTTGCCGCCGCCTGCTGTCCCGCGCCTCCCGCGCTCGCCTGCTGTCCCGAAGGCGCCGAACTCTGCCGCCCACTCCCAGCCGAAGCCTGCTGCCCGATCCCGGGGGAAGGCTGCTGCCCGCCTACCTGCTGCGTGCTTCCAGCCGAGGCCGGTTGCCCGCTTGCCTGTTGCGCACCTTCAGCCGAGGCCTGCTGCCCGCTCCCACCGGAGGCCTGCTGCCCGCTCCCAGCGGCAGCCTGCTGTCCGCTTCCAGCCAGAGCCTGCTGCCCGCCGCCCGCGGTGCGTGCCGTCCCGGCGGCACTTGCGGTCGCACGTTGCTGCCCGGCCGCCGCCGAACCAGTGCCCGTGGGTGCCACCGGCTGGACCACCTTCGTCGGCTGGGCGAACGACAGCGCGCGGTCGCTGTCTGGAGTCGGGTTGGTGGGAGCGTCGACAGGGGCCGGCCTGGTCATGTCGACCACCGATTCCTCCCGCAGCGGGCTCAGCGACTGGTTGCTCCGCGCCAGCACCTCGTTCGCCTTGCGAAGTCGGGCCACGGCCTGCTCGCTGAGCGAGTTGAGGCGCTGCACCTTGCGGTTCGCCTCGTCCTCGCGCTGTTCCGCCGCTGCCGTCGCTTCGGACACCAGGCGCTTCGCCCGCGCAGTTGCTTCGTCGACGAGGCGCTTCGCCTCCGCCGTCGCCTCGGCGATGCGGCGTTCGGCCTGGTTCTTGCTCGCCGTCTGCTGGTCCGCGATGTGCTTCTCCAGCGCCGCCCGCTGCGCCGCCATCGACGACTCGAACTCGTGCTCGATCGTGCGCCGCTTGCGTTCCGCTTCGATGTCCAGCGCGGTCCGGCGTCGAGCCGCTTCCGTCGTCAGCTTCTGCACCTCGAGCTTCGTCGCGTCGAGTGCGTTCTTGTGCTCGGCCTCCAACGCCTCCGCGTGCGACTCCAACGCGCTGATCAGCTTCTGGTACCGCTCCCGCAGCCTGCTCGACATGTCCGTGCTGGACGCCCAGTGCTCTTCGGCCGCGACCTGCGCCCGGCTCACGATCTCCTCGGCGCGCGCGTTCGCCAGTTCGACCGTGCGCTGCATCCGCTCGTCGAGGTCCTCGATCCGCTCCGGCGGCCGCTTCAGCTCCTCGACCCGGTTGCGCAACCGCTGGATCTCGCCCCGCGCGCTCTCCAGTTCCCGCGACAGCGTGTTCGCCTGGACCATCGCCGCGTCCCGATCGGCCATGACCCGCCGCAGGTGCGACTCGACGTGGTCCAGGTACTGCAACACCTGGCCGCGGTCGAAACCGTGCCACACCTGGTTGTAGTCACGCTTCAGCGGGAGCAGGGCGTTGTCGCGCTCGGGAACCATGTCAAAGAAGGTACCCGCGCACGCCGTGTTAACGCCGTCAGGTCAGTGCGTGTCCGCGCCGGAGCTCTCACCCGTTCGTGGCCTCCAGTGTGGACTCACCAGTGGAAGCCGCGTGTCAGCTTGATCAACCGCGTGGCGGCCTTCGACAAATGGCGTTCCCCCTTCCCGAGCTTGATCTCGCCCGTGCCTCCGGCCGCGGCCGAGTCGGGGAAAATGCGGAACCCCTCGTAGGCCACGGCATCCACCAGCCCCGGCAGGAACGTGTACGCCGCCTGGATCAGGTACCCCTCGGGAGTACCGATGTGCTTCGGTCGTTCCTTGAGCGCCCTGACCACCATGTCCGCCGCCTGGCTGGGGGATTTGGTGGGGAAGGCGTCGTAGATCTTCGTGGGCCGGATCATCGGCGTGCGCACCAATGGCATGTGGATCGTGGTGAACGTGATGCCGTCACCGTGGGTCTCGGTCGCCGCGATCTTGCTGAAGTAGTCCAGCGCCGCCTTCGACGCCACGTAGGCGGAGAAGCGGGGCGCGATCCCCTGCACGCCGATGGACGAGACGTTGACGATGTGCCCGAACTTGCGCTCCGACATGTGAGGCAGCACCGCCAGGATGAGCCGCACGGCGCCGAAGTAGTTGATGGCCATCGCGCGCTCGTAGTCGTGGAACCGGTCGTAGGAGAGCTTGATCGACCGGCGGATCGAGCGCCCCGCGTTGTTGACGACCATGTCGATCCGGCCGTGCTCGTCGAGGATCTGCTTGACGAGCTTCGTCACCGACTCCGGGTCGGTGAGGTCCGCCGGGTACACCGAGGCGCTGCCGCCCGCTGCGATAATCTCGTCGCGTACTTCCTCCAGCTCGTGCTGCCGTCGCGCGACCAGCAAGGGCACCGCCCCCTCGGCCGCGACCTTCAGCGCCGTCGCTCGCCCGATGCCCGAGGACGCGCCGGTGATGATGATGCGCCGGCCGTCGAGCTCGCCGCGGCTGCCGTGTACCCGCGCGCGGAACGGATCGAGGTGTTCGCGCCAGTACCGCCACAACACGTCCGCGTAATCCTCGAGCCGCGGCACCTCCACCCCGCTGCCCGCAAGTTCCTTTCGAGTCGCGGCGGATGCGAACACCGACGGGAACGCGATCATCTCCAGCAGCACGGGCGGAATGCCGAGGCGGGCGAGGAAGCCGTCGCGTACCAGGGACACTCCAGGCACGTGCTCGCTGAGCTTCACCAGTCGGAGGATGCCCTTGGACACTCGCTCGTCGAGCTGCACGTTGATCGTCGGTGCGCCGGCCGCGCGGGCGAAGGCGTTGTAGACCGACACCACCGGCTGCGGTTCGGGGCTGACGAGGTGGAACGTGCACCCGTCGAGGTTCGGCTTGGTCACCAGCGCGACGAGTGCCTTCGCGACGTAGTCGACCGGGACGATGTTGGTGTCCCCGAGATCCGGACCGACGAGCGGCACGTTAGGCAGCCGGTTGAGCTTGTCGATGGCGGTGAACAGGTAGTAGGGACCATCCACTTTGTCCATCTCGCCGGTCTCGGAGTGCCCGACCACGATCGCCGGCCGGTAGACCCGCCACGGCACCTCGTGCTGGTGGCGCACGAGCCGCTCGGCCTCGAACTTCGTCCGGTGGTAGGCACTGGGCAGGCGCTGGCCGACGTCGAACATGTCCTCGGTGAAGACGCCCTCGTGGTCACCCGCGACCGCGACGGACGACACGTGGTGCAGACAACCGACCCTCAGGTCGGCGGCGAGGTCGAGCACTGTGCGCGTCCCGTCCACATTGGCCCGGATACTGGCTTCGTCGTCGGCGGTGATGTCGTACAGCGCGGCGAGGTGCACCAGGTGGTCGACGCGGCCGCGCAGCTTGTCCCGCACCTCGTCGTCGACCCCCAGCCGTTCCATCGACAGGTCGCCGGTCACCAGCGTTACCTTCTCCGGATGCGGCCACGTGGAGATGAGGTTCTCGAGCCGCTCGCGCGAGGACGCGCGCACCAGGAGCTGGACGTGCTCGGTGTCGTCCCGGTCGAGCAGGAGCCGGGTGAAGTGACGACCGATCAGGCCGGTCGCGCCGGTCACGAGATAGCCGGGCATCTGGCCACCCTTCGTCGCTTGCGTGCAGAACCTGTGGGCATTGTGCTCGCCCTGTCGGGTGAGAACCACCGTCACGCCCCGCTGTTACCTGATCAGCCCTGTAACGGGCGGATGATCTCGTCGACCACCCACTGCGCGACCCCCGCGGCATACGGGGCGCGCAGCCCCAGCACGACGTGGCCCACGCCGACTTCGGCGAGCGCTTCGACCGTCTTCCGGGTGGCCGCAGGCTCCTCGTAGGAGACGATGCACTGCACCGAGCGTTCGATCTCCGCGGGATCGCGGCCGAGGTCGTGGCAGTACTGGTCGAGCTTTCGCGAGCGCTCCGCGACGAACTCCACGGTGTTGTGCGGCGGGCCGGGGACGTTCCAGATGTCGGCCTGCTCGGCGACCAGTCGCAGCATCCGATCACCCCAGCCACCGAGCAGCAACGGTGGGGCCGGCTGCTGGACCGGTTTGGGCTGATTGCGGTTGCCCTGCACCTTGTAGTACTGACCGGAGAAGTCGAAGACGTCCTCGGTCCACATCCGCCTGATGATTTCGATCGTCTCCGCGAGCCGCGCGATGCCTTCCCCGGGCGGCACGAGCGAAAGGCCGTAGGCCGCGTACTCCGCTATCGCCGGGTTCTGGCCGGAGATACCGCCGGCTCCGGCTGGTTGATGGGTGCCGCCCACGCCGAGACCCATGACGAGCCTGCCCCCGGAGATGACGTCGACGGTGGTGGCGATCTTGCCCAGTACCGCGGGCGCGCGGACTCGGGCACTGGTCACGAGCAGACCAAGGCGGAGGCGCTCGGTCTGGGCGGCCAGTGCGGACAGCAGCGTCCAGCCCTCCAGCACCTGGCCGTCAGGTGGCCCGGCCAACGGCAGGAAGTGGTCCCATAACCACGCGTCGTCGATCTCCCGCAGTCCGTCGGCCTCCTGCCACACACGCCGGATCTCTTCGTACCCCACGTGCATGGGGCTTGTCTTGATGCCGAATCTCATGTCGTCACTGTAGCAGATAATCAGTGGTGCTGACCATCAGTTCGTCTGGTATAGTTCTGGGCATGCTGGAGTCGCCTCCTGAACCGTTGCTTTCGCGGGTGGGTTACCTGCTGAAACACGCCCAACTGCGGTTGAGTGCGGCGATCGCGGAAGCGCTTGCGCCGTTCGGGATCGACGGGCGGGGGTTGGCCGTCCTGCTCGTGCTTTCGACGGAGTACCCGATGTCGCAGCTGGAGGCCGCGGGCCGGCTGAACGTGGACCGCACCACGATGGTGGCGCTGATCGATGGATTGGAGGACAAGGGTTACGTCGTTCGTCGGCGCAGCACTGAGGATCGCCGCAAGAATGTCGTGGAGCTGACTGATTCGGGCCGGGATTGTCTGCACCGGGCCGAGGAAGCGCGGGCGCGGGTGGAGCGCCGCTTCCTCGCGCCGATCGGGCAGGAAGGTGCGGACCGGCTGATCCGCGACCTGCAGGTACTGCTGACCAGTGGCGACGTGGAAGGGGGAGGTGATCGCGAGGAGGCTTGAGTGGGGTGCGCGTGGAAGCGGGGGGCGGCGGAGTTGCGCGGGTGAAGGGGTGCTTGGGAGGGAGTTGCTGGGGATCGGGGCGAGTGATGGGGGCTTGCCAGGCGACTGGGGTGATTGGTGCGGGCTGCTGGGGGTGGCCGGCGTGGCTGGCATGGGGCCGGGTGGGTGGCCGGGGTGCGTGGGAGAGGGCTGCGGGGCGCGGATGAATGGCAGGGGCTACCGCGGTGACCGGCGTGAACGACGCCGCGCTGCTGGGTCGCTGGCGTCCGGCGGGGAGTAACCGGGTGGCCGAGATGGCCTGGCGGGGTACCTGGGGTGAGGCCGCTGACTGAGCGGTGGGGCTTGGAGTTGGCCGTGGGTGGGCAGTGTGGGGCCGCCGGGCTGTGGGTGAGGTGGCGGCTGGTCGGGTGGTGAGACGTGGGCTGGGCGCGGGCGGCCTCGCCGGTGGGCAGTAGCGTCCGGTGGGCCGTTGGCGGAATTCGGTAAAGTTTTCTTTACTCGACGGGAACTGCTCGGCGGCCTCCGCCGTTGAACCCGATGCAGGTGCCAGGAGATCCAG
This sequence comes from Amycolatopsis sacchari, assembly GCF_900114035.1. Lineage (GTDB taxonomy): Bacteria > Actinomycetota > Actinomycetes > Mycobacteriales > Pseudonocardiaceae > Amycolatopsis_E > Amycolatopsis_E sacchari. Next base: position 16,138 of record NZ_FORP01000043.1, on the reverse strand, counting down.
GAGGATCAAGGTGCGTTCCACAAGCAACCCCGCGTTCCGTCGCTTGCCCGTGGGCAACGGCGCGGGCTACGGCCAGTACGGGCCGAACGTAGGCTTCAACCAGCCGCAGGGCGGTATTCCCGGCTACGGTGCCCCGCAGGCGCCCGCCGGTGCGGGCGACCGCCCGATGACGGTGGACGACGTCGTCATCAAGACCGGGCTCTCCCTCGCTACCGCGCTCGTCACAGGCATTCTCACGGCGATCTGGGCCCAGGGGCAGGCCGACGCCAGGGCGCTGGGCCCGGTGCTCGGCGTGATGCTGGTCGCCATGCTCGTCGGCTTCGGGCTGTCGCTGGTGATGATCTTCCGGCAGAAGCCCAGCGGTCCGATGACGCTGCTGTACTCGGCGGCCGAAGGTGTGTTCCTCGGAGCGATCACCGGCCTGTTCGAGATGATCTACCCGGGGATCGCGCTGCAGGCCATCCTCGGCACCGCGGGCGTGTTCATCGCGATGCTGGTGGTCTACAAGACCGGCGCGGTGAAGGTGACGCCGAAGCTCACCAAGTGGATCATCGGCGCCACCGCGGGTGTCGTCATCCTGATGCTCGCCAACCTGCTGCTCTCGCTGTTCGGCGTGAACATGGGGCTGCGGGACGGCGGTGCGCTGGCGATCATCTTCAGCCTCGTGGTGATCGGCATCGCGGCGTTCAACTTCCTGCTCGACTTCGACATGGCCGACCGGATGATCCGCGAAGGCATGCCCTCGAAGTGGGCCTGGTTCGCCGCCTTCGGCCTGATGACCACGCTGGTGTGGCTGTACCTCGAGATCCTGCGGCTGCTGTCGTACCTGCAGAACGACTGACGTTCCCACCCCTCAGAGGCAGAGGACGCTCGGTGACCGACCGAGCGTCCTCTGTTGTTTTTCCGGTGAATTCGGCTGTTCCTGCCTGCCGCTGCGATCACGCAGTGTTAGATGCGGAGGTAACGAACTCGTTTTTCACCTTTGTGAGGTTTGTGTGAGCGTTCCCCCGCAGTCGGGGTCCGAGAACCAGCCGAATCCCTCGGCGCCGCAGTCCGGCGCCAACCCCTATGCGGCGCCAGGCGGGCAGCAGCCGGATCCTGGGCAGCCGTTCGGCCAGCAGGCGCCGGGGCAGCAGTCCGGCGGCCAGCCCTTCGGGCAGCAGCCGCCTGGCCAGGTGCCTCCCGCCCAGCAGCCCGGAGCCCCGTTGCCCGGTGGTTACGTCCCGGGCGGACAAGCCTCTGGTGGGCAGGTCACCGGCAGCCAGGTCCCAGGTGGGCAGATTTCGGGTGGACAGGCCCCTGGCGGTCAGGTTTCGGGGGGCCAGGCCTCCGGTGATCACCTTCCCGGCGGCCAGGGGTCCGGCAGTCAGGTTCCCGGTGGTCAGGTTCCGGGGGGTCAGGTCCCTGGCGGCCAGGCCTTCGGTGGGCAGGTCACCGGCAGCCAGATCCCCGGCGGCCAGCAGGCCGGAGGCCACGGCCCCGCCGGACAGGTTCCCGGCGGCCAGCTTCCTCCCGGCCAGCCGTACGGGCCTCCGCCGGGGCAGCCCGTGGGCTACCCGCCCGCGCCCGGGGCGTTCGGGCCGCCGCCCGGCGTGCCGGTCGAGCCGCGGAAGCGGAGCAAGCTGTTCTGGCTCCGGTTCGCGATCCCGGTGGTCGTGCTGGTCGTCGCCGCGCTGGGCGTGTTCGGCGTGTTCAAGTCCGATGTGGACCGTGCCGCGGTGGGCGACTGCCTGAACGTCAAGGAGTTCAAGGACAGGGTCGAGCCCGCGAAGGTGGACTGCGGCGACCAGGCCGCGAACGTCAAGGTCGGCGTGCGGCTGGACGACGACAACGCCAGCTGCCCGGCCGGCGACTACGATGAATACTCCGTCAGCGGTCGCGGCTCGTACAAGCTCTGCCTCATGCTCAACGCCCGCGAAGGTGAGTGCCTCGCCAACTTCTCCAGCCTCACCCAGGGCTACAAGCGGGTGAACTGCGGAGACCCGGCGGCCGAGGTCAAGATCGTGCGGGTGGCCGACGGCAAGGCGGACGACTCCGCCTGCCAGGGGACCGACGCCCGCGCCGCGATCACGTACTCCCAGCCCGCGACGACCGTCTGCCTGGCCGAGAGCACCCCGGCGTGACGTCGCTGGGGCACCCGCGGGGAGGTGCCCCACTGGCGGGACGCCAGCTCAGCCGGTGGGGCACCTGCGGGGAGGTGCCCCACCGGGTGGTCGTCAGCTGAGGTGATGCGGCAGCTGCGGGGAAGCGGTCCATCGACGAGACGTCAGGTGGGGTGCCGGGGCGCTTGCGGGGAAGCGGCCGACCGATGGGACGCCTGGTCAGATGGTGCGGCACCTGCGGAAACCGCCCCAGCGACCGGGCGCCCAGCCGAGGTACCGGGGCACCTCCCGAGGAAACCGCCCCCCGACCGGACGCCCAGCCGACGTGCCGGGGTACCCCGAGGAAACCGCCCCGCCGGCCGGACGCCCAGCCGACGTGCCGGGGCACCCCCCGCCGGGAGGTGCCCCACCGCACCTCAGCTCAGGCGCTCCAGCACCATCGCCATGCCCTGGCCGCCTCCGACGCACATCGTCTCCAGGCCCCACTGCTTGTCGTGGTGCTGCAGGGAGTTGATGAGCGTCGACGTGATGCGGGCGCCGGTCATGCCGAACGGGTGGCCGACCGCGATCGCGCCGCCGTTGACGTTCAGCTTCTCGATGTCGATCCCGAGGTCCTTGTACGACGGGATGACCTGCGCCGCGAACGCCTCGTTGATCTCCACCAGGTCGATGTCGTCGATCGTCAGGCCGGCCTTCGCCAGCGCCTTCTTCGACGCCTCGACCGGGCCGTACCCCATGATCTCCGGCGACAGGCCCGACACCCCGGTCGACACGACGCGCGCGAGCGGCGTCAGGCCCAGTTCCTTCGCCTTCGTGTCGGACATGACCACCAGCGCCGCCGCACCGTCGTTGAGGGGGCAGCAGTTGCCCGCCGTGACGCGGCCGTCCGGGCGGAACACCGGCTTGAGCCCGGACACGCCCTCCAGCGTCACCCCCGGGCGGGGACCGTCGTCCTTGCTGACGACCGTGCCGTCCGGCAGCGTGACCGGCGTGATGTCCTTCGCCCAGAAACCGTCCGCGATGGCCTTCTCGGCGAGGTTCTGCGACCGCACCCCGAACTCGTCCATCTCCTCGCGCGACACGTTCTTCAGCCGCGCCAGGTTCTCCGCCGTCTGGCCCATCGCGATGTAGACGTCGGGCACCTGGCCGTTCTCACGCGGGTCCACCCACGTGTCGCTGCCCTCGGCGGCCGTCTTGGCGGTGCGGGCCTCGGCCTCGGCGAACAGCGGGTTGTGCGTGTCGGGCCACGAGTCCGAGCTGCCTTTCGAGAACCGCGACACCGTCTCGACACCCGCCGAGATGAACACGTCACCTTCGCCGGCCTTGATGGCGTGCAGCGCCATCCGCGTGGTCTGCAGGCTCGACGAGCAGTACCGCGTCACGGTGCAGCCGGGCAGGTGGTCGTAACCCAGCTCGACGGCCACCGCGCGGCCCATGTTGAACCCCTGCTCGCCGCCCGGCAGGCCGCAGCCGAGCATCAGGTCGTCGATGTCCTTCGGGTCCAGCTGGGGGACCTTGTCGAGGGCGGCGCGGATCATCTGGACGACCAGGTCGTCCGGCCGCATGCTCACCAGTGAGCCCTTGTTCGCGCGCCCGATGGGCGAGCGGGCGGTCGACACGATGACGGCTTCCGGCATGGCGGGACACTCCTTCGGGTCGGGCTAAGCGCGTGCTTACCCATATCCTGCCCGTTTCCCCTGTGCGGGCAAACCCCAACGCGACGGGGACCACGTAGCCTGACACCCGTGGAGTACTACGAGCACGTCGTCGATCTCGTCGGCAACACCCCGCTGGTCAAGTTGAACGCGCTCACCGAAGGGCTGCAGCCGCTCGTGCTGGCCAAGGTCGAGTACCTCAACCCCGGTGGCAGTGTGAAGGACCGCATCGCGCTGCGCATGGTCGAGGCCGCCGAGGCGTCCGGGCAGCTCAAGCCGGGTGGCACGATCGTCGAACCGACCTCCGGCAACACCGGGGTCGGGCTGGCGATGGTCGCCCAGCGCAAGGGCTACCAGTGCGTGTTCGTGTGCCCGGACAAGGTCAGCGAGGACAAGCGCAACGTCCTCAAGGCCTACGGCGCCCGCGTCGTGGTCTGCCCGACGGCCGTGCCGCCGGAGCACCCCGACTCCTACTACTCGGTCTCCGACCGGCTGGTGCAGGAGATCGAGGGCGCCTGGAAGCCCAACCAGTACGCGAACCCGGAGAACCCGGCGAGCCACTACCACTCGACGGGCCCGGAGATCTGGCGGCAGACCGAAGGCCGCATCACGCACTTCGTCGCCGGCGTCGGCACGGGCGGCACGATCTCCGGCACCGGCCGCTACCTCAAGGAGGTCTCCGACGGGAAGGTCGCCGTCGTCGGCGCCGACCCGGAGGGCTCGGTGTACTCGGGCGGAACCGGCCGGCCGTACCTCGTGGAGGGCGTCGGCGAGGATTTCTGGCCCGAGACCTACGACCGGAACATCGCCGACGAGATCATCGCGGTCTCGGACGCGGAGTCCTTCGACATCACGCGCCGCCTCGCGCTGGAAGAGGGGCTGCTCGTAGGCGGCTCGTGCGGGATGGCGGTCGCGGCGGCGCTGCGGCTGGCCAAGCGGCTCGGCCCGGACGACGTCGTGGTGGTGCTGCTGCCCGACGGCGGCCGCGGCTACCTCGGCAAGGTGTTCAACGACCAGTGGATGTCGTCGTTCGGCTTCCTCTCGCCCGACACCTCGGGCGCCACGGTCGGCGACGTGCTGCGGGCGAAGACCGGAGCGCTGCCGGACCTCGTGCACACGCACCCGAACGAGACCGTGGCCGAGGCCGTCGCGATCCTGTCGGAGTTCGGCGTGAGCCAGATGCCCGTGGTGAGCGCGGAACCGCCGGTGATGGCCGCCGAGGTCGTCGGGTCCGTCATCGAGAGGGACCTGATCGAGGCGCTGTTCACCGGCAAGGCCAACCTCGCCGACCGGCTGGAGCAGCACATGTCACCGCCGCTGCCGACGATCGGCGCCAGCGAGCAGGTCGGGGCCGCGATGAAAGCGCTTTCGGGCGCGGACGGGGCGCTCGTGCTGCTGGACGGCAAGCCGGCGGGTGTGGTGACCCGGCACGATTTGCTGGGATTCCTCGCGGGCCGGCGCGGGTAGATTTATCGTCCTTTTCGTCCGGGGCGTTACGAGCACCGCACCCGGCCATCCGATAGCGTGTGCCGCCAGAGCACATCCAGCCTTATCAAGGGGGTTACAGGCCCACATGAGCGCTCCGCAGCCGCCGAACCAGCCTTGGGGTGGCGGGCAACAGCCGCCTCAGGGACCGCCGAGCGGTCCCCAGCCGCAACAAGACAGTCCTTTCGGCTCGTCGGAGCCGACCCAGGTGGTGCAGCCCGGTCAGCAGCCGGGCGGCCAGTTCGGCGAGACCCCGGAGCCGACGCAGGTCGTGCAGCCCGGCCAGCCCGCCGAGCAGGGCGAAGGCGGCGGGGGTGCCGCGAACACCGGCGAGCAGGGTGCCTCGGAGTCGACCCAGCTGGTGCCCCCTGGCGTGCAGCCGCCCCCTTCGATCCCGTACGCCCCGCCGCCGAGCGCGGCCGACAACCCCGGTGCCTTCGGTCAGCAGCCGGGCGGCTTCGGCCAGCCGGGTGGCTTCGGGCAGCCGCCGCAGGGCTTCGGCCAGCAGCAGCCGGGTCCGTACGGCCAGCCGCCGCAGGGCTTCGGCCAGCCGGGCGGGTTCGGCGGTCCGCCGCCGGGTTACGGCTCGCCGTACGGCGCGCCCGCCGGTGGCGGCGGCAACCAGCAGCAGCTGTTCGGCTGGATCGCCGCGGGCATCGTCGGCGTGCTCGGCCTGATCGGCGCCATCCTCGCCTTCACCATGATGGGTGACCTGGGTGGCAGCGGGTCGAGTGACGCCGTGGCGCAGTGCGAGGCGCAGATCCGGCAGATGGGCGGCGACCCGAGCCTGTGCCAGCAGGCGGCGGACTCGGCCAGCTCGGACTCGGACGGGCAGGTGACCCAGGCCTGGATCTACGTCATCCTGATGGCGCTCGGCGGCCTCGCCGGCGTCGCCGGTGCGGTGCTGCTGTTCCTGAAGAACAAGCTTTCGTCGTACCTGGTCCTCGCCGGTGGTGCGCTGCTGTTCATCGGTGCGCTCATCTTCCTGATCGCGCTGGGCAGCGGCTGGACCCGGGTGGTGTTCGAGCTGATCTTCGGCATCGTGCTCGCCGCGGTCGGGGTGCTGGCGGTGCTGCCCGCGACGGCGCAGTACGTCGGCCTCGGTGGTCCGTCCGGTCCCGGCGGTGGACCCGGCGGCTTCGGCGGTCCGCCCGCGGGCGGTTTCCCCGGCCAGCAGCAGCCCGGTCCGTACGGCCAGCCCGCTCAGCCCAACCCCTACGGTCCGCCGAGCGGCGGCTTCGGCCAGCCGGCGCCGTACGGTCAGCAGCCGGGCGGGCAGGCGCCCGCCAGCGGCGGGTTCCCGCAGCCGCCGAACCCCTACGGGCAGCAGCCCGGTCCGTACGGGCAGCCCGGGCAGCCCGGCCCCTACGGCCAGCCGCCCCAGCAGCCCGGCCAGCCGCCGCAGCAGCCCTGGTGACCGGCTGAAACCACTCCGATGCCCCCGGCTACCGCAGCCGGGGGCATCGTCGTCCCCGTCCCCGGAACGCTGCCCCGAACGGACCTCCCGCCGCTAGAGTGTGCGCACCAGCCAGCGCTCGCCATGTGGGGGCACCGTGTCCGACCCGCGCAGTCACCCGGCTCCCGAGCGGCGGCCGAAAGCGACGACGGCGGTGCTCGCCGGGCTCGTCGGGCTGGTGCTCGCCGGGGTGCTCGGCTACCTGCCCGCCGAGTGGTTCATCGACTTCGGGCTCGCCGACCTGCCCAGCCGCACGCAACTCGTGCTCGGCCTGTACCTCCTCGCCGCGGTGCTGCTGCTCCTCGGCGGGCTCGTCACGCTGTTCCGCGTGTTCACTGGCGGCGTGTTGTTGCTGCTCGGCGCGCTCGCCGCGATCGGAGCCGTCGTCGGCGAACCCCTGCTGCTGTTCCCCGGGCAGTTCTCCCAGTTCTTCACGTCGATGTTCCAGTTCGTGCCGGACCAGGCGTTCGTGCGGGTCGCCGCGGCGGTCGGCGGACCGGTCCTGCTGGTGTTGTGCGCGGTCCCGGCGACGTTCCGCTACCTCCGGCACCCGGAGCGCAGCGCCTCCCGGCCGGGCTGGTAGGCCATGCGCATGGACGATCGACCTTCCCGCGGCGGCGCCACCGGCATCCCGGCCGCGATCCTCGCCCTGCTCGGCGGCATCTTTCACCTGATCGGTGTCGCCGGTGGGGCGGTGATGCTCGCGGGGGACGACGACCTGGGCCGGGCCCTGCTCACGTTCCTGCTGCACGTCGTCGTCGCGGCCGTGTTGATCACGGGCGGGGTGGGGCTGATTCTCGCCAAACCGTTCGGCCGCGTGTGCACCATCGCCGGGGCGGTCCTCGCGTTGCTGTTGTACGTATCGGTGCTGGTACTGGGCGCGCTCGGGGTCTACTTCCTCGGGCTGGCCGACCGCACGCTGCCGCTCGGGTACCTCGCGTTGCTGTGCCTGCCGGCGGTCGTGACGCTCGTGCTGGCGAGCCTGCGGCCCACCGCACGGTGGGTCACGAGTGGTTGGTCGTAGCCTGGGCCGTATGGCTGACGAAATCTCCCGGTTCGGCTTCGAGACGCGTGCGATTCACGCTGGTCAGGAGCCCGACCCGCGGACCGGTGCGGTAATCGTGCCGATCTACCAGACCTCGACCTACGCGCAGGACGGCGTCGGCGGCACCCGCGAGGGGGACTACGAGTACTCCCGGACCGCGAACCCGACGCGGACGGCGCTGGAGCAGCAGCTCGCGTCGCTCGAAGGGGCTCGTCACGGGCTCGCGTTCGCGTCCGGGATGGCGGCCACCGACGCGGTGTTGCGCACAACGCTGCGGCCGGGTGACCACCTCGTGCTCGGCAACGACGCCTACGGCGGCACGTTCCGGCTGATCGACAAGGTGCTGACGAACTGGGGCCTGCGCTACACGGTCGCGAACCTGGCCGACATCGACGCCGTGCGTGCCGCGGTCGAGGACGACACGAAGCTCATCTGGTGCGAGACGCCCAGCAACCCGCTGCTCGGCATCGCCGACATTCCCGCGCTGGCGGGCGTCGCACATGCGGCGGGTGCGCGGCTGGTCGTCGACAACACCTTCGCCACGCCGTACCTGCAGACGCCGCTCTCCCTGGGCGCGGACGTCGTCGTGCACTCGACGACGAAGTACCTCGGCGGCCACTCCGACGTCGTGGGCGGCGCGGTGCTGACGAACGAGGACGAGCTGCGGGACCAGCTGTTCTTCCTGCGCAACGGCGCGGGTGCGGTGCCGGGGGCGTTCGACGCGTGGCTCACGTTGCGCGGGGCGAAGACGCTGGCCGTGCGCATGGAACGGCACTGCGACAACGCGGAACGGGTCGTCGAGATGCTGGCCGCTCACCCGAAGGTCGCGGAGGTCTACTACCCGGGGCTGGAGACGCACCCGGGCCACGAGACCGCGGCGAAGCAGATGCGCCGGTTCGGCGGGATGGTCTCGTTCCGGCACGCCGACGGGGAGCAGGCCGCCCTGGACGTCGCGTCGCGGACGAAGCTGTTCATCCTCGCGGAATCGCTCGGCGGGATCGAGTCGCTGATCGAGCACCCGGGCCGCATGACGCACGCGAGCGTGGCGGGCTCGATGCTCCAGGTGCCCGCGGACCTGCTGCGCCTGTCCGTCGGCATCGAGGACGGCCGCGACCTGGTGGAGGACCTGCGCGAAGCGCTGGGCTGACGCAGCCTTCTGTACCGACCGGTTCTTAACTGCTACGGGCTATTCAGTACCGACCGGTACTGAATAGAACCGGAGGCAGCGCATGGGCCAGCTCGCAGGCAAGACCGCCGTCGTGACCGGTGGCGGAACCGGGATCGGACTGGCCACCGCGCTCCGGCTGGCGGCCGAGGGCGCACACGTGTTCGTCACCGGCCGCCGCAAGACCGAGCTCGACGCGGCAGTGGAGACGATCGGTGCCGCCGGGGCCACCGCAGTCGCGGGCGACGTCACGAACCCGGCCGACCTGGACCGCCTGTACGACGCCGTTCGTGCCCGCGGCCGTGGTCTGGACGTGGTGTTCGCGAACGCCGCCTGGGCCTCGCTCGCGACCTTGGAGCAGGTCAACGCGATCTCGCCGGGACCGATCGACACCCCCGGGATCACGAGCCTCTTCGGCGAGGACAAGGCTCCCGACGTCAAGGCGCGCCTGGGTGCGGGCGTCGCGATGGGCCGGATGGGGCGGCCGGAGGAGGTCGCCGCGTTCGTGCGTTCCTCGCCTCCGAGGAGAGCAGTTACGTCTTCGGCGCCAACCTGTACGTCGACGGCGGGGCAAACCAGGTCTAAGGCCGGTAGTTGTTGTACTCGGCGATCTGCCCGGAGGTGTGCTGCGTGACGCGCATCTGCTCCAGCTCGGAGCCGTCCACGCAGCCACCCACCAGTTCGATGTGGTTGTCGTGGCGGATGTACTGCGCCGGGTCACCGCAGGAGGCGCGGTCGACGGTGTAGAACGCGGCGCCCGTGAGCGCCAGTGCCGAGGTGACCGCCGCGACCAGAGGCAGCGCCCCGGCCGAACGAGTGGACCGGCGTGGCACGCCGTCCGTTTCGCTCCGCCTTCGCATCGTTACTCCCTGATTCCCGTCCCGGCCGGCTCCAGGGTACCGAAAGCGCCCGGCCGGGGGTGGCATGATCCCGGTTATGCGTTTGGTGCCCGTGGACCGGATCGAGGAGGCGCGCCGCCTCCTCGAAGGGGTCGTCCGGATGACCCCGATGGAACACGCACGGGACCTGGAAACGGTTCACGGCACGCCGGTGCACCTCAAGTGCGAGAACCTCCAGCGCACCGGTTCCTTCAAGATCCGGGGCGCCTACACGCGGATTTCCGGGCTGACGGCGGAAGAACGCGGCCGGGGCGTGGTCGCCGCGAGCGCGGGGAACCACGCGCAGGGGGTAGCCCTCGCGGCGTCGTTGCTGGGCATCAAGTCGACGGTCTTCATGCCCACGCGGGTGCCGCTGCCCAAGCTCGCGGCCACGCGCGGCTACGGCGCGGACGTCCACCTGCACGGCGACCTGTTCGACGAGACCCTCGCCGAGGCGATCGCCTTCGCCCAGCACAGCGGGGCGGTGTTCATCCACCCCTTCGACCACGAGGACGTCATCGCCGGGCAGGGCACCGTCGGGCTGGAGGTGCTGGAGCAGGTGCCCGACGTGGGCACGGTCCTGGTGCCGGCGGGCGGGGGCGGGCTGGTGGCCGGGATCGCGGCGGCGGTCAAGGCGCGGCGCCCGGACACGCGGGTCGTCGGCGTGCAGGCCGAGGGCGCGGCGGCGTACCCCGGTTCCCTCCTCGCGGGCAAGCCCGTCCGGCTGGCCGAATCGTCGACGATGGCGGACGGGATCGCGGTCGGCGAACCCGGCGCGCTCACGTTCGAGCACGTCCAGGCGCTGGTCGACGACGTCGTCACGGTGACGGAGGAGTCGCTGTCGCGTGCGCTGCTGCTGTGCCTGGAACGGCGCAAGCTCGTCGTCGAACCCGCCGGCGCCGCCGCCGTCGCGGCGTTGCTGCAGTACCCCGGGGAGTTCACCGGGCCGATCGTCGGCGTGCTGTCCGGCGGCAACGTCGACCCGCTGCTGTTGCTGCAGATCATCCAGCACGGCATGACCGCGGGCGGCCGCTACCTCGCGCTGCGGCTGCGCGTTCCGGACCGGCCCGGCGTGCTCGCGTCGGTGCTGTCGCGGATCAGCGAACTGGGCGCGAACGTGCTGGACGTCGAGCACTCCCGGATCTCCGGCGCGCTCGCGCTCGGCGAGGTCGAGGTCGCGCTGAAGCTGGAGACCCGCGGCCCCGAGCACTGCGCCGAGGTCACGGCCCAACTCGAACGCGCGGGCTACACGCTCGCGCTCGAACAGACCTCGTAGGGACACCGACGTGGACGCACTCGACGCGAAACTGCTGCTCCTGCTCACCGACGCGCCCCGGCTCGGGGTGCTGGAATGCGCGCGCCGGCTCGGCGTCGCGCGCGGGACCGTGCAGGCCAGGCTCGACCGGCTGACCGAGCAGGGTGTGCTGGGCGGTTTCCCGCCCGAGGTCGACATGGCGGCGATCGGCTACGGGCTCACCGCGTTCGCCGTCATCGAGATCGCGCAGGGCAGCCGGACCGAGGTCGCGGCGGGGCTCGCCGCCATCGACCAGGTCTGCGAGGCGCACGCGACCACCGGCCAGGGTGACCTATTCGTGCGGATGGTCGCCAAGGACCACGAGGACCTGCAGCACGTGATCGACCAGGTGGTGGGGCTGCCCGGCGTGCGCCGCACCAACACGTCGCTCGCGCTGACCACGCCGATCCCGCTGCGGGTGCGGCCGCTGCTGGAGCGCATCGCCTACGGCGGCTCCTGACCCCGCGGACGACGAACGGCCGGCGTCCCCGGGAGCGGGAACGCCGGCCGTCCGCAGGTCGTCAGCCGCTGTAGGGGACCGCCTTGAGCAGCGTCACCTTCTGCGTCTTGCCGTTGGGCAGGTCGTACTCACGCGACTCGCCCTCCTTCGCGCCCAGCAGTGCCTTGCCCAGCGGCGACTCGGGGGAGTACACGTCGAGCGCGCCCTCGGCGCCCTCCTCCCGGGTGGCGAGCAGGAACTGCTCCTCGTCGTCATCGCCCTCGTAGCGGACGGTCAGCACCATGCCCGGCTCCGCGATGCCGTCGTTGGCGGGCGGCTCGCCCACCTTCGCGGAGCGCAGCAGCTCCTGCAGGTGGCGGATGCGGGCCTCGGCCTGGCCCTGCTCCTCGCGGGCGGCGTGGTAGCCCCCGTTCTCCTTGAGGTCGCCCTCTTCCCTGCTGTCGTTGATCCTCGCGGCGATGACCGGACGATTCTCGATCAGTTCGTCGAGCTCGTGCTTGAGCCTGTCGAAGGCTTCCTGCGTCAGCCAGGTCACCTGGGTGTCGCTCACGGCCACCATCTCCTCGTCGTGCCTGCCGGGCATGGGTATACAAGCCGGCGGCCCCACCGGGGACGCCGGCGAGGCTGGAATAAAGGAAAAACACGGCCCGTTCGGGCCGTGCCGGTAGACCAGGATAGCACGTGAGGGGGACCGGCGACCGGCCGTTTCGGCGGTCAGCGGGCGTTCGGCGAGGGTTTCACCCCGTTGGCCGCTAGCTGCTTGACAAGTACGACGGTACGTCGTAGGAGCAGCCGAACACGTCCGCGGTGACCGGCCGGTCGATGCTCCGGACGACGGTGGTCTGCCTGCTGTGGTTCTCGCCCGGCGGGATGTAGACCTCTTTCCGCCCGCTTTCGGCACCGGAGAGGTCCCGCAGCCGGACGATGCACACGCCGGCCCGGTCCGGGTCGTCGCGCGTGACGTTGATGGTGATGGACATCGCGTTGCCCGGCTGCTCGTCGAACGCGACGCGGTCGGCCTCGATGGGCGCCGGCCCGAGGTTGACGTAGGCCACCCAGGCGACCACGACACCCGCGACGAGGGCCACCGCGACGAACAACCACCGCCGCCAGCGGGGTGGCGTCGTGCCGCGGGCCTTGCCGTAACGGCCCTCGGGCAGCGCGCGCGTCGTCAAACCCGGGCCTCCTGATCCGAACTGTCGTACCCCCGGGGACAATGGGGGTGGGTCGAGTATCCGTCAGGTCCGGAATAGCGGTGCAGAAGGGGTCGTTGCAGGCATGGTGAACTCTGTTGAACGGATTTCCGAACCGGGTTCCGGCCTGCGGCTGATGGCCGTGCACGCCCACCCAGACGACGAATCGAGCAAGGGCGCCGCCACGATGGCCAAGTACGTGGCCGAGGGCGCCGAGGTGATGGTCGTCAGCTGCACCGGCGGCGAGGCGGGCAGTGTCCTCAACCCCGCGATGGACCGGCCCGAGGTGCGGGAGAACATGGCGCAGCTGCGCCGCGAGGAGATGGCGCGCGCCGCCGAGATCCTGGGCATCAAGCACCACTGGCTCGGTTTCATCGACTCCGGCCTGCCCGAGGGTGACCCGCTGCCGCCGCTGCCGGAGGGTTCCTTCGCGACGGTGCCGCTGGAGGAGCCGGTGCGCGAGCTGGTCATGGTGATGCGCGAGTTCCGCCCGCACGTCGTGCTGACCTACGACGAGAACGGCGGCTACCCGCACCCCGACCACATCCGCACGCACGAGGTGTCGGTCGCGGCGTTCGACGCGGTCGCCGAGCCGGACCGGTTCCCCGAGGCCGGTGAGCCGTGGCAGCCGCTGAAGCTGTACTACATGCACGGCTTCTCGCGGCAGAAGATGCAGCTGTTCCACGACGCGCTGACCGAGGCCGGCCTGGAGTCGCCGTACGCCGAGTGGCTCGAGAAGTGGGACCCGGACCGCGCCGACGTGATGGAGCGGGTCACCACGCGCATCGAGTGCGCCGACTACTTCAAGATCCGTGACGAGGCGCTCAAGGCGCACGCCACGCAGATCGACCCGAACAGCCGCTGGTTCGCCGTGCCGCTGGAGATCCAGCGCCGCGTGTGGCCGACGGAGGAGTACGAGCTGGTCCGCTCTCTTGTGGACAGCACCCTGCCGGAGGACGATTTGTTCGCCGGGGTGAGGGAGAAGGTGACGACGGCATGACTTTCGCTTTGCCAGGCGCGGGCCCGGTCGAGACGACCGCGCTCGTCCTGGCGCAGCAGCCGGGCAACGGTGACAACGGCGGCCAGGGGGAGGACTTCGGCAAGTCCTCCCCGGTGGGTTTCCTGCTCCTGCTGATCTTCCTGGTCGCGGTGGCGTTCCTCGTGCGCTCGATGACCAAGCACCTGAAGCGGGTGCCGGCGAGCTTCGACAAGGAGGAGCCCGCCGAGGAGGAGAAGCCGGAGGCCGAGGCGAAGCAGCCGGAGAAGAGCGAAAGCTCCTGACCCCGCGCGGCCGGCCGGTCCGTGACACCCTGGGGGCATGGCCAACCGACTAGCCGCTGCCACGAGCCCGTACCTGCTCCAGCACGCCGAGAACCCGGTGGACTGGTGGCCGTGGAGCGCCGAGGCGCTCGCCGAGGCCCGCCGCCGGGACGTGCCGATCCTGCTCTCCGTCGGGTACGCGGCCTGTCACTGGTGCCACGTCATGGCCCACGAATCGTTCGAGGACGCCGAAACCGCGCGCCTGATGAACGAGAACTTCGTCAACATCAAGGTGGACCGCGAGGAACGCCCGGACATCGACGCCGTCTACATGACCGCGACGCAGGCCATGACCGGGCACGGCGGCTGGCCGATGACGTGTTTCCTCACCCCCGACGGCGAGCCGTTCCACTGCGGCACCTACTACCCTCCCCAGCCCCGGCCGGGCATGCCGTCGTTCCAGCACCTGCTGGTCGCCGTCGCGCAGGCGTGGCAGGAGCGCCGTGACGAGCTGAAGGCGGGCGCCGGCCAGATCGTCGAGCAGCTGGCGAAGCAGACCGGGCCGCTGCCGGGTGCCGCCGTCGACGAGCGGGTGCTCGCCGAGGCCGTGGAGAAGCTCGACGCGGAAGCCGACCACGAGCGCGGCGGGTTCGGCGGGGCGCCGAAGTTCCCGCCGTCGATGACGCTGGAATTCCTGCTGCGCCACCACGAACGCACCGGTTCGGCGACAGCACTGTCCCTTGTGGAGGAATGCGCCGACGCGATGTCGCGCGGTGGCATGTACGACCAGCTCGCCGGTGGCTTCGCGCGGTACTCGGTGGACGCGGACTGGGTCGTGCCGCACTTCGAAAAGATGTTGTACGACAACGCTTTGCTGCTGCGGGTGTACGCGCACCTGGCGCGGCTGACCGGGTCCGCCCGCGCGCTCGCGGTGGCCAGGACGACGGGCGAGTTCCTGCTCGACCAGCTCGGTACCGAGGAGGGCGGGTTCGCCGCCTCGCTCGACGCGGACACGCTCGGCGAGGAAGGGCTGACGTACGTCTGGACGCCGCAGCAGCTGCGGGAGGTGCTGGGCGAGGACGACGCGGAGTGGGCGGCCTCGCTGTTCGAGGTGACCGAGACCGGGACCTTCGAGCACGGCAGGTCGGTGCTGCAGCTGCGCCGCGACCCCGACGACCCGGAGCGGTTCGAGCGCGTGCGTGCGGCGTTGCTCGCCGCCCGCGGCCTCAGGCCGCAGCCGGGCCGCGACGACAAGGTGATCGCCTCCTGGAACGGGCTGGCGATCACGGCGTTGTGCGAGGCGGGAGCGGCGCTGAACGAACCGCGCTGGATCGAGGCGGCGGACCGGGCGGCGAGCGCGATCCTCGACCTGCACGTGCTCGACGGGCGTTTGCGCCGCAGCTCCCGCGGCGGACAGGTCGGTGAGGCGGCCGGGGTGCTGGAGGACTACGCGTGCCTGGCCGACGGCCTGCTCGCACTGCACCAGGCGACCGGTGACCCGCGCTGGCTCGACGAAGCCGTGCAGCTGCTGGACGTCGCGTTGGCGAGGTTCGCGTCCGACGCACCAGGCGCCTACCACGACACGGCCGATGACGCGGAAACGTTGGTGCAGCGGCCTTCCGACCCCACGGACAACGCCAGCCCGTCGGGCGCCTCGGCGCTCGCGGGCGCGCTCGTCACGGCCTCGGTCCTCGTCGGCCCCGAGCGCTCGGCGCGGTACCGGGAGGCGGCCGAGGCGGCGCTGAACCGGGCGGGCCAGCTCGTCGCGAAGGTGCCGCGGTTCGCGGGGCACTGGCTTTCGGTGGCCGAGGCGCTCGTCACGGGCCCGGTTCAGGTGGCCGTCGTCGGGCTCGACCCCGAGGCGTGGTCGGAGCTGCGGACCACGGCGGCGCAGCTCGTGCACGGCGGCGGCGTGGTGCTGGCGGGTCAGCCGGACAGCGCGCCGTTGCTGGCCGACCGCCCGCTCGTGGAGGGGGCCGCGGCCGCGTACGTGTGCCGGGGTTACGTGTGCGAGCGCCCGGTGACGACGCCTGACGAACTGGAGGCGGCGCTAGGGCGTGTCTGACAATGATTTCGGTTGTTGGCTGGGATGCTTCCGGGTGTGTCGCGGTTTCGGTTGTTGTCGGATGAGCAGTGGGCGTTGAT
>NZ_FORP01000003.1 GCF_900114035.1 Amycolatopsis sacchari | reverse complement strand
ACAACTACCATCGACCACACACCGCCGCCGGAAACCAGCCGCCAGCCTCCCGGCTCCACACCGGCGTCACCAACGTCAACGCCTCATACAGCTAGTTCTTACCGTCGTCGTCGGGACGGCGCTGCTGCTCGCCGAGCTTGCGCAGGAAATCCGGGTCGTCGTCGGGGGCGAGCGGCGCCCGGCGGGAGGACACCCCGACACGCTCCGGGCCGAACGCCCGCCAGAACAGGACGGCGACGGTGAGCGCCCCGATCACTGCGAGCAGGTAGATCATGCCCGCTCCCTTCCGAGTGCTGGGTACTGCTGCACCGAGGGTAACCCGTTCGGCCGTGGGGTGGGTGTGGGGCGCGCGAAGGCCCGCGGCTCCCGGCGTCGTTCCGCCGGGCCGCGGGTCGGTGGTCCGCTCAGCCGCGCGTGGGCTCGCTGGCGTCCGTGGTCAGCTCGGCCAGCAGGGCGTTCACCTCGGACTCGCGGAACCGACGGTGCCCGCCCGGGGTGCGGATGGAGCCGATGCGGCCCGCCGTCGCCCAGCGCGTCACGGTCTTCGGGTCCACCCGGAACAACGCGGCGACCTCGCCGGGGGTGAGCAACCGGCCACCAACGCTCGCGGTCATTTTCCGCCTCCTTAACGGCTGCACTGCTATACCGAAAGCGTCCGACGCTTCGGAACCTCAACACCGGCAATCGTTGCACTTCACCCGGCAGGTACTCGAACGGTTGTCGAAGAGTAAAGAGGTAGTAAGGGACAAAACGCCCAGGTCGGACAGGTCTATGGTGACCGGTGTGGACGCACTGGACCGCAGGATCATCGCCGCGTTACGCCTCAACGGAAGGGCGACGTACGCGGAGCTGGGCAGAACGGTCGGGCTGTCCGCGTCGTCGGTGCACGAGCGGGTCGGCAAGCTCGAAGCGGCGGGCGTGATCACCGGCTACCACGCCGTCGTCGACCCCAGCACGGTCGGCCTGGGGGTCACCGCGCTGGTCGGCATCCACCCCACGGACACCGCGGAGAGCGAGGAGGTCGCCGACGCGCTCGCGGACCTGCCGGAGGTGGAGAGCTGCTACGCGGTCGCCGGCGACGAGGCCTTCGTGGTGAAGGTCCGCGTCGCGACGGTGGACGAGCTGGAGCAGACGCTGGGCCGCCTGCGGCGGATCACCGGTGTCGCCCGCACCCGCACCACCGTCGTCTTGTCGACCCGCTTCGAGGGGCGGCCCAACAACCGCGAACTGGACGGCGCGTAGGGGTCACCGCCACCCCTCCAGGACACGCGTCGCCTGGCTGCTTACGCTGGATCCGTGAGCGAACCTCAGACAGCGGCCGGACGCTCGACGCTGGCCCGGGACCTGACCCTCTACCTGCTGGCGCGTTTCGGCCTGATCGTGGTCGTGGCGGCCGTGCTGGTGCTGGTCAAGGTGCCGCTGCTGGTCGCGCTCGCGGTCGGGATCGTCGTGGGGCTGCCGGTCGGGCTGCTCGCGTTCCGCGGCTTGAACGCACGCGTCACGGCGGGGCTGGCCGCACGCAACGAGCGCCGCGCCAAGGAGCGGGCGAAGCTGCGCGCCGAGCTGCGCGAGTCGGAGTGAACCGCGCCTGGGTGCGCGAAGCGGTCCGCCTGATCGAGGCCGATGCGAACCGCAGTGCCGACACGCACCTGCACGTCTTCCCGCTGCCGCCGTCGTGGGGGATCGACCTTTACCTGAAGGACGAGTCGGTCCACCCCACCGGTTCGCTGAAGCACCGCCTGGCGCGCTCGCTGCTGCTGTACGGCCTGGTGAACGGCCAGATCGGCCCGGACACGCCGTTGATCGAGGCGTCGAGCGGTTCGACGGCGGTGTCGGAGGCGTACTTCGCGCGGATGCTGGGGCTGGAGTTCGTCGCGGTGGTGCCGCGGAAGACGAGCCCGGAGAAGGTGCAGCTGATCGAGTTCTACGGCGGGCGGTGCCATTTCGTGGACCGTCCGCCGGAGGTGTACAGCGAGGCGGAGCGGCTGGCCGCCGAGTGCGGTGGGCACTACCTGGACCAGTTCACGTATGCCGAGCGGGCGACGGACTGGCGGGGGAACAACAACATCGCGGAGTCGGTGTTCGCGCAGATGCGCCTGGAGCGGCACCCGGTGCCGACGTGGATCGTGGTGGGGGCGGGCACGGGCGGCACGAGCGCGACGTTCGGTCGCTATGTGCGGTACCGCAGGCACACGACCAAGATCTGCGTGGTCGATCCGGAGAACTCGTCGTTCTACGGCGCGTGGCAGACGGGCGCCCTGGATTACACGACGGGTATGCCGTCGCGGATCGAAGGGATCGGCCGCCCGCGGGTGGAGCCGTCGTTCGTGCCGCAGGTGATCGACGAGATGATCCAGGTACCCGACGCGGGCTCGGTGGCGGCGATCCGCTTGCTGCGGGAACGCACCGGCCACTGGGCGGGGGGTTCGACGGGCACCAACCTGTACGGCGCGTTCCAGCTGATCGCACGCATGCTCGCCGCCGGCCAGAGCGGTTCGGTGGTAACCCTCCTGTGCGACGGCGGCGAGCGGTACGCGCACACGTACTACAACGACGAGTGGGTGGCCGAGCAGGGCCTGGACGTGGAGTCGGAGCGCGCGGTGATGGAGGAGTTCCTCGTCACCGGGCGGTGGCCCGCGGCCTGATCAGCTCAGGGCGATCAACAGTCCACTGAGGACGGACCACGCCAGCATCACCAGCCCGGTGTCCCGCAGCACGGGGATCAACCCCCGACCCGTGCCGCCGGTCACGATGGCCTTCACCGGGCCGCGCAGCAGGACCGCTGTCACCAGCGCGATCAGCACCAGCGGGTGCCACACCCCGATCAGCACGGTCACCGCGTACGGCACCGTGATCAACACCAGGTACAGCCGCCGCGTGCCGGCGTCACCCAGACGGACGGCGAGGGTGTTCTTCCCGACCTCACGGTCCGTAGGGATGTCGCGCAGGTTGTTCGCCGTCAGCACGGCCGTCGAGAAGCAGCCGACGGCCACGGCGGCCCCCACCGCGATCCAGCTCACGCGGCCCGCTTGCACGTACACCGTGCCCAGCACCGCGGCCAGCCCGAAGAACACGAACACCGCGATCTCGCCGAGACCCGCGTAGCCGTAGGGCTTCTTCCCGCCGGTGTAGAACCACGCGCCGAGGATGCACGCCGCACCCATGATCAGCAGCCACCAGTGTCCCGACAGCACCACCAGCAGCAGGCCGAGTACGCCCGCCAGGCCCAGACAAGCCAGCGCGGCGGCCAGCACCAGGCGGGGCGCCGCGACCCCGGAACCCACGAGCCGCAGCGGGCCGACGCGGTTCTCGTCGGTGCCCCGGATGCCGTCGGAATAGTCGTTGGCGAAGTTGACGCCGATGATCAGCGACAGCGCCACGAGCAACGCCAGCAGCGACTGCCACCACGAGAACGCACCCAGCTGGACCGTGGCCCCCACCCCGGCCACGACGGGTGCCACGGCGTTGGGCAGGGTCCGCGGACGGGCCCCCTCGATCCACTGTGCAACTGTCGCCATGTCACCCATTGTGGGCGACGGCCGTTACTCCCCGTCAGTCGGGACGGACCAGGTGAGCGTGCCGCTGCCCGGCTCCTCCGAGCCCACCGAAGCCGACGTCACCGGCGCGGCGGCGAACGCCAGAGCCGCGAAGGCCAGGACCGCGAAGACGAAGCGTTTCATCCGCTGAGTGAAAGCCGCGCGCCCGCACCCTGTCAACAGCCCTGTGGCGAAGACGCGGCGAACACCTGCCTTCAACAGCTCCGCGATGCGCCTCAACGCACGTCGAACACCTGCGAGACCACGGCAGCCCGGTCCACCTTCCCAGGCCCCCGCAGCGGCAACGCCCCCACGAACTCCACGCGCTTCGGCACCCCGGCCGCCCCCACCGCCGAGCGCACCGCGGCCCGCAGCTCCGCGGCAGCCACCGGCCCCTCCGTCACCACCGCGGCCGCCACGACCTGCCCCCACTCGACGTCCGGCAGGCCCACCACGCACGCCTCTCGAACCCCCGGCAACGCCCCGAGGGCCCGCTCGACCGCCGCCGCCGACACCTTGACCCCGCCCGTGTTGATCACGTCGT
This sequence comes from Amycolatopsis sacchari, assembly GCF_900114035.1. Classification (GTDB taxonomy): domain Bacteria; phylum Actinomycetota; class Actinomycetes; order Mycobacteriales; family Pseudonocardiaceae; genus Amycolatopsis_E; species Amycolatopsis_E sacchari. The sequence goes on along the minus strand of NZ_FORP01000003.1, from coordinate 392,718 downwards.
CGAGCCGGCCCAGCACCTCGAGCCTGCCGTCCACCAGCCGCCCGCGGTCGCCGGTGCGGAACCAGCCGTCGACCAGCGCTTCCGCCGTCAGATCGGGTCGCAGCCGGTAGCCGTGGGTGAGCACCGGCCCGGAGATCAGCACCCGGTCGTCGGGCCCGATCCGCACCTCCACCCCGTCCAACGGCACCCCGTCGTAGACGCACCCGCTCGCGGTCTCGCTCATCCCGTACGACGGCACGATGCGCACGCCCGCCGACGCAGCCCGCTCGCGTAGCGCAGCCGATGTCGCCGCCGCCCCGATGATGATCGCGTCGAACGCGCGCGCGGCGTCCAGGCCGCTGCCACCGCCGTCGAGGAGCCGCGTGAGCTGCGTCGGCACCAGCGCCGTGTACCGCGGGCCTTCCTCCCGCAACACCGGCGCGGCGGCCTCGGCGAACAGCTCACCGTCGAAGTGCCCAGGCGGCAACGTCGCGCACGTCGTGCCCGCGAGCAGCGAGCGCACGATCACCTGCAGACCGCCGATGTACTGCGCCGGCGTCGCGAGCAGCCAGTGCCCGGGACCGCCGAGACGCCGGTGGGTCGCGTGGGCCGAAGCCCGCAGCGCATCTGCCGAAAGCAGCACGCCCTTCGGCTCACCCGTCGAACCCGAGGTGGCGATGATCACCGCGGTGCCGGGCTCGACCGGCTCGGACGGCGCCATCGCGTCCCGCAACCGCTCCGAGCCCGGGGCCAGCGGCAGCACCGTCGGACCGCCGTCGAGCGCTGCGGCCAAGGCCTCCCGCAGCTCACCGGCGGACCCGTCGACCAGAACCTCGCGCACGCGAATCCTCAGTAGTAGTAAGGGAAGTCGGACCAGTCGGGCGCGCGCTTCTCGAGGAACGAGTCACGCCCCTCGACGGCCTCGTCCTGCATGTACACCAGGCGCGTCGTCTCGCCCGCGAACAGCTGCTGGCCCACGAGCCCGTCGTCGATCAGGTTGAACGCGTACTTGAGCATGCGCTGCGCCGTCGGCGACTTCCCGTTGACCTCCCACGCCCACTGCAGCGCCTCGGCCTCGAGCGAAGCGTGCGGCACGACCGCGTTCACCGCGCCCATCGCGTGCATCTGCTCGGCCGTGTACTCGCGGCCCAGGAAGAAGATCTCCCGCGCGAACTTCTGCCCGACCTGCCGCGCGAGGTACGCCGAGCCGTACCCGCCGTCGAAGGACCCCACGTCGGCGTCGGTCTGCTTGAACCGGGCGTGCTCGGCCGAGGCGATCGTGAGGTCGCACACGACGTGCAGCGAATGCCCGCCACCCGCGGCCCAGCCCGGTACGACGCAGATCACGACCTTCGGCATGAACCTGATCAGGCGCTGGACCTCCAGGATGTGCAGTCGCCCGGCCCGCGCGGGGTCCACCGTGTCCGAGGTCTCCCCGCTCGCGTACTGATAGCCGGACCTTCCGCGAATACGCTGGTCTCCGCCGGAGCAGAACGCCCAGCCGCCGTCCTTGGGCGACGGGCCGTTCCCGGTGAGCAGGACGCAGCCGACGTCCGGGCTCATCCGCGCGTGGTCGAGTGCGCGGTACAGCTCGTCGACTGTGTGGGGACGGAAGGCGTTGCGGACCTCGGGACGGTCGAACGCGATGCGCACGACGCGCTTGCCGGAGCGTGCCTCGGCGGAGCGGTGATAGGTGATGTCGGTGAAGCCGAAACCTTCGACCTCGGTCCACGCGGCGGGGTCGAACAGCTCGGAAACCTGGGCGTCATGCACGTTTGGGAGAATAGGACGTGTGGCCAGCATGATGGACGACACACCGGGGAGGACCTGGTGAATCCGTCGACCGCGCAGGCCAGGGTCCTCGTCGACGAACTGGTGCGCAACACCGTTTCCCACGTGGTGCTGTGCCCCGGCTCCCGCAACGCGCCGCTGTCGCTGGCGCTGCACGACGCCGCCGAGGCCGGCCGGCTGCAGCTGCACGTCCGCGTCGACGAGCGCGGCGCCGCCTTCCTCGCGCTCGGCATGGCCGCCCGCACCGGGCGCCCCGTCGCGGTGGTCTGCACCTCGGGTACGGCGGCCGCGAACTTCCACCCCGCCGTGCTGGAGGCCGACCGCGCCGGCGTGCCGCTGATCGTGCTGACCGCCGACCGCCCGCCGGAACTGCGGGCCGCGGGCGCGAACCAGGTCATCGAGCAGCAGCACCTGTACGGCGGTGCCGTCCGCTACTTCGACGAGCTCGCCGTCGCCGAGCGGCGCGCGGGGCAGAACGCGTACTGGCGCAGCCAGATCTGCCGTGCCTGGAACGCCGCGTACGGGGAATGGCGTTGCGGGCCCGTGCACCTGAACATCCCGTTCCGCGAGCCGCTCGTGCCCGACGGCTCGGACGACTGGTACGAGTCGCTGGACGGCAGGCCCGGTGGCGCCCGCTGGACCGAGCTGCCGGACTTCGGCGCGCTGCCGTCGTCCGTGGTGCCGTCCGCGCGGTGCGGCCTGGTGATCGCGTGTGACAGCGGGGTCGGCGCGGCGAGCGAATGGGCGGAGCGGTACGGCTGGCCCGTGGTGTCCGAGACCGGCGGGCTGGGGCTGGCCGGTGGCACGGGCATCGCGAGCGGGATCTGGCTGCTCGGCGCGTCCGAGTTCATCGCGGCGCACAAGCCGGAGCAGGTCCTGTGCATCGGGCGGCCCACGGTGTTCCGGCAGGTCCAGGCGCTGCTTTCGGACGCGGACGTCGAGGTGCTGCTGGTGCGGCCGGACTCGGACTGGCCCGCGCCCGCGCACAACGTCCGCCAGGTCGGGCAGTGGTTCGACGAGCCGACGAAGCCCGCCGACCCGGAGTGGCTGGCGGCGTGGCAGGGCGCGGACCGCGCCGCCTCCGCCGCGGTGCGCGCCGCGCTGCACCGGGAGGACTGGCCCAGCGGGCTGGGGATCGCGACCGAGCTGATCGACGCGCTGCCGCCGGAGGCGCTGCTGGTGGTCGGCTCGTCCAACCCGGCGCGGGACGTGGCGCTGGCCGGCCGGATGCGGCCCGACGTGCTGGTCCACCGGAATCGCGGCGTGGCCGGGATCGACGGCACGGTCTCGACGGCGATCGGCGCGGCGAGCGTGCACCGCGGGCAGTCGTACGCGCTGCTGGGTGACCTGACGTTCCTGCACGACGTCAACGCGCTGCTCGCCGACGACCGCCCCGACCTCACGATCGTCGTCCTCAACGACGACGGTGGCGGGATCTTCTCGCTGCTGGAGCAGGGGGCGCCCGAGCACCGCGACTCGTTCGAGCGCGTGTTCGGCACGCCGCACGGGGCGAACCTGGGCGCGTTGTGCGCGGGTTTCGGCGTGCCGCACCAGGTGGTGTCGACCGTGGAGGAGTTCCGTTCGGCGCTGGCGCCCGCACCGGGGCTGCGGGTGGTCGAGGTGCCGGTGGACCGGACGCGGCACCGGGATCTGCACGCGCGGATGCGGACGGCGGTCGCGGACGCCCTTCGCTAGCGCACGAGTGAGCAAGTCGTAGCGAGCGAACGGGCATTTTCGTGTGCGAGCGAGTGGTCCGCTCGTGAGGCGGCAGGGTGTTCGCTCGCAGGCCGTTGAGCAGCGGAAACCAGGCGTGGCACCGACTTCCGGATGTCCATACCACCGGCGCGGGCGAGGAGCCACCCCTTTCCGTCCCAGCCGGTAAGACCCTCCTTAAGGCCGTATCCGGTGGCCGGTTTTCTCGCTAGCTTTCCGGCCATGCGTCTGCGAACTCGAGCGGGCCTGGGGGCTGTCGCCACTGGCATCGCGACCACACTGCTCACCGCCACCGCGAGCGCCGCACCGGCAGCGGGAGCGCCGGGCGTCGGTGACCCCTACTACCCGTACGCGGGGAACGGCGGTTACGACGTCTCGCACTACGACATCCGGCTGACCTACCAGCCGGCCACCGACCTGTTGTCCGGCACCACGACGATCCTCGCGAAGACGACGCAGGACCTGTCGAGCTTCGACCTCGACTTCGGCCTGCACGTCAACTCCGTGCGGATCAACAACGTGCCCGCCGCGTTCCACGCCGATCCGAACGAGAACGGCGAGCTGGTCGTGACCCCGGCCAAGCCGCTGGCGAAGAACCAGACGATCACGGTCGTCGTGAACTACGCCGACACCCCGTCGAAGGTCGTCATCGACGGCTACACGGCGTGGAAGAAGACCGCCGACGGCGCGCTCGCCGTGGACGAGCCGCAGAACTCGCAGTGGTGGTTCCCCGCCAACGACCACCCGACGGACAAGGCGACGTACGACATCTCCGTCGAGGTGCCGGACAACGTGGCCGCGCTGTCCAACGGGACGCTCGTGCGCACCACGAAGCAGCGGGCGGGCTGGACGCGCTGGAACTGGCGCAGCACCCAGCCGCAGGCGACGTACCTGGCGACGCTCGAGGTGGGCGCGTTCCAGGTCAACCAGTCCACCACGCCCGACGGCAAGCCGTTCGTCACCGCGTACGACCCGGCGGCGGGCGCCTCCCTCGACGCCGCCAAGGCGAGCGTCGAGCGCACCCCGGAGATCGACGAGTTCCTGTCGACGCAGTTCGGGCCGTATCCGTTCGAGGCGCAGGGCGGCGTGGTGTCCACGGGCCTGAACTTCGCGCTGGAGGCCCAGACGCGGCCGGTGTACGGCGCTTCGTTCTTCCGCTCGGGCAGCAACACGTCGGTCGTCGCGCACGAGAACGCGCACCAGTGGTTCGGGGACGCGGTGTCCCTCGGGCGCTGGAGCGACATCTGGCTGAACGAGGGTTTCGCGTCGTACGCCGAGTTCCTGTGGTCGGAGCACGAGGGCGAGGGCACGCCCGCGGAGCTGGCGCAGTACATCTACGACTCGGCCCCGGCGGATGACCCGCTGTGGCAGGTGCTGCCGGGCGACCCCGGCGCGGAGAACCAGTTCGACAACGCCGTGTACGACCGGGGCGCGCTGACGTTGCAGGCCCTGCGCACCGCGGTCGGTGACGACGCGTTCTTCACGATCCTGAAGACGTGGGTCGCGCAGCACAAGGGCGGCGACGCGCGGATCCCGCAGTTCATCGCGCTGGCGGAGCGGATCTCCGGCAAGCCGCTGCAGGACCTGTTCACCACGTGGCTGTTCACCAAGGGCAAGCCCGCGGTGGGCCCGAACGGCGCGACGGCCGCCCTGCGCACCGCAGCTGCCCCGGTGGCGCCCAAGTCGTACGCGAAGATCCAGCAGACGCACGAACTGCTCGCGGCGGCGCACCAGTACTGAGTCGGGAGGTGGCCCGCCGCACGTGGCAAGGCGGCGGGCCGGTACCGAAGGTGGCCGGTCACACGTCGCGCGGCGGCGCACCTGTACTGAGTGCGGAGGTGGCCCACCGCGCGTCGCAGGGTGGCCGGTCAGTACCGAATCCGGAGGGGCCCGTCACACGTCCCGCGGTGCCGCACCTGTACTGAGTCCGGAGGTGGCCCGGCGCACCTCGCACGGTGGCGGGCCACTTCCTCCGGGTGCCGGCGGTGTCCGTGGCGCGGGCACTGACCGCGACCGACCTCGGCGGGAGGGCCCGGCATCGCTACCCTGGGAGGCGTGACGACGAGCGAGCGACGCCAGCGGATCGCTCGTCGTGTCGTGTTCGGCGTCGCCGGGTTGATCACCGCGTTGTGCGTGGGGCTGTTGTTCGCGGCCATCCGCAACGACGGTGCGATCACGAGCCACCTGGGTGCGGCCAACGCCCAGGTCGACTCGGTGTCGTGGGATCGCACGATCATCCGGTTCGAGACGCCTGATGGGATCGTGCACATCCCGGCCAACGGTGTGCTCTACCCGGGCGGTCTCGTGGCCGGGGACCTGGTCCGCATCGAGTACGACACGTCGGACCCGGAGCTGGCGAGGGTGGCCGGCCGCACGGCGAGCCTCACGCTGCTGCCCCTGGGCACGACGATCCTGATCACGTGGCTCGTCGCGGTGGGCGCACTGTGGTGGATCCGCCACCGCAGCCGGCGCGGCACGCCCACAGTCGCCACGCCGGAGCCTGCCCTCACGGGCAAGTAAGAACTAGCTGGATTCACCCCCACTGGCTTTGCAGGCGAAACCCACCCGGGGCCACGTCGCACTGAGGCACTTGCACGACAAGTCGCGGCGGGATAGGTTTCTGAACGAACTGTTTCATCAGGTGGTCCGTTAACTCAAGTACACTATCTCCTCCGGCTGGAGGCGCCATGTCATCAGAAGGATCACGCTTGAGGCAGTCGCCGACGAAGAGCTTTGTCCCGGGTTGGTACCGATGACGGGTGGAAAGTACCGCACCGCAATCGTTACGGGCGTCTCACGCGGTCTGGGGCTGGCTATTGCCAACGCCCTGTGCAGTAGGGGGATGAACGTCGTCGGTGCGTCTCGGACTCAGCCCGAGGATCAAACGAAGTTCGACTGGGTGCGGACCGACATCTCGAGGCCGGAGGACGTTAACAGCCTCTTCTCCCACGTGCGTACCAAATACGGCGACGTTGACGTGTTGGTCAATAATGCCGCAGGAGGAAGAGTCGAGCCATTCGAGCAGGCTGATCCTGAGGACTTCAAGAAGCTGATCGATGTCAATCTCACTGGCCAAATTCTCTGTGCCCATGCCGCGATAAGGGGCATGGTGGCAGCCAAGCGGGGTCTCATCGTAAACATCGGGTCCGACTGGGGGCGCAGGTACGCTCCACGTGCAAGTGTCTACGCGGCTACGAAATTCGGTTTGCTCGGTTTCAGCGGTTCTCTGCTTCGTGAGGTTAAAGACCACGGGGTGAAAGTCTGCTGCGTCATGCCAGGTGGCATCGACACGTCATGGGGGGGACGTCGTGCCGAATCTTCTGGCGACTCGTGGTCTCTGATGCCTCCGGAAGACCTCGCTCAGGTCGTTACGGGATTGCTCGACATGCCACCGCACATGGTTGTGCACGAAATCCTGGTTCATCCCATGGGGCAGGCGCAGTTCTGACCTGCCACGGCGGCCGTGGAATTGACCCCTTTTGATCCGCCTGTCTTTCGGAGGGTTTGTGGACGAAGAAAAAAATCGCACGGTCATTGTTACCGGCGGAGGAACGGGGATCGGTCGTGGTATCGCGCGTCGACTTCTCCGGGACGGGTTCCTATGTGTGCTTGCCGGACCGGACGAGAGCTTTCTGGTAGAAACTGTCCAAAATTCTGGTGTTGACGCCGAACGTGCCCTCGTCGTGATGACCGACCTTCGTGACCCTGACGAGCGTGAGGAGCTCGTACAGCGTGCGGTAGAATGGCGTGGAAGGCTTTTTGGTTTGGTCAACAATGCCGGAGTAACCCGGTTGACGCCGTTGTTGGATGAGTCCGTCGAGGAATGGCGTAACACTATCACGACCAACCTCGAGGCCTGCTTCTTTCTCGCTCAGCTCACCGTCGGGCATATGCGCAAACATGGCGAGGGCCGGATCGTGAACATTGGTTCCATCCATGGCCTCGTGGGGCGAGATCCGTTGGGGTTGGACGTGCTCGAAACCTCACCAGGAGATCGCGGACCCATCCGGGAGTCCGCGTATGCCGCCAGCAAGGGCGGTCTGCTCCAGATCACACGCGACCTCGCTACGGCGGTGGGCCGTTGGGGGATCACAGTGAACGCCGTGAGTCCGGGTTTCGTGTCGCATCCTGAAGAAGAGAAGCGTCGACGACTGGCTGCGGGCGAACAATCAGGGTTGGTCGGGAAGTCGGACCCAAGGATGATCGAGGCGAGGGAGCAGATTTCGGAGCGAATCCAGGCCCGAGTTCCTCTACGACGTCTTGGACGCGTCGAGGATGTTGCCGGTCCAGTCAGTTTTCTCATGTCGTGCGACGCGTCCTACCTGACTGGGACGAACATCGTCGCAGACGGTGGGTTTTCTGCATGGTAGCTCTCACAAGAGTGCGAGTGTGCCCCCGTCGACGAGAAGCGTGCTGCCGGTCATCAGTAGGGAAAGGTCGCTTGCGCAGAAAAGGGCAACCCGTGCTATGTCATCTGGCACACCTTCGCGTCCAAGAGGTTTGATTGATCGCTGCCTCGACCGTTCCAGATCGACTCCCTGCTCTTCGGCTTCCTGTTCCGACCTGCGTATACCCGGCGTGTTCGTCCCTGTTGGGGCAAGCGCCAGTACTCGAATACCGTAGCTAGCCAGTTGTACGGACAGTGCTTTCGTCAGGCCGCGGACGCCGTGTTTGGCGGCGGCATAATCCGCCCAGCCTGTCATGGTTGCTCGGTAGCCAACCGTAGACGAGAGGTTGATTATCACGCCGGGACGGTTCAGCGCGATCATATTTTTTGCCGCTTCCACCGAACCCAGGAAGGTCCCCTTCAAATTTACGGCCATGACGTGTTCCCACTGATCTTCGGTCAGTTCGAGGACGGGGGTGACGGGATAGACCCCCGCGTTGTTCACCCATACGTCCAGGCTGCCCAGCTCTTTGATCGTGAACTCCGCAGCATCCTGCAGGGACTTCTTGCTTGATACATCAGCGTAGACGCCTATGCACTTGCGTTGATATCGATCGCTAAGCTTTTCAGTCGTACGCTGGGCTTTCGCAAAATCGAGATCGGCTACTACCACCTCCGCGCCTGCTTCCGCGAAGCGAGAGGCTATCGCGTGACCTATTCCATCGGCTCCTCCGGTCACGACCGCAACGCGCTTTGTCAGACTAATCAACTCGGACAAGGGCCGGCCGGTGACATCAGGAACTGCCATTTCTTCACCCGGTCGTTCGTTGAGAGGTCCATGAAGTGGTAGCCAACGTCCCTCGACTCAACTGCTGCACTGTCGACCTGCCTTGGCGGTATGCGATATCACTGTTGCAGTAGTCGAAGTTTCCACCCCGACCGCAATGAAAAACACCGTGTCGAGCGTATTCTTGGTGCACCCGGTCGACCAAAGCGCGTAATCCGTTTGTTTGCATGGGGTAAGCGAAATCGATTTCTCGTACTTCGTGGCCGAGGAGGCGGCCCAATTTTGCAAACTGGGGTATGCGTTTGAGCTGTTCCAGGCTCGCGCTCAGTTGGTCACCTACTGCCGGTGGTGCTTCTTCGGGCTTGAGTGAGATCTCGATCGAGAGTGGGGTCTTCCCGGTACGCGATAACGAAGGGCAGAGGTTTTGCAAAACGCAAATGCGCCTGAATAAGAACTCTTTTTCTGGGAAGTAGATCGCGGTACCGTCCAGCTCCACGTTCCCTTCAAAGATAAGGTTGAAAACCCGGATCGAAAGCCGCCGGAGGGTCGATGAGACCTGCTGTCGAAGGACCTTGTTCACGCCACCGCCGGTCATCCGCACCTCGTCATCCAAGGGGATCGATGAGATGAGGGTATCGTAGCTGTAGGTTTTGTGGCCGGCATGGACCAACTTCCGCTCAAGATCAATGTGCTCGACCCGCGTCTCAAGCACTATCTCTCCGGCCTGCTCAGCCATGGCCTCGCTGAGCGTGGCGATGCTGCCGACTTTTGGATAGAAGTATTGCCTGCTTGGCTGGAGCTTGGTGAACGCTCCTGCTTTGACCTCGTCAAGGTGTACTTTGACCGGTCGGTCGAGCGCCCAGGTGTAGTCCAAGTCGTCCAACGAGATCTGCCATTTTTTCTCTTCGTAGGGGAAGAGAACCTGCTCACACAGGCGTTGGCCGTAGCCGTTGACCAGCCAGTCCCGGTAACTTCGAATTGGTCGCGGATGATGCTGTGCCCACTCGATATCTCGCAGAATCTTCATACGCTCGGCTAGTGGCAGGTCCACGAGATTGCGCTGCAGGGGGAAATCAAGCAGACCGTGCTCCGTCAGGTATACGTTTTCCCGCAGGGGGTAACCCTCCTGGTTCCCGTCGAGGAAGTTTAGGATATCCGCCGAGTTTTCGGATTCATCGAGTATAAGTATCTTTGGGCCGAAATCAAATTCGCAGCCGAGCAGTTTTGAGCTTCTGCAAAGTCCCCCTGGCAGCTCGTCTGCCTCAAGGATCAGACTTTGGATGCCTTGGCGCTGTGCTTCCACGCCAGCTCCGAGCCCGGCCAGGCCCGATCCTAGGATGAGCAGAGGAATTCGGCCAATCGTGCTACCTGTTGGCATAGTGCGTGTCCGCCTCGCAGTAGGTTTTGAGGTCGCTTCCGGTGTCGGACCACCAGCCGTCTATCTGACTGAATCGCAACTCACCCTCAGCTGCGTAGCTGAGATTGAGGTCCCAGATCTCCGTCTCGCCGCGCGCTGACGGAAGCAGCCGGGGGATCCGGTCGAAGACCTCCGGGGTGTACATGTACACACCGAGGTCGATCATGGCTGGAACATGTCGGCTCTGGTCCTTGGGTAGAATGTCGACCACTCGGTCGTCCAAGGTCTTGAGTGGGCTGTACCCCGCACTGTCGGCACTGAAGGCTGTGACCATTCGCGCACCTCGGGGTTGGGCGAGGAAATCCTGAACAGGGCCGGAGATCCCTTTTTCGATGAGTACGTCACCACATGCGACGACGATGCGACGTCCTTTTGTGTGAGGCGCGGCATGTGCAATTGCCGTGGGTAATCCTGCTCCGTTCAACGGCTGCCACGCGTAGCACAGGCTGCGTGCACCCAATGATCGTCCGTCCTGCAAGGCGTCCATGAACTGCGAGGCGTACTTCTGATCGATCAGGACGACGATGTCCTTGATGTTTGCTTCAAGAAGTTGATTGATGCACCTCGTGATCATGGGCGTTCCGGCGATGGGCAGAAGATGCTTGTTCGTGTTGTCCGTCAGCGGGCGGAGCCGAGTTCCACGGCCGCCGCCGAGAACTATTCCAACAACTTCTCTCGATATTGCTCGGTTGCTCCACATCGGGAAAGGCTCCGTGAGTCGTCTGTGGCCATCGAACTAGACGCTACGGACGTTGACGGACAACCATAAGAGGGGCGATTTTTCGCAGACCGACTCAGGGGCATGCTGGGTGAGGCGCTTTGGTGAAAACCGGCCTCTACCGTCCCATCCGGACGTCGCTAGTTTCGTCGGAGTATTGCGAGGTGACGTCGAGGAGGGAAGGAGGGTTGTGAGCAGCTACTTCGAGAAGAGGGTGATAGTCACCGGAGCGGGAGGTATGCTGGGCCGCTCGACGGCTCATCGTTTACTCGAGGATGGGTACCATTGCGTCCTCGTCGGGCGTGATGAGCAGGCGCTCAGACGGACTGTGGAGCTGGCAAAAGGTGGTAGCGATCGCGCCGCCCTGTGCGTGGGTGACATCCGTTCGAGTCACGATCGAAAGCGGATCTGCTCGGTCGCGGCAGCTGATGGCCGGCTGTTCGGTGTGGTCAACAACGCCGCTATCACGAGGCTGAAGCCGCTGCTCGCCGCGTCGGTGCAAGATTGGCGGGACGTCGTCGAGACGAACCTCGAGGCATCCTTCTTTCTTGCGCAGGAGGCACTCGGTTACATGAGGGAAGCTGGTGGTGGTCGGATAGTCAACGTGGGCTCGATCTACGGTGTGACCGCCCTCAACAACAAGTTGTTCGACGGATTGCTGCCGATCGAAACCGAAGGCGACCGGGGCCCTGTTCGCGAAACTGCGTACTCGGTCAGCAAGGCGGGGCTTGTCCAGCTGACAAAAGACCTAGCTGTCGCAGTAGCACCATGGGGTGTGACGGTGAACATCGTCAGCCCCGGTCACGTGCAGGCACCGGTGTATGACGATGGAAGCGGCAGGTACGTGCCGCACCGGACGAACCTGGCCGGTCCAGATCCGGTCACGGCCAAGTACCGCCAGGGAAAGACCGACGCCGAGGTCAGGGCGAAGCTTGCCGAGCAGTATCCGCTGGGCAGGCTCGGCAAGGTCGGCGACGTCACCGCAGCTATTCGCTTCCTGCTGTCGGAGGAAGCCGCCTACATCACCGGCGCGAATTTGCCCGTCGATGGGGGCTTCACGGCCTGGTGAGCGGCCGACGACCGCGATGTAACCGCGGTGACCGCAGGGTGGCGTGCGAGAGCACGCCGGCACCCACCGCAGCCGCCGCGGCACGCCCACAGTCGCCACCCCGGAGCCTGCCCTCACGGGCAAGTGACCCCGTCAGTTGCTCTGGTACTGCTGCGGCACCTGCGGCTGAACCGGCGCCGCCTGTGCGGCGGCCGCGGCCTGGACCTCCTGGGCCTGGTCCTTGGTCAAGGCGTTCGTCGCGCCGCAGAAGGTGCAGACGGTGAAGTACTTCGACGACACGGGGAACAGCGGGATGAAGAACAGCGTGACCTTCGTGACCGCGCGGCGCAGGACGTGCGCGCTCGGGTTGCCGCAGCGGGCGCAGAGGTAGGTCGTGGTCGCCAGGTCGTGCACCTTGCGCCGCCAGCCGTAGATGATCATCGGGTCACTCCAGTCGTCGGGAAACGACCCTCAGACGCACGAACCCGCGCCCGAGATCCCCTCAGCGTGAAATCGCCGCTTTCTGCCACCACGACAGGACCTCCTCGGCAGCACTGGGCGCCGCGACGAGCAGGCCGTCGGCCGGGAGCGCCGTGCCTTCACCCCGCCGGTCCAGCACCGCGGCCCCCGCCTCGATCGCCAGCGCGACCGAGCCCGCCACGTCCCACTCGTGATAGCTGTGCAGCACCGCGGCGGCCGCGTGACCCAGCGCGACCTGCGCGATCGACAGCGCCGCCGACCCCAGTACGCGGACCCCGACGTGCGCGGCCGCGGCGCGCTCGATGAACTCGCCCATTCCCGGCCACGGACCCTTGCGCGCCAGCTCCGTGCACACGATCGCGCCCTCGGTCAGCGGCCGGTCGGTCAACCGCACCGGTTTGCCGTTCGCCCGCGTGCCCCGGCCGCGCGCCGCGGCGTAGATCTGCGCCCGGTACGGGTCCGCGACCACCCCGACGACCGGCCCCGACGCGTCCACCAGCGCGAGGCTGTAGGCGCACCACGGCACCCCGGCGACGTAGTTGGCCGTGCCGTCCACCGGGTCGACCACCCAGCGGTACGGCGCGCGATCGGCTCCGTGGTCGGCGCCGAACTCCTCGCCCACCACCGGGATACCGGGGAACTCGGCCGTCAGCACACGCCTCGTGTGCCGTTCGAGGATCCGGTCGGTGTCGGTGACCCAGTCGAACGGCGACTCTCTCGTGTCCGGGTGCGCACCCCGGCCGGCGGTCGCGGTGATCACGTCGGTGGCGTCGTTGGCCAGCCGTCCGGCGACCTCGAGCGCCCGTGACAGCAGGCCGGGCTCGACCGGCTGGGACGGGCGGGCGGATAGAAGGGTCACGCCGGTCTAGTGTGGCCGCACCGAGTGTCCGGAACGCTACGGGGAGATGAAGTGTCTACTCCGGAAGGCAGCGGTCCGGGAAGTTCGGGCAGCGTTTCCACGCCGGTCACGCCCCCTTCCCCGGACGAACCGGGCACCCGTGAGACCTTCACCAGGTGCGAGTCGCCATCGTCACCGAAAGCTTCCTCCCGCAGGTGAACGGCGTGACCAACTCGGTCCTGCGCGTGGTGGAGCACCTGCGCGGACGCGGCGACGACGTCCTCGTCGTCGCGCCCGGCCTCACCGGGCCGGACGAGTACCTCGGCGCCCCGGTGGTCCGCATCCCGGCGGTCGACCTCCCGGTGGTCAACTCCCTGCCCATCGGGCTGCCGACCCGGACCGTGCTCACCGCGCTCGCCGGGTTCCGCCCCGACGTCGTGCACCTCGCCTCGCCCTTCGTCGTCGGCGCGCGGGGGCTCGCCGCGGCACGCCGGCTGCGCGTGCCGACGGTCGCCGTCTACCAGACCGACATCCCCGGCTTCGCCACCGCGTACGGCCTCCGGCTCGGTGCTCGCGCGGCCTGGCGCTGGGTACGCAGGTTGCATACGAAGGCCGACCGGACCCTCGCCCCCTCCACGCAATCCGTGCACGACCTGCGTGCACACGGCATACCGCGTGTATACAGGTGGGGCCGGGGGGTGGACGTCGAGCGGTTCTCGCCCGAGCACGCCGATGCCGAGCTCCGCGCCCGGCTCGCGCCCGACGGTGCGCTGCTCGTCGGCTTCGTCGGACGCCTCGCGCCCGAGAAGGAGGTCGACCGGCTCGCCGCGCTCGACGGGGTGCCGGGGATTCGCGTCGTGGCGGTCGGCGACGGACCGGAACTCGAGCCGCTGCGGGCGGCCCTGCCGAACGCCGCCTTCCTCGGGGCGCGCTACGGCGACGAACTCGCCGCGGCGTACGCGAGCCTCGACGTCTTCGTCCACACCGGTCCCTACGAAACGTTCTGCCAGGCCGTGCAGGAGGCCATGGCCTCCGGCCTGCCCGTCCTCGCGCCTGACGCCGGTGGCCCCAGGGACCTCGTCCTGCCCGGCCGCACCGGTTACCTGCTGCCCGTCGACCGGCCGGACTTCGCGCGGGAACTCGTCGACCGGGTGCGGGACCTGCGTGATCCGGCCCTGCGCGCCCGGCTCGGGCAGAAGGCACGCAAGGTCGTCCTCGGCCGGACGTGGCCCGCGGTGTGCGCCGAACTCGTCGGGCACTACCAAGCCGTCGCGGGGCCCGTCGCCCGTGCGGCCTGAGCGATGCACATCGTTCAGCTCGCCAACTTCTACGGGCCCCGCTCGGGCGGGCTCCGCACCGCGCTGCACCACCTCGGCGCGGGGTACGTGGCGAGCGGGCACCGGGTGACGCTCGTCGTGCCCGGCAGCCGGTACCGCGAAGAGGTGCTGCCGACCGGCGTCCGCCGGTTTTCCCTGCCCGCGCCGAAGATCCCGGGCACGGGCGGATACCGGGCGGTCGACCCGTACCGCGTGCGGGCGTTGTTGCGCGAGCTGGAACCGGACCGCCTCGAAGTGTCGGACCGGCTGACCCTGCGGGGCATGGGCACCTGGGCGCGGCGGCACGACGTGCCGAGCGTGGTCATCTCACACGAGCGGCTCGACCGGCTGCTGGCCCAGTTCCTGCTGCCCGGCCCGCTCGCGCGGAGGATCGCCGATGTGGCCAACGGGCGGATGGCCCGAAGCTACGACAAGGTGGTCTGCACCACCTTGTTCGCGCGCGAGGAGTTCGACCGCATCGGCGCGCCCAACGTGCAGCGCGTGCCGCTGGGGGTGGACCTCGCCGCCTTCACGCCTGCCCACCGCGATTCCGGTTGGCGTTCCGAGCTCGCCGGGGGAGCGGACGCACTGTTGGTCCACTGTGGTCGGTTGTCCCCGGAGAAACACGTTGAACGCAGTGTGGACACGGTCGCCGAACTGACGGAGTCGGGCGACCGCGTGCGGCTGGTGATCGCCGGCGACGGTCCGCGGCGGCGGGCGCTGGAGCGCCGCGCTCGCGGGCTGCCCGTCACGTTCCTCGGTTTCCTGTCCGACCGCGCTGACGTCGCGCGCCTGCTGGCGAGCGCGGACGTCTCGCTCGCGCCCGGACCACATGAGACGTTCGGGCTCGCCGCGCTCGAAGCGCTGGCGTCCGGCACCCCGGTGGTGGTCTCGGCGTCGTCCGCGCTGCGGGAAATAGTCCGGCCTGGTTGCGGGGCCGCCGTTCCCGATCTTCCCGGCGCGTTCGCGAACGCCGTGACGGGATTGCTGGAAAGCCCGGAAGAAGCACGACGAGCCGCCGCGCGGGCGCGGGCCGAAGAATTCTCCTGGCCCGAGTCCGTGCGGGGAATGTTGTCCGTGCTGCGGCACTGAGACCCCGTTGTCGATCTTTCACCGGTTTCGCTAACATCTCCGATCGGTTCAGAACGAGAGCCTTCGTAAACGCTCCTGTACCAGCGGATCCGTGGCGTGGTGCGACCGGATCGCGGCAGGAGCGCATACTGTCGGTCACAGTGCGCTCAGTATTGATCATGGTGGTGGGAGTTGTCGAGCGGAAATCCGAAGATGCGTTTCCAAAAGAGGTGGCGAAGACCATGATCGCGATTTTAAACCACCCGTTCGTGTGGTCTATTTTCGCGGAGCCCGATAAGTAATACCGCTCCGTAGTCGAGCGCGTGTCCAGCGACCTGGCCGAGCCACGTCGCTTGTTCGTCCTGCGCGGATTTCCTCCCGCGCGGGCGCCCCCCGCTGTACGAGATCCGAGGCAACGAGACATGACTGACTACCTGACGGTCACCGCGCCGGGCGCGACCTACACCCCGCAGCTGATCCCGATCACGGGCGACCGGCTCATCCACCCCGCCGACGTGCCCAACGACCTCGCGCGGATCGTGTTGCGCTGGGGCAGGCACTGGGTGCCGCAGACGGTGGCGGCCCGCGACCACTTCGCCGCGCTCGGCGTCGGCGACGGCGAGCCTCCCCGGTACTGCGACGAACACGTGCGAGGCTGGCTGTTCGTGCCGGCCGAGCCGGATTCCCTTGCGGCACAGGTACGATCGGGAACGCTCGACGTCGCCACCGCGTTGTCCGTGGAAGCGGAGGCCTGGCCCGCCGTGAGTTGATCATCGCAGGCCACCGGTTCGAGTGGATCGGCCGAGCGGGCACGACGCGGTCTTTCAGGGCGGCCGAACGCGCGGGCGTTACACCGTCCCCCCTATCGAGTGTCCCCGCCGAAACGGGTCCTGTTGACTCGATTTCCGTTGGGTATCTTCGGTTCGAGGCCTCAAAGATCAACCGGCAACAGGCGGACTTCGACCATTGACAGTACTGCAGGCCGCCTTTCACTGTTGAAAGGGAGACAGACCGAAGATGTCTCTGCGCAAAAAGGTG
The DNA here is from genome assembly GCF_900114035.1 of Amycolatopsis sacchari. Lineage (GTDB taxonomy): Bacteria > Actinomycetota > Actinomycetes > Mycobacteriales > Pseudonocardiaceae > Amycolatopsis_E > Amycolatopsis_E sacchari. The sequence continues at coordinate 376,135 of NZ_FORP01000003.1, read as the reverse complement.
GCGGGAGCCGGAGTGCTTGTGGCACCCCTGTTCCTGTTCATGAGCGGCACCGCGAGTGCCGACCCCTGGCACGACTGGAGCGGCAGCTCCTACGGTGCCTCCGGTGCCTACGCCGGATCGTGGGGTGCCGGGGTGTTCGACCAGAGCGCCTCGGCGGACGACGATGGCGCGTCCTACGCCGCCGAAGGTTCGTGGGCCGGCGTCGGTGGCGCCGGGATCTTCGACGTTGCTTCCAGCAGCGGGGACAACGACGAGGACGGTTGGATCGGCCACCACTGGTCGGACAACCACCACGGGTACACGGCTGGCCGTCACAAGATCACCGACGACAACAAGTGCGGCGGTGGTTGTGACGGCGACGAAGAGGTCCACCACGTGGTCGTGCACGAGTCCGACGACAACGGGTGCGGAGGCGGCTGCCATGAAGCCGACGAGCACCCGGTGGTCGTGGTGCACGACGCCGACGACGATGACTACGACTGCGGCTGCCACGACGTCGACGAACACCACACCGTGCACCACGTGGTGGACAGGCCCGTCGTGCACCACCACGAGGACAACGACTGCGGTTGCCAGGACGTGGACGACGACGTCGTCTACGACGAGGTCGACGAGCCGGTGAGCGTTGCGGTGCACCACGAATCCGCCACGTCGGCCGGTCCCGGCGGTGCCAGCTCTCACGGCACCGCCGCCCTGGCCGTCGACGACCACTCGGCCTACGCGCAGTGGAGCCACTCCGCCGGTCCCGCGGGCGCCAGCTCGTGGCACCAGCTGAGCGGCGCGGACGAGGACGGCGCTGTCTACCACACGGGCAGTGCCGCGGCGGGCCCGGCGGGTGCCGCGAGTTACTCGAACACGAGTGGCTCGTTCACCGCGTTCGGGGACGACGACTGATCCTGCCGTCGTCTGACCGGCAAGATCTGTTGTGGAACGGGCTCTGCGCCGGTCTCGGCCGGCGCAGAGCCTTTCCCGCTCCCTTGTCCCCCAACGAGAACAGCTACCACTACGGCCGATCGAACTGTACTGTCGTCAGTGGTGGCAAGGAATTCGACACGCCGCCGCGGGGAAAGCCCGCCGGGTTCCACACCCGCTTCCGCGGCGAGGTCAGCTAGCACAGGAACTCCAGCCCAGCTCGGCAGAGAAAGCGCATACACACCAACGGGCGACTAAAGGTTCGGTCAGAGGCTCGCGCCGTGACACGATGGTGGCGCCCGGTGGAGTGAGTGGCCGATGCTGGGTACTTTTGCTGCACGGGCAGGGAAAATGATCTCTCGTAGAACAAGCCCGGTGTCCCTGAATCCGAAACCTCTGAGGAGTTCCTTGTGTTGAAGAAGATGGGTTTCGTGGCCGCGGGAGCGGCCGCTGGCATGATGTTGCTGGGCGGCGTGGCTTCGGCGAGCGAATCCCACCACAACCGGGACGGCGACGACCAGCAGGTGGGTCTGGTCAACGTCAACAACCTGGACGCCCTGCACAACGTGAACGCGACCCTGGGTGTGTGCAAGAACAACATCAACGTCCTCGGTGTCCAGGTGCCGATCCAGGACGCCCTGAAGGGCATCGGTGTGCCGATCCTCTCCGAGGGTTCGAGCAGCGCCGAGGGCGAGGACCCGATGAACTGCGCCTCCGGTGGCGTCGCAGACGGCGGCACGAGCCAGGACAACTGAGTTCCAGGCCGCTCGACGGGTTTCCGGTCCGCCCGAACCGGAAGCCCAGCGGCCGGTGATGCGAGGTGGGTTCGGGTACACGACCCCGATCGTGCACCCGGCCCACCTCGTGCCGGTTGGCCGCACCTTTTTTCCGAAGTAGTTCCGAACCGATTCTCGAGGAGTTGTTTCAGTGCTTAAGAAGGTTGGCTTCGCTGCCGCTGCCATCGCCGCCGGTGTGACCTTGCTGGGTGGCACCGCTTCCGCCGCCGAGGTCGGCAGCCACCACTACGATGGTGACACCGACCAGTCCGCGCTGGCGAACCTGAACAACCTGGACGTCCTGCACAACGTGAACGCCGCCGTGGGCGTCTGCAAGGACAACATCAACGTCCTGGGTGTTCAGGTCCCGGTGCAGGACGTCGCCAAGGGCATCAGCGTTCCGATCCTGTCCGAGGGCGACAGCGACGCGGCCGGCGAGGACCCGCAGAACTGCGCTTCCGGTGCCATCGAGGACGGCGGCACGTCGCAGGACAACTGATAGAGGCTCCCGGCTGCGCCGAACGAAGGTTCCCCGTTCGGGTTTGCCGGTGGGTGGAGGGATGCGGGGCTCGGACCTACAGGTCCGGGTCCCGCATCGTTTTTGTGCTCAGCCCGCCACCGGTTTGCCGCCTTCGAAGCGGACGGGCAGCGAGTACAGGCCGCGCCCGTTGTGGTGGTCGGGGGAGAGCCAGCCGTGGAAGAAGATCCGCTGGGCGGTCACGTCGGCTCCGCCGGGACCGTTGACCTGGCTGCCGAGGCCGCCGGTGGTCAGCAGTGGCTGGGATGCCTTGGTGTACGGGCCTTTCAGCGACGCGGAAGTGGCGTATCCCGTGTGGTAGTCGACGTTGTCGAAGGAGTCGGCGGAGTAGAAGAGCACGTACCCCGAGCCGATCTTGACCAGTGAAGGCGCTTCCACGTCACCACGTTCTTCGGGGCGGTCGGCGCGGAGCAACGGGATGCGGCCGCCAACCAGAGTTCCTCCGTCGTTCGTGACCTCCTGCAACCAGATGGTCGTCGGCCCCGCGTTGCTCTTGTACAGCAGGTAGTGCTTCCCGTCCGAATCCACAAAGGACTGCGGGTCGATGTCGCCGCCGTCCTCGGGCGGGCAGACCAGTGGTGCGCTGTCCACCGGGTTGAACGGGCCCGTGGGCAACGACGAGGTCGCCGTGCCGATGCACATGCGGTTGTCGCCCGGCAGCTGGGCGGAGAAGTACACGCGGTACTGGCCGTTGTTCATCCGGCCGACGTCCGGCGCCCAGAACGCGCCGTCCGGCTTGGCCCACGCGGGATTCCGGGCGAGGGCGTCGCCCTGCACCTTCCACGGGCCGTCCGCCGACGACGCGACCGCGTACGGGATCCTCGCCGAGCCACCCCGCGTGGCGTAGGCGTAGTAGCCGTTCGCCGACTGGAGCACGGCCGGATCCGGGAAATCCTGGTTGATCAACAACTTCGGGGTGGCGGGGTCGACGCGGGCGGCACCGGTGGTGAGCACGGCGGCCACCGCCGCCACGGACAACGCCCGCAGCCTGCTCTTCTTCATGACCTCACTCGTAGACGACGTACGTCGGTGCGGGACGCAGCGCCAGCACCTCTTCCGGTTTCATCAGCGGGGCACCGCGGCGCGTGTCCTCGTCGTAGAAGAGCTTGAACCCCGCCTGGACGTGGGCGGGCTTCTGCCGCATCACGAGGTTCCAGGTCGTGATCTTGGCTTCGCGGCTGCCGATGCCGTCGACGACCTTGATCGGCACGACCCCGTCGTGCGGCTTGAGATCGCCCTCGTCGCGCACGACGGACGTGGCGACCTGGTGGTACACCATCATCTTCGGCGGCAGGTTGTGACTGCTGACGAGCTCTGACACGTAGGTGGCGACCTGGTCGAGCACCGCGCCGGTGACGTGCCCGAACTTCTGGCCGGGCCGGACGCCGGGGTCCACCGCCCACTCCGGGTCGAGTGCGAGGCCGACGTCGGGCTCGGTCAGCCACCGCTCGAAGGCCCTGACTTCGGTGGGGAAATCGGCGTGGCCGGGCTGAATGTTCAGCAGCAGCAAGCCTTTCAGCCGTCGCGCTTCGTCCAAGTAGGACTGGATGCTGGAGTCGCTCTCGCGGCTGCGGTAGAGCCCGTCCGCGCCGGGAGTGGAGATGACGCGCGTGGCGATCAGCTCGACGACGGGCTGGATCGGGCCGTCGGTGCGGTACGCGGAGATCTGCCGGGTCAGTTCCTCGCCGGCCGCGACCAGGTTGCCGGTCATGCGGCCCAGGGCGGGGGCGTTCGGGCCGCCGCAGAACCCGACGCGCAGCGGACCGGTCGGCTCCGCGTTGGTGACCGCGAGCGGCGACGGGGTGGCCGGCGACACCGGCGGTGGAGGCGGCGGGGCGGGAACGGGTACGGGAGCGGTCGGCGGCGCCGCGTTCGGGCGGCCGGCGACGGTGACCATCGGTCCGGCGCACGCGCTGAGCACCCCGGCGGCGGACAGGAGGAGGAAGCCTCGGCGGCCGGTCTCTACGCTCATCCGTTTGTCACCCACGGATCGTGCCCCTCCCGTCACCGCCTGCTACCCGCAACACACAGGTAGCCCGGTGGGGGAAACTTCACACCTGTTGGGGCGGAGTTCGCTCGATGGAAGTAGTGGCAGGTGGCCTGAACGAGGTGGCGAGGGCCGCCCCTAAAGTTCTAGCCATGCCCCGAGCGAACCTCGACAAGGACCCGCACGAGGTCGCCGCCATGTTCGACGGCGTCGCGCGCGGTTACGACCGCGCGAACTCCGTCATGACCTTCGGCTTCGACCGGCGCTGGCGCACGATCACCTCGCACGTGCTCGACGCGAAGCCGGGGGAGAAGGTGCTCGACCTCGCCGCCGGTACCGGTGTCTCCACCGCCGAGTACGCGCGGGGCGGAGCGTGGTGCCTGGCCGCGGACTTCTCGCTCGGGATGCTGCGCAACGGTAGGCACCGCGGCGTGCCGATGGTGGCCGCGGACGCGCTGCACCTGCCCTTCGCCGACGAGAGCTTCGACGCGGCCACGATCAGCTTCGGCATCCGCAACTTCGTCGACACCAAGGCCGCGCTCGTCGAGATCGCCCGCGTGGTCAAGCCGGGCGGCCGGCTGGTGATCTGCGAGGTCTCGACGCCGCCGTTCACGCCGATCCGGTTCCTGTACCGCAAGTTCCTGCTCCGCGTGATGACCTTGTTCGGCCGGTTCAGCTCCAGCAACCCGGAGGCGTACTCCTACCTCGCGGAGTCGATGCTGGCGTGGCCGGACCAGCGGGCGTTCGCGCAGACGATCGCCGAGGCCGGGTGGCATCGGGTGGAGTGGTTGAACCTCACGTTCGGCGTCGTCGCCATCCATCGCGCTTCGAAGCCCCCTCTAAACTCGGAAGCATGACTCTCGATGCCCAGGTGATCGTCGTCGGTGCCGGCCCGGCCGGGTCGACCGTGGCCACGTACCTGGCGCGTGCCGGGCTCGACGTGCTCCTGCTGGAGAAGACGGAGTTCCCGCGCGAGAAGGTCTGCGGTGACGGCATCACGCCCCGCGGCGTGAAGCAGCTGATCGACCTGGGTATCGACACCAGCCCCGAGGCGGGCTGGGTGCACAGCCGCGGCCTGCGCATCCTCACCGGCGAGCTCACCCTCGAACTCGACTGGCCGGAGCTGACCAGCTACCCGCCCTACGGCGTTTCCCGCACCCGCTTCGACTTCGACGACCTGCTGGCGAAGACCGCGGTCAAGGCGGGGGCGCGGCTGCAGGAGCGCACGAACGTCACCGGCGCGATCACCGACGAGCGCACGGGCCGGGTCATCGGCGTCGAGGCGAAGGTCGGCCCGGAGAAGACGCCGGTCCGCTACCACGCCCCGCTCGTGCTGGCCTGCGACGGCGTCAACGCCAAGCTCGCCCGGTCCGTCGGCATCGACTCCGACGACCGCAGGCCGATGGGTGTCGCCGTCCGCCGGTACTACAAGAGCCCGCGCCACGACGACCCGTTCATCGAGGGGCACCTGGAGCTCTGGGACCGCAGCGACCCGCGGAACCCGAAGCTGCTGCCCGGTTACGGCTGGGCGTTCCCGCTCGGCGACGGCACGGTCAACATCGGGCTCGGCATGCTGTCCACGTCCAAGGCCTTCCGCAACACCGACTACCGCGCGCTGCTGCGCTCGTGGCTCGACTCGACGCCCGAGGAGTGGGGCTACCGCGAGGAGAACGCGATCGGCCGCATCGGCGGCGCGGGGCTCCCGATGGGCTTCAACCGCACCCCGCACTACCGGAACGGGCTGCTGCTGCTCGGCGACGCCGGCGGCATGGTGAGCCCGTTCAACGGCGAGGGCATCTCGTCGGCGATGGAGTCGGCGCAGCTGGCCGCGGAGTTCGTCGCGCAGGCGCTCGCCCGGCCGGAGGGTCCGTCCCGCGAACGGGCGCTGCACGGTTACCCAGTGGCACTGAAGGAGCTGATGGGCGGGTACTACCGGCTCGGCAACCTGTTCGCGAAGGCCATCGGGCACCCGAAGGTCATGCGGGCCGCGACCAAGTACGGGCTGCGTGTCAACCCCCTCATCCCGCTCATCTACAAGGGGCTTTCCGGCTGTTACGACGCCCGCGGCGGGGACGCCGTGGACCGGATGATCGCGCTCGCGGCCCGGCTTACGCCGAGCGCGTGACACCTCTCGCGTGGGTTACGTCACATTGACTCTCCGTGAAAACGGGCAGCCCAGCTGATCTTGTTCCTTTCCTCCCAGGTCTGGGGCCTGAGGGCCTTCGCGGGCCCTCCCGGAAGTTAGGGCTCCCTTAAACCAAGGACCCCGCGACAACAATGTGAGCCGCGTCCTACACTGCCCCCATGCTTTGTGAACCCGTTCACAACTTCGACGGAAGGCTTGTGAACAAATTCACAATCTCCGCGACGCTGCGGAAGGAGTGGGACACGTGGTGTTAGCGCAGGGCGCGTCCGCCAGTCCGGCGATGTACGTGCCGTTGGTCCTGTTGTTCGTGCTGGCGGCGGCGTTCGCCGTGCTCTCCGTGCTGCTCGGGCCGCTGGTCGGGCCGAGCCGGTACAACAAGGCCAAGCTGCAGGCCTACGAGTGCGGCATCGAGCCCTCACCGCAGCCGCTCGTCGGCGGCGGCCGGATGCCCGTCGCCTACTACATCACCGCGATGCTGTTCATCCTGTTCGACATCGAGATGGTCTTCCTCTACCCGTTCGCGGTCTCCGCGGACTCGCTCGGCCTGTTCGGCCTGGTGGAGATCGTGTTGTTCATCGCGACGGTCGGCTTCGCCTACGCCTACGTGTGGCGGCGCGGCGGGCTGGATTGGAACTGAAGATGGGTCTCGAAGAGAAGCTCCCCAACGGAATCCTGCTGGCCAGCCTCGAAGGCCTGGTCAACTGGGCGCGCAAGAACTCGCTGTGGCCCGCGACGTTCGGCCTCGCCTGCTGCGCCATCGAGATGATGACCACGGGCGGTTCCCGGTACGACATCGCGCGCTTCGGCATGGAGCGGTTCAGCGCGACGCCGCGGCAGGCCGACCTGATGATCGTCGCCGGCCGCGTCACGCAGAAGATGGCGCCGGTGCTGCGGCAGATCTACGACCAGATGGCCGAGCCGCGCTGGGTGCTCGCGATGGGCGTGTGCGCCTCGTCTGGCGGGATGTTCAACAACTACGCGGTCGTGCAGGGCGTCGACCACATCGTGCCGGTGGACATGTACCTGCCGGGCTGCCCGCCGCGGCCGGAGATGCTGCTCGACGCGATCCTCAAGCTGCACGCCAAGATCCAGGACGAGCCGATGGGGCCGCGCCGCGCCGCGCTCAAGGCGGGGCACCGCACCGAGCTGATCCCGTCGTCGGTCAAGTACGCAAAGAAGTGATCCCCTGTGCCTGAAGAGAAACCAGAGACCGGCGACGAGCAGTCGAGCGCCGAGCGCGAGGTCGGGCTGCGGCCGGAAGGCGCGCGGCCGGCCCAGCCGGTGGTGGCGGGCCGCGAACGCCGCGGCATGTTCGGGGTGCACGACAGCGGTGACACGTCGGGTTACGGCGGGCTGCGCCTGCCCGCGTACTCACCGCCGCCCGCGGAACGGCCGTTCGGCGGCTGGTTCGACGAGTTCGCCGACCAGTTCTTCGCCGCACTGGGCGAAAACGGCGTGCCCGCCGAGGCCGTCCAGCAGATCACCGTCGACCGCGGCGAGATCACGCTGTACCTGGACAAGCGGTACCTCGTGCAGGCCTGCCGGATCCTCCGCGACGACGCGGGGCTGCGGTTCGAGCTGTGCAGCTCGGTGTCCGGTGTGGACTACGGGCCGGACGTGCCGCAACGGCTGCACTCGGTGTACCACCTGACGTCCATGACCTACCGCCGCCGCATCCGGCTGGAGGTCACGGCGGAGGTCGACGACCCGCACGTGCCGTCGGTCGTCGAGGTGTACCCGACCGCCGACTGGCAGGAGCGGGAGGCCTACGACATGTTCGGCATCGTCTACGACGGACACCCGTCGCTGACGCGCATCCTGATGCCCGACGACTGGGACGGGCACCCGCAGCGCAAGGACTACCCGCTCGGCGGAATTCCCGTGGAGTACAAGGGCGCGGAGATCCCGCCGCCGGACCAGCGGAGGTCGTACTCATGACTACCGACCGGCTTTCGGACGTCACGACGGGGACGGACACGACCGCTCCCGGTGCCGACAGCACCGACAACGTGGACTACGCGGAGTCGCGCGAAACCACGGAAGGCCGCGTCTACCACGTCAGCGGTGGCGACTGGGACGACGTGCTGTCCGACGCCGACCACGACGAGCGCATGGTCATCAACATGGGGCCGCAGCACCCGTCGACGCACGGCGTGCTCCGGCTCGTGCTGGAGCTGGAGGGCGAGACCGTCACCCAGCTGCGCTCGGTCATCGGCTACCTGCACACCGGGATCGAGAAGAACACCGAGTACCGCACGTGGACCCAGGGCGTCACGTTCGTGACGCGCATGGACTACCTGTCGCCGCTGTTCAACGAGCTCGGGTACTGCCTCGCGGTGGAGAAGCTGCTGCGCGTCGAGGTGCCGAAGCGGGCGCAGCTGATCCGCGTGCTGCTGTGCGAGATCAACCGCATCGGCTCGCACCTGGTGTACATCGCGACCGGCGGCATGGAACTCGGTGCCACCACGGCGATGACGCTCGGCTTCCGCGAGCGCGAAGAGGTGCTGCACCTGCTGGAGTACCTGACCGGCCTGCGGATGAACCACGCGTTCATCCGGCCCGGCGGGGTCGCGCAGGACCTGCCGACGGACGCGCACGCGAAGATCAGCGAGTTCGTCAAGGTGATGGACAAGCGGCTTCCCTTGTACGACAAGCTGTTCACCGGTCAGCCGATCTGGCGCAACCGGCTCAAGGGCGTCGGCTACCTGCCCGTGGACGCGTGCCTCGCGCTCGGCGTCACCGGCCCGGTGCTGCGCTCGGCCGGGCTGCCGTGGGACCTGCGGAAGGTCGAGCCGTACTCCTCCTACGACGAGTTCGAGTTCGACATCCCGACCTCCACCGAGGCCGACTGCTGGGCGCGGTACCTGTGCCGCGTCGAGGAGATGCACCAGTCGCTGCGGATCATCAAGCAGGTGCTCAAGCGGCTCGACGAGCCCGGGCCGGTGATGGTCGAGGACAAGAAGATCGCGTGGCCTGCGCAGCTGTCGATCTCCAGCGACGGCATGGGCAACTCGCTCGAGCACGTCCGCAAGATCATGGGCCAGTCGATGGAGTCCCTGATCCACCACTTCAAGCTGGTCACCGAGGGCTTCAAGGTGCCGCCGGGGCAGGTGTACGCGCCGGTCGAGTCGCCGCGCGGGGAGCTCGGTTTCCACGTCGTGTCCGACGGCGGCACGCGGCCGTGGCGGGTGCACGTGCGGGAACCGAGTTTCGTGAACCTGCAGTCGATGCCCGCGATGTCCGAGGGCGGCCTGGTGGCTGACGTGATCGCCGCCGTCGCCTCGATCGACCCCGTGATGGGGGGAGTGGACCGCTGATGATTTTCGACGACGACACGGTCGCGAAGGCGCAGGACCTGATCGGGCGGTACCCGCAGTCCCGCTCGGCGCTGCTGCCGATGCTGCACCTCGTGCAGTCGGTGCAGGGCTACGTGAGCCAGGAGGGCATCGCGTTCTGCGCGGAGCAGCTCGGGCTGACCGAGGCCGAGGTGAGCGCGGTCGCGACGTTCTACACCATGTACAAGCGGCGGCCGTGCGGCGAGCACCTGGTCAGCGTCTGCACCAACACGTTGTGCGCGGCGCTCGGCGGTGACGCGATCTACCAGCAGCTGTCCGAGCACCTGGGTGTGGGGCACGAAGAGGTTTCCGGGGAGCCGGGCGAGCCCGGTTCGATCATGCTGGAGCACGCGGAGTGCCTGGCGGCATGCGACCTCGCGCCGGTGCTGCAGGTCAACTACGAGTACTACGACAAGCAGTCGCCGGAGTCGGCGCTCGAACTCGTGAAAGCGTTGCAGCGCGGGGAAAAGCCCGCGCCGACACGGGGTGCGCCGCTGACGGACTTCAAGGGGGCGGAGCTTCAGCTCGCAGGCTTCTTCCCCGAGGACGAGGAGACGTTCCGGTCCCAGGTGGACGGTCCGTCGCAGGCGGTGGAGACCTTGCGCGGAGCCAGCCTGGCCGCTGAGCGCGGCTGGACGGCGCCCGTGATGGAGGACGTTCCGCTGCCGGAGGTGGAGGCGAAATGAGCGACCCGTTGACCCCGGTGCTGACCAAGCGCTGGTTGTCGCCGAACTCGTGGCGGTTGTCGACCTACGAGCAGCTCGAGGGTTACACGGCGGTCCGGAAAGCGCTTTCCGGTACGCCGGAACAGCTCGTGCAGCTGATCAAGGACGCGGGCCTGCGCGGTCGTGGCGGTGCCGGTTTCCCGGCCGGTGTGAAGTGGTCCTTCATGCCGCCGAACGAGGACAAGCCGCACTACCTGGTGATCAACGCCGACGAAGGCGAACCCGGGACGTGCAAGGACATCCCGCTGATGATGGCGGACCCGCACTCGCTCATCGAGGGCTGCATCATCGCGTCGTACGCGATGCGCTCGCACCACTGCTTCATCTACGTGCGCGGTGAGGCGCTGCACTGCATCCGCCGCCTGAACGCGGCGGTGCGCGAGGCGGAGGCGGCCGGGTACCTGGGCGAGAACATCCTCGGCTCGGGTTACGACCTCAAGATCACCGTCCACGCGGGCGCGGGTGCGTACATCTGCGGCGAGGAGACGGCACTGCTCGACTCGCTCGAAGGCCGTCGCGGGCAGCCCCGGCTCAAGCCGCCGTTCCCCGCGGCCGCGGGCCTCTACGCGGCGCCGACCACGGTGAACAACGTCGAGACGATCGCGAGCGCGCCGTACATCGTCAACGCCGGGTCCGACTGGTTCCGCAAGATGGGGCGCGAGAAGTCGCCCGGCCCGAAGATCTACTCGATCTCCGGCCACGTCGAGCGGCCCGGCCAGTACGAGGCGCCGCTGGGCACGACCCTGCGGCAGCTGCTGGAGCTGTGCGGCGGCATGAAGGACGGCATCCCGCTGAAGTTCTGGACGCCGGGCGGCTCGTCGACGCCGCTGTTCACCGCCGAGCACCTGGACGTGCCGCTGGACTTCGAGGGCGCCGCCGAGGCGGGCTCGATGCTCGGCACCACCGCGGTCCAGGTGTTCAACGAGACGGTGTCCGTGCCGTGGGCCGTGATGAAGTGGACGCAGTTCTACGAGCACGAGTCGTGCGGCAAGTGCACGCCGTGCCGCGAGGGCACGTACTGGCTGGCGCAGATCCTGGAGCGGATGGTCGAGGGCCGCGGCACGCCCGAGGACATCGACACGCTGCTCGACGTCTGCGACAACATCCTCGGCCGGTCGTTCTGCGCGCTCGGTGACGGCGCGGTCAGCCCGATCACCAGTGGCATCAAGTACTTCCGGGACGAGTTCCTCGCACTGTGCGAGAGCAACAAGCGTGAGCTGGTGGGAGCGCAGGCATGACGATGGCGCCAGAGGAACCCAAGGTCGAGGTGCCTGAGGGGTATGTGCGGCTCACGATCGACGGCGAGGAGGTCATCGCGCCGAAGGGCGAGCTGCTGATCCGCACCGCGGAACGGCTCGGCACGGTGATCCCGCGGTTCTGCGACCACCCGCTGCTCGACCCGGCGGGCGCGTGCCGCCAGTGCCTCGTCGAGGTGGAGATGGGCGGTCGGCCGATGCCGAAGCCGCAGGCGTCGTGCACCATGACGGTCGCCGACGGCATGGTCGTGAAGACGCAGCTGACGTCGCCGGTCGCGGACAAGGCGCAGCAGGGTGTGATGGAGCTGCTGCTCATCAACCACCCGCTGGACTGCCCGGTGTGCGACAAGGGCGGCGAGTGCCCGCTGCAGAACCAGGCGATGGCCCACGGCCGCGCGGAATCCCGCTTCCACGACAAGAAGCGCACGTTCCCGAAGCCGCTGCCGATCTCGACGCAGGTGCTGCTCGACCGCGAGCGGTGCGTGCTGTGCCAGCGGTGCACGCGGTTCTCCGCGCAGATCGCCGGTGACCCGTTCATCGACCTGCTGGAGCGCGGGGCGCACCAGCAGATCGGGACGGCCGAGACGGCGGATGTGCTGGACATGGCGTCCCGCACGTCTTCGGGCAAGCCGTTCCAGTCGTACTTCTCCGGGAACACGATCCAGATCTGCCCGGTCGGCGCGCTGACGTCGGCGCAGTACCGGTTCCGCTCGCGGCCGTTCGACCTGGTGTCCTCGCCCAGCGTCTGCGAGCACTGCTCGTCCGGCTGTGCGGAGCGGACGGACTTCCGGCGCGGCAAGGTGATGCGCAAGCTCGCCGGCAACGACCCGGAGGTCAACGAGGAGTGGATCTGCGACAAGGGCCGCTTCGCGTTCCGGTACGCGCAGACCGCCGACCGCATCCGGCGCCCGCTGGTGCGGGACTCGTCGGGGACGCTGCGTGAGGCTTCGTGGACCGAGGCCTTGCGAGCGGCCGCCGACGGGCTGACCAAGGCGCGTGACACGCGCGGTGTCGGCGTGCTGACCGGCGGGCGACTGACCTTGGAGGACGCGTACGCGTACTCGAAGTTCGCCCGGATCGCCTTGCGTACCAACGACATCGACTTCCGCGCGCGGGCGCACTCGGCGGAGGAGCTGTCGTTCCTCGCTTCGCAGGTCGTCGGCACCACGCCGGAGAACGGTGTCACCTTCGCGGCGATCGAGAACGCGCCGACCGTGCTGTGCGTGGCGTTCGAGCCCGAGGACGAGGCGCCGATCGTGTTCCTGCGGCTGCGCAAGGCGGCCAGGAAGCGGCGTGCCAAGGTCGTCCACTTGGGACAGTGGACCACGTCGTCGGTGCGCAAGACGTTCGGTGAGCTGCTCGCCTGCCCGCCGGGTGGGGAACCCGCGGCGCTCGCGGCACTCGCCGAGCACGCGCCGGACCTCGACGCGGCGCTGGCCCAGGAGGGCGCGGTGATCCTGGTCGGGGAGCGGGCGGCCGAGGTGCCGGGCCTGTTCTCGGCGGTGCACGCGTTGTCCTCGCGGACCGGCGCGCGCGTCGCCTGGATCCCGCGGCGGGCCGGTGAGCGCGGAGCGCTCGAAGCCGGTGCGGCGCCGACGCTGCTGCCCGGCGGCCGTCCCGTCACCGACGAGGCGGCCCGCGCGGAGGTCTCGACGGCGTGGGGCGTGCAGGTGCCGTCCGAACCCGGACGCGACACCACCGGCATCCTCGCGGCGCTCGCGGAAGGCGTGCTCGGCGGAGTGGTGGTCGGCGGTGTCGACCCGAACGACCTGCCCGACCCGGAGCTGGCGCGCCGCGCGCTGGACCGCGCCGAGTTCGTCGTCAGCCTGGAGCTGCGGCCGAGCGAGGTCACCGAGCGCGCGGACGTGGTGCTGCCGATCGCGCCGGACGTGGAGAAGGCGGGCAGCTACCTCAACTGGGAGGGCCGCCGCCGCGCGTTCGACATCACGATCGAGAACAGCGGCGCCCTGCCGGACGGCCGGGTGCTCGACACGCTGGCCGTCGAGATGGACGCCGACCTGTTCACGCAGACCCCGGCGGCCGCGTACGGCGACCTGTCGCGTCTGCCCGCGTACACCGCGCGTCCCGCCTTCACGGCTGTGACGCCGGCGTCGCTCGAACCGCTCGGCAAGGGCGAGGCGTGGTTGTCGACGTGGCGGCAGCTGATCGACAACGGCTCGCTCCAGGTCGACGAGCCCCACCTGGCGGGGACGGCGCGCAAGCCCGTCGCGCGGGTGGCGCCCTCGACGGCGGAGCAGCTGGGCGAGACGGTGACCGTGTCGACCGGCCGCGGCTCGGTCACGCTGCCCGTCGAAGCGGCGGACCTGCCCGAGGGCGTGGTCTGGCTGCCGTCGAACTCCGACGGCTCGCGGGTGCGGACGGCGCTCGGCGCCGGGCACGGAGCTGTGGTTTCCCTCGAACCGGGAGGCGCGCGATGAACCCGTACCTCATGCAGGAACCGATGACCAGGGCGGAGCTGCTCGCGGACGACCCGTGGTGGCTCATCCTCATCAAGGCCGTCGTGATCCTGCTGATCGGGCCGATCATGACGATCTTCCTGATCGTGTGGGAGCGCAAGGCGGTCGGCCGGATGCAGAACCGGCCGGGACCGAACCGCGTCGGGCCGGGCGGGTACCTGCAGTCGCTGGCGGACGCGCTGAAGCTCCCGTTCAAGGAGCAGGTCATCCCCGACACCGCCGACCGGAAGGTGTACTTCCTGGCGCCGGTGATCGCGGTGGTCCCGTCGTTGATCGCGTTGTCGGCGGTGCCGTTCGGGCCGCAGGTGTCGATCTTCGGTGAGCAGACCGTGCTGCAGCTGGTCGACCTGCCGGTCGGGGTGCTCGTGATCCTGGCCTGCTCGTCGGTCGGCGTGTACGGCATCGTGCTCGCCGGCTGGTCGTCGGGCTCGCCGTACCCGCTGCTCGGCGGGCTGCGGTCGGCGGCGCAGGTGATCTCGTACGAGATCGCGATGGGCCTGTCCATCGTGGCCGTGGTGCTCTACGCGCAGTCGATGTCCACCGGCGACATCGTGCACGCCCAGGCCGGCGGGTGGTACTTCTACCTGCTGCTGCCGAGTTTCGTGATCTACCTGATCTCGATGGTCGGCGAGACGAACCGGGCGCCGTTCGACCTGCCGGAGGCGGAGTCGGAGCTGGTCGGCGGGTTCCACACGGAGTACTCGTCGATGAAGTTCGCGATGTTCTTCCTCGCCGAGTACGTGAACATGGTGATCGTCTCGGCGTTCGCGACGACGTTGTTCCTCGGCGGCTGGATGTTCCCGTTCGTCGGGCTCGACTCGCCGCTGAACCGGGGCTGGCTGCCGCTGATCTGGTTCGGGATCAAGCTGTTCGCGCTGCTGTTCGGCTTCATCTGGCTGCGCGGCACGCTGCCGCGGTTCCGCTACGACCAGTTCATGAAGCTGGGCTGGAAGGTGCTGGTCCCGGCGAACCTGCTGTGGATCGTGGTCGTGACCGCGATCAGGGCGATCCGCAACAACGGCGGGCTGACGACGTCGCAGATCGTGATCGGCGTGGTGGTCGTGGCCGTCGTCGCGATCGCGATCGCGTTCCTGATGCCGGACCGCCGCCCGCCGGCGGACGACGACCGCGTGCCGATCACGGGCGGCGGTTATCCGCTGCCGCCGCTGGACCTGAAGGTGCCGCAGGTGCCGGACCGGTCGAAGACGAGGCGCCGTCCGGCTGTGGAGGCCGGGGAACCGGCGCAGGTGGGGAGTTCCGATGGGACTGTTTGATCCGATCAAGGGCTTTGGCGTCACCTTCGGGATGATGTTCAAGAAGGTGGCGACGGAGGAGTACCCGGAGGCCGGTGCGCCGGCCGCGCCGCGGTACCACGGGCGGCACCAGCTCAACCGGCACCCGGACGGGCTGGAGAAGTGCGTCGGCTGCGAGCTGTGCGCGTGGGCGTGCCCGGCGGACGCGATCTTCGTCGAGGGCGGCGACAACACCGAGGACGCGCGGTACTCGCCCGGTGAGCGGTACGGCAAGGACTACCAGATCAACTACCTCAGGTGCATCGGCTGCGGCCTGTGCATCGAGGCCTGCCCGACGCGCTCCCTGACGATGATCAACTTCTACGAGCTCGCCGACGACGACCGCCAGCGGCTGATCTACACCAAGGAGGATCTGCTGGCGCCGCTGCTGCCGGGCATGGAGCAGCCGCCCCACCCGATGCGCCTCGGCGACGACGAGCAGGACTACTACGTCAACGGCCCGGAGCTGGCCCGCGGCCGCGGCGTCCCCTCGGGCGAGACGGTGGAAACGGCCCGCGAGGAGGTCATCTCATGACCGGCTCGGTTCCGGCCGCCGCGGTGTCGCGGAGGGTCCCGGCGCGGGCCGCCAGCTCCGGTGAGGCGGCGTCGCGCTTGGTGGTTTCGGCCGGGGCGGCCTCGCGCTCGGTGGTTTCGGCCGGGTTGGCCTCGCAGGCGGCGGTCGTGCGTGCGGTGGTTCCGGCCAGGGCGGTCTCGCGTGCGGTGGTCCCGGCTACGGCGCCCTCGCGCTCGGTGGCTCCGGGTGGGGCGGTCTTGCGTTCGGCGGTTCTGGCCAGGGCGGCCTCGTGCTCGGTCGCTCCGGGTGGGGTGGCCTCTCGTGCGGTGGCCTCGCGCGCGGTGGTCCCGGCCAGGGCGGCCTCGCGTGCGGCGGTTCCGGCGGGGGCGGCCTCGCCCTTGGTGCCCGCTGGTGAGGCGGTCTCGCGCTCGGTGGTTTCCGCCCGGGCGGCCTCGCGCAGGGCTATCTCGCAGGAGGAGGCGGCGGCATGCTGAGTTCACTGGTGCTGGCGCAGGCGGTCGACCAGAGCACGTCCACCGGCGAGGCCGTCGCGTTCTGGATCCTCGGGCCGATCGCCTTGCTCGGGGCGCTGGGGCTGATCTTCGCGCGCAGCGCCGTCCACTCCGCACTGTTCCTCGCGATGACGATGTTCTCGCTCGGCGTGCTGTACCTCGTGCAGCAGGCGCCGTTCCTGGGCTTCACCCAGATCATCGTCTACACCGGCGCGATCATGATGCTGTTCCTGTTCGTGCTGATGCTCGTCGGCCGCGAGAGTTCCGACTCCGTGGTCGAGGTCTTGCGGGGACAACGGCTGTGGGCGGGCATCCTCGGTATCGGGATCGCCGGGCTGATCGTCACGGGCCTGATCAACGCGCTGGCGAACGTGACCCCGGCACCCGCGCCCAACGGCACACCCGGCGGGCTCGGCCGGATGATCTTCACCGACTACCTGTTCCCGTTCGAGCTGACGTCGGCTCTGCTCATCACCGCCGCGCTCGGCGCGATGGTGCTGGCGTTCCACGAGAAGCGCAGCCGTCGCACGCAGAAGGAACTCGTGGAGGCCCGGTTCCGCGGCGAGTACGAGCGCATCTCGCCGAAGCCCGGCCCCGGTGTCTTCGCGACCTCGCACTCGGTCATGACCCCGGCGCTGCTGCCGGACGGCACGGTGGCGCAGGAGTCCCTGTCCGCGATCATCGAGTCCACCCCCACCGCGCAGCTCGAAGCCGAACGCAAGCGCGTCGAGGGCAAGGAGCCGCACCCGGACGCCCACGCGCTGACCGGCTCGACCGCGGGCACGCACGGCGATCCCGGCTCCGGCTCCGGTCCGGGCGCGGGTTCGGCGGAGGCGGGCGCCGGTGCGGCGGGTGCCGCCGGGTCGGATGCGCGCGAGGAAGCGCCCGCGCTGACCGGTTCGGAGGAGAAGAAGTGACTCCCACCTACTACCTGCTGCTGTCCGCGCTGCTGTTCTCCATCGGTGCGGTGGGCGTGCTGGTGCGGCGCAACGCGATCGTCGTGTTCATGTGCATCGAGCTGATGCTCAACGCGGTGAACCTGTCGCTGGTCACGTTCTCCCGCATCAACGGCAGCCTCGACGGACAGGTGATGGCGTTCTTCGTGATGGTCGTCGCCGCCGCGGAGGTCGTGGTCGGGCTGGCGATCATCATGGCCATCTTCCGCACCCGCCGCTCGGCCTCCGTCGACGACACGAACCTGCTGAAGTACTAGAGGCACTAGGAGAGCTGCACAGTGATCGCATCATCGTGGCTGCTGGTCGCGTTCCCGGCTCTGGGTGCGTTGATCCTGCTGGCCGGGGGGCGGCGCACGGACGCGTGGGGGCACCTGCTCGGCTGTGTCACGGTCATCGCGTCGTTCGCGTACGGGCTGGCGTTGTTCTTCGGCAGCGACGGTCACCCCACCGACACGACGTTCTACTCGTGGTTCCCGGTCGGCAACCTCACGGTCGACTTCGGGTTCCGCATCGACGCGCTGTCCCTCGTCTTCGTCCTGCTGATCACCGGTGTGGGTTCGCTGATCCACATCTACTCCATCGGTTACATGGCGGACGACGCGAACCGGCGGAAGTTCTTCGGGTACCTCAACCTGTTCGTCGCCTCGATGCTGGTTCTGGTGCTGGGCAACAACTTCATCACCCTGTACCTCGGCTGGGAGGGTGTCGGTCTGGCGTCGTACCTGCTCATCGGGTGGTACACGGACCGGCCGTCGGCGGCGACCGCCGCGAAGAAGGCCTTCCTGATGAACCGCGTCGGTGACGTCGGCCTCGCGTTGGCGATCTTCCTGATGTACAAGTACCTCGGGACGGTCAGCTACGCGGGCGTGTTCGACCGCATCGGCGACGCACCAGCCGGCGTGATCACCGCGATCGCGATCCTGCTGCTGCTGGGTGCGTGCGGCAAGTCCGGTCAGTTCCCGCTGCAGGCCTGGTTGCCCGACGCCATGGAGGGCCCGACCCCGGTGTCGGCGCTGATCCACGCCGCGACGATGGTCACCGCGGGGGTGTACCTGGTCGCCCGCGCCAACCCGATCTACAACGAGACCGAGAGCGGACGGCTCATCGTCACCCTCGTCGGCGCGGTCACGCTGCTGATCGGGTGCATCATCGGCTGCGCCTACGACGACATCAAGAAGGTGCTCGCCTATTCGACGGTGAGCCAGATCGGCTACATGATGCTCGCCGTCGGGCTCGGGCCGTTCGGCTACGCGCTGGGCATCATGCACCTGCTGACGCACGGCTTCTTCAAGGCCGGGCTGTTCCTCGGTGCCGGTTCGGTCATGCACGGCATGAACGACGAGGTCGACATGCGCAAGTTCGGCGGGCTGTACAAGCGGATGCCGATCACCTTCGTGACGTTCGGCCTCGGTTACCTCGCACTCATCGGGTTCCCCTTCCTGTCGGGCTACTTCTCCAAGGACGCGATCATCGAGGCGGCGTTCGGCCAGGAGGGCTGGCGCGGCTGGGTGTTCGGCCTCGCCGCGATGCTCGGCGCCGCGCTCACCGCCTTCTACATGACGCGCCTGGTGCTGATGACCTTCTTCGGCAAGGAACGCTGGAAGGAACTCAAGAGCAGCGACGGCCGCGAGTTCCACCCGCACGAGTCGCCGAAGGTGATGACCGTGCCGATGATCATCCTGGCGATCGGTTCCGTCGGCGCCGGCGCGTTCCTTTCCCTGGGTTCCCGGTTGTCCGACTGGCTCGAACCGGCGCTGGGTGAACTCGGCGAGGCCGAGCACACGGCGATCCCGCACTCGTTGATCCCGTGGTTGACGGTCCTCCTCTCCGCACTGGGCGTGCTCGTGGCGTGGCTGGTGGTCGGGCGCCGGGACACCCCGGTCGAGCGGCCGCAGAACGTGTCCGGCCTGGTCCGGGCGGCCAGGAAGGACCTCTACGGCAACGCGCTGAACGAGGCGCTGGTCGCCACTCCGGGCATGTGGCTCACCCGGTTCTCGGTGTACCTGGACAGCCGGGGCGTCGACGGCGCCGTCAACGGTCTCGCCGCCGCGCTCGGTGGCGGCTCCGGGCGGCTGCGGCGCCTGCAGACCGGGTTCGTCCGCTCGTACGCCCTGTCCATGCTGGCCGGTTCGTTCGTACTGGTCGCGGCTCTGCTGTTGGTGAGGTTCTCATGACCTGGGTACTGGCCCTCATCCTGTTGCCGCTGGTCGGCGCGCTCGTCCTGTGCGGGCTGCGCAGGAACGACCGGCTGGCCGTGACGGTGGCGCTGGCGTTCTCGATCGTCGAGTTCCTGCTGATGATCCCGATGTGGGCGACCTACCACCCCAGCGGTGACCGCCTGCAGCAGACCACGTCGATGGACTGGATCCCGACCTTCGGCATCCACATCGCGTTCGGCGTCGACGGCATCGCGCTCATCATGATCGCGGTGATCACGTTCCTGGTGCCGATCGTGATCGGCGCGCTGGGCACCGCGGACAAGCTGCCCGAGGGGCGCAGCGCGGGCGGGTACCTCGCGCTGATCCTCGTCCAGCAGGCGCTGACGATCGCGGTGTTCGCCGCCACCGACGTGTTCCTGTTCTACGTGCTGTTCGAGATCATGCTGATCCCGATGTACTTCCTCATCGGCGGCTACGGCGGCGCGAACCGGCAGTACGCGGCGGTCAAGTTCTTCCTGTACTCCTTCCTCGGCGGGCTGATCATGCTGGCCTCGGCGATCGGCGCGTACTCGCTCGCCGCGGACAAGCTGGGCAAGGGCACGTTCGACTGGGCCACCCTGGTCACGGTCGTCAGGGACGCCCCGACGAGCACGCAGATCTGGCTGTTCCTCGGTTTCTTCCTGGCGTTCGCGATCAAGGCGCCGCTCGTGCCGTTCCACACCTGGCTGCCCGACGCGGCGGGCGAGGCGCCCATCGGCGTCGCGGTGCTGATCGTCGGCGTGCTGGACAAGGTCGGCACGTTCGGTCTGCTGCGCTACAACCTGCCGATGTTCCCCGAGGCCAGCAAGACCCTCGCGCCGCTCGTGCTGATCCTGGCGGTGATCGGCGTGCTCTACGGCTCGATCCTCGCCGCGGGGCAGCAGGACATGAAGCGCTTCGTGGCCTACGTGTCGATCGCGCACTTCGGGTTCATCGCGCTGGGCATCTTCGCCTTCACCCAGCAGGCGACCGTCGGCTCGGTGACCTACATGCTCAACCACAGCCTGGCGACGGGCATGCTCATCGTCGTGCTGGGCCTGGTCATCGCGCGCGGCGGCTCGACCCGGATCTCGGACTACGGCGGGATGTACAAGGTGACTCCTCTGCTGGGCGGGATGCTGCTCATCGCGGGTCTGTCCACTTTGTCCTTGCCGGGTACCAACTCCTTCGTCAGTGAGTTCCTGGTGCTGCTGGGCTCGTTCGAAACCCAGCCGGTGTACGCGATCCTCGCGACCGTCGGCATGGTGCTCGCCGCCGCTTACGTGCTGTGGCTCTACCAGCGCATCATGACCGGCCCCGTCCGGGGCGACGCGCTGGTCGGTGCGGGTGGCGGGCCGGGAACCGCCATCGCGCCCGAACTCGGCGCCAGGAAGAGCATCCGGGATCTCGGCGGCAAGGAGCTCGCGATCCTGGTTCCCCTGGTCGTGCTGATCATCGGACTCGGCTTCTACCCGAAACCCGTGCTCGACACGGTGGGACCGTCGGTGCAGGCCACGCTTTCGGCCGTGCAAGGAGGGCACTGAAAGTGATCCACGTGCTGGCCCAGCAAGGGCAGATCGCGACGCCGCAGATCGAGTACGCGGCGATCCTGCCGGTGCTGATCATCCTCGCGGCGGGCTGCGTCAGTGTGCTGTTCGAGGCGTTCCTGCCGCGGCACATGCGCTGGCCGGGACAGGTCGTGTTGTGCCTGACCGCGCTGGTCGCGGCCGGTGTCTCGCTGGCCGTCTACGTCAGCGGCTCGCCGGTGGCAGGGCTGACCACCCTCGCCGGAGCGGTCTCGGTGGACAAGCCCGCCCTGTTCCTGTGGGGCACGCTGCTCGCACTGGCACTCGGCGCGGTGCTGTTGATCGCCGACCGGTCGGTCGAGCCGGGGGGCGCGTTCGTCGCCCAGGCGGCCATCCGGCCCGGCACGTTCCAGGACCGGGCCCAGGTGGGTTCCACCGGGATGCAGACCGAGGTCTTCCCGCTGACGCTGTTCGCGCTCGGCGGCATGATGACCTTCTGCGCGGCCAACGACCTGCTGACGATGTTCATCGCGCTCGAGGTGCTGAGCCTGCCGCTGTACCTGATGTGCGGGCTCGCCCGCCGTCGCCGTCTCCTCTCCCAGGAATCGGCGGTCAAGTACTTCCTGCTCGGTGCCTTCTCGTCGGCCTTCTTCCTGTACGGCCTCGCGCTCCTCTACGGCTACGCGAACTCGGTGAAGCTCGCCGACATCGCGCACGCCGCCGCCGGCTCCGACCGGTCGGACATGATGTTGTTCGCCGGTATGGGCCTGCTCGTGGTGGGCCTGCTGTTCAAGGGGTCGGTCGGGCCGTTCCACACCTGGACGCCGGACGTCTACCAGGGCGCGCCGACCCCGGTGACCGCGTTCATGGCCGCGTGCACCAAGGTCGCCGCGTTCGGCGGGATCCTGCGGGTGCTGACCGTCGGGTTCGAGTCGACGAGCTGGGAATGGCGTGGCGTGCTGTGGGCGGTCGCGATCGTGTCGATGGTGATCGGCGCGGTCCTCGGCCTGACGCAGACGGACGTGAAGCGCATGATCGCGTACTCGTCCATCGCCCATGCCGGGTTCCTGCTGGTGGGCACGCTCGCGATGACCGACCAGGGGCTGTCGGGCACGCTGTTCTACCTGCTGGCCTACGGCTTCACGACGCTCGCCGCCTTCGGGGTCGTGTCGCTGGTGCGCGACTCCTCCGGCGAGGCGACGCATCTGTCCGCCTGGGCAGGGCTGGCGAAACGTTCGCCGGTGCTCGCCGGCGTGTTCACGTTCCTGCTCCTGGCACTCGCCGGAATCCCGCTGACGAGTGGGTTCGTCGGGAAGTTCGTCGTGTTCTCGGCCGCGCTGCGGGACGGGATGGCGCCGCTGGTGGTGATCGCGCTGGTGTTCAGCGCCGTCGCGGCGTTCTTCTACCTGCGGGTGGTGGTGCTGATGTACTTCTCGCAGCCCGCGCCCGAGGGGCCGACCGTCAGCGTGCCGGGGGCGTTCACCACCGCCGCGATCACGCTCGGGGTGATCGTCACGCTGCTGCTCGGCGTGGCGCCTTCGTTCGCGCTCGGCTGGGCGGGGGCCGGCACGTTCGCTTTCTGACGCGGTAGGCGAAGCACGGGGCGTCTGGGGCCGGTGAGGCCCGGGCGCCCCGTTTTCGTTGGCGCGCAAGGCGGAGAGCACGTCGTCGTACGAGCAGGTGTGTTTGTGCACGGTCGTCTGGCGGGGCGGCTCGCCGCAATGGCAGCCGAGCAGGCCGAGGTGGCGCAGCTTCGCCAGGTGTCTGCGGGCGAGGCCCCGGGTTCGGGCCTCGGCCAGCTCGGTGCGGAAGGCGTCTTCGGCACGGGGTGCGGCGCTGCGGGTGCGGATCGGGAGGGTGTTCAGCTCGGCCATCTCTTTTCCTTTCCGGGGAGATGGTTCGAGCATGCCGGGAGTGGGGGCGGGGTGGGGAACAGAATCGGATTCTGTGGATGGGGGAGGGGGTTGTGGAGAACTTCGCTTTGGTGCCCCTGGGCTGTGGAGAACTGGGAGGGCTGTGGATAACTCTGGGGATTCTGTGGATTAGGTGGGGGATTGAGGGGAGGGGTTGTGGATTGTTCGGGGTGGGAGGGGGTGGCGGGGGTGAGGGGGCTGGTGGGAATGCTGGGAATGGGACGGTGGGGGAGGTTTTTGGGGCTGGTGTGGCTGGTGGGGTTTGGGTTTGGTGGTCCTGGGGTGCGGGGTGCGGGGTGCGGGGTGCGGGGTGCGGGGTGCGGGGTGCGGGGTGCGGGATGGGTGGAGTGGCCTGGCAGCGGGGGCAATAGTCAGGAAAGGGCGGGGTAGGCGGGGCAGGGAATCGTGAGCTGGGGAGTTGGGCCGGAGTGGGCCGGGGAGCCGGGGGCAGGGTGGGCCGGGAAGAGGGAACGGGTGAGGCAAGGCCAGAGTGGGGGGCCTAAGGCGAGAGGGCAGGGGACGGCACTAGGGCGGGAACCGGTATGCGGGGGCCAGGAGGACCTGGGCCCCGGCCGGGAGCCGGGAGAATCGGACCTGACGCGCCAGGGGTAATCGCTCAATCAGGGCCATTCGACCTGCTGGTGGGGCCTCGACGGAGCGGGCCTCACCGCCTCTGTGGCCCAACCGGACCAGGCCCAATCGCCTTCGAGGCTCCGGCGCCTCTGCGGTCCAACCGCCCCGGCCGGGCCAGGCCCCGCCGGGCCAGGCCGAACCGCCTCGCGGCGCCGACCGCCTCTGCGACCCATCCGCCTCGCGGCCCAACCGCCTCTGCGGCGCATCCGGCTTGGAGCCCATCCGCCTCCGGCGCAACGGCTCTGCGGCCCATCCGCCTTCGCCGCAACTGCCGCGCCGCCCCGGGCTAGTCGGTCACGGCACTGGCGCCGCCGCGTGGCGGGCCGTCGGCAAATTCCTGCTGTTGCTGATCAGCTGGGCTGCCAGGTCGTCCACGCAGGCTGTGAAGTCCTGGTCTCCCGGCTCCTCCGCCAGCGACTCCAGCAGCCACACCCGCCACGCACCGACCAGGCGGGCGAACGTGTCCGTCCCCAGGCCCGTGAACCGGTAATGCCCGTCGGCCTCCGAGAGGTGGCCTGAATCCACCAGCTGGGCCGCCGTGGGCTCGAAAATGCCCGGCGGCACAGCCGTCCCCGAGGAGAGTTCCTGCAGGGTCGCATCACCGTCGTCGGCGCTGTGTCGATAAATCTGCACCAGCAGCCAGGCCTGTGCATAACTCAACCGCACCCCCGAACGCGCCAGGATCGCCGGGCCCGGGTCCGCCTGCTGGCGCCGCCACAGGCTCGCCACCACGCGCTCCAGCTCCTGCCTCGAACTCCCCGAACCCGGTTCGGAAAAACCGCTGCTCTCCGCTGCCACGGCACGAGCCGCATCGCGCAGGGGGACCTCCTTCAGGAACAGGGCCACGACGAACGCGACCAAGCCGATCGGCGCGGCCACCAGGAACATCGTCTGTATCGCGTCCACATAGGACGACACGCTCGGCGTCGCGGGCAGGCGGCTGCTGAAGATCGTGCCGAACACCGCCACCCCGAACGAACTGCCGAGCGTGCGCAGGAACGAAACCCCCGACGTCGCCACCCCGAGATCCTCGTAATCGCTCGTGTTCTGGACCACGATCGTCGGCACCTGCATGCAACAGCCCAGCCCCAGACCGAGCACCACCATGAACCCCGACGTCACCCAGAACCCCGTCCCGGCGTCCAAAGTGGACAACAGGAACAGGCCAAGCGCCATCACGAGCGAACCCGCCAGCGGGAACACCTTGTACCGCCCCGTCCTGCTGATCACCATGCCGCTCACCAGCGACGTGACCAGCAACCCCACCACCAGCGGCAGCATCCGCAGCCCCGACTCCGTCGCGCTCGCGCCCTGGACGCGCTGCAGGAACGTGGGCAGGTACGTGATCCCGCCGAGCATCGCGAAACCCACCACGAAACTCAGCACGCTCGCGACCGTGAACACCCGGCCGCGGAACAGGCGCATCGGCAGCATCGGCTCCGCCGCGCGCTGCTCCACCAGCACGAACAGCACCAGCAGCACCACCGAACCCGCCGCCATGCCGAGGATCACCGGCGACGTCCACGCGTACTCGGTGCCGCCCCAGCTCGTCACCAGCGTCAGGCCCGTCGACGCGAGCGCGATCAGCAGGATCCCCAGGTAGTCGATCCGCGGCCGGGTCGCGCCGCGCACCGCCGGCAGCGCGAACGCCGCCACCAGCACCACCACGACGCCGAGCGGGATGTTCACGTAGAACGCCCACCGCCAGCTGAGGTGGTCCACGAACAGGCCGCCGAGCAGCGGACCCGCCACCGTCGCCACGCCGAACATCGCGCCGATGACGCCCTGGTACTTCCCGCGCTCCCGCAGCGGCACGACGTCCGCGATCACGGCCGACGACGTGACCATCAGGCCGCCGCCCCCGAGCCCCTGCACCGCGCGGAACACGATCAGCCACAGCATCGAATCGGCCCAGCCGGAGAAGAACGAGCCGACCAGGAACAACAGCACGCTCGCGAGGAAGGCCTTCTTGCGGCCGAACAGGTCCCCGAACTTGCCGATCAGCACCGTCATGATCGTCTCGGCGAGCAGGTACGCCGTGACGACCCACGACAGGTGGTTCACGCCGCCGAGGTCCGCGACGATCGTCGGGAGCGCGGTGGAGACGATGGTCTGGTCGAGGGCCGCCAGCAGCATCCCCAGCATGATCGCCGCGACGACGCTGTGCTGCCTGTTCCTGCTGGTCACAGCCCGAAGGCTAGTTCCGGAACCGGTTTCCCGGTGGGCAGCTCACCCGAAGGGGTTCATCCCGGTTGTCACCTTCGTCACCGAGGCCCTGCCCCGGCGGCCCTCCGTGCCGTCCTGCCTTGCCATTACGCTGGTGAGGACCGTGGTGAAGTGCGAAAGGGCAGGGGAACGTGTCGGTTCAGAGTGGCACCATCGAGGATCTGCGCGCGAGCGTGGGCCTGCGGATCGCCGATGAGCAACTGCTGCGCACGCTCGCCGGCGGGCTCACCGACGTCGAGAACCTGCTGCGGGAGACCGCCCGCAGCGACGTCAAGGCCGTGCACGAGGCCGCGTCGCACCTCGTCGAGGCCGGTGGCAAGCGCTTCCGCCCGCTGTTCACGCTGCTCGCCGCCCAGTTCGGGGAGGGCAACCACGACGGCGTCGTGACCGCCGCGGCCGCTGTCGAGCTGGTGCACCTGGCGACGCTGTACCACGACGACGTGATGGACGAGGCCACCATGCGCCGGGGCGCCCAGAGCGTCAACGCGCGCTGGGACAACACGGTCGCGATCCTCACCGGCGACTTCCTGTTCGCGCACGCCTCGCGGCTCGTCTCCTACCTCGGCACCGACGCGGCCCGGATCATCGCCGAGACCTTCGGCGAGCTGGTCACCGGGCAGATGCGCGAGACCGTCGGCCCCGGCGACGGCGAGGACCCCATCGCCCACTACCTGAGCGTGATCGCGCAGAAGACGGGTTCGCTGATCGCGACCGCCGGCCGGTTCGGCGGCATGATCTCCGGCGCCCGGCCCGAGTACGTCGAGGCGCTCACGCGGTTCGGCGACATCATCGGCACCGCGTTCCAGATCTCGGACGACATCATCGACATCGCGTCCCCCTCGCACGAGTCCGGCAAGACGCCCGGCACCGACCTGCGGGAGGGCGTGCGCACCCTGCCGATGCTGTTCGCGCTGGCCGACCCCGCCACCGACCCCCGGCTGGTCGAGCTGCTGGCCGCCCCGATCACCGACGACGCGCTGGTCGAGGAGGCGCTCGGGCTGCTCCGGGCGTCCAGCGGCCTCGACCAGGCCATGGCGACGCTGTCCGACTACGCTCGGCGAGCGAGGGTGGAATTGTCCGCGTTGCCGGCGTCGTCGGCGCGCGACGCGTGCGAGTCCGTCGCCGACTACCTGGTGGCACGGACCCGCTGATCCCGCTCCGTCCGTCATGAGTGGGCCACCGCGGTGTCACTGACAGTGGTACCGAGAACGGTGGGGAAAGAAAGGACAGCTCGATGTCCCTGTTCGGGCAGGTGTGGCTGTGGAGCGCGGCGGCGTTCGTGCTGGGGGTGCTGCTGACCTGGTTGCTGCTCGTCCGGCCCGCGCAGGCGCGGAACCGGTCGCTCGAGCGGCAGCTGCTGGACGCCAAGAACGCCGCGCCGGAGCGTCGGTCCGCGGCGCCCACCCGCACCCTCGACGAGCCGGACACCGGGACGCGCGCGCTCGACCCGGAACCGGTGCAGCCGACCCGCGCCTTCGAGCCGGAGCCGGAACCCGAGCCCCTGCCGGAGCCGGTGTGGCACGAGCGGGACAGCTTCGGCGGACGGGTGCCCGAGCACGACGAGTCGGACGCCGAGAAGACGTCGATCTTCACGCCGTACCCGCAGGAGGCCGAGCGCGGCTCGCTGTTCGCGCCGGACGCGGAGGCCGAGCGGGGCTCGCTCTTCGAACCGGGTGGTGAGCCGGACCGCGGTTCGCTGTTCGACCCCGTCGCGGAGGAGCGCGAGCCGCACGAGTTCGCGCACCAGCGGGAAGACGTGTACGCCGACGAGCACCCGTCGGGTTTCCACGCCCGCCTGGAGCCGGAGGACGAGCACGAGCACGGCTCCCTGTTCGAGCCCGAGGAGAGCTACGGCGCGCACGCGGCCGTGGACGAGCCGCCCGCCTACGCCTTCGGCAACGACGACGACGCGCGTGCCGACGACGAGGCGCCCGCCGAATCGACGGCCGTGCTGCCCCGCCGCCAGCCGCGCTCGACTCCGCCGAGCAGCTTCGAGCCGCCGCGGCCTTCGGTGCGGTCCATCGAGCGGCGCGAGCCCGCGGTCGGCGAAGGCGGGCGCAGCGGTTCGCTGTTCGAGCCCGCCGTGCGGCCGAACGCGGGAGCGCACGCGGCACCCGAACCCGCCGCGCCGGCCCCGCCGCCCGCGCGGACGCCCGTGTCCGACGCCAGCGTGCCGCCGGGGCCGTTCGGTCCGGGGTCGGCGATGCCGCGGCCCGGCGGCGGACGGCCTTCGGACGAGTTCACGGTCAAGGCGAGCGTCACCGCTCTGCGGTACTGCACCGAGGAATCGCCGCAGTTCGCGCGGATGATCGCCGAGGTGTGGTTCCGCTCCGCGGCCGACGCCGAGCGGGTCGGGTTCCGGCCGCTCTCCTGACGATCAGGCGACGACGGTCCAGGTGTCCTTGCCGGTGAGCAGGGACTGCAGGTTCGGGGCCTTCGCCTCACGGGCCTGCTCCACCTGGGCCCGCGCCTGGTCGTCGTACGTCGGGCGGTCCACGTCGCGGAAGATGCCGACCGGCGTGTGGTTCAGGTTCTGGTCGCCGAGGCGGGACAGCGCGAACGCGTACGCCGTGTCGGAGATCGACGGGTCGTGGACGACGAGGTTGTCCTCGCCGATCTCCGACACCTTGCCGATCTCGAAACCGCCCCAGCCGGTCGCCGTGACGCCGTACTCGGCCTCCGGCCCGAAGCGGATCGGCTCGCCCGCGCGCAGCGGGATCAGCCGCTGGGCCGCCTCGTCCTTGTCCTTCAGCACGTCGAACGCGCCGTCGTTGAAGATCGGGCAGTTCTGGTAGATCTCCACCACCGCCGAACCGCGGTGCCGGGCGGCCGCGGTGAGCACCTCCGTGAGCCCGGCGCGGTCCGAGTCCAGCGCGCGGCCGACGAACGTGGCCTCCGCACCGAGGGCGAGCGACACCGGGTTGAACGGGGTGTCCACCGAACCCATCGGCGTCGACTTGGTGACCATGCCCTGCCCCGACGTCGGCGAGTACTGGCCCTTCGTCAGCCCGTAGATCCGGTTGTTGAACAGCAGGATCTTGATGTTGACGTTGCGTCGCAAGGCGTGGATGAGGTGGTTGCCGCCGATCGACAACGCGTCGCCGTCACCGGTCACGACCCACACCGACAGGTCGGGGCGCGTGGTCGCCAGGCCCGTCGCGATCGCCGGCGCGCGGCCGTGGATCGAGTGCATCCCGTACGTGTTCAGGTAGTACGGGAACCGCGACGAGCAGCCGATGCCCGAGACGAACACGATGTTCTCGCGCTTGAGCCCCAGCGTGGGCAGGAACGACTGCACCGTGTTGAGGACGACGTAGTCACCGCACCCGGGGCACCACCGCACCTCCTGGTCGGACTTGTAGTCCTTGGCCTTCTGCGGCTCGTCGGTGTGCGGGACGAGGTCCAAGCCGCCGACGGTCGGCAGGCCCAGCTCGGTCGCGGTCATGCGGGCACAACCCCTTCGATCAATTCGGTGAAGACGTGCTGGAGTTCTTCGGCCTTGAACGGCAGGCCGGCGACCTTCGTGTAGGAGTGCACGTCGACCAGGTACTTCGCGCGCAGCAGCAGCGCGAGCTGGCCGAGGTTCATCTCCGGCACGATGACCTTGTCGTAGCCGGCGAGGATCGCGCCGAGGTTGCGGGGGAACGGGTTGAGGTGCCGCAGGTGCGCCTGCGCGATCGGGATCCCCGCCTTGCGCACGCGGCGGCAGGCGGCGCCGATCGGGCCGAACGTCGAGCCCCAGCCCAGCGCGAGCACGCGGGCCTTGCCCCCCGAAGGATCGTCGACCACCAGGTCCGGCACGTCGATGCCGTCGATCTTGCGCTGCCGCAACCGGACCATGTGGTCGTGGTTGTCCGGGTCGTAGGAGATGTTGCCCTTGCCGTCGGCCTTCTCCAGCCCGCCGATGCGGTGCTGCAGACCCGGCGTGCCGGGCACGGCCCACTCGCGGGCCAGCGTCTCGGGGTCGCGGACGTAGGGCCAGAACTCGCCGGAGCCGTCGGCCGCGTTCGGCTGCGTCGCGAACTCCACGCGCAGGTCGGGCAGGCTGTCGACGTTCGGGATCAGCCACGGCTCCGAGCCGTTGGCGTTCGCGCCGTCGGACAGGATCAGCACCGGCGTGCGGTACTTCAGCGCGATCGAGGTGGCTTCGAGCGCGGCGTTGAAGCAGTCACCGGGGGACTGCGGCGCGATCACCGGCACCGGGGACTCGCTGTTGCGGCCGAACATCGCCTGCAGCAGGTCGGCCTGCTCGGTCTTGGTCGGCAGGCCCGTCGAGGGGCCGCCGCGCTGCACGTCGATGACCACCAGCGGCAGCTCCAGCATCACGCCGAGCCCGATCGTCTCCGACTTCAGCGCGATACCGGGGCCGGAGGTGGAGGTGACGCCGAGCGCGCCGCCGTAGGAGGCGCCCAGCGCGGCGCCGATCCCGGCGATCTCGTCCTCCGCCTGGAAGGTGATGACGCCGAAGTTCTTGTGCTTGGACAGCTCGTGCAGGATGTCCGACGCCGGGGTGATCGGGTACGTGCCCAGCAGCACCTGCAGCCCGGCCCGCTGCCCGGCCGCGACGATGCCGTACGCGAGCGCGGTGTTGCCGGTGATCTGGCGGTACGTGCCGGGGGCGAGCTTCGCCGGGGCGACCTCGAACGTCGTCGCGAAGGACTCCGTGGTCTCGCCGTAGTTCCAGCCCGCGCGGAAGGCGAGGATGTTCGCTTCGGCGATGTCGGGCTTGCGCGCGAACTTCTCGCGGAGGAACTGCTCGGTGCCCTCGGTCGGCCGGTGGTACATCCACGACAGCAGCCCGAGCGCGAACATGTTCTTGCAGCGCTCGGCGTCCTTCTTGCCGAGCCCGGTGTCGGCGAGCGCGCCCTGCGTCAGGGTCGACATGGCGACCTGGTGCACCTGGAAGGCGGACAGCGAGTCGTCCTCCAGCGGGTTCGAGTCGTAGCCGACCTTCGTCAGGTTGCGCTTGGTGAACTCGTCGGTGTTGACGATCAGCGTGCCGGCGGGCGGCAGGTCGCCGATGTTGGCCTTGAGCGCGGCCGGGTTCATCACCACCAGCACGTCCGGCCGGTCGCCTGGGGTGAGGATGTCGTAGTCCGCGAAGTGCACCTGGAACGACGAGACGCCGGGGATCGTGCCCTGTGGCGCGCGGATCTCCGCCGGGAAGTTCGGCAGGGTCGCGAGGTCGTTGCCGAACGCGGCGGCCTCGGAGGTGAACCGGTCGCCCGTCAGCTGCATGCCGTCGCCGGAGTCACCGGCGAAGCGGATGACCACCCGGTCGAGCTTGGAGACCTCGGTCTGACGGGTTGCCGACAACGCGCCGTTGCCATTGGCATTCGTGCTCATAGGTCAGGGAATCCCTCTCTCCCGACTTGGCCTGTCCTCGGTGACATCTCGCGCCGGGCGCACCTCCGCCGATACCTCCACCTTACTGGGGATATTCGCACGAGTCTCGGGGTGTGACCTGGGGCACCTCGCCCCCGGCGTTCACATGCTGAGACCCGCAGGTCAGGCGCCGGGTGTGGGCGGCCGTTCGAGGAGCCGCGACAGCACGACGGTCGACACCGTGCGGTCGATGATCTCCAGGCCCCGCAGGCGTTCTAGCGCCGTCTCCAGCTGGTGGATGTTCGCCGCGCGCAGGTGCACGATCGCGTCGGCCGCGCCGGTGACCGTGTACGCCGCGACGACCTCGGGCAGCGGCTCCAGGCGGGCGCGGATGCGGGCGGGTGGCACGTTGCCGCGGCAGTGCACCTCGACGAAGGCCTCGGTGCCCCAGCCGAGCGCCTCCGGGTCGACGACCGCGGTGAAGCCGCGCAGCACCCCGGTTTCGAGCAGGCGGTCCACCCGGCGTTTGACCGCGGGCGCGGACAGGCCGACCACCTTCCCGATCTCGGCGTAGCTCGACCGCGCGTTGGTCACCAGGCACGAAACGATTCGCTGATCCAGCGGGTTCACACGCAATGTTTAGCAGGTATGTGCGCAAGGAGCGGTGATTGATCGCCACTGAACCGAGTCATACCTTGAGAAGCATGAACCTCCGGGTGCCGCTGACCCGCCGCTACCTCATGTGCCCGCCGCGGTACTTCGCCGTGGACTACGCCATCAACCCCTGGATGGACCCGTCACAGCCGGTCGACGTCGGCCGCGCGATGGCGCAGTGGACCGAGCTGCGGGACACCTACCGCAGGCTCGGGCACACGGTGGAGGAGATCGAGCCGCAGCCGGGGCTGCCGGACATGGTGTTCGCGGCGAACTCGGGCACGGTGATCGACGGGCGGGTGCTCGGCGCGCGGTTCCGCGCGAAGGAACGCGTGCCCGAGGCGGACCACTACCGGCGCTGGTTCCTGGAGCACGGCTACCGCGACGTCGTGATGCCGTCCCGGATCAACGAGGCCGAGGGCGACTTCGCCTGGACGGGCCGGATGATCCTGGCGGGCACCGGGTTCCGCACCGACCCGGAGGCGCACGCCGAGGCGCAGGAGATCCTCGGCGTGCCGGTGCTGTCCTTGCGGCTGGTCGATCCCCGGTACTACCACCTCGACACGGCGTTGTTCGTGCTGAGCGAGGCGACGGAGTCCCGCCCGGCGCACATCGCGTACTACCCGGAAGCGTTTTCCGCCGGCTCGCGGCGCGTGCTGGCCCGGCTGTTCCCGGACGCGGTGCTCGCCGACGCCGCGGACGCGGAGTGCTTCGGGCTCAACGGCGTGTCGGACGGGCGCAACGTCGTGCTGCCGGTGGAAGCGACGGGACTCGCGGACCGCCTCGCCGGGCAGGGCTACGAGCCGGTGTTCGCAGACATCTCGGAACTCCGCAAGGCCGGTGGCGGGCCGAAGTGCTGCACGCTGGAGATCCGCAAGTAGGCGCTACGGCGTGAGCCGGTAGATGTGGTACGTCGCCTCGGTGCCGAAGTCGTCGGTCAGCTTGCCGCCCTCGACCGGGACCTGCCGGTTCTCGTACAGCACCTCCGCCTTCGCCGCGGACAGGCCGGTGGGCAGCGTCAGCGTCTTCTTGCCGGGCGCGGCGCCACGGCCGATCATGGCGAACACGTAGTAGGAGCCCTGGTACTCCTTGAGCATCGTGTCCATGTCCGGGGCGAAGGAGTACTCCAGGGACTGCGTGTTCAGCACCGGCGCGAGCTCGGTGATCCGGCGGTTGACCTCGGTGACCGCCGGGCGGATCGCGGCGCCACACCCGTCCCGCAGGACGTGCTGGGTGCGGCAGTCGCCACCGAAGTTGTGGTTGAAGTAGATGACGCCGCGGGCCCCGTGGATGAGCGAGTTCACGACGGCGCCGGAGAGCTGCTCCGGGGTGATCGTGGTCCGGTACTTCTCGAACGGCGCACCGTCCTCGACGAAGGCGTAGACCGGCTGCCGCTTGCCGTCCATCCCGTCGAGCTGCCGCATCCGGTCGATCGTGAAGCCGTAGGACGCCGACAGGTGGCACACGTTCGCGGGCGTCTTGGTCAGCTCGCAGATGCCGTCGTCGGTGTACCAGTAGGTGTCCATCGACGCGGTGTCGGTGTAGTCGAGGAAGCGCGCGGCCAGCTGGTCCTTGATGAAGAACTCCATGCCGTAGCCGAAGTTGGCGTAGCGGGCGCGGCCGTCGTGCTGCGGCAGCCGGTCGCGCAGCGTCTGGAGGACGGTGTACCCGCACAACGCGGATTCCGGGACGCAGATCTCGCCTTCGCCCGGGTACTTCCCGGTCCACGGCGCGTCACCCTCGTGGCCCCACAGATCGACTTCGTCGGTGAGCAGCCAGCCGACCGTCTCGTCCCCGTACCCGGGCAGCTGGGTGCTGGGGATCGCGTACATGCCGTTGGCGCGCACGAGTGAGAGGTCGCTGGACTGCGTCAGCTCGAAGTAGGTGTTGATGCCCGCGGCCTTGTCGAGGTCGACGTCCCGCTGGGAGGTGACGGCCTCGTACCAGACGCCGATGGGGAAGAACCGGGGATCCGTCCAGGCCGCCATCTTGGGGAACTGGCGGTAGTACTCCGGACCGCCCTCCCACGGCACGCGGGGCAGGTCGCGCACGCTGACGGCGGCCGGTTGCGGGGGCGGGCCGGGCACTTCGCGGTAGGCGAGCAGCCCGCCGACCACGGCCACCGCGATCGCCAGCGTGAGGGCGGACCACACGCCCCGCCGCCTCATCCGGATTCCACCAGGCGCACCAGCTCCGCCGCGCGGGACCGCCACGAGTAGGTCAGCACGGACTCCCGCAGCCGCTGGGCGGGCTGGGGCGCGCCGTGCGCCAGGCTTTCCCTGATCGCGGCGACGAACTCGGCCGGCCCGCGGGCGACGCGTACGCGGTCGCGGTAGGCCGCCAGCTCCTCGAAGTCGGTGCTCACCACGGGCAGTCCCAGAGCGAGGTATTCCTTAAGCTTGATGGGGTTGGAATGACGGATCCATTCGTTGTCGAGCCAGGGCATGAGCGCCACGTCGAATCCCGAACCGTAGGACGGGATCGTCGCATAGGGGCGGAAGCCCAGCCAGTGCACGTTCGGGTGGCGTTCGAAGCGGGACATGTCGTGGGTGGCGTCGCCGATGAGCACCAGCGAGCAGTCCGGCAGTTCGGTCGCGACGTGTTCGAGCAGGTCGAAGTCGACGAGGAAGTCGTCCAGCGCGCCGAAGAACCCGATGCGCGGACCGGGGATGGCGGCGAGGTCGGCGGGCAGTTCCGCGCGCGGCCGGAAGTGCTCGACGTCGACGCCGTGGTCGAGGAAGTACGCCCGCTCGCCGGTGCGCGCGTGCTCGTCCTCCAGCAGCGCGTGGCTGACGTAGAGGACGTGGTCGGCGTGGTCGAGCAGCGCGCCTTCGAGCTCCTCGATCGTGCCGCGGTCGGCCTCGGGGAACTCGGAGTGCCGGTCGGAGCGGTTGAACACGAGGGCCCGGCGGCGCATGGGTGCGACGACGTCCCAGGCGGTCGGGATGGTCGCGACGATCACCGGTTCCGGCAGCCGCAGCGCGGCACACACCAGCCGCACCTGACCGCGCACGAGCGCGGCGTTGACCCGCCGCAGCAGCGGTGAACCGTAGAACGGCAGCGGGAGCGGGGACATGACGTGGAAACCGGGCTCCGGGCGGCGCACGAACTTCGCCACGCTCCGCAGCTTGCGCAGGATCCGGCGGGTCACCTGGGTGCTGCGGCCGGGAGTGGGCATCCGCATGCCGATGCTGTTGACGATCAGCACGCGCCGCTGCCCCGCGACCGAGCGCATCAGCTGGAAGTCGGAGTGCGCCTGGTTGTGGTACCACCAGTCCTGCGCGGAGAAGCAGACGTAGCCGGGGGTGCGGTCGGCGACCGGCCACCGGCGAAGCCACAGCAGCTCACGCACCGCCCGCCGGTGCTTCGCGCCGCCGTCGCGACCACGCAGCAACGCTCGCGGGACTTCGTTGGCCAGTACGGCGAGGCGCATGCCGAGAGCGGCGAGGTGCCCGTCCCGCTCGCGGCGCAGGCGGACGCGGTTGGCCGCGGACAGCGCCCACAGTTCCGGCGAGGTGGACTGTTCGCCGCCGAGGTGGATGGCCACGGCGTCGGGTTCGAAGCGGACCAGGTAACCGGAATCGCCTGCGCGGAGAAGGTATTCCGTCTCCTCCGAGTACAGGAAGAACCGCTCCTCCATCGGCCCGAGGGCCTTGCGGCACTCGGCGGAGACGAGCCAGCACGCGCCTGTCGCCCAGTCCACAGTGGACCGGCGTGAGTAGGCCTTGGCGCCGATGACGAGTTCCCCCAGGGCCGGGATGCGGCCCGCGCGGGTACCGCCGAGCACGGCTTCGCCGAGGGCACGCAGAGTCGTCGGACGGCGGCGCAGGGACGGATGTGGTTCGCCGTCGGGGCCGAGCAGCAGCGGGACGGCGACGCCGGTGCCCGGTACCGCCAACGCCTCGCGCAGGGCCTTCACCGCGCCAGGTTCGAGGCGGACGTCGGGGTTGAGCACGAGGACGTCGCTGTCCCCGGCGACGGCGAATCCGGCGTTCACGCCCGCCGCGAAACCGTCGTTCGTCTTGCGGGCGATGATTTCCGCGTGCGGAGCGGTCTTGCGCACCACGTCGAGCGTGTCGTCCGTGGAAGCGTTGTCCACGACGATGATCCGCGCCGAGGGGATTCCCTCCAGCGCCTCGGTGACGGAGTCGAGGCAGTCGGCGACGATCCCGGCGCTGTGGTAGGTCACGATGACGACGGCGAGCGGCATGGGTGTCACGGCTCCACGGGGAGTGCGGTCGGGCGCGGTTCCACCTTCGCGGCGGCGCGGCGCAGCAGGGCGCCGGTCAGCAGCCGCACCGCGAACGGGGTGTCGTCCTGCAGGTAGCGCCGGGCCAGCCGGCGGGGTTCGAGCGCCAGGCGGTGCAGCCATTCCGCACCCATCCGCTGCACCAGTTCCGGCGCGCGGCGGAACTGCCCGGCCGCCATCGGGATGCCGGCGCCGCAGCCGAGGTACCACGCCGAGGGCAGGTCCGCGCGCACGCCGGCGATCAGCTCCTCCTGCTTGGGAAAACCGAGCCCGACGAGGACCAGGTCCGGCTTCGCTTCGACGAGCTTCGCGGTGACTTCGGCGCGGGCGGCGGCCGAACGTTCGAAGCCGAACGGAGGCGAGTCGGTGCCCGCGATCCGCAGCCCGGGGTAGCGCGACGACAGCACCTCCGCCGCTGCTTCGGGGACGCCGGGTTCACCGCCGAGGAGGTAAACCGAGCGGCCCGACCGCGCGGCGGCCTCGGTGAGGGAGAAGACCAGGGACGCGCCGGTGACGCGGTCGAATGCGCGGCCCGACGACAGTTTCGCCGTCCACACCACCGGCATCCCGTCCGCGACGACGAAATCCGCCTGCGCCACCAGTCCGGCGAGCCGCGGGTCCCTCGTCGTGGCACGCACGATGTCGACGTTGGCCGTGACGATCCAGCCACCGGCGCGGCGCTGCCAGCCGCCGATCACCTCGTCGACGATTTCGGTTTCGCTGAGCGGGGAAATCCTCACCGCCCCCACGGGGACCGTGGAGGTTTCGGCGTCCATCACGGGCACCTCTCGGTTTCTCGTTGCGAATGCGCCCGAAGAGTCGCCGGTGCGGCGAGAACGTTACAGCCGCAACGGAACGGGAGAGGAAGCGTTGGGAATCAACACGACCGGCGGTGCCGAACCGTCGGCGGGCACGGACAGGATGGAAGTTTTCTCACCGTTCTGCGGGGTTCGCGCGTAGGCGAGCGTGTTGTCGTCCAGCCACACCGACTGGTCGTCGATCCCGGTGGTGCCCGGCAGGATCCGCTCGGTGTTCGTGCGCAGGTCCAGCACGGCGACCTGCCACGGGCCGAGCCTGCTCACGCGCTTCTTGTACGCGATCCGGCTGCCGTCCGGGGAAAGCGACGGGCATTCCGCGTCCTGGTGGATGTCGTGCAGGGTTTTGGTGACCAGGTCGCCTTTCACCAACCAGGTGCGGTTCTGGGCGGCCATCGTCGCGTAGAAGGTGCGGTCGTCGGCCGCGACCGTCACGCCCCAGAAATTGCGGTCCGCCGGGGTGAAGACGTTCCCGTTGACCGTCGCGGTGAAGTCCTCCAGCGTCTCGACCAGTTCGCCGGACCGCAGGTCCAGCACGCCCGTGCGGGTCGAGAACCCGCCGGGCACGCTGTAGGAGTCACCGGTGACGAACGTCGTCCAGGCGACGATGTGCCCGGACGCGGAAACCCTGGCGCGGTTGGGGATCCCGGCCAGCCCCACCGTGCGGACGACCTTGCCGCCCGCGTCCAGCACGGCCGCCTCGTAGCTGGGGCCGACCCCGGCCAGCCGCAGGCACACCGTGGTGCCCGCGGCCGAGTAGACCCGCTGGCACTCCAGGGAAGTCGCCGTGCGGGGGCCGCCGGGGTCGCTCGCCCGCACCTGCTCCACCCGGTTGCGCCCGTCGTCCTGTTCGATGAACAGGAGGTTCCCCGCGGTCGGTGCCGCCGTGCCCGCCGCTGTGCCGCTCCGCCCGTCGACCGCCGCGTACACGACGTATCCGGCGCCTGCCAGTACCACCACGACGATGGCGGCGATCCCGGCCGCGATCCGGTGCCGCGCCAGCCATTCCTTCACGCTTCCCGCCTCTTCCCCCGCACCAGCAGGCCCGCGCCGACCAGCGCGGGCACGAACACCGAGAGCGTGATGAGCACCGAGGTCCCGGTGGCCAGGTTCGCCAGCAGAACACCGAACAACGACGACGAGATCAGCCGCGCGACCGCCTGCCCGGTCTGCACCACCGCGAGCCCGCTCGCCCGCAACGGCGCGGGCACGAGCGGCCCGGCGTAGGCCATCAGCACGCCGTCCGTGGCCGCGTAGAACAGCCCGTGCAACGCGAGCCCGGCGACCACGATCGGATAACCGCCGCCGGAGGTCAGCAACAGCGCGTACAGCCCGAGCAGGAGCACGTGCCCGGCGAAGAACACCGGCCAGCGGCCGATCCGGTCGGCCAGCCTGCCGAGCGGGATCGCGCCGAGGAGGAACACCAGCGCCGTGCCCAGCGGCAGCAACGGCAGCACCGACAGTGGAACCGCGGTGGTCTTCTGCAGGACCACGAACACGAAGGCGTCGCTGATCGTGGCCAGGCCCAGCAGCCCCGCTGCGAGCGTCGCGCGCCGCAACCGCCGGTCCCGCACCAGGCCGAGGCACGCGCGGAGCGAGACGGGATCCTGCGCGGGCAACGGTTTTCCGGTACCGGCGCCGTCCCGTACGAAAGCGGCCAACACGATGAGCCCCAGTGCGGCGAAACAGAAACTCACCACGAACACCGGGGAGGAACCGGTACCGAGCTGGCTCAGGATCCAGAACGTGATCAACGGGCCCAGCAACGCGCCGAACGTGTCCATCGCGCGGTGCACCCCGAACGCGCGGCCCAGCCGGTCGGCCGGGGTCGCGAGCGAGATCAACGCGTCCCGCGGCGCGGTGCGCAGCCCCTTGCCCGCCCGGTCCGCCGCGAGGACACCGCCGATACCGAGCCCCGAACCGCCCGCCAGCGGGAAGAGCAGTTTCGTCAGCGCCGAGGTGCCGTACCCGGCCAGCGCCACGAGTTTCGGCCGCCGGAGCCGGTCGGCGACGTAACCGCCGACGAGCCGCAACACCGCGGTGGCGCCGTTGTACAGGCCGTCGAGCAGTCCGAATTGGACGTAGCCGAGCTGCAGCGTGTAGAGCAGGTAAACGGGCAGGAAGGCGGTGACCATCTCCGCGGACACGTCGGTCAGCAGGCTCACCGCGCCCAGCGCGAACACCGTCGCGGGCAGGCGGCCGCCACGCTCCGTGCGCTCTCCGATGCCGGGTGGCGTGGAGCGGGAGGTCAAGTACACAGCTGCGTAGTCGGGAACGCGCGCGCGTCCGTTAACAGCACCGATGCTCCGGCGCCGTAACAATCCGGGGCCGTTCCCGACTGCCCTGCTGAGAACAGTTGCGGGGAGGGCGAATGGACTTCTGGGCCACGATCAGGGTGCTGGTACGGCGCTGGTACGTCGCCGTCCCGGTGTTCCTCGTCGCGCTGGGCCTGGCCGGTGGGGTGTACG
Organism: Amycolatopsis sacchari; assembly: GCF_900114035.1. Lineage (GTDB taxonomy): Bacteria > Actinomycetota > Actinomycetes > Mycobacteriales > Pseudonocardiaceae > Amycolatopsis_E > Amycolatopsis_E sacchari. The sequence goes on along the minus strand of NZ_FORP01000003.1, from coordinate 336,723 downwards.
CCTCCGTCGACACGCAGTACGAATCCACCGGCACGATCGTGCTGACCTCCCCGGCCGCGGGGGCCAGGGCGGGTGCCGGCCCGTCCCCGGAGAAGATCAACCCGCTGCTGGCGTTCGACGGCAGCCTCACCACCAGCGCCGAGATCCTCATCCAGTCGCTGCAGGACCCGGCGACGGTGAAGCAGTTCGAGCACGTGGACGGCGTCAAGACCACCTACGAGGTGGGCAACGGGCAGCTGTCCGGCCCGTTCGTCGTGGTGGTGGCCGACGCCGCGGCCCCGCAGGCCGCGGAGAAGACGGTCGCGGCGGTGCTCGACCTCGCGCGCAAGCAGCTGGCCGACCGGCAACAGGCGCTGCAGGCCCCGCAGTCCACCTACATCAGCGCGGACCAGGTGATCAACCCGACGCCCGCCGAGGCGAAGATCGGCGGCAAGGTCCGCTACGCCGCCGTCGCGCTCGCGCTCGGGCTCGTCGCGGGCCTCACCGCCGCCTACGGCTTCGAAAGCTTCCAGCAGCACCGGAAGCGCAAGCCGCGCAAGGAAAAGCCCAGGGAAAGGCCGCAGGAACAGGAGCAGGAGCCGTCCTGGCCCGAGGAGGGTGACGAAGACCTCAGCGAGGAGCTGACGAAGCTGATCGCCCCCGTTTCCGGCACCGCCGAGCCGCGCCGGCGGCGTGACCGGCACTGAACCCGTGACCACGACGACCGGGCCGCGCCGCCGGGCCGACGGGGCGACGCTCGCGTGCTGGTACGTGGCGGTGGCGCTGATCGTGCCCGCCCGGCTCGTGATCTCCGGGATCTCGATGTCCATCACCCCGGCCACGGTGTTCGGGCTCGGGCTGGGGCTGCTGTGGTTCTGCGGCCAGCTGACGACGACGCTCGGCACCGCGAAGGGGCGCAACGCGGCCCGCACGGTCCTGTTCGTCTTCATCGTCACCCAGCTGGCCACCTACGGCTACGCCACCCGCAACTACCTGCCGCCGGACGAACTCGACTCGGCCGACCGGACGCTCGTCACGATCCTCGCCGTTGTCGTCGCCGGGCTGGCGATCTGCGACGGGGTGCGCACGCTCGCCAGGATCGAGCTGGTGCTCAAGTGCATCGTCGTGACCACCACGGTGGTCGCGGTGATCGGCATCCTGCAGTTCCTCGCCGACTTCGACCTCACGCGCTACCTCGTGCTGCCCGGGCTGCACCCCGTGACGGCGGACGGGTTCATCCTGGAGCGCGCCGCGTTCCGCCGTCCCGCCGCGACCACCGGGCACCCCATCGAGTTCGGTGTGGTGTGCGCGGTCGCGATGCCGCTCGCCGCGCACTACGCGTTCACGGCGCGCGACCGCGGGGAGCGGGCGGCGCGGCGGTGGTGGCTGTGCCTCGCGATCGTCGCGGTCGGCGCGATGGTGTCGCTGTCCCGCTCGGCGATGCTGGGCCTCGCACTCGCCGCGCTGGTGCTGCTGATCGGCTGGCCCGGCCGCCGCCGCATCCAGGCCGTGCTGGTGGGCGCCGCGTTCATGGTGCTCATGCGGTTCCTCATCCCTGGGCTGCTCGGCACCCTGTACGGCTTGTTCGCCGACATCGGCAACGACACCAGCATCTCGGGCCGCACCCAGGACTACGCGACCACGAGCGTCGTGATCGCCCAGCACCCGTGGCTCGGCCGGGGGCTGGGCACGTACCTGCCCAGCAAGTACGGCCCGCTGGACAACCAGTACCTCGGCACGCTCGTGCAGAACGGGTTCATCGGCCTGTTCGCGCTGATCGCGTTGTTCGTCGTCGGCGCGTACGCCGCCTTGCGCGCCCGCAGCCTGAGCCGCAACGTCCACGTCCGCGACCTCGCGCTGACGCTCGTCGCGTCGTTGTCCGTGCTCGCGCTCGGCGCGGCGACGTTCGACCTGCTGGCGTTCTCCATGGCGACCACGCTCGCGTTCGTGCTCGTCGGCCTGAGCGGGGCGCTGTTGCGCGCCGTGCGGGCCGAGCACGCGGCGAACGGGATCGACCCGCCGACGATCCGCGCCGCGCTGAGCGGCCTGCTGCGAACCCGGAGCGTGAAGTCATGACGAGCCTCACCGCGCGGCCACCCGTGCTCGTCCGCTCGTACGCCTGGCTGGACGCGCACGCCCGGCAGGTCGCGCTCGCCGCCGTCGCGCTGTCGCTGCTGCTCGCCGGCGGCTACGCGCTCGTGCTCGGCGACACCCTGCGCTACCTCGACGAACGGGTGTACGTGCAGCTGGCCGGTTCGCTCGCCTCCGGTGCCGGGTACAGCGCCGACGGCGTGCAGGCCACCGCCTACCGCCCGCCCGGGTACCCGTTCCTGCTGACCCCGGTGCACGGGCTGACCGGCGGCGACGTGCTGGCCATGCGGTTCGTCGGCGTGCTCGCGCTGGCGGGCTGCGTGTGGTTCGGCTACCGGGTGGGGCGCCGCGTGTTCGCCGCGCCCGCCGGTGCGCTGGCCGCGGTCGTGCTCGCGTGTTACCCGCTGCTGACCTACACCGCGACCGCGCTCTACCCGCAGGTGCCGGGGTTGTTCCTGCTCCTGGTGACGATCGACTGCGGGATGAGCGCGGTGGAGACGCGGGGCGGGCGACGGGTGGCCGACGTCGTGATCGCGGGGCTGGCCGGTGGGCTGCTCGTGCTCACGGTGCCGAACTTCGCGCTCTCGGTCGTGCTGGTGCCGGTGTGGATGGCGTGGAAGCGGCGCGGGGCGTGGGGTGCGGCCGCGGCGGTGCTGGCGCTCGCGGTCGCCGTGCCCGGGGCGTGGTGCGTGCGGAACGCCTTGGCGCTACACGCTTTTGTACCGGTGTCCACCAACGACGGGATCAACCTCCTGCTGGGCAACAGCGAGCACACCACCGCGGGCAGTGGGACCGAAGTGGACATTTCGCGCTACGAGCAGCACGCGAAGGACCACCACCTCGACGAGGTCGGCATCAACCGCTACTTCAGCGACAGCGCGGTCGACTGGATCACGGAGCACCCGGGGGACGCCGCGGTGCTGTACGGCGAAAAGCTGGCGAACACGTTCTCGTTCTCCAGCGACATGGCCACCTCGGGGCAGGGCGGCCGGACCGCGGACCTGGTGCTGGCGCTGACCTACTACCCGGTGCTGCTGCTGGCCGTGTTGCGCGTCGGTCTGGCCCGGCGGTGGCCGCTGTCGCGGACGGAGACCCTGCTGGCCGTCCTGGTCGTGCTGAACTTCCTGCTGCAGGCCGTTTTCTTCACGCGCCTGCGGTTCCGGGTCCCGCTCGACGGGCTGACCGTGCTGCTCGCCGCGTCCGTGGTGGTCCGTTTCGCGAGGGGGAGCCGTGGCGCATAGGGCGGTCCAGGAGACCCGCGGTCCCGTCCGGAAGGCGCTGAGCTTCAGCGCGCTCAACACCGTGCTGGCCAAGCTGGGCTCGTTCCTCACCGGGGTCGTGCTCGCGCGGCTGCTGGTGCCGGAGGACTTCGGGGTGTTCGCGGTCGCGCTCGTCGTGCTGACCGCGGTGCTGTCGATGAACGAACTCGGGGTGAGCCTGGCGCTCGTGCGGTGGCCGGGCGACCCGCGGCGGATCGCCCCGACAGTGACCACGATCTCGATCGGTTCGAGCGTGCTGCTGTACGCCGTGTGCTGGTTCGGCGCGCCGGCGTTCGCGGAGGCGCTCGGTGCCCCGGCCGCGACCGGGCTGGTGCGGCTGCTGTGCGTCACGGTGCTGATCGACGGCGTGACGGCGGCACCGGCCCAGCTGGTCAACCGCGAGTTCCGGCAGGGCGTGCGGCTGCTGTCGGACGTGGCGAACCTCGTGGTGACGACCGGGGTGACGGTGTCGCTCGCGGCGACCGGGCACGGCGCGTGGAGCCTCGGCTGGGGGCAGCTCGCCGGGAACGTGCTGTCCGCGCTGGTGTTGTGCCGGCTCGCGTCGATGTGGCCGCGGCCGGGGTTCGACCGGCGGCAGGCCGCCGAGCTGCTGCGGTTCGGGCTGCCGCTGGCCGGGGCGAGCGCGCTGGTGTTCGCGATGCTGAACGTGGACTACGTCGTGACGGGGCGGGTGCTGGGTGCGGTGGCGCTCGGGTTGTACCTGCAGGCGTTCAACCTCGCGAGCTGGCCGGTGAACGTGTTCTCCGCGATCGTGCGGCGGGTGTCGCTGGCGGCGTTCGCCAGGGTGCAGGACGATCCGGTGCGCCGGCAGGAGACGCTGGCCAGGATGACGACGCTGCTCGCGGTGCCGACCCTGTTCGTGTGCCTCGTGCTGGGGCTGCTCGCGTTGCCGCTGATCACCACGGTGTACGGCGGCGCCTGGGCGGCGGCGGCCGCGGCGCTGCAGTTCCTGGCGGTGCTCGGGGCGGTCCGCGTGTTCTGCGAGCTGTGTTACGACTTCCTCGTCGCGCTGGGCCTGTCCCGGCTGACGCTGTGGTTGCAGGGGTTGTGGCTGGTGGCGCTCGTGGTGGCGTTGCCCGTCGGCGCCGTCACCGGGGACATCCGGGGGGTGGCCGTGGCACACGCCGCGGTGGCGGTGTTCGTGGTGTTGCCGGCGTACCTGTTCGCGCTGGTGCGCACCGGGGTTTCGTTGCGGGCGCTGGGTTCGGCGCTCGCGAAGCCCGCGGCGGGCGCGGTCGTGGCGGCGATGGTCGTGGTGGGGCTGCGCCTGGCGTTGCCGCCGTCCCCGCTGTTGCTGGTGCTCGCGGGGGTGTTGGGGGCGCTGGCGTATCTGCCCTTCGTGTGGCCACTGCGGGCGGAGTTCCGCAGGCTGGGGTGAAGGCGGCCTAGCGGGCATCGGCTTGACACGTGGTCAGCGGGCGCCTTCGCGCGAGGGAAGGTGCGTTCGTCCCGCTAGGGAATTTGCCGTTTGGCGCCCGTGCCCGTGCATCACCGGGCTCTGGCCGGTTGTTCCCGGTACCTCGTGGAACATGCAGCGTCACGAGCGAGGCGGTCATGGAGCTCGCTCTGAATCCGATCACCGAGGGGTCAGAACGAGTCCAGCATTCTCGGGGTTGTGTTCGTGACCAGTGCGTCGAGTACGGAGGCGTCGCCTGTGCAGAGGCCGGTGCGGCGCAGGGTTGTGGTGGGGACGGCTCCGGAGTACCACGGGCCGAGGGCTCTGGCGTGCAGGCGTACGTCGGGGCGGGACACAGTGGACAGTACCGCTGCGGGCGGAGTTCCTTCGGCTGGGGTGAGGGGTCAGAACGAGTCGAGCATCCTGGGGGTTGTGCTGGTGATCAGTGCGTCGAGTACGGAGGCGTCGCCGGTGCAGAGGCCGGTGCGGCGCAGGGTTGTGGTGGGGACGGCGCCGGAGTACCACGGGCCGAGGGCTCTGGCGTGCAGGCGTACGTCGGGGCGGTCGTCGGACTGGACACAGTGGACAGTGCCGTCGCGGACGACCAGCCGGTATGTGCCTGCGTGCCAAGGGGCGTGCTCGTCGACGATCTCGACGCACGTGTGGGTGCCTTCGGCCAGGAAGCGGGCGGCGGGCCAGCCTCGGGCGGCCACGGCGGCGGGGAAGTCGACCACCCGCAGGTACCAGGGCTCGACCGTGCGCACTCCGGCATCGGGCAGCAGCATGCTCACGACGTCGGGCTCGGGCAGTCGGAGCCGCACCTTGTCCACGAGCCCGGCCCACGACCCGAGCGCCCGCAGCAGGGTCGCGGCCGCCTCCTGGTCGAGCGCGACGAAGTCATGCACGTCGAGCTCGCCGTCACGGCGGTCGAGAGCCACGTACCCACGCAGCTTGCCTTCGCTGTCGACCACAGCGCTGCCCAGATCCGGATCTCCGCTGGGGGTGTGTCCGGCCAGCATGCCGTCGAGATCGCAAGCCAGCTCGAGGTAACACGCACGCAATTCGTCCAAAGTGGACGAGGTGAGCGGCCGCAGCGTGTACTTACCGCCGGGGACGCCTCGAAACGCCGTCATCCCCAGCTCGACGCGCTCGACCACACCGGACCGTTCCCAGCCCCGGCCGCGGTACAACGCGGGCACGCTCGTGAACAAGGCGGACAACGGCTGCCCGTCGGCACGCATCGCCTCCAACGCCGCCGCGACGAGACCGCCCGCGACGCCCTGGCCCCTGGCGTGGGGATCGACGGCGACGCTGGCCAGCCCGCCCATCGGGACCACCCGGCCGCCGAAGAACTGCCCCATCCGCCGGATCCGCAGGAACCCGCACGGCTCACCGCCGGACTCCGCCACGAAACCGCGGAAGGTGGCCGGGTCGCCCGGCCAGGAGGGACCCGGCGTGGCGGGACCGCCGAACGCGCGGCGCCGGATGCGCCAGACGGCGTCGAAGTCGCCGGGTGCCAGGTCCCGGATGATCACGGCAACCGCCGCAGCCCGCGCTCCGCTGTGGCGAAGGCCGTCCCGCACTCACCGCACTTGAGCGGCTCGTCCAGCCGGTGCCCGCACACGCACACCCAGCCCTTGACCTCGGCGGGGTTCCCGGCGACGAACGCGTGCGCCGGCACATCCCTGGTCACGACGGCTCCGGCGGCCGCGAAGGCGTACTCGCCGATCTCCGTGCCACAGACCACCACGACACCCGCGCCGAGGGATGCACCGCGACGGACGGTTGTCGGCATCAGCTCCTCCGGCCCCTTGCGGAGGTGCGCCCGCGGCCGCAGATCGTTGGTGAACAACACGTTCGGCCCGAGGAAGACCTCGTCCTCACACGTGACACCGGCGAACACCAGCGTCCCGTTCTTCACCGTCACCCGGTCGCCCAGCACCGCGCCGTCCTCGACGAACGCGCAGTCGCAGATGTTGCAGTCCCGGCCGATCCGCGCGCCCGGCAGGACGTGGGCGAAGGCCCACACCCGCGTGCCCGGCCCGACGTGCTCGCTCTCGCACAACCCCTGCGGGTGCACGCGCACCCCGTTGCCCACCACGGTCATCGCAGTGCCTCTGCGAGCGTCCCGACCACGCGTTCCTGCTGCTCCGGGGTGATCTCGGCGTACAACGGCAGTGACAGCAGCTCGCCCCCGACCTTCTCGGCCACAGGGAAGTCGCCCTCCGCGTAGCCGAGCCACGCGAAGGCCTCCGTGCGGTGCACGGGCGTCGGGTAGTGCACGCCGGCGCCGATGCCGTGGTCCCGCAGGTGCGCCAGCACGCGGTCCCGGTCCGGCACCCGCACGACGTAGAGGTGCCACACCGGCTCGTTGCCCGGCAGCACCACGGGTGTCGTGACCTGCGGCAGCCCGGCGAGCAGGTCGTCGTACCGCGCCGCCGCCGCGCGACGGGCCTCGTTCCAGCCCTCCAGCCGCTTGAGCTTCGCCGACAACACCACGGCTTGCAGCGTGTCGAGGCGGCTGTTGAAGCCGACGATCTCGTGCTCGTACTTCCGCGGTGAGCCGTGAGCGCTGAGCAGCCGGACCTGTTCGGCCAGCTCGGCGTCGCCGGTCAGCACGGCTCCGCCGTCGCCGTACGCGCCGAGGTTCTTGCCCGGGTAGAAGCTCGTGCCCGCGAGGTCGCCGAGCGTCCCGGCGCCCGCGCCGTGCCGCCGCGCGCCCTGTGCCTGCGCCGCGTCCTCGACGACCACCGCACCGATGGCCCGCGCCAGCGGCAGGATCCGCTCGACGGGCGCGGGCTGGCCGTAGAGGTGCACCGGGAGGATCGCCGCGGTCCGGTCGGTCAGCACCCCGGAGATCGCGTCGACGTCGAGCAGCCCGGTGTCCTCGTCACAGTCCACGAGCACCGGCCGTGCGCCCGCCCTGACCACGGCCTCCGCCGTGGCGATGAACGTGTTGGCCGGCAGGACGCATTCATCGCCCGCACCCACCCCGGCGGCCCGCAACGCGAGTTCGAGCGCATCGGTGCCGTTGCCGACCCCGATGCAGTGCTTCGCGCCCACGTACGCGGCGAACTCGGCTTCGAAGGCGCTCACCGCGGGCCCGCCGACGAAGGCGGTCGTGGCCAGCACCTCCGCCCAGCCCGCCGCGACCTCGTCGGCCACCTGTCTGTGCTGGACGGCGAGGTCCACCAAGGGAATCGGGGTCATCTGCGCTCCTGGGGGATCAGGACCGGGGTGGCGTTGGCGTCGTCGGTGCTGACCGCGCCCCGGATCCGCTGGTACCTGCGGGCGAACTTGTAGGCGAGCAGGCCCGCGGCGCTGCGGGCGGCGTCCCGGGCGAGCCGGGCACGGGGAACGGGCTCGGCGACGGCCCGTTCGTACTCCTGCACGAGCACCTGCGCGGCGTGGCGCAGGCTGAACCGGGTCTCGACGAGCTGCCGGGCGAACGCACCCAGCTCGGCGCGGCGGACCGGCGCGTCGATGAGCGGCTTGAGTGCGTCCCGCAACGCGGCGGGCCCGCTGCCCCGGGAGCCGGGCCCCTGCCCGTACCAGCCGCCGCGGAGGAAGACCGGCGCGGTCTCCGGCGTCAGCAGCTCGCTGAAGCCGCGTTCGCCGGAGACGATGAGGGGTTTGCCGAACGCCATCCCGCGCAACGCCGAGCCACCCATGCCGATCAGCACGTCGGCGGCGGCGTAGGCGGGCCGCGGATCGGCGATCTCGCCGGTGAGCACGACGACGCGTTCCCCCGCGCGCTCGTTCGCGCGGGCGGCGCGCCGCTCCACGTCGGCCCTGCTGCGCCCGTCGCCGACGATGACCAGCTGGACCTTGTGCCCGGCCATGGCGAGTTCACCGACCGCGTCGCACGCGGCGAGCAGGCCCTCCAGCTTCAGCTCCGGCACGAGCCGGCACACCATCGCGACCAGCGGCACGTCCGGGGCGAGGCCGTGCTCCGCGCGGAACGCGCTGCCGTCCACGCCGGGGTGGTCGGTCTCGGTGTCCACGGGCGGTTCCAGCAGCCCGACGTGTTCGTGGCCCGCTTCGAGCGCCGCGGCGCGGATCGCCTCCGTGCCGACCAGGAGGGGCACGGTGCGGGGGAAGAACGGCACGACGGACATCGACAGCACGGTGCCCACGACCGCGCTGCGGCCACGGGTCGCGGCGAGCGCTTCGAGGACGGGCGGCCACTCGTAGCCGTGCACGACGTCGACGCCCCGCTGACCGACCAAAGTGGACAGCGTGCGGGCTACGGCCGCCGAGGGCCGCCGCCGGTCCGCGGGAATGCCGACGTGCGGCAGGTCGTGGCGCGCGACGAACTCCAGCAGCGGGCCCGGTTCGCTCACCACGGTCACGTCGTGCCCGAGGTCGCGGACGGCCGCGGCCAGCTGCAGTGCGTTGAGCTGGGAACCGCCGATCTCCATCGCGTGCGGGTAGACGAGGACCCTCATACGGCCACCTCCTCCTCGACGGGCAGGACGAACGCGAGGTCGTCCGGGGCCGCGGCCGGTGCGGTGAGCACCTCGCCGACCTTGAGCCCGGCGGTCTGCAGCGCGACGATCGGGTCCACGCCGACCGCGGACGGCAGCAGGCCCATGTGCCCCGGCGGCGGCGCGACCTCCGGCCAGACGGGCAGGCCCACGGCCGCGCAGTCCTCACGCCGCACGTCGCCCCAGAACTGCACGATGGTCGTCTCCGGGTGCTCACGGGCGAGTTCCCGCAGCGCGGCGACGTCGAGCACGGGACCGGATCGGGGCGTGAGCGCCACGAGTACCGCGTCGAGCCTGCCGGACGGTGTGTCGAGCAGTTCCGCCCCGAGCGCGGTGAGGTCACGCTCGATCTCGGCGCGGAACACGTTGTCACACAACAGGAGGATGCGCGTCCCGCGGACGGGGAACCCGGCGTCGAGCAACTGCCGGATGACCATCACCCCGGAGTAGTCGAACACGCCGACCGCGGGGTGGTGCTCGTTCGGCCCGGCCACCGCGACCCCCGCGGCACGGCACGCCAGGAGGTCCACCTCGCCGGGACGCAGTTCCCACGGCTCGTACATCAGGCTGACCGCCGCGCCCGGCCGCAGCGCCGCGACGACGGAGGCGTCGATCGGCCGCAGGTGCCCGCTGTTGGTCACGAGGTCCGCGCCGCGGAACAGCTCGGCATCCTTGTGGCGGAAGAACTTCAGCCGGTCGGCGGCACCGGCCCGGAGGGCGAGTGCGAGCACCGCCGACTCGGCCTCCGCCGCGGTGCCGTACCGGCTGTCCCGGCTCAGCGCCCGCACTTCGGCCGCGCCCGCCATCGCGGCGAGCACGGGCGTCACGGCGTACGCACCGGTCGCGGCCTCGGTGACGACCACGCGGCCACGCAGGTCGAGCCGCATCCGGGCGATCGCGTCCTCGCACAGGGCGAGCAGGCGTGCGCTCACGGGACCGGGGTGGCGGCGACCGCGCGGGCCAGCAGCCCCACGATGCGCTCCTGGTCGGCGGCGGTGAGTTCGTGGTGCAGCGGCAGGATCAGCGAGCGGGTGGACAGCTTCTCGGTGACCGGCAGCGGCGGGTGCGGATGCCCGGCGTAGGCCGGTTCGAGGTGCGCGGCCATGATCCCGCGCCGGGCGGAGATCCCTTCCGCGGCGAGCAGGGTCAGCAGGTCGTTGCGCGCCACGGGGACGTCGTTGTCCAGCAGCACCCAGAACGCCTGGTAGTTCGTGGTGCCGTGCACGGGGTCGCGCACCGCACGCAGGCCGGGCACACCGTCGAGCAGTTCGTGGTAGCGCGCGGCGAGTTCCCGCCGCTGGGCCACGATCCCGTCGAGCCGGGTCAGCTGGACCAGCCCCACGGCCGCCTGGATGTCGGTCATCCGGTAGTTGAAGCCCGTTTCGAGGTACTGCTCGACGACCGCGGTGCCCGCCGCGTGCCGGTCGGCGGCCGACACGCTCATCCCGTGCTCGCGCAACCGGCGCAGGCGGGCCGCGAGGTCCCCGTCGTCGGTCGTGATCATGCCGCCTTCGCCGGTGGTCAGCAGCTTGCGGGGGTGGAACGACCACGCCGCCAGCAGCGCGCCCGCACCCACCGGACGGCCGCCGAGCGTCGATCCGGCCGCGCACGCCGCGTCTTCGAGGACCGGGATCTCGCCGCACGCTTCGCGCAGCGACGCGATGTCCGCGGGCATCCCGCCCTGGTGCACCGCCAGCACCGCCTTGGTGCGCGAGGACAGCACCGGTGCCACCGTCTCTGCGGTGAGGTTCCCGGTCACCTCGTCCACGTCCGCGAAGACCGGCGTCGCGCCGCAGTAGCGCACCGCGTTCGCGGTGGCGATGAAGCTGAACGACGGCACCACGACCTCGTCGCCGGGGCCGGTGCCGAGTGCGTGCAGCGCCAGGTGGAGTGCGGTGGTGCACGAGGACACCGCCACCCCGTGCCCGGCGCCGACGCGCTCGGCGAAGGCCCGCTCGAACGCGGCGACGCGGGGGCCCTGCGCCACCCAGCCGGAGCGCACCGCCTCGGCGGCCGCTTCGGCCTCTTCGTCGCCCAGCACGGGGCGCATGACAGGGATCACCGTTCTCCCTCCGCAGGCATCATCGTCTGCTGAGTCGCGGCGGAGGGCCGTTGTGTTGCAGCGGAACGGAATCCCGGATCCCGAGAATTCCGGCGAGCTCGTCGGCCCGGGCGGCCCACGAGTGCCTCCGCGCCACCTCTCGTCGCGCCCCGCCCTTTTCGCCTGCGGCTTGCCGTGCCAACGCCGCGAACTCCTCAGGACCAGTCGCGAGGCGGACCTCGGTGGTCTCCTCCCGCAGCCGCCTGCTCGCCGGCAGGTCGGTGCTCACCACGGGCAGTCCCGCCGCCAGGTACTCCAACGTCTTGAGGGGGAACGACGCGCGGTTGAACGGGGTGTCGGCGTACGGCGTAAGGCCCACGTCGAAACGGGCCAGCCACGGCCGCAGCTCCTCGAACGGCAGCGCGCCCACGTGGTGCACGTTTTGCTTGCGCAGCAAGGCGTCCACGCGGTCCGGCTGCCAGGCGGGATCCCGGGGACCGACGAGCACCAGGCCCATTCCGGTCGCCGCCACCGCTTCCAGCAGCGCGAGGTCGATGCGGTCCGACAGCTGACCGCTCAGGCCCGCCACGGGCGTGGGAAATCCCGCGGGCAGTTCGGCGGGTGCCCCCAGTTCCGCGTAGGCGTCCGGATCGCAGCCGTTGGGGAACTCGTGCGCCTCCACACCCGACTTCCGCCACCGGTCTGCCAGTTCCGGGCCCACCGCCAGCACGACATCCGCGTGCCGCAACGCCTTCCGCTCGTCGCGGGCCACACGCCGGGCGTCGAGGCGCATCAGCTCCGCCCCGGCGACCCAGTCGTCTGTGCCGTACAACACCTGCCGGACGCCCGCGCCCCAATGCCCGAGCACGTCAGCGACCGAGCACGAGATGACCGCGTGCGGCCGTCTTCCCAGCCGCCGCAACGCCCACCGCATCTGCGCGCGGGCCAGCGGCCACGTGACCTCACGGACGCCGGGACGGGACAGCCCCGGTGGTGCCAACGGGGTCAGGCGGGTGATGCCTTCGGCCGCGTCGGTCAACGTCGGCCGCCAATGCCGTCCCGTCGCCGCCACCCCGCGGTACCGGGGCGCGGTGACGGGGGAAACCGGCGGGTCGACCCACAGCACGTCGGCGTGCCGGACCAGTGCCTGCGCGAGCTGGCGTTCCGAGCCCCGCACGCCGTCCCAGCTGACCCCGGAGGCGACGACGAGCAGCCGCCGCCCCCGGGCACCCCGTCCCGCCGTCACGGGTTCGGCTGGAACACGACGTCGACCCAGTAGTTCCCGCCCCGGTAGGTCGCGGTCGGGAAGCCCGGCCCGGCGTTGAACACGCCGTTGGGGGCGTCCGAACCCGTCGGGGCCGCGGTCAGCGGCACGCTCGTCGCTCCGGTCTGCTCGAAGTAGTACGGGTTGGCCGAGTAGTGCCCGTTGGGTGCCGTGTAGGACGCCACGTACAACGTCCCGGCCTGTATCGGCACCGGTGTGCTGAACACCAGCGTCTGCCAGCCGCTCGCCGTCTCGTTCGCGAACGTGCCGGTGGCCAGCAGCTGCCCGCCGGCCGTCCACAGTGAACCCGTGTGCGTGCCGGTGTTGCCCGCGCCCTTGTAGAACTTCACGCCGGTGATCGAGCCCGCGACCGAGGAGCTGAAGCGCACGCCCAGTTCCAGCGACGTCGCCTCGTCCGCCGACAGCACCAGCGGCACCGTCGCCGAGCTGAACAGCGAGCACGGGCAGGTCTGCACCGTCGACACCGTGAAGTTCCACGTCACCGCCGTCGGCATCGGGTTGCCGTTCACGTCCGCCGCCCGCATGCTCGCGAGGTAGGTCGTGCCCGCCGCGAGCCTCGCCGCCGGGGTCCACGTGACCGTCTTCTGGTCGCTGGACAGCGACAGCGTGCCCGTCAGGTTCGCCCCGCCGGGATCGGTGAGCGAGAACTGCACGCTCGTCGGGTCGATGGGCTCGCTGAACGTCGTGCTCACCGTGCCCGCGAGCGGCGTGTTCGTCGCGTTCGCCGCCGGGGTCGTGGCGGTGATCGTCGGCGGGGTGGTGTCGCCGTTCAGGCCGTTCTGGTAGATGACGTCCACCCAGTAGTTGCTGGACCGGTAGGTCGAGGTCGGGAACCCGGCCCCCACCTTGTAGACGCCGTTGCCACCGTCGAAGCCGTCCGGCAGCGCTTCGATCGCCCCGTACGAGGCCGGGTCGACGAAGTAGCCGTTGTCGCCCGCCGGATGGCCGTTGGGGGCGTAGTAGGAGACCACGTACGTCGTGTTGGCCTGCACCGTGATGGGCGAGCTGAACAGCAGCGTCTGCCACCCGGTCGTCGACTCACCGCTGAAGGTGCCCGTCGCGAGCCGCTGCCCGTCGGCCGACCACAGCGAACCGGTGTGCGTCCCGGTGTTGCCGGGGCCCTTGTAGAACCGCACGCCGAGGACCTGGCCCCGGCCGCTGAACCGCACCTTCGTGCCCAGCTCGACCGCGGTCGGGTCGGAGTCCGTCACGTTGGTGGGGTGGGTGAAGTCGTCCCACAACGTGCACGGGCAGTTGGCCGGGCGTGGTGATCCGGTCTTGAAGGTCCAGGTGACCACGTCCGCCTGGTTGCCCGCCGCGTCCGCCGCTCTGGCCGTGGCCGTGTAGGTGGTGGCTGGGTCCAGCGGCGCGGACGGGGTGAAGGTGACCTTCGTGCCCGAGACCGAGACGGTGCCGGCTTCGGCTCCGCCCGACGACGTCAGGGTGAACTGCACCGAGCCGGGCGCGATGTTCTCGTCGTACGTCACCGTCGGCGCCGCCGTCAGCGCGACGGAGCTTTCGCCGTTGCCCGGCGCGGTGGACTGCAACAGCGGGGCACGCGTGTCGGGCCCGGGATCCGGTCCCCACACCACGTCCACCCAGTAGTTCGTGTCCTGGAAGCTCTGCGCCGGGAAGCCCGCGCCGCCGGAGTGGAACACGCCGTTGGCGTTGCCGGGCTGGCTCGCCGGGGCGACGAGCGGATCCAGCTTCGCCGACTTGCCGGTGAAGTAGTAGTTGTCCGCGGCCTCGTGGCCGACGGGGGCGTAGTACGACGCGATGTACGTCGTGCCCGCGGTGACCGGCACCGACGTCGGCAACGTCAGTGTCTGCCAGCCGCTGGCCGTCTCGTTGACGAACGTGCCGGTCGCGAGCCGCTGCCCGTCCGCCGTCCACAGCGAGCCGGTGTGCGTACCGGTGTTGCCCGCGCCCTTGTAGAACTTGATCCCGCGCACGTAGCCGTCGGAGGAGGCCTGGAACTTCACGCCCAGCTCCACCGGGCCCGGATCGTTCGTCGTGGTGGTCGGCGGCACGGTCGTCGGGGTCCAGATGCTGCACGGGCACGTGCGGGCCGAGACGGTGACGGTCGCGGACACCGGCGCCGAAAGGTTGGCCGAGTCATCCACCGCCCGGACGCGGACCGTCGGCGTGCCCGCGGTGTCGGGCGTGTAGGTGTAGCTCCAGTTCGTGGTGCCCGCCGTCCAGTCGGCTGGGTGCCACGTGGTGCCGTCCACGGACACCTCGACGCCCGCGACCTTGCCCGCGAGGTCGGTGGCGGTGCCCGACACGGTGTAGCTCGTGCCCACGGTGGTCGGCGGAGCGCCGGTGATCGCGACGACCGGGGGCTGCGTGTCGGTGCTCGCCGTCGCCGCGAAGAGCCCGGACTGCAGGGTCGCCGGCTGCGCGCCCATGTCGGCGAGCAGGTTCACGGTCGCCTGCTTGATCCGCACGTCCGAGGTCGGTGTCTCCGTCTGGAAGGCGTGGTTGTCGTCGAGCCCCCACGCCCACTGCACCGTGCCGGCGCCGAACACGAGGGCGCCGCTGGTCTGGTCGCGGTAGTAGGTCAGCGCGTGCGTCTTCGTGCCGGTGCCGTAGACGGAACCGTTGTTCTTCAGCACGTAGTTGCCGTCGGTGATGTTGACCGTCGTGCGCGACAGCTGCGCGACACCCGGCGGCTGGAACCCGTTGTCCTCCACGGTGTCCCACTCGTAACCGAGCGTGCCGGGCTGGAACGTGTAGGTGTTGCCCGTCGGCAGGCTCGCCAGCGGGGTGTTGCGCCACAGCCGCATCTTGCCGTACGCGGCGGGCACGGACATCGCGTCACTGCGGTAGCCGTTGACCGTGAAGATGTGGCCCAGCAGGGAGTTCTCCGGCCGGCCGCCGTCGGATGGCGGGCTGAACCGGGCGTCCCGCCAGGTCCCCGTCCACGTCGTGGTCGGGTCGATGTGTGCGTCCGCGAGGGTCTCCTTGTAGCAGACGACGGTGCGCATCGCGGTGTTCGAGCCGTCGATGCTCGGTTCCCAGCGGGTCTTCCAGAACACCTCGTTGCCGGTGAAGAACGCCATGTTCACCCCGGCGGCCTTCGCGGACTCGACGTTGTCCCGCTGCTCGTTCGACCAGTACTCGTCGTGCCCGACCGTCATGAAGATCTTGTGGTTCTTGATCAGCTGACCGCGCCTGGCGGTGTCCACATTGGTCGTGTAGCTGAGGTCGTAGCCGTTGGCCTCCAGGAACCGCAGCATCGGGTACTCGGCGTTGAAGATGAAGTTCTCGTCGCCCTCCCCGTAGAGCGGGCGGTTGTAGCTCACCTTGTAGGCCGCGCCCTGCGCGCCCGGGCCGGTGCCGGTGTAGAAGCTGTTCCCGGTGTCCCCGTTGGGGCCGCCGTAGGTGTTGTACGCCTGCCAGGTCTCGTCCGAGGTCTGGTACAGGATCTTCGAGGTGCTCGTGTCGTCGCGGATGACGAAGGCGGCCTCGTTCTCACCGCCGGTGTCCAGCCGGTGGAACACGGCGTAGTACAGGCCGGAGACCGCGGTCGGGGGCACGTTCCAGGTGGCCGACACGGCCCAGTTGCCGCAGTCGTAGAGGCCGGTGGAGTCGGTCTTGCAGGCGGGCTGGTTGTGCGGGGTGGCGGGGATCGAGTCGACCTGGCGGGCGCCGACGCCGCCGTAGTAGCCGAGCCGGAAGATGTCGACGCGGAAGTTGCTGGCGTTCGTCTTCACCTTGAACTGCACGGTGCCGCCGGGGGCGGAGCTGATGTCGGCGGTGAAGCCGGCGATCGAGTCGTCCAGCGATTCGACCATCCAGTTGGGCGTGCCCGCGAGGGTGTTCTCGCACGCGACCTTGTTCAGCACGGGCGCGTCGCACGGTGCCGCGTGCGCCACCGGTGCGGTGGTGAGCGGGACCAGCACGACACCACCGAAAAGCGCGAGCAGCGCGGCGAGTGCGCGTGACCGCCGCGTTCTTCGTCCGGAATTTCCTCGCATGCCCGCGCCTTCCGTTTCTGCCCCACGGCTTCGCCACACCAGCTGTCGCTCGCGGAGTCGAGACGTCACCCCAGCTCGTTACACCTTTCGGTGGAACGGTTCGAAACGTCACCTTCGGTGGCGAAAAGCGTTGCCGTCAAACGGTTGTGCGGGCTCGGCGGGTTATTCCGAACCGCTCGCGTTCTCCGTTTTCCGCAGGGCCTGCTCGTCCAGTACCTCCACGCGCAGGGGCAGTGACGCCTTGTCGACGCACTCGCCGGTGCGGGCGTCCCAGATCCAGTGGTGCCGCGGGCATTCGATCCGGCCACCGGAGATCTCGGCGAACGTCAGGTCCTCCCCGGCGTGCGGGCAGAACCGCTGCAGGCGCAGGCCGTCCCGTTCGATCGTCTCGGTGTTCTGCCGCTCACGCAGCATCTGCATGGTCTGCGCGGGGTGGTTGCCGTAGCGCAGCAGGCCCATGAAGGTCAGGTCGAACACGTCGGGCTCGCGGTGCAGGCCGATGCGCATCGACAGCAGCGCCTCCTCCCACCCCGTCCGACCGTCCACAATGGCCCGCAGCACCCGCGGCGAGACCAGGAGCGTGTACTCCGGGTCATAGGGTTCCTCGCCCTCGATCACGAAGTGCTCGGCCAGCCGGCCCAGCCGCACGTCCCAGTCGGCGGTGCCCGCGACGAGCCGGATGTCCTTGCTGAAGTCGCCGAGGAAACGCTTGTTCCACGTCTGCAGCGTGTGGAAGTACTGCTCGATCTCGCGGAGCGAGACCTCGGGCTCGGGTCCCGCGTGGAACTCCGCCCACTCGTCCCGCCTGCGTTCGCGGTAGGCGTCGAGGTCTTCCTCCAGCGGACCCCCGGCGTGCACCGCGATGCCGTTGCCTACGTCGAGGTAATCGCCGGGCCCCAGCCGCACCACGTCGGTCTCCGGGCACGCCTGCGCGAACCCTTCGGCGACCTGCTCCCACACCGGGAAGATCGTCGCGTCGCGGTCGTTGTACTGCGTCAGTTCGGGGTCGAGGAAGCACGCCGGCCCCGCCGAGGGCAGGTACGCCTTCGCCCCGGTCAGCTTCACCTTGCGGTACAAGGTGTCCATCAGGTCCGCGCGCACGCCCGCGACCTTCTCGGCCATCACGGCGGGCGGGTAGTCGTAGCAGTTGGGGTACCACATCGCGCCCGAGAACTGCGCCGCCAGGAGGTCGATGTCGCCGGGCAGCTCCGACATCGGGGTGTTGCAGTCGTTGAGGTCGAGGAAGCGGAAGCCGTCGAGGTCGAGCAGCAGGCCGCTGTCCTCCTTGTGGCTGGTGTCGAGCAGCATGGTCGCGGTGAGCCCGGGCCCCAGCTCCAGCGACTCCCGGTGCGCCAGCGCGGTCACGTTCTCGAAGCCGAGGTCGCGGAAGTGCCGCACCATCACCTTCGACCGGTACTTCGCCACGATCACCTTGGTCGAGCGGTCCAGCTTGCGCAGCAGCTCCTCGTCGTAGTGGTCCTCGTGCGCGTGCGAGACGTAGAGGTAGTCGAACTCGCCCGAGACCACGTCGTCGAGCAGGAAGCGGTTGTCGGGGTAGGGGAACCAGGAGCCGAGGAACGCGGGGAAGAACCAGGGATCCATCAGGATCCGGGTGCCGCGGTGCTCCACGACGAACCCGGCGTGCCCGAGGTACCGGATCGTGCTCATGCGTTGCGCCACCACTCAACAAGCCCCCGCAGGCCGTCCGGCAGCTTGATCTGCGGTCGCCAGCCCAGGTCCTCGGCCGCCGCGGAGATGTCGGCCAGCCGCCGCGTGACGCCGTTGGTCCCGCGTTCCGGACCGTGCTCGGGTTCGAGGTCGGAGCCCATCGCGGTGAGCAGGCCCAGCGCCAGCTCACGCAGGCTCGTCTCGGTACCGCTGGCGATGTTGTAGACCTTGTCCGTCACGGGCGCCTTCGCCGCGAGCAGGTTGGCCCTGGCGATGTCGTGCACGTGGACGAAGTCCATGGTCTGGGCGCCGTCGCCGAAGATCAGCGGGGGCACGCCGCGGCTGATCCGCTCCATCCAGCGGATCAGCACCTCGGTGTACAGCCCGTGCACGTCCATGCGGGGGCCGTAGACGTTGAAGTACCGCAGCGCCACGTAGTCCAGTCCGTACATGGCGTGGAAGCTGCGCAGCATGCCCTCGTTGAACGCCTTCGCCGCGCCGTAGAACGTGTCGTTGTTGTACGGGTGGTGGCGTTCCGTGGTCGGGAAGGTCTCCGCGAGGCCGTACACCGAGGCCGACGAGGACGCGACGACCTTCTTGACCGACGCGGCCTCCGCGGCTTCGAGGATCGTGAACGTGCCGTCGACGAGGGATTCCAGCGCGAGACGCGGCTGCTCGGCGCACTGCGTGATGCGCAGCGCCGCCAGGTGGAACACGACGTCGATGCCGCTCATCAGCTCCGCGACGAGCTCCCGGTCGTTGATGTCGCCGACGACGAGCGTGGCCTTGTCCCCGGCCGCCGCGAGGTTCTCCCGGCGTCCCCTGGCGAGGTTGTCCAGCACGATGATCTCGGCCGCCCCGGCCTCGACGAGCTGGTCCACGACGGCGGAACCGATGGTGCCGGCGCCGCCGGTGACCAGGAACCGCTGTCCGGTGAGTGGTTGCGCGCTCATGCGGCCCTGTTCGACGCGGCGAGCCGCGGCAGTGCTGTCTGCCGGCATGGTGCTCGATGATTCGCTCGCAAGCTCGCTCATGCTGCGATCTCCTGCCGTACCGCCACGAAGGCGCCGTTTTCGGTCAGACTGCGGGACGCCGCTTCGAGCAGCGCGAGGACGCGGAGGCCGGACCGGCCGTCGGTGAGCGGGGCGCGCCGCTGCGTGATGGACTCGGCGAACTCGGCCATCACGGCCCGCAGCGCCTCCTGCTCGCGCAGCGCGGGCGCGACCATGTCGCCGATCCGGTAGGACACGATCGCCTGTTCCCGCTGGTGGTCCACGCCCCGGTCGTAGACGGACAGCCGCTGGCTCGGGTTGAGGTCGTCCCACACCACTGTCTTCGCCGACCCGCCGACGACCATCGTGCGGATCTTGGTGGGGGACAGCCAGTTCACGTGCACGTGGGCGAGGACGCCGCCGGTCAGCTCGATGCTCAGGTGCGCCACGCACGCCCGGCCCGCGCCGATCGGGTCGGACCCGTGCGCGGCCACCGCGACCGGTTCGAGCCCGGCCGGCAGGATCGCGTCGAACACCGACAGGTCGTGCGGCGCGAGGTCCCACAGCACGTCGACGTCACGCTGCACCAGGCCGAGGTTGATGCGCACCGAGTCCAGGTACTGCACGTCGCCCAGCTCGCCACCGCGCACGATCCGGCGCAGTTCGCGCACGGCAGGCGTGTAGCAGTAGGTGTGGTCCAGCATCAGCACGAGCCCGCGCTGCTCGGCCGTTTCGACCAGTTGCCTGCCCTCGGCGAGGTTCGCCGCGAGCGGCTTTTCGACGAGCACGTGCTTGCCCGCCTCGAGCGCGGCCGTCGCGACCTTCAGGTGGGTGGCGGCAGGCGTGGCGATGGCCACGGCCTGCACCGCCGGGTCTTCGAGCACCTCGTCGAGTGACGCGGTCGCCCGGACCGTCGAGTAGTCGCCGAGCACCTGGCGCGCCCTGGCGACATCGAGGTCACACAGGTACTCCAGTCGCAGTTCCGGTGTCGCCTGCGCGTTGCGGACCAGGTTGGGGCCCCAGTACCCCGCCCCGATCACGGCAAGACCGATGCGTCTCAAAGCACTCCCCGTTCCCGCGAGCCGGATTCCAGACATGCGTCCATGCGGTCGCGGGAACGGGAGGTGCCGTTACAGCCCGGTTTTCGGCCGGGAATTAACACACGGTGTGCAGCGGTTTCCCGCTACAGCTTCGCGGCCTCGGGAATGATCTCGTTCGCGAAGATCTCGAACGGTTTCGTGTCGGGGACCGTCGGGCAGGAACCGATCACGGCGTCGACGCCCAGCGCGGACAGGCGCCGCAGCTCGGTGAGGAACTCCTCCGACTTCTCGCCCTTCGAGCCGATGTCCAGCCGGTGGTACACGGTCTTCGTGATCTCGTCGTAGTTCCGGCCCTCGGCCTCGCAGTGCCCGCGCAGCACGTCGAGTTTCCGCTCCAGCTCCGGGCTGTTGAAGATGTTGCACGCGTCGCCGTATTTCGCGACGAACCGCAGCGTTTTCTTCTCCCCGGAACCGCCGATCATGATGGGCGGGCGCGGTTTGGTCAACGGGGCCGGCACGTTCATCATGCGCTCGGCGGAAATGTAGTCGCCTTCAAACGGGCCGTCGTCGTCGGAGAAGAGCTGGTGCAGATAACGCAGCGCTTCTTCGAGCATGTCGAAACGTTCCTTTGTGGACGGGAACGGGAAACCGAGCCCGCGTGACTCCTCCTCGTTCCAGCCCGCGCCGATGCCGAGCATCGCGCGCCCGCCGGAGAGCACGTCGAGCGTGGTCACGGCCTTGCCGAGCACGCCGGGCAGGCGGTAGATCACGCCCGTGATCACCGTGAGCAGCTTCACGCGCTCGGTGTGCGCGGCGAGGTAACCGAGCGTCGTGTACGCCTCCAGCATGTCGTTCTCGACCGGGCCGACGGCGGGGATCTGGAAGAAGTGGTCCATCACCGCCAGGTATTCGAACCCGGCCTCGTCCGCGGCACGCGCCACGCCGGCGAGTTCGGCGCCGAGCTTCGCGGGCCCGTTGGGCCAGGTGAAATCAGGGATCTGCAGTCCGAGCTTCATGGGAAATCGACCTCCGCAACCGACGCTATACCCGGAGTCGCTCCAGGATCAGAATTCGCGGACGAGGAGCAGCTGATCGTGCAGTGGATCGGTGACCAGCACCGTGCCGGTGCGCTGGTCGACGGCGACCCCGCCGGGGTTCACGCCGAGCGGGAGCGTGCCGGTGACCGACCCCGTCGTCCCGTCGATCCGCACGAGGCCGTCCGGGCCGCCGTTGGCGTAGACGGTGTGGCTCGCCTGGTGCACCGCGACCGACGAGGCCTCGCTGGGCAGGAGGATCGTCGTGCGCTCGGCGCGCGTCGCGCCGTCGACCACCGACAGGTGGTGGATCGCGGAGTTGGCCACGTACAGGGTGTTGCTCGCTTCGTGCAGCGCCAAACCCGCCGGCGCCCGCCCGACCGGGATGGTGGACACGAACTCGCCCGAGGTGAGGTCGAGCACCTCCACGGAATCCGTGTGCGCGCTGGCGAAGTACGCCAGCTGACGCGCCTCGTCCACGCGTACGCCGCCGAAGCCCTGCCCCGGCCCGCCGAGCTGTTCGGCCACGACGCACGCGACGGTGTCGACGACGGCGACGCCCGCACCGAGTCCGCTGCCGACGTACGCCCGGTTGCCCGCGCTGTCCACGTCCACCACGGCGGCTCCCGGCCCGCACGGCACGACGCTGCGCAGGGTCCCGTCGGCGTCCAGGACGGTGAGGGTGCCGGCCGTCCGCGCCGCGACGTACACGCGGCCGGACGTCTCGTCCACCGCGAGGTCGGTCGGCTCTCCGCCCACCGCGACGGAACGGGCTCCGGCGAGGCAGACGGTCCCGTCCCCGCTGCCGACGTACACGGATCCCGTGGCGGAATTCACAGCCACCGCACCGGGTTCCCGGCCGACGCGGACAGCGGTGACCCGCGGCGCGGCCCCCGCGGGAGCGACGGTCAGCGCCCCCAGGCCCGCTATCAAGGTGAAAAGTGTGCGTCTACCGAACATCCCCACCTCCCCGGTGAAACATTAACGCCGAGAGGTGTGACATAGGTGCGAGAACACCGTTCCGGTGGAACTTTCCCGGCTCATCCGAGCGTTTTCCTGATGTCCGGGAAGGAGGTGCGGGTGCACAGGCATCACAACGGGTTGAAGACGGCGCTGCTGCTCGGCCTGCTGAGTGCCCTCATCGTCGCGATCAGTTCGATCTTCGGGCGGGGGGCGCTGTTCATCGGGCTGCTGCTCGCGCTCGGCATGAACGCCTACGCCTACTTCAACTCGGACAAGCTCGCCCTGCGGGCCATGCGCGCCCGGCCGGTTTCGGAGGCGGAGCAGCCCGCGATGTACCGGATCGTGCGGGAGTTGGCGACGTCCGCGCGGCAGCCGATGCCGAGCCTGTACGTCAGCCCGACGGTCGCGCCGAACGCGTTCGCCACGGGCCGCAACCCGCGCCACGCGGCGGTGTGCTGCACGACGGGGATCCTGGAACTGCTCACCCAGCGTGAGCTGCGGGCGGTGCTCGGTCACGAACTGTCGCACGTGTACAACCGCGACATCCTCATCTCATGCGTCGCCGGTGCGCTCGCGAGCATGATCAGCGTGCTGGCCAACCTGGCGATGTTCATGGGCGCTTTCGGCGGTGACGACCGCGAGGAGGGCAACCCGCTGGTGTCGCTGCTGCTGGTCCTGGTCGGCCCGATCGCGGCGGCGGTGATCCGGCTCGCGGTGAGCCGCTCGCGGGAGTACCAGGCGGACGCGTCCGGGGCGCGGCTGACCGGTGACCCGCTGGCGCTGGCGTCGGCGCTGCGGAAGCTGGAGTACGGCACGCGGCAGGCGCCGCTCGTGCCGGAACCGCAGCTGGTCTCGCAGTCGCACCTGATGATCGCGAACCCGTTCCGCCCCGGGGAGTCGTTCTCGCGCCTGTTCTCCACGCACCCCCCGATCGAGGACCGCATCGCCCGCCTGGAGGAGATGGCGCGCCGGGGCTTGTGAGGGCTGGCGGCGGTCGTGTCCGCCGCTCGCTCGCGCACGCACCGGCTGTGCCGTGCGGCTGGCGCGCCAGCCAGCCGGTCGCCGCGCCCGCGCGAGTCGGTCGCGCGGCCCGAGCCGGTCGCCGCGCTGCTCCAGCCAGCCGCTCGCCGCGCGCTAGCCAACCGGTCGCGCGGCCTGCACCAGCCGCTCGCCGCGCCCGCCCCAGCCGGTCGCGCGGCCCGAGCCGGTCGCCGGAGCCAGGCCTACCCCTGCGCCCCCGCGGCGCGGGCCACGGCGGTCACGTAGTCCCCGTACCCGGACTTCGACAGCTTCAGCCCCAGCGCCAGGCACTGGTCCGCGTCGATGTAGCCCATGCGCAGCGCCACCTCTTCGAGGCACGCGATCCGCACGCCCGTCCGGTGTTCCAGCACCTGCACGAACTGCCCGGCCTCCAGCAGCGAGTCGTGCGTTCCGGTGTCCAGCCACGCGAAGCCACGGCCGAGGTCGACCAGCTTCGCCTTGCCCTGCCGCAGGTAGGTGAGGTTGACGTCGGTGATCTCCAGCTCGCCGCGCGCCGACGGTTTGAGCTGCCGCGAAATCTCCACCACCTGGTTGTCGTAGAAGTAAAGGCCCGTGATGGCCTGGTTCGACTTCGGCCGCGCGGGCTTCTCCTCGATCGACACCAGCTGCCCGGTCTCGTCGGTCTCGCCGACGCCGTAGCGCTGCGGGTCCTTCACCGGGTAGCCGAACAGCACGCACCCGTCGAGCGCCGCGACCTCCTGCTGCATCCGGCCCGCGAAGCCCTGGCCGTAGAAGATGTTGTCCCCGAGCACGAGCGCCACCGAATCGTCGCCGATGAAGTCCGCGCCGATGACGAACGCCTCGGCGAGACCGTTGGGCGCGGGCTGCTCGGCGTAGCTCAGCTGCAGCCCGAACTGGTCGCCCGAACCGAGCAGGCGCCGGAAGTTCGGCAGGTCGGTGGGGGTCGAGATGATCAGGATCTCCCGGATCCCGGCGAGCATGAGCACCGAGATCGGGTAGTAGATCATCGGCTTGTCGTAGACCGGCAGCAGCTGCTTCGACACGGCCTGGGTGATCGGGTGCAGGCGGGTGCCGCTGCCGCCCGCCAGCACGATGCCCTTCATCCCTGGCTCCCCTCGTCGCTTCCGGAACAGTCGGGGCCCACCCTAGTGGCGTTACCACGGGCCACCGTGCCACGCAGCCGGAATAGGGGTGGAGGGAGCGACGTTCGCCTGATCGTGCGCGTAGACATCTGGTCCGACGTGGTGTGCCCCTGGTGCTACCTCGGCAAACGGCGTTTCGAGAAGGCGCTGGCGTCCTTCGACCGGCGGGACGAGGTCGAGGTCGTGTACCGGTCGTTCGAGCTGGACCCGCGGCTCCCGCGCGGCGAGGCGCAGCCGAAGACACCGCTGCTGGCGGCGAAGTTCGGCAACGGCGAGGACGAGGTGCGCGCGATGGACGCGCGGCTGGAGCAGCTCGCCGCCGCGGACGGCCTCGAGTACCACCTGGTCGACGGCATCGTCGGCAACACCTTCGACGCGCACCGGGTCCTGCACCTGGCGAAGGCGCGCGGGAAGCAGGCCGAGGTCACCGAGCGGTTCTTCCGCGCCTACTTCACCGAGCGCCGCTCGTTGTTCGACCACGACTCGCTGGCGGACGTCGCCGCCGACGCCGGTCTGGACCGCGACGAGGTGCTGAGCGTCCTCAAGGACGGCACGTACGCCGACGACGTGCGGGCCGACGTCGCCGAAGCCCGTGATCTGGGCGCGAACGGCGTGCCGTTCTTCGTGCTCGACGGCCGCTACGGCGTTTCGGGCGCCCAGTCCACCGAGACCTTCACGGCCGCCCTCACGAAGGCTTTCGAGGACTGACCGGCCCCTTCGCGAAGTACGTCGTGCAGACGCCGTTGTCGTAGTCCGCGGCGATTTCCAGTACGTTCCGCCCACCGTCGACCGGCAGCAGCACCGAGCTGTAGTTGGGGCAGAAGTCGTTGAAGGCGTCGGGAACCGCGACCGGCGCGGGCAGCTCGTACCACGCGCCCGCGCCGAGGGCGTCGTTGGCGAGCAGCACCTGGCCGTTGCCGGTGAGGCGGTGGCCGCCGGCGTCGGTGTAGAGCTGGCCCACCATCAGCAGGCGGCCGTCCGGGAAGAGCGTGACGGTGTGGGCGTGCTGGAAGTAGTTGCCCTCGGCGGTCTGGACCGGGGTGCCGGGGTCGGCGGGGTCGCCGAAGTTCGCGCCGTCGGCGGAGATCTTGTAGTACGGGTTGCAGTACAGCTTGCCGTAGTTGCAGATCTCGTAGGCGAAGTAGTAGCGGCCGCCGGGCAGCTCGCGCACGATCGGCATGCCGGGGCGGACGCGGGTCGGCCCGATGGCGAGGGTGGTCTGCTTGGTGCCCCAGGTGAGGCCGTCGGTGGAGCCGACGCGGTTGAGCACCTGGGAGTAGCGGGGCGCCTCGGTCTCGTCGGCGTAGTGCATCCAGAGGGTGCCGCCGGCGTCGACGGTGAACTCCGGTTCCCAGATGCCGTCGTGGTTGTGGGAGCGCGCGGCTTCGGAGAGGAACGACCAGTGCCTGCCGCCGTCGCGGCTGGCCCAGACGCGGAGCGACATGCGGCGCTCGGGGCCGTCGTCCTGCCCGTAGCTCGCCGCCCACAGCAGGGTGCCGGCGCGGAGGCGGCCGACCTGGCGGGGCAGTTCGTAGAGCGTGCCGCAGCACTCGCCGCGGCCGCCGCCGGAGTCGCGGATCTCGCCGATCCGCCGGAAGCTGCGGCCCTCGTCGGTGCTCTCGAACACGGGCGCCACGGGACCGCCGCCGTCCCACCCGCTCACGGCGGCGACGATCCGGCCCTGGTACGGCCCGTGCGAGAGCCGCACGACGCGGGGGTACGACCCGACGGCGAGCCGCTCACGCGTGGCGGCCTGCGCGGGCGGGGCGATGCCCGCCAAGGTCACCGCGACCAGCACCAACACGGCGAGTCTCCCCATGGCGGGAATTACACCACGGAGTAACCGGCCGGTTGCGCTGCGGCGCCGTGCTTCACGCGGTCAGGGCTGTTTCACCGCCTCCGATGATCCGGTCGACGAACCCGTAGGCGAGGGCTTCTTCGGCGTCGAACCAGCGGTCGCGGTCGGCGTCGGCCGTGATCTGCTCGACGGTCTGCCCGGTCTGCCGCGCCGTGATCTCCGCGATGCGGCGCTTCATCTTGCCGAAGACCTCCGCCTGGATGGCGATGTCGGTGGCGGCGCCGCGGATCCCGGCGGACGGCTGGTGCATGACGAGGCGGGTGTTGGGCAGCAGGAACCGTTTGCCGGGGGTGCCCGAGCTGAGCAGGAACTGCCCCATCGAGGCGACGAACCCGAGCCCGACGGTGGAGACGTCCGGTTTGACCAGGCACATCGTGTCGTAGATGGCCATGCCCGCGGTGACCGAGCCGCCGGGGGAGTTGATGTAGAACTTGATGTCCTTTTCCGGGTCGTCGGCGGCCAGGAGGAGGAGCTGGGCCGTGATCCGGTTGGCGATCTCGTCGTTGACCTCGGAGCCGAGGAACACGATGCGGTCGCGCAGGAGCTGTTCGTAGACGGAGTCGGTGAGGGTCAGGTCGCTGCCGGGGGAACGCAGGCTGGGTAGCAAGTGGACGGTCATGCGGTGCCTTTCGTTGTGCGGCCGGGACACCGTGACCGTATTCGGGTTGTGGTCCGTTGCGGGGCGCCGTTCGCTCTGGGCGTGCGGAATCCGCTGAGAGCGATCATTGACCTCAGGTGGACTGGAGGTTCTAGCGTCGCCGCATGAGTGACATCGAGCGCCTGCAGCAGTTGCTGGACGAGAGTGAGGAGAACGCGGGGCCGCACCTGAGGTCCACGTTCGGCATCCCGGCCCAAACCCTCACGGCGAGCCAGGTCGCGGGCTACCTGGCCAAGCCGCGCTCACTGGCCTTCGCGACGGTGTCGGCGCGGAACGAGCCCAGGGTCGCGCCGGTGGACGCTGTCTTCCACGGCGGGGTTTTCCACGTGCCCACGGTCGCCGGTTCCGCACGGGCCAAGCACGTGGCGAGCCGGCCCGCGGTCAGCCTGACCCGCTGGGTGCCGAGCGAGATCGCGATCATCGTGCACGGCAAGGCCAGCGTGCTGGGCCCCGACCACGGTGATTTCGCTGCGTTGAA
This sequence comes from Amycolatopsis sacchari, assembly GCF_900114035.1. GTDB lineage: Bacteria > Actinomycetota > Actinomycetes > Mycobacteriales > Pseudonocardiaceae > Amycolatopsis_E > Amycolatopsis_E sacchari. The sequence continues at coordinate 309,349 of NZ_FORP01000003.1, read as the reverse complement.
CGAGCTCTACGGGCCGCCGTGGTGGCAGGACGTGCTCGAAGACGGCGGTGGTGTGTACCTGCGGGTGAGCGCGGAGCGCATGTTCGTGTGGGCCCAGGACACGGCGCAGTGGTGAGGGGCGACGGCGTATTGCGCGACCGAACACGGAGCTCGCGGGCTCCGCGTCCGGTCGTCCGCACTACGACGCGTTCCTCGGCGAGGACGAGGCGCGGATCGTGCTCGTGCAGGAGATCCACGAGCGCGTGCCGCGCCGTTTCAAGTCGTTCGGCGAGAGCGAGGACCTGGAGCCCGCGTAGCCGCGTCGCGGGCTCCCGTGTGTCCTGGGCGTCAGCGGTAGTTGGTGAACTGCAGCGCGATGTCGAAGTCCTTGCCCTTGAGCAGGGCGATGACCTCCTGCAGGTGGTCCTTCTTCTTGCCGGACACGCGCAGCTGGTCGCCCTGGATCTGGGCCTGCACGCCCTTCGGCCCCTCGTCGCGGATGAACTTCGCGATCTGCTTGGCCTTGTCGGACGCGATGCCCTGGATGATCTTGCCGTTGACCTTGTAGATCTTGCCGGACACGGCGGGCTCACCGGCCTCGAACGCCTTCAGCGAGATGCCCCGCTTGATGAGCTTCTCCTTGAACACCTCGACGGCGGCGAGCGCGCGCTCCTCGGTCTCGGCCTCGACGGTGATCGCCTCTTCGCCGGCCCACGAGACCTTCGCGTTGACGCCCCGGAAGTCGAACCGGGTGGACAGCTCCTTCGCCGCCTGGTTCAGCGCGTTGTCCACCTCCTGGCGGTCGACCTTGCTCACGACGTCGAACGACGGATCAGCCACTTGTCCCACACCTCGTACTTCGGCTTGTCGGCTACGCCACACCTTAGCGCTGCCACCTCCCCCCGCTTGTCACCGCGGTCGGGACGTTCTGTACGCTGTCTCCCGGCTGGTTCGCCCAGCCACGGCGGGTTGCCCGAGCGGCCAAAGGGATCTGACTGTAAATCAGACGGCACTGCCTTCAGAGGTTCGAATCCTCTACCCGCCACACCAGGGAAACGCCCCGCTGACCTGCGGAAACAGGGCAGCGGGGCGTTTGTCGTATGTGCAGTGGGGGGCCGCTACCCGCACCGGGTCCCGTCGCCTTGAGCCAGGTCGACACCGCTGCGTGCCGAAGGTCGTACGGGCGCCTCGCGAGCGGTCCAGCCCCCACCTCCGTGCAGGACCAGCCGGGCAGCGGTCTGACCTCCATGTGAGGTCAGTCGCGATAGACCTAGTGGCCTGTGCCGCCAGCGTGCTCGTGCACGCGCCACCCGAGCCGCCCGCGGCTCAGCCGCGCAAAGCGCGGCGGCACGCAGCTCCCTGAAACTCCGCAGCTGCCTCACCGGGTTCAAGGGACGGGCTTCGGCGGGAACCTCCCCCGGTCGGAGAGGCCATGACAGGCGGTGTGCCCACACCAGGTCTACCAGGTGTGTTCCGGGCGCGGAACCGGTTCACACCGCATCCCTGATCCGCAGTCAGTCGTGACTGGGGGCAGCTGTGAACGGGGGCGCGGTTCCTTTCTACCGAAGGAGTTGCTTCTTCGAATGGCTCCAAAACTTCGAAGTCGACCGATCGCCCGGGTGGGAGCGTTCGGTGCGGCGGCCGCGATCATCGCGTCGGCGGCGAGTATGACCCTCCTGAACGAAGCGGCCAGTGCTGCTCCCGGAACACCGGGGACGCCGCAGGCACCGACGAATCTGTACGCCGAAGACTTCGAGAACGGCGTCGGTACCGCTCCGGTGCTGCTGACGAACTACACCGGCGCAAACGGTGAGACCTACCGCGCGGACCAGCCGTGGCTGGAAGCCTGTAACGGTGCGGTGCTGAACTTCAACAGTCCTGACTCGGCGCAGACCGGCAGCGTCATCAACAACTGCAACCCGAGCAGCGTCCCGCAGACAACCAGGGACAACTCCTACAGCGCGCTCCGCCAACTCGCGTGGGCCCTCGGGAGCCACGCGAAGGCTCCCGACCCGACCTCCAATCACGTGGTCGCGGCGTACACGGCGGCTGATCCCGGCGCGAACCGCGTGGAGTTCGAGACGGTGAGCCCGGTCTCGCTGCCGTCTGCGTCCGGCCGGTACGTGACCTTCAGCGTCGACGCGGCGGCGGCCAGCTGCACAGTGTCCGGACCGTTGTACAACTTCTCGCTGGTGCAGTCGGACGGAACGGAGGTCCCGGTCGGCAGCACGATCGACGTGTGCAAGACCGGCACGACGATCGCCACACCTGCCAAGGGCACTCTCGGCTCCAACAACATGCACGTGGGGACCTACACCTCGAACGGCTCCGTGAAGGTCACCGGTTCCACCGTGGGCGTCGTCATGCGCAACGCCAACGGATCCGCCAACGGTAACGATGCCGCGTTCGACAACATCAAGATTCTCGACGTGACCCCGCAGCTGGACAAATCGTTCAGCCCGAGCACCGCCGACATCGGCGGCACCTCGACGCTGACGTTCACCATCACCAACACCAGCGAGCTGGCCGCCAAGAACGGCTGGTCGTTCACCGACGCGCTGCCCGCCGGGCTCACGGTGGCGGGCGCCGGCTCGACGACCTGCCCCGCGGGTGTGGTGACCGCGCCTTCGGGTGGCACCACGATCGGCGTGACCGGCAACTTGAACGCGGGCATGGCCTCCTGCACCGTGTCGGTGCCCGTGACGTCCTCGACAGCCGGCACGTACACCAATGGTCCGGACAACGTCACCCCCAACGGCCTCAACGAACCGGGCACCACGAACGTGACCTTCGTGAACCCGAACGCCGACCTGGGTATCTCCAAGGGTGGCCCGGCGGAGGTCAACGTCGGGGAACTGGTGACCTACACGCTGGTCGTCACCAACTACGGCCCAGCCGGCTCCACCGGCTACACCGTCACCGACCAGATCCCCGCAGGGCTCACCGACGTCACCACCAGCACTCCCGGCTGCGCCGTGGCGAACCTGGTGCTGACCTGCACCGGCGGCCCGCTCGCGGCGCAGCAGAGCGCGGTCATCGTCGTCACCGGCAAGGCCGACGGCACCGTGACCACGCTCTACAACACCGCCAAGGTCGACGGAAACGACCCCGACCCCAACCCGGGTAACGACACCTCCACCGAGGTCGTCACCGAGGTCGTCCCGTTGGTGGGCTTCGGCTTCGCCGCCGGCGCCCTCGTGCTCGCCGGTGCCGGTACGGCCTGCGCCGCCGCACGCGGCACACGGCCTGACCGAACCGATGAACAAGGGCGGGCGGCCCACCTCCTCCGGGCCGCCCGCCCTCCACCTGGCTGAAGCCCGCGGATCCGTGCGAGCCGATAGACGGCGACCAGCGTTCGACGCGCCGTCTCCTCGGTCAAGGCTCCTGCTCCTTTGGCCCGTGGAGGTCTGGTCTCGCGTGCTCAGTCTCCTGCGCACGGCTGGGCCGTCAGCGCGTGGTTCGGGAGCGTTCCAACGAGAGGGCTTGGACGAAATCCAGGATGAGACGTTCCACCGCGCGCCGTGCCAGCGGCCGACTCGAACCTCTTCGGCAGGTCTCGCACCTCTCGGTCGCCCAGCGCGGCGAGTTCGGAGTCGGTGCCGAGCACTTCCCGCAGGGGCTTCGAGGCCTCGTCCAGGATGTGGATCGCGGATCGAAGCTGCTCGGTCAGCGCGCGCAGCCGGGCTTGCTCCGACTGCCTGACCTCGGGCGGTTGCTCGTTGTCGCGTGGTGGTCCAGGCAGCTGAACCACATGTCCTCCCGCAGGTCGAGGACGTAGAGTTCCGCCTGCCGCTCGCACCTCACGCACTGAATCGGCCCGTCGGCAGCCGGGACCAGCCCGCTCGGGAATTCGCGCCATGCCTTGGTGGTGAACGTGGTTTCGTCGCTCTGGCCGGTGTTCGCCACCCAGGTGCCGCTGGCGACGGAGGCGGCGATGCCGTTGCCCAGGGTGGGATACCGATGGTCGCCAGCGGCACGTCCGCGGTCTCGGGCGCCGCGTTCGCGGAACCTCGTCCGGACAGGGGAGACCAACCAGCCGCGGACGCGAAGAAAAAAAGAAATCCCTCTCCCCACTTAAACGTATATCGCACCCCGGGGCTTGCGGCAAGACCCCCGTCGTGCCGCACAATTCTCCGGCCCTGGTCAGGGGCCTGAACCAAAAAAGGGGGATTCGCGCAATGCGTGTGTTGTTGACGTCCTGGGGATCGCGCGGGGACGTGGAGCCGGTGGTGGGGTTGGCGGTCGCCTTGCGGGAGCTCGGGGCGGAGGCCGTCGTCGCCGCGCCGCCGGACGAGGACTTCGTGCAGTTGCTCGGGCGGGTGGGTGTGCCGCTCGTGCCGTTGGGGCCCACCGTTCACTCGATCGTCGCCAGGCCCGCCCGGCCGACCGCCGAGGACGCCTTCCGGCTCGCCGCCCAGCTGGTCGGCGCGCGGTTCGAGGCGCTGCTGCCCGCGGCCAAGGACTGTGACGCCGTGGTCGCCGCCGGGCTGATGCCCGCCGGTGTCCGGGACGTGGCCGACAAGCTCGGCATCCGCTACGTGCTCACCGCCTACCACCTCCTCGGGCTGCCGTCGCGGCGCTTCCCGCCGGGGAGGCGGCCCGGCACGCCGTCCCCGGAGGGCGAGACCGACCTCAAGAAGCTGTGGGAGCAGGACGCCCAGCGCGTGAACGACCTCTACCAGGAGCCGCTCAACACCCACCGCGCCGCGATCGGGCTGCCGCCCGTGGACAACGTCCGCGACTACGTCTTCACCGACCGGCCGTGGCTGGCGGCGGACCCGGTGCTGTGCCCGTCCGAGGGCATGACGGAACTCGACGTCGTGCAGACCGGGGCCTGGATCCTGCCCGACGAACGGCCGCTCCCCGACGGGCTGGAGCGGTTCCTCGACGCCGGTGAACCGCCGGTGTACGTGGGTTTCGGCAGCATGGCCTCGTACCTCCCGAAGGACATGGCCACCACGGCGATCGAGGCGGTCCGCGCGTGCGGTCGTCGCGTGGTCCTCGCCCGCGGCTGGGCCGGGCTGGCCTCCATCGACGACGCCGACGACTGCTTCGTCGTCGGCGAGGTCAACCAGCAGGCCCTGTTCCCGAGGATGGCGGCCGTGGTGCACCACGGCGGCGCGGGCACCACGACAACGGCGTCCAGGGCCGGCGCGCCCCAGGTGGTCGTGCCGCAGATCGCCGACCAGCCGTCCTGGGCCGCCCGGGTCGCCGAGCTGGGCGCGGGGGTGGCGCACGACGGCGGGACGCCGACCCTCGAGTCGCTGTCCGCGGCGCTCGAAACGGCGCTCAAGCCCGAGATCGCCGCGGGGGCGCGGGCGCTCGCCGCCGAGGTGCGTCCCGACGGGGCGACGGTCGCCGCGAAACTGCTGCTCGAAGGGAACTGAAAACCCCGGGCCCTGGCGGGGTTTCAGCCCTGCCAGGGCCTGGGGTTCTCCAGCCGGAAGACCGTGCACCGCCTGGCCGCGGCGGCGAACTCCTCGGGCGTGCCCCGCTCCACGGCGCCCATCTTCTGGGAGAACGGCACCCCCGGTGGCCCGCGCTGCTCGACCGGCAGCTCCACCGGGTGGACCTTCGTGTGGCGCCTGCCGTTGCCCAGCACCCGCATGGTGCCGATCACCAAGCCGACGCGCGGCGAGCCGATGAGCACTGTGTTGGCCGGCTTCCACCAGCGCGGCGGATCCGCCATGTCCCCCTCCCCACACTGCCCAAGGTTTGCGGGCATCAAAATCGTGCCATCCTCGGACGGTGCAAGATCGTGAGCGGCACTGGGCTGTCGTGGCCGCCGCCGGGGGCGGGGTCATCGCCGTCTGTTACGGGTTCGCGCGGTACGCCTTCGGGCTGTTCGAACCGCGGTTCTCCGGGGACTTCCACCTCTCGGGCACCGGGGTCGGCATCCTCGGCGGGCTGTCCACCCTCGGCTACGGGATCGGGTTGCTGGTGGCGCCGCGACTGGCGGTCCGCTCCGCCAGGAGGACCACGGTGCTCGCGGGCGCGCTCGCCGCCGCCGGGGTGGCGTTGATGGCGGCCTCGGGATCGGTCGTGTTGTTCGGCGTCGGCACGGTGATCGCGGGCAGCAGCGCGGGACTCGCCTCGCCGGGGGTGGCCCAGCTCGTCGGCGAACGGGTCGGCGAGGGGGAGCGGAGCCGCGCGCAGACGTGGGCGAACACCGGGACCAGTTTCGGGCTCGCCGCCTCCGCCTTCCTGCCCTTGGCGGTGTGGAGCTGGCGGTGGACGTGGGCGGGGTTCGCCGTCGTCGCGGTCGTCGTCACCGTCGTGGCGGGAACGCTGGTCGGCCGGTCCGCCGACCGGCCCCGCGAGACGGCGGCGCAAGGGAGCCGGTGGCCGGACGGCGCCACGCGGCTGGTCGCCAGCTCGGTGATCCTCGGCGCCGCGTCCGCGCCGTACTGGAACTTCTCCCCGGCACGCCTGTCGGACGCGGGGATCAGCACGGTGCTCGCGTCGCTGTGCTGGTGCGCGATCGGGCTCGCCGGGCCCATCGGCGGGATGGCGGGACGCCTCGCCGAACGCCGCGGGCTCCGCTGGACCGTGGTGTGCGTGTGGCTGGTCTGGACCGCCGGGATGGCCCTGCTGGCGTTGCCGCGGCCCGTGTTCCCGGTGGCGCTGCTGTCCGCCGTGCTGTTCGGCATCGCGTACATGGGGTTGACCGGGCTGTGCATCCTGTGGGCGGGACGCCTGTTCGAGGACGTCTCGCGCGGCGTGACGCTGTCGTTCCTCGGGCTCGCCGCGGGACAGACCGCCGCGTCGCCGGTCGCGGGTGCGCTCGGGGACGCCGTCGGCCTCGGCCCGGTGTTCGGCGGGGCCGCGCTGGCCAGCCTGGTCGCGCTCCTGCTGCTGCCGCGCGAGGAGGCCCGCGTCGCGGTGGGATGACCACTTCCCTCCTTACCTACTTTTGAGTAGCCTCTCCCTCCGAGGATCGGAGGGACGCGATGAGGCGTTTCGGAGTTCTGCTGCTCGCGGTCGTGCTCGGGCTGGTGCCCATGACGGCGCAGGCCGCGACCCGGTTACCCGTGCTGTACTCCGGCGTCGCCTCGCTGGCGAACGCCGCGCTGCGCCCCGACACCGATCCCGCGGGCGCGAACGACTGGACCTGCCGCCCCGGTGCCGCCCACCCGCGGCCCGTCGTGCTGGTGCACGGGACCGTCGAGAACAAGACGTACAACTGGTTCACCCTCGCCCCGTTGCTGCGGAACAACGGCTACTGCGTCTTCGCCCTGAACTACGGCGACACCGGCAGCCCGCACGTCGGGCTGCCGGGCTCGACCCGCACCTACGGCGCGGCACCGGTCGCCGAGAGCGCCGGGGAGCTGCGGGAGTTCGTCGACCGCGTGCTCGCGACTACCGGATCGTCCGAAGTGGACATCGTGGGGCACTCGCAGGGCGGCATGATGCCGCGCTACTACCTGCAGTACCTCGGCGGCGCGAGCAAGGTCGGCAAGCTCGTCGCGCTCTCGCCGTCCAACCACGGCACCACCGCGGACGGGCTCGCGCAGCTCCCCGGCGTCGGCTACCTGCTCGCCACCGGGCTGGGCCCGTCCGTCGAGGACCAGCTCGCGGGATCCCCGCTGCTGCGGTCGCTCGACGAGACCGTGCCCGGTGTGGCGTACACGGTGATCCAGACGGCCTACGACGAGGTCGTCACCCCGTACACCTCGGCGTTCCTCGCCGGGGAGGGCGTCACGAACATCCTGCTGCAGGACCAGTGCCCCGCCGACGTCAGTGACCACCTCGGCATCTCGTTCGACGCCATCGCGTTGCGGGACGTCCTCAACGCACTCGACCCCGTACACGCCCAGGCACCGGACTGCACTCTCACCCTGCCGGTGAACGGCGGCGGACTCGCCGCTACAGGTACGGCCGCGTGATCATCTCCAGGCCGTGCCCCGACGGGTCGCGGAAGTAGACGCCGCGGCCGCCGTGCTCAGTGTTCGTCTCGCCCGGCCGTTGCCAGTGCGGGTCGGCCGCGTGGTCGACGCCCTGCTCCCGCAACCGGGCGTAGGCGCGGTCGAACAGGTCGTCGTCCACGAGGAACGCGTAGTGCTGCATCTGGATCTCCACCGGCGGCTCGGCGAACTGCAGCAGCACACCGTCTTCGAGCAGCAAGTTGGTGAACGGACCCCACGACGGCGCTTCCGCCAGCTCGAACAGGTCGCGGTAGAACGCCGCCGAACGCACGCGGTCGGTCGAGGCGATGATGGTGTGGTTGAACTTGGTACCCATGGGTTCCTCCTCCGGGAAGTACTGGTCAGGACGCGGAAAAGGTCCTGAGCCGGAGGAGCCCGCGCGGCGCTCAGCCCGCTACCGGGTCGCCGTTCCGTGAGTGGCCGATGGCCGTCCCGGTGATCACGTCGCCAACCTAGCTGGAAATCCGCGCCGAGCCAAGACCAATACGCGGCCGTCCCGGCTCCGAACCCCCGGCATGGCACAGACCTCCCTCCGCGCGTGGCGGGCCGTGGCATGCGGCGTGCTGGCGCTGCTCGCGGCGCTGGCCGCCGGGCACCTGGTGGCCGCGCTGATCAACGTCGGCGCCTCGCCGTACCTCGCGGTCGGCAACGCGGCCATCGACCTCACGCCGCTCCCGCTCAAGGACTTCGCGGTGCGGACCTTCGGCACGCACGACAAGCAGGTGCTGCTGGGCGGGATGGCCGTCGTGCTGCTCGGCGCCGCCGCGCTGGCCGGGCTCGCGTCGCGCCGGTCGCCCTGGCCCGGCACGGTCGTGATCGCCCTGTTCGGGCTGGTCGGCGTTGCCGCGGTGGCCACGCGGCCGGGCCTGGGCGCTGTCGCGGTGCTCGCGCCGCTGGCGAGCCTGGTCACCGGGGTGCTGGTGTTCCGCGGCCTACGCGGGAAGGAGACTGTGGCATCACGGCGGTCGTTCCTGATCGTGCTGGCTGGGTCCGCCGTTGCGGGCGTGGCGGGGCAGCTGCTCGCGTCCACAAAGGACGCAGGCGCCTCGCGTGCCGCCGTCGGTCCGCTCGTCCCGGCCCGGCGAGCACCCGCGATCCCGGCCGACGCGGACTTCGCGAAGCTCGGCACACCGCCGTTCCTGACGCCCAACCGGGACTTCTACCGCGTGGACACCGCGCTCACCGTGCCACAGGTGCGCACCGAGGACTGGAGCCTGCGGATCTCCGGCATGGTGGACCGGGAACGCGCCTACCGCTACCAGGACATCCGCGGCCGCCCGCTGGTGGAGCGCACGATCACGATGACCTGCGTGTCCAACGAGGTCGGCGGCCCGTACGTGTCCACGGCGAACTTCATCGGCGTCGACCTTGCGGACCTGTTGCGGGAAGCCGGAGTCCGGCCTGGTGCCGAGCAACTGTTCTCGACCAGTGTGGACGGTTGGACCTCGGGCACGCCGGTGGCGGACGCGCTCGATCCCACCCGCGGAGCGATGCTCGCGATCGGCATGAACGGCGAGCCGCTGCCGCTGGAACACGGATTTCCCGCCAGGCTCGTCATCCCCGGCCTGTACGGTTACGTGTCCGCGACGAAGTGGGTGACGCGGCTCGAAGTCACGACGTGGCAAGCGAAACAGGCCTACTGGCTGCAGCGCGGCTGGGGTGAACAGGCGCCGATCAAGACGCAGTCCCGGATCGACACGCCGAAGGGGTTCGAGACGGTACCGGCGGGCACACTGCGTGTCGCCGGGGTCGCGTGGGCGCAGCACACCGGTATCGACCAGGTCGAAGTGCGGCTCGACAACGGGCCGTGGCAGCGGGCGATCCTGTCCCGTGAAATCACTGTGGACACTTGGCGCATGTGGTGGGCGGAGCTGTCCGTAACGCCGGGCGCGCACCAGATTTCCTGTCGTGCCAAGGACAAGAGGGGTTACGTGCAGACGGCTGAACGGGCCGGGACCGTGCCCGACGGCGCGACCGGCTGGCACACGATCTCGTTCGTCGCGAAATGACCCCAATCCGTTCGTGCCGGGGCTCCGAATCCCTGATGACAGCAAGGAATTTCCCAACGCAGAAGGAGTTTCCCATGAAGGCTCTGCGCATCGCCGGTGCCGGTCTCACCGCCGCGGCCGCCGTGGCCCTCACCGCGTGCGGGGGTGGCGGTGACACCGCGTCCGGCGGCACGAGCAGCAGCGCCGCGCCGATGTCCAGCCCGATGAACAGCAATGCGGGCGTGACCACGAACGCCGACGTCTTCGGGCCCGCGTGCGGGAAGCTGCCGCAGGGCAGCGCGCCCGGCAGCCTCGACTCGATGGGGCCGCAGCCGGTCGCGAGTGCGGCGAGCACGAACCCGTTGCTGACCAAGCTGGTCGCGGCGGTGAAGGCCGCGAACCTCGTGGACACGTTGAACAGCCAGCAGGCCATCACCGTGTTCGCCCCGGCGGACACCGCGTTCGACAAGCTCGGCAACGCCAAGGTCACCGAGCTGGCGAACAACCCCAGCCGGCTCACGCCGATCCTGCAGTACCACGTGCTGCCGCAGCGCTACGACGCCAAGGGGCTGGAGGCGGCGGGCACGGTGCAGTCGCTCGACACCGCCGGTGGCCCGATCAGGATCTCCGGCTCCGGCGACAGCATGACCGTCAACGGCGCGAAGGTGCTGTGCGGCAACATCCCGACGAAGAACGCCACGGTGTTCGTGATCGACTCCGTGCTGACGCCCGGTATGTGAGGTTCGGCAGTGGGGCCGGCGACGCGCCGGCCCCGCTTCCTCGTCAGCGGCGTGCGCCGCGCTTGACCCAGCCGAAGATCGCCGTCACGACGAACAACACCGCGCCGATGATGAGCAGCCAGAACAGGCCCTTCACCACGGCACCGACGACCACGAGCACCAGCCAGACCAGCAACAGCAGCCCGATCAACCCGAGCATGGCACCCACCTCGCTTCCTCGCCGCCCATGCGGCTTCACGAGGGACTACCCCAGGTGAGGGCGGAAGTAACGGTCCGCAGGTGGGACGGGGGGCACAGCGGGTCACTAGGCTCCCCGCATGACTGATCTCTTCTCCGTCACCGGCAGGACGGTCCTGGTCACCGGCGGTTCGCGGGGCATCGGCGAGATGATCGCCCGCGGCCTGGTCGAAGCGGGCGCGCGGGTGCTCGTCTGCGCGCGCAAGCCCGGCGCCGCCGAGGCGGTGGCCGAGGAACTGTCCAAGACCGGCGAGTGCCACGCGCTCCAGGCGGACCTGACGTCCACATCGGACATCGCCCGGATCGTCGAGACCGTGGGCGAGCGCTTCGGCGGGCGGCTCGACGTGCTGGTCAACAACGCGGGGGCGACGTGGGGCGCGCCGCTGGAGGAGTTCCCGGTGAAGGGGTGGGAGAAGGTCCTCTCCACGAACGTCTCCGGCCTGTTCGAACTGACCACCGCGTTGCTGCCCGCGTTGCGCGCGAGCGGGGAACGACCCGCTCGCGTGATCAACATCGGCTCGATCGACGGGCTGCGCGTGCCCGTGTTCGAGAACTACTCGTACTCCGCGAGCAAGGCCGCCGTGCACATGCTCACCCGGCACCTGGCGAAGCGGCTGGCGGGTGAGGCGATCACCGTCAACGCGATCGCGCCGGGCCTGTTCCCCAGCCAGATGACGCGGTGGCTGCTCGACGACCCCGAGGGCAGGGCGCAGGTGGAGAGCGGCATCCCGCTCGGTCGCATGGGGCAGCAGGAGGACATCGCGGGCACGGTGATCTTCCTCGCCTCCCGCGCCGGCGCGTACCTCACCGGCGCGGTCATCCCGGTCGACGGCGGGGTCTCCGGCACGGCTTGATCGTCGTGTCCGAATACCGCCAGCGAGCGGCCGTCCCCGTCGTGAGACTGGCGGTCATGAGACACACCCGGATGGAACCCGGCATCCTGTACTTCGGCACCCCGGTGGTGCTGCTGTCCACCTGCAACGAGGACGGCTCGGCGAACCTCGCGCCGATGTCGTCGGCGTTCTGGCTGGGCTGGCGGGGGATGCTGGGGCTGGGCGCGCGGGCGAAGACCGCGGAGAACCTGCTGCGCACCGGCGAGTGCGTGCTGAACCTGCCGTCCGACTCGCTGGCCCCGCAGGTCGACCGGCTCGCGCTGACCACCGGCAGCGACCCGGTCCCGCCGCGCAAGGCCGAGCGCGGTTACGTCCACGAGGGCGACAAGTTCGCCCGCGCGGGGCTGACGCCGTTGGAGTCGGAGGTGGTCGCGCCGCCCCGCGTCGAGGAATGCCCCGTGCACCTGGAGGCGGTCCTCGAAGCGAGCCACCCGGTCGGCGACGGGGGCGTGCTCGCGTTCGAGGTGCGGATCGTGCGGGTGCACGTCGCCGACGAGATCCGGCTGCCCGGCACGACCGACCGCATCGACCCGGACCGCTGGCGCCCGCTGATCATGAGCTTCCAGCAGTTCTACGGCCTCGGCCCGCGCGTGCACCCGTCCACGCTGGCGACGATCCCGGAACGCCTGTACCGCGGCCCGGACATCGAGCGCGCCCGCGAGGCGGAGGTCCTCGCCCGCGGGGCAGCGGGGAACTAAGCCGCAACGACGACGAGTCTGTTGCCGTCGGGGTCGCGGAACGCGAACATCGGCGGAAGGCCCTGCCAGCGCAGGATTTCCGCGTCGACGTCACCCCGGCGGCTCGCAGGCCCTCGTGGTCATCGGTATCAGGCGGTGGGGAGGCGCACGCCGTCCAGAGCCCTGCCTTGACCCGTAGCCCGGCGTCGTCGGGATTTCACCGTCGTTCGTCCTTCGACGGGAAGTCCGCTTCGATGCGCTCCTCCTCGTGGTAGGACCGCTCCTGCGCGTAGGCGTCGTAGGCCCGGTGGTCCGCCTCGGTCTGCGGCGCGTCCGTCAGCGCACGCGGGTGCAGCCGCTCCTTGAGCACGACGTTCAGCTGCGCACCCAGCAGCGTGACGATGCTCTGCAGGTAGAACCACCACAACAGGGTGATGACCGTGGCGAACGTGCCGTAGGTGCTCTGCGCCTTGTGCAGGTAGTTGCTGATGATCAGCGACGACGCCGACTGCAGCACCCAGAACAGCCCGCCGGACAGCACCGCGCCCGGCAGCACGTCCCGCGTGGTGATCTCGCGGTCGGTCAGGATGCGGAACGCCGCGATGAACAGCCCCACGTCGAGCGCGATCGCGACGACGTACCCGAGCAGGTGTCCCGCCCAGCCCAGGTGGACGGCGTTCGCGCCGCTCGACACGAACCCGTTGATCAGGGTGCTCAGCACCAGGCCCAGCCCGATGGTGGCGAGCACGCCGACGCTGCGCCCGATCTGCTCGGTGATCTTCGGGCGCGCGACGTAGGGCAGCTCCCAGACGGAGTTGAACGCGAACTGCACCGTCCGCACGACGGACAGCCCGCTCCACAGCGCGCTCACCAGCCCGATGAGCAGTGCCCACCACGAGCCGGACAGCCCGTGCATCGACGACGGGTCGAGCAGCGGGAACATGGTGCCGACCTGGTCCAGCACGTCGTCCTTGACGCCGCCGGGCAGGAGGAAGCCCAGCAGCGTGATGAACACGAGGAACAGCGGGAAGATCGAGAAGAACGCCCAGAAGGCGATCATGCCGGCGAGGTTCGTGGACTGGTCCTCGCCGAACTTCCGGAACACGGCGACCGGGATGCCCACCGACTCGTGCCGCTGCTGGAACTCGTCCACCCGATCGAGCTGGGCCTTCACCTTGCCGGTCTTCTCGTTCACGGTGCGCTCCCGGTTTCTCCGATCCGTCCCCCGGGTGCTACCCGCTCGTCCACCAGGTCAACCAGGGGTTTTGGCGCGGTGGGCGCGGCATGGTACGTCACACTCCTGGGGTTCGCAGCGCGAGCGGGAGCTACCGTGGGTGCATGGCGAGTTGGGTGGCCCAGTGGGCCGAGTTGTCCGCGCGCAGGACGCTGGACCGGCTGGGCGAGCAGCTCGGCGCCGGCCTGCCGGCGGCGGCCGCGGTCCCGGGGCTGCTGGCCGCGATCGACCAGCACGCCGCCGCGGTGCGGGACATCCTCACGTTCGGGGTCGAGGGCTCGGCGGCCGTGGCGGGGGTCGTGCTGCTCGCCGGGTACGCGAACGGCGTGCTCGACCAGGCCCGCGAACACGGCTGGGCCTTCGCGGCGCCGGTGGACTGGGCCGCGGCCGACTGGTTCACCGCCCGGCTGCTGGCGGTCTGCGCGCTGGCCCGCCGCTTCGACGAGCCGGGCTACGACCCGCGCGCCCTGCTGGAGGCCTGAGGCGTTCGGGGCCCCGCGCCGCCCTGGGCTGCGCGGTGGCTCCGCGACGGTGGCCGCCGCCTGGGCTGAAGCCGCGCCGGGTTGCGGTCGGCCGCCTGGGCTCACCGAAGCCCTGCCCAACACACCCCTGAACGCCGGAACGGCCGGCCCCCGCGGGACCGGCCGTTCCTCCGATGGGTGGACGTCACCCCTGACCCGCGGTCGGGGGCATCGGGCCCGGACCCTCGCCGCTGCGGGTCGACGCGCTCGGCTCCGGGCGCAGCTGCTCGGTCGGCGTCTCGGTCGTGCGGGCGGCGTCCTCGCGGCCGCGCTGGTAGGCCTGCGTGCGGGCCTTGGCCGAGGGCAGCTCGCTCTCCGCGCGGCCCAGCCAGTTCTCCCAGCGCTGCTGCATCGGCTTGATCAGGCCACCGCCCATGCCGACGACCACGACACCGGCGACGGTCGCCAGCACGGTGATCAGCACCGGGGTGGTGACGGTCGTCGCGACGCCGATCTGGTTCAGCGCCGCGATGATGCCGAGCCCCCAGATGAACACCGCCGCGACCGTGCCCAGCACCTTGCCGTAGGACAGCCCGCTCAGCGCGCCGGACACCAGGTCCTTCACCGCCCTGGCGATGGCGCCCGCCACCACCACGATGATGATCGCCACCGCGGCCTTCGGCAGCCACGCCACGATGCCCGTCAGCAGCGCGCTCACCGGGTTCGGGCCCCACACGCCGAACGCGATCTGCAGCGCGATCAGCAGGACGGCGTAGTACACGAGCTTGCTGATGATGTCGGAGGCGTCGTACTTGCTGCGCTGGAGCATCTGCTTGATGCCGCCGCGCTCGACGACGCGGTTGAAACCGACCTTGTCGAGCACCTTGCTCACGATCTTCGCGAGCGCCTTCGCCACGACCCAGCCGATCACCATGATCACCAGGAACGCGACGAACTTCGGTACGAAGGTGGCGACCGAGCTCCAGGCGTTCGACACGCCTTGTCCAAAGTCGACAGCCGCCAAATGGTTTGTGGACACTGCTTGTTCTCCTTCCGACCGGCGTTCCCGGCGGGTTCCCCTACCCCGTACGCGGGAAAACAGCTGCCACCCGGTCGGGTGGCGTTACGATCGGTCGGTGGAGCTTCCCGTGATGCCGCCGGTCCGGCCGATGCTGGCGAAAGCCGTGCACGAGGTGCCGCGTGCCCCCGGCCTGCGGTACGAGCCGAAATGGGACGGCTTCCGCTGCGTGGTGTTCCGCGACGGTGACGAGGTCGAGCTCGGTTCCCGCAACGACCGGCCGCTGACCCGCTACTTCCCCGAACTGGTGGACCTCCTGAAAGAAGCGCTGCCGTCACGCTGCGTGGTCGACGGGGAGATCGTCATCGTCACCGAACACGGGCTGGACTTCGAGAGCCTCCAGCTGCGGCTGCACCCGGCCGCCTCCCGCGTCCGGAAACTGGCGGAGGAGACCCCGGCGAGTTTCGTCGTTTTCGATCTTCTGGCGCTCGACGACCGGGATCTGACCGCGGAACCGTTCGCCGAGCGGAGGCGGCTGCTCGAAACGATCGTGAGCGGCGAGTTCGCGCGTGTGCACCTGACGCCGATGACCGAGGACCCGGACGTGGCGCAGGACTGGTTCCGCCGGTTCGAGGGCGCCGGTTTCGACGGCGTGATGGCCAAACCCGCCGACCAGCCGTACGAGCAGGACAGGCGGGTCATGTGGAAGGTCAAGCACGAGCGCACGGCCGACTGCGTCGTCGCCGGGTTCCGCTGGCACAAGGACGGGAAGGGCGTCGGCTCGCTGCTGCTCGGGCTGTACGACGAAGCCGGGACGCTGCACCACGTCGGCGTGGCGAGCAGCTTCTCCGTCGCCCGCCGCGCGGAACTCGTCGACGAGCTGGCGCCGTTGCGGGAGAACGCGCTGGAGGGGCATCCGTGGCGCCGCTGGGCGGAGGCGCAGGCCGAGGCGGGCGGCCGGATGCCCGGCGGGCAGAGCCGGTGGAGCGCGGGCAAGGACCTGGCGTGGGAGGCGGTCCGGCCGGAGCTGGTCGCCGAGGTGCGCTACGAACACGTGCAGTCCGGCCGTTTCCGGCACGGCACGCGCCTGGTGCGGTTCCGCCCCGACCGCACGCCCGAGTCGTGCACCTACGGTCAGCTGGAGGAGATCCCGCCGGCGGAACTGTCCACTTTGTTCGGTGAGGTGCGGTCGTGAAGGTCCAGATCTCCCATCCGGACAAGGTGTACTTCAACGAGCGCGGCGAGACCAAGGGCGATCTCGCCCGGTACTACGAAGCGGTGGAAGGGCCGTTGCTCGCGCGGCTGGGCGGCCGTCCGTTGCTGCTGGAGCGCTATCCCGAGGGTGCGAGCGGGAAGTCGTGGTTCCAGAAGCGCGTGCCGAAGAACACGCCGTCCTGGGTGCGGACAACGGTCGTGTCGACGCCGAACGGCACGAAGAGCGACGCGCTCGTCGCCGCCGACCTCGACCACGTGCTGTGGGCGGTGAACCTCGGCTGCATCGGGTTCCACGTCTGGCCGTTCCACGCGGACACGCCGGAGGTCGCCGACGAGCTGCGCATCGACCTCGACCCGTCGCCCGGCGTGCGTTTCCCGCAGGTCCGCGAAGCCGCGTTGCGAACGAGGGAACTGCTGGCCGAGCTGGGCATCGAGGTCCGCGTGAAGACGACGGGCTCGCGCGGGCTGCACCTCTACGTCGACCTGGAGCCGCGCTGGGACAGCTACCAGGTGCGCGCGGCGGCGGTCGCGCTGGCGCGCGAGCTGGAGCGGCGGTACCCGGAGTCGATCACCGCGCAGTGGTGGAAGGAGGAACGCGGCGCACGCGTGTTCGTGGACTTCAACCAGAACGCCCCGCACAAGACGGTGTTCGGCGCGTGGTGCGTGCGGCCGCGGGCCGGGGCGCAGGTGTCGACGCCGATCGCCTGGGAGGAGCTGGACGGCGTCGAACCGGCGGAGCTGACGATCGCCACCGTGCCCGCCCGGGTCGCCGCGCAGGGCGATCCCTGGGCGGTCGGTGCACCGCAGTCGCTCGAACCGCTGCTGGAGATGTCCCGGCGGGATCTGGAGAGCGGGCTGATGGACGCGCCGTGGCCGCCGGTCTACCCGAAGATGCCGAACGAGCCACCGCGCGTCGCTCCGAGTCGGGCTAAGAAGCCGTGAGATAGCCACCCATCGTCTGGAAGTACTCCGTCGCCGCGAGCTCGGTGCCGTCCTCGGTGCGGACGCGTTCGACGACGAGCCCGTGGTTCTGCCCGAACCGCGCATCGGCACCGGCGACGATCACCACGCCGTCGCCCTCCTTGATGAAGATCCGGCCCGGCGTGCCGCCGTACCGCCCCTGCGAAACCGAGGCGCGCACGATCCGCAGCCGCTGCCCCCGGTGGTACGTGAACGCGTTGGGATAAGGGTCCACCTGCGCCCGCACGAGCCGGTCGATGTGCTCGGCAGGCCAGTTCCAGTCGATCCGGCTGTCCTCAATGGACCGTTTGTGGAAGAACGTCGCCTTCGAGCGGTCCTGTGGCGTGAAGTCCGTGCGGCCGGACGCGATGAGCCCCAGCGCCTCGGTGACCACGGGCTCGATGAGGTCCACCGTCTTGTGAAACAGGTCCACGCTCGTGTCCCGCGGCCCGACGGGCACCGAGCGCTGCACCACGATGTCGCCCGCGTCCAGTTCCTCGTCCATCAGGTGCCCGGTGACGCCGACCTCCTGCTCACCGTTGATGAGCGCCCAGATCAGCGGCGAGAACCCGGCGTAGGCGGGCAGGAGCGAGTCGTGCACGTTCAGCGTGCCGTGCGGGGGGAGGGTGAAGATCTCCGGCGGCAGCCACGTGCGCCAGTTGTTGGCGACGATGATGTCGGGCTCGGCCTCCTTGAGCGTCGGCACCAGGTCGTCCGGGCGGTTGCGCAGCACGACCGGCACGTCGTGCTCAGCGGCGAGGTCCGCGACCGAGTCCGACCAGATCTTCTCGTACGCGTGGTCACTCTTCGGGTGGGTCACCACCAGGACCACCTCGTGCTCCGAGTCCAGCAACGCCCGCAGCGTGCGGTGGCCCCAGGTCTGGTACCCGAACATCGCGACCCGCATCGGCTCTCCTCCGTCAGGGGATCAACATCACGCCCGAATGTAGTAGTTGAGGCTTCCCTAAGTTAGGTTAGGGTTGCCTCGGTTGTACATCGACAGATGGGACAGGGCATGCCAGTACCACCGGAGTTCGACCTGATCGGGGTGGGTTTCGGGCCCTCCAACCTCGCGCTGGCGATCGCCGTGGCCGAGCACAACGCCGGGGCGGCGGAACCGGTGACGGCGCACTTCCTGGAACGGCAGCCGCGGTTCGGCTGGCACCGGGGGATGCTGCTCGAAGACGCCACGATGCAGGTGTCCTTCCTCAAGGACCTGGTCACCATGCGGAACCCGGCCAGCGGCTTCAGCTTCCTGTCCTACCTGCACAGCCGCGGCAGGCTGGTCGACTTCATCAACCACAAGACGCTGTTCCCGCTGCGCACCGAGTTCCACGACTACTTCGCGTGGGCCGCGGCGCAGGTCGACGACCAGGTGTCCTACGGCGCCGAGGTGGTGTCGGTGCGCGGGGGCGACCCGTACTTCGAGGTCCGGACGGCCGCCGGCGAGGTGTACCGCGCGCGGAACCTGGTGGTGGGCACGGGGCTGCGGCCGAACCTGCCCGAAGGGGCGCGGACCAGCGACCGCATCTGGCACAACTCCGAGCTGCTGCACCGCATCGAGGACGTGCGGGAACCGCGTCGCTGCGTCGTGCTCGGCGCCGGGCAGAGCGCCGCCGAGGTCACCGCCTTCCTGCACGACCGGTTCCCCGGCGCCGAGGTGTGCTCGGTGTTCGCGCGCTACGGGTTCAGCTCGTCCGACGACAGCTCGTTCGCCAACCGGATCTTCGACCCCGAAGGGGTGGACGCGTTCTACTCCGCGCCCGAGGACGTCAAGCGGCGCCTGATGAACTACCACGCCAACACGAACTACTCGGCCGTGGACCTCGACCTCATCGACGACCTGTACCGGCGCGTGTACCGCGAGAAGGTGCAGGGCACGCAGCGGCTGCGGATCTTCAACACCTCGCGCCCCGCCGACATCACCGAGGACGACACCGTGCGCGTCACGGTCGAATCGCTGACCACGGGCGAGAAAACGGTGCTCGACGCCGACCTGCTGGTGTACGCGACCGGCTACCTGCCCGCCGATCCCACGCCGTTGCTGGGCGAGCTGGCGCGGGAGTGCCGCCGCGACGAGCACGGCCGGCTGCGTGTCGAACGGGACTACCGGCTCGTCGCGCCCGGGCTCGGCGGCGCCGTCTACCTGCAGGGCGGCACCGAGCACTCGCACGGGATCACGTCGTCGCTGCTGTCCAACACCGCCGTCCGGGTGGGCGAGATCCTCACCTCGATCGTCGAGCGCCGTCCCGCCCCGGACTGGTCGGCCGAGTACGCCGTGAAGGAGTGGGCGTGAGGGAGCTTGCGACCGAACCGTCAGACACCATGCTTGCCGACGTCGTGACACAGCCGCGGCTTGCCGCGTCCGGAGAGGAGGTCGCATGAACGAGCTGCGGGCGGTCGCGGCACTGGCGCGTGCGGGGTTCGAGGACTACGTCGTCTACGAGCGCGACGGGGCGTGGACGTTCGCGGGCGGCGCGCTCGCGACCATCACCCTCGACGCGACGCACGTCCGGGTCCGCGGGATCGTGGAGTCGGAGACCGAGTGGTCGGGTTCACCGGGCGCGGCGTTGCGGCGGGCGCTGGAATCGTTGCCCGTGCCGGGGTGGCGAGCGTACGGGTTCGT
Source organism: Amycolatopsis sacchari (assembly GCF_900114035.1). Taxonomy (GTDB): domain Bacteria; phylum Actinomycetota; class Actinomycetes; order Mycobacteriales; family Pseudonocardiaceae; genus Amycolatopsis_E; species Amycolatopsis_E sacchari. The sequence goes on along the minus strand of NZ_FORP01000003.1, from coordinate 289,396 downwards.
CCACTTTGGATTCTCGAAGCTGCTGTCCGGGTTGCGGTTGCGGGGTGCCGCGGCGCCGGCGGGAGATCTGGTGCGGTTGATCGTGCCGCGGACGGAGGTGCGCCTCGGCGCCGACGGCGTGTCCGTGTCCGGGGAGGAGCAGGCCCGGGTGCGGGAGATCCTGCGTGAGCCGTTCACCGGCACCGAGCCGCGGCCGCGGCCGATCGACGTGCGCGCGGACGGGGCGGGCTACCGCGATCGGGTCGCGTTGGCGGTGAAGGAGATCCGGCAGGGGCAGTACCAGAAGGTGATCCTGTCGCGGACCGTGCGGATCCCGTACGAGGCCGACCTGGTCGCGACGTACGAGCTGGGCCGTGCGGCCAACACCCCGGCGCGATCGTTCCTGCTGCGGCTGGGCGGTGCGGAGGCCGCGGGGTTCAGCCCGGAGGTGGTCGTGACCGTGACGCCCGAGGGCGAGGTGACGACGCAGCCGCTCGCGGGCACGCGCGCCTTCGGGCGCGGGAGCGAGCAGGACGCGGCGGCCCGCGCGGAGCTGGAGTCGAACCCGAAGGAGATCTTCGAGCACGCGGTCTCGGTGCGCACGGCGCAGGAGGAGCTGCGGCGGGTGTGCACGCCGGAGTCGGTGCGGGTCGGCGACTTCATGGGGATCAAGGAACGCGGCAGCGTGCAGCACCTCGCTTCGCTGGTCAACGGCAGGCTCGCCGAGGGGCGGACCGCGTGGGACGCGCTGGAAGCGCTGTTCCCCGCGGTGACGGCGTCGGGCATCCCGAAACTGGAGTCGCTCGACGCGATCGCCCGGCTCGACGAAGCACGCGGACTGTACTCGGGTGCGGTGCTCACGGCCTCCGACGACGGTTCGCTGGACGCGGCGCTCGTGCTGCGGGCGGTGTACCAGGAGGACGGCGCGGCGTGGCTGCGCGCGGGCGCCGGCATCGTCGCGGACTCCACCCCGGAACGCGAGTTCGAGGAGACGTGCGAGAAGTTGACCAGCGTGGCGCCCTACGTCGTGCCGGCGTAGCGCTACCGGGGTGATCCCGTGAGGTCGGTGCCGAGCCCGGGCCCGGTCGGTGTCCAGCCGAGCAGGTCCCGGGTGATGCGGTTGGAGGTGTGGTTGTCGAGGCCGATGAAGGCGCTGAGGAAGCCGAAGTGCCGCTCGGCGTTCTCCGGGGCGACCGGACCGGCCGGAACGCCGAGACGGCGGCCGATCATCGCCGCGAGGTCGCGGAGGGCGATGCCTTCTTCGGCGACGGCGTGCAGCCTGGACCCGGCCGGCGCGGACTCGAGCGCCACGCGGTAGAGGCGGCCGACGTCCTGGGTGCCGGCCGAGGGCCAGCGGTTCGCTCCGTCGCCCAGGTAACCGGCGACGCCGGTGGCGCGGGCGATCGCGATCAGGGCCGAGGCGAAGCCGTACTGGCCCGGGCTGTGCACCGTCGGCGGCAGGCGGACGACCGAGGAGCGGACGCCGTGGCCGGCGAGCGCGATCACCCTGTTCTCGGCGTCGATCCGCGGACCGCCGGGCAGCGCGTCGTCCTCGGTGAGCCGCCCGGTGAATCCGGCCAGGATCAGCCCGAGCGTGGCGGCCGTCCCCACGAAGGGTTTGCCCGAGCCCTCCAGCGCGGCCGCCATCGCCTCGATGGCGCGCAGGTCCGCCGTGACCGCGCCGGCCAGGTCGCCTTCTCGCATCTCCTGGTTCTGGAACGCGAGGTGGATGACGCCGTCGGCTTCGCGGGCCGCCGTGGTCAAGGCATCGAGGTCGGTCAGATCCCCTCGGACCACGTCGGCTCCGCGTGCTCGGACGGCCGTGGCGGCCTGATCCGAGCGGGCCAGCCCGGTGACGGTGTGGCCGGCGGCCAGCAGCTCGGGGATGACCGCGGCGGCGATGCGCCCGGAGGCGCCGGTGACGAACACGTGCACAGGGGATCTCCTCAACAAGTGATTGCACTTGATGTAATCACCCTAGCGCCGTGACTGCACTTGGTGCAATCGATAGGCTGAGCGGGATGCCTCGATGGGAACCGGACGCGGTGGGCCGCCTGCAGGCGGCCGCGATCGACCTCTTCGCCGAACAGGGGTTCGAGCGGACCACGGTCGCCGAGATCGCCGAGCGCGCGGGGCTCACCAAACGGACGTTCTTCAATCACTTCGCCGACAAGCGGGAGGCGCTCTTCGGGCCCGTGTCCGAGCGTCAGCGCGAGCTGGTCGTCGCCGAAATCGCCGCGTGCGCCGGTTCGGTGTCACCCGTCGACGCCGTGCTGCGTGGTCTGCAAGCCGCCGCCGACGTGATGTTCGAGGAACGCCGCGCCGCCGTGGCCCGGCGCCGGGAGATCATCGACGCCAACCCCGAGCTACGGGAACGCGAATGGGGCAAGCGGGCCGCCCTCGCGGACGCCATCGTCGAGGCGCTGCGTGCCCGGGGCGTCGACTCCGGCACAGCGCTCCTCGCCGCCGGTGTCGGGGTCCTCGTCCAGCAGATGGCGATGCGGACCTGGGCGGAGGCCGCCGACGGCCGGCCCCTCCGTGAGCACCTGTCCGATGCGCTGCTCTCGCTGCACGCGGTCATCGGGCAACGGTCCGTGTGAAGGGATCTTCAGGCCACCTTGCCGCCGGTTCCGATGTAGCCGCCCGGCGTCGCGGTGAGGGTGACGACGACCCGGTCCCGGACGTCCTCGCCCAGCGCGCCGACCACGCGGTCGGTGATGGCCGTGATCAGCCGGGCCTGGGCGTCCGGCACGCGGTAGGCGCCTTCCCGCAGGTTGAGCGTGACCAGGACTTCGTCGTTCCCCGCGACGCCGCCCGTGCCCCGGCGCCGCCGCGGGATGCCGATGAGGTCGACGCCCGCGAGGCGGCTGAACTGTTCCCCGTACACGTCCCCGATGGCGTCGGTCAGTGCTTGGATCAGTTCGACCTCGAGCGTGCACATCAGCGAGGAAGCACTCGACGAGACCGTCATGCCCGCGGCTGCTGACCAGGAGGTGGACGACGCCGTCCGCGCGCTGCTGTTGCTCATGCCCCGGCTCGTGGGCAGGGCGGAAGAAGATCCCGGTGCCGGAGTCGCTGCGCTCGTTCGCGCTGGCCCCCGGCACCTCTCGTTGCTGTCGTACCTGCTCGTCGGCGACCTGAACCGGAAGGGGATCCTCGAACGCACCGAGGACGAGGCCGACCGGCGGCGGCGGATCATCCGCATCGCGCCGGACCAGGAGCCCGCGATCAGGGCCTGGCTGGCCCGGGGCGCGGCGGCCTGGCGCAAGGTCCTGACGCCGCTGACGCCCGAGCAGCGCCGCCTGTTCGTGGACACCCTGCTCGCCTACGAAGCGGCCGCCGGGTCACCGGCGGGAACGGCGGAGTAGCCAGCCCAGGCACACCCCGCCGAGCGCGGCCGTCGCCACGCCGACCGGCAGCGTGCCGCTCCCGGCGACGCGCTGCGCGACGAAATCCGCCGCCAGCACGAGGAAACCGCCCAGCCACGCCGCCGGGAGCACGCCCGCCCCGGGCGCGCGCGTGAGGCGCTTCGCGAGCTGGGGCGCGGTCAGCGACACGAACGCGATCGGCCCGGCGACCGCCGTCGCGACTGCACACGCCGCCGTGCCGACGACGATCAGGTACAGCCTGCTGCGCTCGACCCGCACCCCCAGCGCCGCCGCCGAATCGTCGCCCATTTCGAGGATGTTCAGCCGCCGCGTGCCCGCCAGCAGCAGCGGCACCACGAACGCCAGCGCGAGCACCACCGGCCACACGTGCTCCCATCCGAGGTTGTTGAGACTGCCCATCAGCCACACCGTCGCGCGGGAGACGTCGGCCAGTTTCGCGTTGACGATCAGGTAGAAGTTGACCGCCTGCAGGATCGCGCTGATCCCGATGCCCACCAGCACCAGCCGGCTGCCGCGCACCCCGCGCTGCCACGCCAGCAGGTACACCGCGAGCGCCGTGACCAGCCCGCCCGCGACCGCGCCCAGCGAAATCCCGAGCAGGCCGCTGCCGAACGTGAGGATCGCCAGCAGCCCGCCGGTCGTCGCCCCGTAGTTGAAGCCGATGATGTCCGGGCTGCCCAGCGGGTTGCGGGACAGGCTCTGGAACACCGCCCCGCTCATGCCCAGCGCCGCCCCGACGCACACCGCGATCAGCACGCGCGGCAGCCGCAGGTCGAGCACCGCGAAGTTCGTCAGCCTGCTGCCGTTGCCCAGCAGCGTGCGCACGACGTCCAGCGGCGCCACGGAAATCGCGCCCACACCCAGCGCGAGCACGGCGAGCACCGCGGTCGCGACGACGAGGACCGTGGACACCACCACGGAACGAGACGTGATCATGCCCTGGCCGCCTTGTTCCGCCGCACCAGCCAGATGAACACCGGCGCGCCCAGCAACGCCGTCACCACGCCCACGTCGATCTCCTCGCGCGCGATCACCCGGCCCACCACGTCCGCGGCCAGCAGCAACGCGGGCGCGAGGACCGCGCAGTACGGCAGCACCCACCGCTGGTCCGGCCCGGTCAGCGCCCGCACCATGTGCGGCACCGCGAGCCCGACGAACACCAGTGGACCCACCGCCGCCGTCGCCGCGCCCGCCAGCAACGTCACCGCCAGCAGCGACAGCAGGCGCGTACGCCCGAGGTGCGCGCCCAGCGACTTCCCGGCGTCGTCCCCGAGCGCCAGCGCGTTCAGCGGGCGCGCGAGCAGCAGCGCCAGCACCAGACCGACCGCGAGGAACGGCAGCACGCGCACGAGCGTCCCGGCGTCGGCCCGCGACAGCGAACCCACGGTCCAGAACCGCATCTGGTCGAGCGTCTGCTGGTCGAGGAGGGTGAGCCCCTGCGTGAGCCCGGTCAGCGCCGCCGACACCGCGGTACCCGCGAGCGCGAGCCGTACTGGGGAGGCGCCGCCGCGCCCGGCGATCAGGTACAGCGCGGTGCCCGCGATCGCCGCGCCCGCGAACGCGAACCACACGAACGCCCGCAGGTCGGTCAGCCCCAGCACGGTGACCGACAACGCCGCCGCGGCCGACGCCCCGGCGTTCACGCCCAGCAAACCGGGGTCGGCGAGCGGGTTGCGGGTCAGCGCCTGCATCACCGCGCCCGCGACCCCGAGCGAGGCGCCCACCGCGATGCCGATGAGCGTGCGGGGGATCCGCAGGTCCCACACCACGTACGACGCGTCGGAACCGTCGCGTTCGAACAGCAGGTGGACCACAGTGGACAGTGGGACCGAGCGCGCGCCCACGGCGACGCTCAGCAGCGCGAGGAGGACCAGGAGCGCGAAGGCGGCGAGCAGTCCGAGTGCGCGGCCCCTCACCCCGCTTCACCGGCGAGGCGCCGGGCCAGCTCGGTCTTGCTGACCTTGCCCACCTTGGTGAGCGGGAAGGCGTCGAGCACCTCCACCCGGTCCGGCAGCTTGTACTCGGCGACCCCGCGCTCCCGCAGGAACTTCGTGATCTCCCGCAGCTTCGGCGCCTCGCCGCGCACCACGAGGAACGCGCACGTCCGCTCGCCCAGCACGGGATCGGCCATCCCGACGACCGCCGCGTCGTGCACCGCGGGATGGGCGAGCAGGTGGTTCTCCAGCTCCTCGGCGGGGATCTTCTCGCCGCCGCGGTTGATCTGGTCCTTGACCCGGCCCTCGACGATCAGGTGTCCGGACGGCAGCTGCCGCACGACGTCCCCGCTGCGGTAGAAGTCGTCCTCGGTGAAGGACCGCGCGTTGTGCTCCTCCGCGCGGTAGTAGCCGCGCAGCGTGTACGGGCCGCGCGTGAGCAGCTCGCCGTTCTCCAGCACACGCACCTCGTCGGCGGGGCACAGTGGACGGCCCTGCGTGGTGACGACCAGCTCCTCGGGGTCGTCGAGGCGCGTGAAGTTCAGCAGCCCCTCGGCCATGCCGAACACCTGCTGCAGCGCGCACCCCAGCGATTCGCGCACGCGGCTCGCGGGTTCGGCGCTCAGCTTCGCCCCGCCGACCTGCAACAACCGGAGGCTGGAGAGGTCCTCGTCGGCGAACTCCGCCGCGTCCATCCACAGCAGTGCGACCGGTGGCACGACCGCGGTGACGGTGACCTTCTCCCGTTCGATCAAGGCGAAAGCCGTGTCCGGACTGGGATCGGGAGCGAGCACTACCGTCCCGCCCGCGGCGAAGGCGCCGAGCAAGCCGGGGGAGGCCAGTGCGAAGTTGTGGGCGGCGGGCAACGCCACCAGGTACACAGTGGACTCGTCGAAGCCGGAGACCTCGGCGCTCGCGCGCGCGTTGTAGAGGTAGTCGTTGTGCGTGCGCGGGATCAGCTTCGGCGTGCCCGTGGTGCCGCCGGAAAGCAGGAAGAGCGCGACGTCCGCGGGGTCCGGTTCGGGCAGCGGCACGGGATCGGCCGTGGGCAGGTCCTCGGCCGCGATGACGTGCTTGAGCCCCGGCACGGCTTTCGTCACGACGCGGGAGAGCTCCCGGTACTCCTCGGTGATGAAGTACGCGACCGCTTCGCTCAGCTCGCACAGCGGGACGATCTCGGCTTCGCGGTGTGCGGGCAGGGCCAGCACGGGAAGTGCGCCGATCCGCAGCAGCGCGAAGAACAACGCGACGAACTCGGGGATGTTGGGCAGCTGCACCACGACCCGCTCGCGGGGCGCGATGAGCGGTGCGAGTCCGGCCGCCAGGCGGGCGATCCACGCGTCCAGCTCCGCGTACGTCCACTTCGAGCCGTCGGGGCCGACCAGCGCGACGCGGTCCGGATGGCGCTCGACCCCGGCCAGCACCAGGCGGTCCAGCGGTTCTCCGGTCCAGTACCCCTCTGCCCGGTAGCGCTCGGCCAGTTCCTCCGGCCAGGGCACACACCCGTCCAGCATCCGCAGCTCCTTGGGTCAGGCGACGAGCTTAGGTTAGGCTAGCCGATGTTCTCGGAGGGAGAGTGCTCGTGCGGCTCGGCGAACTCGTCATCGACGTCACACCGCTCCGCACCAGTTCCGGGTACCGGCGGGTGTTCACCGCGCAGACCCTCACCGTGCTCACGACGGCGCTGACGAACGTCGCGATCAACCTGCACGTCTACCAGCTCACCGGGTCCTCGGTCCAGGTCGGGCTGGTGAGCCTGGTGTTCGGGCTGGCGCTCCTCGCGGGGTTGCTCGCGGGCGGGGTGCTGGCCGACCGGCTGGACCGGCGGCGCCTGATCCTCGGCACGCGCACGCTCGTGGCCGTCGTCCTCGCCGGGCTCGCGGTCAACGCCGCGCTGCCGCACCCGCTGCTCGGGTTCGTCTACGTCGCCGCCGTGCTGGCCGGGGCCATCAACGGGCTCGGCGGCTCGGCGCTGATGGCGGCCGTGCCCGCGCTCGTCGCCCCGGCGCAGCTCGCCGCGGCGGGCGCGTTGTTCACGGTGACGAGCCAGTTCGGTGCGATGGTCGGGCCGACGGTGGCGGGGTTCCTCGCTGCGGGGCCGGGCGTCGCGGCGTGCTTCGCGATCGACGCCATCGGCTACCTCGCGGGGGTCGCGTTGATGTGGCGCATTCCGCCGCTGCCGTCCGAGCGCGAACCGCAGCACCCGTTGCGTGCGCTCGCGGAGGGGTTCCGGTTCGTGCGCAAGGACCGCACGGTTGCCGGATTGCTGCTGATCGACGCGTGGGCGATGGTGTTCGCGATGCCGTACTCGCTGTTCCCGCAACTGGGCGAAGAGGTCTTCGGCGGTGGGCCGTCGACCGTCGGGCTGCTCTACACCGCGCCCGCGGTGGGCGCGTTCGCCGGTGCGCTCGCGAGCGGCTGGACCGGCCGCTTCCGGCACAGCGGCCGCGCGCTGATCGCGTCCGTCCTGTGCTGGGGGTTGGCGATCACGGCGCTCGGGTTGTCCGGGCACCTGTGGCTCGCGTTGGTGTGCCTCGGGATCGCCGGTGCCGCCGACACGACCTCCGAAATCCTGCGGCGCGCGCTGCTGCAGCACTACACCCCCGACCACCTGCAGGGCCGCGTGTCGAGCCTGTGGCTGGCGCAGGCCACGAGCGGTTCCGCGGTCGGCAACGCCGAGGCCGGGCTCGCCGCCCGGCTGCTCGGCGCGCCGGGCGCGGTGATCGGCGGCGGGCTCGTGTGCGTGGTCGGCGTGTGCCTGGTCGCCCTCACCCTGCCCGCGTTGCGCCGGGCCAGCCTGCGAGGGGAACGATGCCCGTCGCTGCCGTCAACGGCGTAGAGATCCCTTACCAGGACACCGGTTCCGGCGAACCGGTCGTGCTCGTGATGGGGACCGCCGCCACGGGCCGGGTCTGGCACCTGCACCAGGTGCCCGCGCTCGTCAACGCCGGCTACCGGGTGATCACCTTCGACAACCGGGGTGTCGCGGGCGACGAAACCGGGTTCACGATCGACGACCTGGTGGCCGACACGGCCGCGCTCGTCGAGCACCTCGGGCTGGGGCCGTGCCGCTTCGCCGGCACGTCGATGGGTGCGCAGGTGGTCACGGAACTGGCGCTCGCGCGGCCGGACCTGGTCACGCAGGCGGTGCTGATGGCCACGCGCGGGCGGTCCGACGTGATGCGGCGGGCGATGCACGACGCCGAGCTGGAGCTGCGGGAGAGCGACGTGCGGCTGCCCGCGCGGTACGAGGCGGTCGTGCGGGCGATGGAGAACCTGTCGCCCCGCACGCTCAATGACGACAAGGCCGTGCAGGACTGGCTGGACCTGTTCACGATGTCGCCGACGATCTGGACCCCGGGCCTGCGGGCGCAGCTGCACCTGGACATCGCCGGAAACCGCTTACCGGCGTACCGGGCGATCGAAGTTCCGTGCCTGGTCATCGGTTTCGCCGACGACGTGCGGCTGCCGGCGTACCTGGCGCGCGAGGTCGCCGACGCGATCCCGTCCGCCCGGTACCTGGAGATCGCGGACTGCGGGCACTACGGCTACCTGGAGCGGCCGGACGAGGTCAACGCCGCGCTCGTCACCTTTTTCGCGGCTGGACACCCTTAGTCTCACCTTACTAAGGTAAGCCTCAGCTTATTCGCCGATCAGGGAGGCTTACGTGACGAACCCCTTCGACGACGACAGCGGCCGTTTCTACGCGCTGGTCAACGACGAGGGCCAGTACTCGCTGTGGCCCACGTTCGCCGAGGTGCCCTCCGGCTGGCGGATCGTGTTCGGCGAGGACACGCGGCAGGCGTGCCTCGACCACATCGAGGCGAACTGGACCGACATGCGGCCGCGCAGCCTGGTCCGCGCGATGGAATCCGAGTCCTGAGCGTGGCTTCGAGCGTCGAGGAGGTCCTCCCGCTCACGCCGCTGCAGCATGGCATGGTGTTCCACGCCCTGCTCGGCGACCGGGTGGACGTCTACACGGTGCAGACGGTCCTCCGCCTGACCGAGGACGCCGATCCCGATCGGCTCCGGCAGGCGGCCGAGGCGCTCGTGCGGCGGCACGCGAACCTCCGCGTCGCGTTCCGCACGCAGTCCTCGGGCCAGTTCGTGCAGGTGGTCCGGCGTTCGGTGGCCGTGCCGTTCCGCGTGGTCGACGAACTCGACCTCGACGCCGAGCGTGCGGAACCGTTCGACCTGGCGCGCCCGCCGCTGCTGCGGTTCACGCTCGTGCGCGGGCGCACGCTCGTGCTGACGGCGCACCACCTGCTGTGGGACGGCTGGTCCGCGCCCGTGCTGGTCCGTGAGCTGCTCGCGCTGTACCGGGGCGAGCAGCTGCCCGCCGTGCGGCCGTTCCGCGACCACCTCGTCTGGCTGTCCAAACAGGACAAAGCCGCGGCGGAGCGCGCCTGGGCGGAGGCGCTGGCGGACCTCGACGGGCCGACGCTCGTCGGCTCACCGGCGGGCGGCTTCCCGCGGCGCACGGAGTTCCGCGTGCCCGGCGGACCGCTGGAGCAGGCCGCGCGGCGGCACGGTGTGACGGTCAACGCCGTCGTGCAGGGCGCCTGGGCGCTGACCCTGGCGACGATGACGGGGCGCGACGACCTGGTGTTCGGCGCGACGGTTTCCGGCCGCAGTGCGGAAGTGCCCGGCGTCGAGTCGATGGTCGGCCTGTTCATCAACACCGTGCCCGTGCGGGTTCGCCTGCGCGGCGGGGAATCGCTGGCCGGGTTGTTCGCGCGGGTGCAGGCGGAGCAGGCGCGGCTGCTGGAGCACCAGCACCTCGGCCTCGCCGACATCCAGCGCGCCAGCGGGCAGGCGAACCTGTTCGACACGCTCGTCGTGTTCGAGAGCTACCCGGTGGACGCCGAGATCCCCCTGCTGGCGGACGTTTCCGTGCGCGACGCCACGCACTACCCGCTCGCGCTGCTCGTCGTGCCGGGGGACGAGTTCGTGGTGCGCTTCGACGCGGATCCTGCGCAGTTCCCGGACGTTTCGGCGATCGCCGACCGGTTCCTGGCCGTGCTCGACCGGTTCATCGCCGCGCCAGAGACGCCTGTCGCGCAGGTGGATCTGGTGCGGGAGGAGCTGCCGTACTTCCCGGCACCGGTGCCCTCGACGACTTTGCCGGAGTTGTTCGCGGAGCAGGTCGCCCGCACTCCGGATGCCACGGCGGTGGTGTTCGAGGGTTCGAGCCTGACGTACGCGGAGTTGGATGCCCGGGCTTCGGCGTTGGCGCGGCAGCTGGCTGCGGCGGGGGTGGGGCCGGATCGGATCGTGGGTATCCGGCAGGACCGGTCGCTGGAGTTGGTCGTTTCGCTGCTGGCGGTGCTCAAGGCGGGCGGGGCTTATCTGCCGTTGGATCCTGACTACCCGGCTGAGCGGCTGGACTTCATGATCGCCGACGCCCAGCCTGTGGTGGTCCTTCCAGCCTCGTTGGAGGGTTTCGCTGAGCCTCGCCCGGCTGGCCCGGACAATGCGGCCTACGTCATCTACACCTCGGGTTCGACCGGCCGCCCGAAGGGGGTGGTGGTCACCCACCGCGCGATCGTGAACCGTCTGTTGTGGATGCAGCACGAGTACGGTCTCACCGCCGAGGACGCGGTGTTGCAGAAGACCCCGTCGAGCTTCGACGTGTCGGTGTGGGAGTTCTTCTGGCCGTTGATCACCGGCGCCAAGTTGGTGCTCGCGAAGCCTGGCGGCCACAAGGACCCCGACTACCTGGCCGAACTCATGCCGCAGGTGACGACCGTCCACTTTGTCCCGTCGATGTTGCGGGCGTACGGTGACCGGCCGCTGCCGAAGCGGGTGATCACGAGCGGGGAAGCGCTTTCCGTCGACATCGCCAAGCCGGGCATGCACAACCTCTACGGCCCCACCGAAGCTGCCGTGGACGTCACGCACTGGACCGTGACGGATGAGGTGGCGATCGGGCGGCCGGTGTGGAACACGAGCGTCCACGTTCTGGACCGGCTGCTGCGGCCTGCCGACGTGGGCGAGCTGTACCTCGGGGGTGTACAGCTCGCCCGCGGTTACCTCAACCGCCCGGGCCTCACCGCATCGCGGTTCGTGGCGGGGCCGAACGGCGAGAGGCTGTACCGCACGGGGGACCTCGTGCGGCAGGTCGACGGCGTGCTGCACTACCTCGGCCGCACCGACGACCAGGTCAAGATCCGTGGCTTCCGCGTGGAACTCGGCGAGGTCGAAGCCGCGCTGACCGCCCTGCCGGGGGTCAAGGCCGCCGCCGTCGCCGTGCGAAGTGAGCAGCAGCAGCTCATCGGGTACGTCGTGCCGGAGGACGGCGCGAGCGTCGACACCTCCGCGCTGCGGCTGCCCGAGCACCTGACGCCGTCGGTGATCGTGACCCTCGACGCCCTGCCGCTCACCCCGAGCGGCAAACTCGACCGCAAGGCCCTGCCCGAACCGGCCCTCCAGACCAACAGCGCACCCGCGACCGATCCGCGCGAGCAGATCCTGTGCGAGCTGTTCGCCGACGTCCTCGGCCTCGGCGCGGTCGGGCCACACGACGACTTCTTCGCCCTCGGCGGGCATTCCCTGCTCGCCACGCGCCTGGTCAGCCGCGTGCGCCGGACGTTCGGCGTCGACCTGCCGCTGCGTGCCGTCTTCGACGCCCCGACCGCCGCGCGCCTGGCCCGGCTCCTCGCCGGCGGCGAACGTCGTCCCGCGCTCACCAAGCGCGAGCGCCCCGCGGAGATACCGCTTTCTCCGGCGCAGCGCAGCCTGTGGTTCCTCTACCGCTTGGAGGGCCCGAACCCGACGTACAACATCCCGTTCACGGCGCGCCTCACCGGCCCGCTCGACACCGAGGCGCTCGACGCGGCCCTGCTGGACGTCGTGACCAGGCACGAATCCCTGCGCACGATCTTCCCCGGCACGGAACCACGGCAGGAGGTCCTCGCCCCCGCCCCGGTTCAGCGTGGCACAGCGGAACACTGCTTCCGCCTCGACGCGGAACCGCCGATCCGCTACGACCTGCGGCGCACCGGGGAGGACGAGTACGAGTTCACCCTGGTCGTGCACCACATCGCTGCGGACGAGTGGTCGGCACGCCCACTGCTGCGCGACCTGAGCACCGCCTACGCCGCCCGCGCCGAGGGCCGTGAACCGGAGTGGCCACCGCTGCCTGTCCAGTACGCCGACTACACCTTGTGGCAGCAGGAAAACGCGCGCGATGACAGCGCTTACTGGCGCCAGCGGCTCGAGGGCCTGCCCGAGGAGCTGCCGCTGCCGACCGACCGTCCGCGCCCGCAGCAGCCGAGCCGCCGCGGCGGCAGCGTCCGGGTGCCGTTGCCCGACCTGCGGCAGCTCGCACGGAAGCTGGGCGTGACGGACCTGATGGTCGGCCAGGCCGCGGTCGCCGTGCTGCTGCACCGCCTCGGCGCGGGCGAGGACATCCCGCTCGGCACGCCGACCGCCGGCCGCGGTGACGAAAGCCTCGACGACGTGGTCGGCTTCTTCGTCAACAACCTCGTGCTGCGGACCGACCTGTCCGGCAACCCGACGTTCCGCGAGCTGCTGGCGCGGGTGCGGGAGACGAACCTGGAGGCGTACTCACACCAGGACCTGCCGTTCGAACGCGTCGTCGAAGCGGTGAACCCGCCGCGCTCACCAGGGCGGCACCCGCTGTTCCAGACGATGGTGTCGTACCAGGACCTCGACGCCTCATTGGCGCTGCCCGGCGTCACGGTGACCCCGCTCGACCCCGGCGTGACGGGCGCGAAGTTCGACCTCGCGTTCCACTTCGGGCCAGGCGAATGCGCCGTCACCTACAGTGCCGACCTGTTCGACGAGTCCACAGTGGAGGGATTCGCGCAGCGGCTGGCAAGGCTGCTCAATGCATTCGTCGCCGAGCCGAGCCGTCCGGTCGGGCTGGTCGACGTGCTGTCCGAGGACGAGCACGCGCAGCTCCGCGCCTTCAACGACACCGCCGAGACACGACCGGAGACCACGCTCACGGCGATGGTCGAGGAGCAGGTCGCCCGCACTCCGGACGCCATCGCCGTCGAGTTCCACGACGCCAAGCTCACCTACGCCGAACTCGACGCCCGCGCGAACCACGTGGCACACCGCCTGCGTGAGCTGGGTGTCGGGCCGGAACAGACCGTCGGCATGCACTGGGAGCGGTCGATCGAACTGGTCGTCGGGCTGCTCGGTGCGGAGAAGGCCGGGGCCGCGTTCGTGCCGCTGGAGCCGTCGTGGCCCCAGCGCCGCATTGCGGAGGTCTGCGAAAACGCCAGACTCGCCGCGATCCTGAGTGGTGAGAAACACGACGAGCCCGTGCGTGACCTGGGCGTGCCGATCGTGCACATCGGCGAGGAGTCCACTTTGGAGCGAGTCGAGGCGACCATCCTGCCGGAGAACCTGGCCTACGTCATCTACACCTCGGGCTCCACCGGCACCCCGAAGGGCGCGATGATCCGCCACCGCGCGATCACGCACCGGCTCCTGTGGCAACGCGAGCTCCTGGGCTTCGGACCGGGGGACGCGTCGCTGTTCAAGGCACCGCTCGGGTTCGACATCTCGATCAACGAGATCTTCCTGCCGTTGGTCACCGGCGGGAAGCTGGTGATCGCCGAACCCGGCGGTGAGCGCGACATCGACTACCTGCTCGGCCTGATCACACGGCACGAGGTCACGTTCACCTACCTGCCGTCGTCGATCCTCGACCTGCTGCTGCAGATCGACGGCTTCGCCGGGAAGGCGCGCTCGCTCAAGCACGTGTGGTGCGGTGGCGAGGTGCTCACGCCGGAGCTGTTCCAGCGGTTCCGTGAAGCCAGCGACGCCGTGATGTACCACGGCTACGGGCCGGCCGAGGCGACCATCGGGGTCAGCCACGTCGTGTACCGGGACGCCGTGCGGACAGCGGTGTCGATCGGCAAGCCCAACGGCAACACGCGCCTGTACGTGCTGGACCGCAATCTCATGCCGGTACCCATCGGAGTGCCGGGCGAGCTGTACGCGGGCGGTGTCTACCTCGGCCGCGGCTACCTCAACGACCCGAAGCGCACCGCCGACCATTTCGTCGCCGATCCCTTCGGCCCGCCTGGATCCCGTCTGTACCGCACCGGCGACCTGGCCCGGTGGCAGCCCGACGGGAGCCTGGAGTTCCTGGGGCGCGCGGACAACCAGATCAAGATCCGCGGCATGCGCGTCGAGCTGGAGGAGATCGAGGCCGTGCTGGAGCAGCACGAGCAGGTCCGCCGCGCGGTCGTGTTGTTGCGCGAGGACCGGCCGGGGCTCGTCGGCTACTGCCTCGGGCCGCGGGTCGACGGGCTCGGCGAGTGGCTGCGGCAGCGGCTGCCCGAGCACATGGTGCCGCCGCGGTTCGTGTTCCTCGACGAGTTCCCGCTGCTGCCGTCGGGCAAGGTGAACCGCAAGGCGCTGCCGGCCCCGCTCGAGGAGGCGGCCACCGGCAGGTTGCCGGTCACCGAGACCGAGAAGCTCCTTTGTGGACTGATGGCCGAGTTGCTGCGGGTGCCCGAGGTTCGCGCCGACGACAACTTCTTCGCGCTCGGCGGCGACAGCATCCTGTCGATCCGGTTCGTGAGCAAGGCCCGTGCCGCCGGGCTGCAGCTCTCGCCGAAGCAGGTGTTCGAGCACCAGACCGCCGCCGCACTGGCCCGCACCGTGGATGCCGCCGTGGTCACGGCACACGACGACGGCACCGGTGACGTGCCGCTGACGCCGATCATGCGCTGGTGGACGGGCACCGGTGATCTGCACATGCACCAGGCAGCGTTGCTGCGGGTGCCCGAACCGTTCGCGCCGGACGCGTTCGAGCAGGTCCTGCAGGACGTCCTCGACCACCACGACTTGTTGCGTGCCCGGCTGGGCGACGGGGTGCTCCACGTGCCCCCGCGAGCGCGTGCGGTGGTGGAGCACGTGAACGGCCCGTACCAGCCGGAGAAGTACGCCGAAGCCGTCGCCGCGCTCGATCCGGCCGAGGGGATGGTCCGGGCGGTGGCCTTCGACGGGCGGCTGTTGCTCGTCCTGCACCACCTCGTCGTGGACGGCGTGTCGTGGCGGATCCTCGCCGAGGACCTGGCCGAGGCGTGGACGGCCCGCGCGGCCGGGCGTGCCCCGGCGCTGGCGCCGGTGCCGACTTCGTTCCGCAGCTGGGCACTCGCCACCGCCCGGCCCACGCCGGTGCACCCGCGCAAGGCCGAGGCCACGAAGGGCCGGTTGACCGTCGAACTCGGCATGGCGGAGACGAGGAAGCTGCTCGAAGGCAAGCACGCCCGTGTCCAGGAAGTGCTGATCACCGCTCTGGGCCGCGCGCTCGGCCCGGCGACGATCGCGCTGGAGGGGCACGGCCGCGAGGAGCAGCTGGTGCCGGGCGCGGACCTGTCCCGCACGGTCGGCTGGTTCACCACGGTCTACCCGTTCGAGCTGCGTGGAGAACCGTTGGCGCAGGTCAAGGAACGCCTGCGGGCGATCCCGGACTCCGGCTTCGGCCAGGAGATCCCCGACGCCGAAATCGGCTTCAACTACCTCGGCCGGTTCGACCTGACCGAAGGCGACTGGACGCCGGGCCCAGAGCAGCTGCCACCGCCCGAGTTGCAGCACCGGGCGCTGGAGATCAATGCCCTGACGGAAGACGGCCCCGGTGGTCCGGTCCTCAAGGCGACGTGGTCGTGGACGGCGAAGCACAGCGAGGTCGAGGTGCGCAAGCAGGCCGAGGCGTGGCGCGAGGCGCTGACCGGCGACCTCGACGCGGGGCTCACGCCGTCGGACGTGCCGCTGGTGTCGCTCAACCAGGGGCAGCTCGACCGCCTCGCCGCGAAGTGGGGAAAGAAGTGATCGAGGACATCCTGCCGCTTTCCCCGCTCCAGCAGGGAATGCTGTTCCACGCGTTGTACGACACGGGATCCGACGACGTCTACACCGTGCAGTTCGTGCTGGGCCTGCAAGGAGAACTGGACAGCAAGCGCTTACACGCGGCGGCGCAACGGCTGCTCGCCCGGCACGCGAACCTGCGGGCGGCGTTCGTGCACGAGGACGTCGACGAGCCGGTGCAGGTGGTCCTCGACGAGGTGGAGCTGCCCTGGACCGAGGTCGACGGCGACCTCGAAGGCGTGCTCGCCCGCGACCGCGCCGCGCGGTTCACCCTCGACGAACCGCCGCTGCTGCGGATGACCCTGGTGCGGATGAGCGACACCGACCACCGGCTCGTGCTGACGAACCACCACCTCCTGCTCGACGGCTGGTCGCTTCCGCTGCTGGTCAGCGAGCTGCTGGCGCTCTACGGCGGAACCGAGCCGCCCCGGCCGCGGCCCTACCGCGACTACCTGTCATGGCTGTCCACAAGGGACGTTCAGGCGTCCACCGAAGCGTGGCTGCGCGTGCTCGACGACGTCGAACCCACGCTGCTCGCGCCCGACGCTTCCCGCGTGCCGACCCGGCCGGGCAAGATTCGCGTCGACCTTCCGGCCGAACGGCTCTACGCCCGCGCCCGCGAAGAGGGGCTGACAGTCAACACCGTCGTGCAGTCGTTGTGGGGGCAGGTGCTCGCGCGGCTGACCGGCCGCGACGACGTGGTGTTCGGCGCGACGGTCTCCGGTCGTCCACCCGAACTGTCCGGAGTGGACTCGATGATCGGGCTGTTCATCAACACCGTGCCCGTCCGGGTGCGGGCGGACGCCTCGCCCGCCGAGCTGCAGGCCCAGCAGTCGAGCCTGATGGAGCACCAGTACCTCGGGCTCACCGAGATCCAGCGCGCCGCCGGCGGCGGGGACTTGTTCGACACGCTCGTCGTGTTCGAGAACTACCCGATCGACTCAGGCGCGGTTGGTGAAAGCGAGCGGCAGGCCGGGATCCGGATCAGCCAGGTCGAAGTCGACGACGCCACGCACTACCCGCTGACGCTCGCGGTCGCGGCGGAGGAAGCGCTTTCCGTCACCTTCGAGTACCGGTCGGAGGTGTTCGACCGTGAGCGGATCGAGGCCATCACGCGGTACTTCACGCGTGCCGCCGAGTCCTTCGCCGAGGGACGGCCGGTCGAGCTCCTGTTCCCCGAGGAGTACCGGCAGCTCGCGGAGTTCGGCACCGGCAAGCGCCTCGACGTGCCCGCGAAGACGATGTCCGAGCTGTTCGAGGAGCAGGCCCGCCGGACGCCGGACGCGCTCGCCGTCGTGGACGGGCAGCGGCGGCTGACCTTCGCCGAGCTGAACCGCCGCGCCAACCACGTGGCACGCCTGCTCGTCGGGCAGGGTGCCGGGCCGGAGCGGATCGTCGCGCTCAAGCTGTCCGCGAGCGCGGACATGATCATCGCGTTGCTGGCGGTGTTCAAGGCGGGCGCGGCCTACCTGCCGCTGGACCCGGAGTGGCCTGCCGAGCGGATCGACCTCATGCTCGCCGACGCCCAGCCGGTGGCCGTGCTGACCGAAGTGCCCGAGGGCGAGGCGGACGACCTGCCGCAGAAAGCGCTTCCCGAGCATCCGGCGTACGTCATCTACACCTCCGGCTCGACGGGCACGCCGAAGGCCGTCGTTGTGCCCCACGCCTCGATCGTCAACCTGCTCTGCAGCCACCGGGACCAGCTGTTCGACCCGGCGCGTGAGCGTGTGGGGCGGCCGTTGCGGGTGGCGCACGCGTGGCCGATGGCGTTCGACGCGTCGTGGCAGCCGATGCTGTGGTTGTTCGCCGGGCACGAGCTGCACCTCGTCCCGCCGGACGTCCGGCGGGACGCCGACCGGCTGAGGGAGTTCCTCGCCGAACACGCGATCGAGTTCGTCGAACTGTCGCCTTCACTGTTCGCGCAGGTCGCGACCGAGCCGTGGCGCGGCTCGCTGAAGGTCCTCGGCCTCGGTGGGGAAGCCGTGCCGGGGGAGCTGTGGCGGATGCTGCGCGCGGAGGACGATCTGGCGGTTTACAACCTCTACGGACCCACCGAGTGCACTGTGGACTCCGCTGCAGCGGACTTCGCCGACAGCGAGTCACCTTCGATCGGCTCCCCGGTCGGCAACGCGCGGGCGTACATCCTCGACCGGCGGCTGCGGCCGTGCCCGGTCGGCGTGGAGGGTGAGCTGTACCTGGCCGGTGCCGGGCTGGCGCGCGGCTACCTCGGCCGCCCCGGTACGACGGCCGAGCGGTTCGTAGCGAACCCGTTTGAGCCCGGCCGGATGTACCGCACTGGGGACGTCGCGCGCTGGACTGCGGACGGCCGCATCGAGGCGCTCGGGCGCGTCGACGACCAGGTGAAGATCCGGGGCTACCGCATCGAGCCAGGTGAGATCGAAGCCGTGCTCGCGCGGGAGGAACGCGTCGAGCGGGTGGTCGTGGTGCCCCGCGAGGACACGCCGGGCGTGCGGCGGCTGGTGGCATACGTCGTGCTGCGTGAAGGCGGTGTCGAAGGGCTGCGGGAGCGCGTCGCGGCGAGCCTGCCCGACTACATGGTGCCCGCGGCGGTCGTGGCCGTGGACAGCTTCCCGTTGACCCGCAACGACAAGCTCGACGTGAAAGCGCTTCCCGCGCCGGACTACGAGGGCACCACACGCGCCCCGCGCACCGAGACCGAAGCCAAGCTCGCCGAGCTGTTCGCCGAGGTCCTCGGTGTCCGGCACGTCGGCGCGGACGACAGTTTCTTCGCGCTCGGCGGCGACAGCATCGTCTCGATGCGGCTGGTCAGCAAGGCCCGCGCGGCCGGGTTCGGCTTCAGCCCTCGCGACGTCTTCGAGCGCCGGACGGTCGCCGAACTCGCACTCGTCGCAGGCAAGGCGAAGGCCACGGCGGATCCGGACGCCGGCATCGGCGAGGTCCCGTTGACCCCCATGCTGCACTGGCTCACCCGCAACGCGCCGTACGACCGGCTCAGCCAGGCCCGGCTCCTGTGTACCCCGGCTGGGCTGGATCTCGACCGGCTCACCCGCATGCTGCGGACCCTGCTCGACCGGCACGACGTGCTCCGGTCCACTTTCGACAGTGGGTTCGTCGTACACCCCCGTGGCGCCGAACCGGCGCTGCGGCGCGTCGAGCTGACCGACGTGGCCGCGCAGCTGCCCGAGGTGCTGGAGGAGGAGCTGCGCGAGCTGTCCCCGGCTCAGGGCCGGATGGCGCGGTTCGTGTGGTTCGACCGGCCCGGCGGCGACGGGCGGCTCCTGATCCTGCTGCACCACCTGGTCGTCGACGGGGCGTCGTGGGGTGTGCTGGTGCCCGAGCTGGCCGACCTGTGGGCGGGTCGCGAGCTGCCGCCGGTCGGCACGTCGTTCCGCGAGTGGGCGAAAGCGCTTCCCGAGGTTGCGCGGGCGAAGGCACCGGAGCTGGACCTGTGGCGGGACATCCTGTCCGGTCCTGACCCCGTGCTCGGCACGCGATGCCTGGACCCCGCTCGAGACACCCGCGCCACGATGCGCGCGACCCGCACGTTCCTCGACGCGGATCTGACGAACGCGCTGCTCACGACCGTGCCGGAACGCCTCGGCGTGACGGTCAACGACGTGCTCCTCACCGCGTTCGCCCGCGCCATCGCGCGCTGGCGCGGGGAGGACGGTTCCGTGCTCATCGCGCTGGAAGGGCACGGCCGCGAGGAACAGGTCGTGCCCGGCGCGGACCTGTCCGGCACCGTCGGCTGGTTCACCGACGTGCACCCGGTCCGCATCGACCCCACCGACGTGCGCAAGGTCGCCCAGCAGCTCGCGCTGCCCGACGGCGGCCTCGGCTACGGCCTGCTGCGGTACCTCAACCCCGACACCGCCCCCGAGCTGGCGCGGCTGCCGGAACCGCAGGTGGAGTTCAACTACCTCGGCAGGCTCACGGTCGGCGAGACCGAAGGGCAGCCGTGGTCCGGCGCGCTCGAGGTCGGTGCGATGGGCGGTGGCGTGGATGACGCCATGCCCGCGCCGTACTGCCTGGTGCTCAACGCCCTCGTCCGCGGGTCGGTGCTGGAGGCCGACTGGCAGTGGGCGAGCGGCATCTTCCCCGAAGACCGCATCCACGACCTGTCGCGTGAGTGGTTCGCCGCGCTGAAGGAGATCGCCGATGAGTGACCTGGCCGCCCGCAAGCGCGAGCTGCTGCGCCGCCGGCTCGCGCAGGCCGGGCTCGCCCGCACGGACCAGATCCCGAGGCGGGACCGCGAGGACGACCTGCCGCTGTCGTACGCGCAGTCACGCATGTGGTTCCTGCAGCAGCTCGAACCGGACAGCCCGGCCTACAACGTGTGCCTCGCGATCAGCCTGCGCGGGGAACTGGACACGGCCGCGTTGCACCGGTCGTTCCAGCGGCTCGTGGACCGGCACGAGGTGCTGCGCACCCGGTACGTGCCGGGCGCAGACGGCGAGCCGCGGCAGGTGGTGGACCGGTTCGCCGTGGTGGCGATGCCCGAGACCGACCTGCGCGGCCTGCCCGCCGACGAGCGCGAACGCGCGGTGGAAGCGCTTTCCCGCGAGGAGTCCGCGCACGCCTTCGACCTCGAACGCGAGCACTCGCTGCGGTTGAAGCTGCTCCGCAGGGCCGACGACGAGTACGTGCTCGTGCTGACCGTGCACCACATCGCGTGGGACGGCTTCACGTTCAACGCCCTCTCCCACGAGATCTCCGCGCTGTACCGGGAGGACACCACCGGTCGCCCGGCCGGGCTCGAACCGCTTCCCGTGCAATACGCCGACTTCGCGCTGTGGCAACGGAAAACGCTTACTGACGAACGGCTGGCGGGCGACCTGGACCACTGGCGCCGCGCCCTCGACCCGATGCCGGAGCCGCTGCCCCTGCCAACGGACTTCCCCCGTGGCGCGACCCGGTCCAGCCGGGGCGACCGTCGGTTTCGGACGTTCGACGCCGCGCTCACTGAACGCGCCACCGCGTTCGCCCAATCCCGCGGCGTCACGCCGTTCATGGTCGTGTTCGCCGCGTACGCGGCCCTGTTGGGCCGCTACACCGGCGCGACCGACGTGCCGATCGGTTCGGCGTCGATGAACCGCGACGCGGGCGAGGTCGAGCGGCTCATCGGCAACTTCGGCAACACGCTGGTGCTGCGGGCCGACCTCACCGGAGACCCGTCGTTCGCGGAGCTGGTCGCGCGGGTCCAGCGGGTGTGCACCGAGGGCTACGCGCACCAGGACCTGCCGTTCGACCTGCTCGTCGAGCGGCTGCGCCCGCCGCGTGTGGCCGGGCGGTCGGTGTTGTTCGACGTGATGCTGCTGTTCCTGACGCAGGGGTTGCAGGGCTTCGACCTGCCCGGCGTGACCGCGGACTGGCGGACGGTGCACAACGACACGACGCAGTTCGACCTCGCGCTGGAAGCGTTCCTCACCGACGGCCGGATGCGCGTCGAGGCCACCTACTCCACGGACCTGTTCACCGCCGCGACCGTCGACCGGTTCCTGGCGCACCTGGAGTCGCTGCTGGAAAGCGCTCTCAACGAACCGGACCGCGGCATCGGGCGTCTGGACTACCACTCCTCGGCCTTGCCTGCCGGCGCCGAGGTGGAGTTGCCCGCAACGACGTTGGCCGAGCTGTTCTCCGCGCAGGTCGCCCGCACCCCGGACGCGACCGCCGTGGTCTTCGAGGGCTCAAGCCTGACCTACGCCGAGCTGGATGCCCGGGCCGCGGCGCTGGCTCGCCAGCTGGCTGCGGCGGGTGTGGGGCCGGACCGGATCGTGGGGATCCGGCAGGACCGCTCGCTGGACTTGATCGTCTCGCTGCTGGCGGTGCACAAGGCGGGCGGCGCCTACCTGCCGCTCGACCCCTCCTACCCGCCAGAACGCCTTGATTTCATGATCGCCGACGCCCAGCCCGCGGTGGTGCTGCCTGCCTCGTTGAAGGGCGAAGCCGAGCCTCACCCAGCAGGCCCGGACAACGCGGCCTACGTCATCTACACCTCGGGCTCAACCGGCCGTCCGAAGGGCGTCGTGGTCACGCACCGGGCGATCGTCAACCGCCTCCTGTGGATGCAGCACGAATACGGGCTCACGGCCGAGGACACGGTCCTTCAGAAGACCCCGTCGAGCTTCGATGTGTCGGTGTGGGAGTTCTTCTGGCCCCTCATCACCGGCGCGAAGTTGGTGCTTGCGAAGCCGGGCGGGCACAAGGACCCCGACTACCTGGCCGAGATCATGCGGCAGGTCACGACCGTCCACTTTGTCCCCTCGATGCTGAGGGTGTACGGCGACCGGCCCCTGCCGAAGCGGGTGATCACCAGTGGCGAGGCGCTGCCGTCCGAGCTGGCCCGTCCACAGGTGCACAACCTGTACGGCCCCACCGAGGCCGCGGTCGACGTCACCTACTGGCCCGCGGCCGAGGGCGTCGGGAACGGCACGGTCCCGATCGGACGGCCGGTGTGGAACACGAGTGTGCACGTGCTGGACCGGTTTCTGCGTCCGGTGCCGCCGGGCGTGCCGGGGGAGCTGTACCTCGGCGGCGTCCAGCTGGCCCGGGGTTACCTCGACCGTCCCGGGCTGACGGCCTCACGGTTCGTTGCGTCAGACAACGGCGAGAGGCTTTACCGCACCGGCGACCTCGTCAAACAGGTCGACGGCGTGCTGGAATTCCTCGGCCGCGCGGACGACCAGGTCAAGATCCGCGGGTTCCGGGTCGAGCTCGGCGAGATCGAGGCGGCCATGACCGCACTGCCCGGGGTGCGGGCGGCGGCCGTCGTGGCGCGGCCGGAACAGCAGCAGCTCGTCGGATACGTCGTCGGCGAGGCGGCGGACGTCAAGCGGCAGCTGGCGAAGACCCTGCCCGAGCACATGGTGCCCTCGGTGGTCGTGCCGCTGGACGCCTTGCCGCTCACGCCCAGCGGCAAGCTCGACCGCAAGGCGCTGCCCGAACCCGAGGTCAGCGTCACCGATACCGAGCCCGCCAACGACCGCGAGCGTGCGCTGGCCGCGTTGTTCGCCGACCTGCTGGGGCTCGACCGGGTGGGCGTGCACGACGACTTCTTCGCACTGGGCGGGCATTCCCTGCTCGCGACCAGGCTCGTCGGCCGCGTCCGCGCGGAACTCGGGGTTGAACTGACCATCGGCACGGTCTTCGACGCCCCCACGGTGTCACGCCTCGCCGCCGCGCTCGACGACAGCGCCCGCAAGCGGCCCGCGCTCACGCCGATGCCGAGGCCGCGGCGGGTGCCATTGTCGTTCGCGCAGCAGCGCTTGTGGTTCCTCTACCGGATCGAAGGCCCGAGCCCCACGTACAACGTCCCGCTCGCGGTCCGCCTCGACGGGCCCCTCGACCTCGACGCGCTGCGGGCCGCACTGTCCGATGTGGTCGGTCGGCACGAGGTGCTGCGGACGATTTACCCGGAGTTCGAGGGGCGGCCGTACCAGCAGGTGCTGGACTGGACCCCCACGCTGCACGTCGGGGGCAGCGTGGCGGAGGCGGCACGGCGGGCGTTCGAGCTAGACCGGGAACCGCCGTTCGAGGCGCGGCTGTGCGACGGGCAGGTGCTTTCCCTGCTGACGCACCACATCGCGAGCGACGGCTGGTCCGGAGAGCGCTTGCTCGCCGACCTCACCGCCGCCTACACCGCGCGCCTGCACGGCCGCCGTCCGGATTGGACGCCCCTACCCGTGCAGTACGCCGACTACGCGCTCTGGCAGCGGGACCTCCTCGGCGATCTTGGCGAAACGCAGCTGGCGTACTGGCGGGAAAAGCTCGCCGAGCTGCCGGAGGAGCTGTCGCTGCCCACGGACCGCCCGCGTCCCACGACGCCGAGCTTCGAGGGCGACGCCGTCCGGTTCCGGCTGGACGCGAAGATCCGGGAAGCGCTTGCTGCACTCGCCCGCGAGACCGGTTCGACGGTCTTCATGACCGTGCAGGCCGCGCTCGCCGCGCTGCTCGACCACCTGGGCGCGGGCACGGACATCCCGCTCGGCACGCCCGTCGCCGGCCGGAGCGACGCCGCGCTCGACGGGCTCGTCGGGTTCTTCGTCAACACGCTCGTGCTGCGCACCGACGTGTCCGGCAACCCGACGTTCCGCGAGCTGGTCGAGCGAGTGCGGCAGACCGACCTCGACGCGTTCGCCCACCAGGACCTGCCGTTCGAGCGGCTCGTCGACGCGGTGAACCCGACTCGCTCGCTGGGGCGGCACCCGCTGTTCCAGGTGATGCTGGCGTACCAGCAGGCGCCGCGTGCCGCCGTGCCGTTCGGGGCGGCTTCCCTGCGGGAGGAGCACGTCCCGTTCTACGCCGCGCGGATGGACCTGTCGTGGCACCTGTTCGAGGACGAGACCGGGATCAACGGCTGGCTCGTGTACAGCAAGGACCTGTTCGATCGGTCCACTGTGGAGGATTGGGTCACCCGGTTCACGCGGCTCGTCGAGGACCTGGCGGCGCATCCGGACCGCCCCCTCGCGGCGAGCCGCCTGGCCCCGGCACAGGCGGATTTCCCGGTCGTGTCCGTACCGTCGGTGACGCTGCCGGAGCTGTTCTCCGCGCAGGTCGCCCGCACTCCGGACGCCACCGCGGTGGTGTTCGAGAGCGAAAGCCTGACGTACGCGGAGCTGGATGCCCGCGCCACGGAGCTGGCTCGCCGCCTGGCGGCGGCTGGTGTGGGGCCGGATCGGATCGTGGGTATCCGGCAGGACCGGTCGCTGGAGCTGATCGTTTCGCTGCTGGCGGTGCTCAAGGCGGGCGGGGCCTACCTGCCGTTGGATCCTGACTACCCGGCTGAACGCCTGGACTTCATGATCGCCGACGCGCAACCCACCGCCGTTCTCCCCGGCGAGTTGCACGGCGAAGCCGAACCTCGCCCGGCGGGCCCGGACAATGCGGCCTACGTCATCTACACCTCGGGCTCGACGGGCCGCCCGAAGGGTGTGGTGATCACCCATCGCGCGATCGTGAACCGTCTGTTGTGGATGCAGCGCGAGTACGGTCTCACGGTCGAGGATGCGGTGTTGCAGAAGACCCCGTCGAGTTTCGATGTGTCGGTGTGGGAGTTCTTCTGGCCGCTCATCACGGGCGCCAAGCTGGTCGTCGCGAAGCCGGGTGGGCACAAGGATCCTGACTACCTGGCCGAACTGATGCCGCAGGTGACGACCGTCCACTTTGTTCCGTCGATGTTGCGGGCGTACGGTGACCGCCCGCTGCCGAAGCGGGTGATCACGAGCGGGGAAGCGCTTCCCGCAGACATCGCCAAGCCGGGGATGCACAACCTGTACGGCCCCACCGAAGCCGCCGTGGATGTCACGCATTGGACTGTGACGGATGAGGTGGCGATCGGCCGCCCGGTGTGGAACACGCAGGTCCACGTCCTCGACCGCCTGCTCCGTCCGGTGGCGCCCGGCGTGCCGGGGGAGCTGTACCTCGGTGGCGTGCAGCTCGCCCGCGGTTACCTCAACCGCCCGGGCCTCACCGCCCAACGGTTTGTGGCGGCCCCCAACGGCGAGCGGTTGTACCGCACCGGCGACCTCGTAAAGCAGGTCGACGGTGTCCTGCACTACCTCGGCCGCACCGACGACCAGGTCAAGATCCGTGGCTTCCGCGTCGAACTCGGCGAGATCGAAGCCGCCGTCGAGCGGGTGCCCGGCGTGCGGCAGGCGGTCGTCGTCGCGCGGGAACAGCGGCTCGTCGCCTACGTCGTGGGTTCGCCGGACGGGGTGCGCGAAGCCGTTGCCGCCGAGCTGCCCGAGCACATGGTGCCCGCGGCCGTCGTGCCACTCGACGAGCTTCCCCTGACGCCGAGCGGCAAGCTGGACCGGAAAGCGCTTCCTGACCCGGACTTCGGTGCACTGGCCGGGGACGCCAAACCCCGCGACGACCGCGAGCGCATCCTGTGCGAGCTCTTCGCGGACATCCTCAAGCTGCCCGAAGTCGGGGTGCACGACAGCTTCTTCGAGCTGGGCGGCGACAGCATCATCTCCGTGCAGCTGGTCAGCCGCGCCCGCAAGGCAGGCATCCGGCTCACCCCGCGGCAGATCTTCGAGCACCGCACCCCGGCCGGCCTCGCCGCCGCCGGAGAGTTCACTGTGGACCCCGACGACGTGCCGTACGGCCCGGTCGAGCCGACGCCGATCATGCGGTACCGCGGCCTGTTCCAGGCGATGCTGCTGGTCGCGCCGCCGGACCTGACCGAACCGGCGCTCGTGCGCACGCTGCAGGCCGTGCTGGACCGGCACGACGTGCTCCGCGCCCGTTGGGACGGCCGCACTCTCGTCGTGCCGGAGGAGTCGTTCTCCGCGCGGGAAATCCTCACCCGCGCCACGGGTTCCCTCGACGACGAGCTGCTCGCCGCTCGCGACCGGCTCACCGACGAGCGGCTGCTGCAGGTCGTGTGGTTCCCGGACCGCGTGCTGCTCGTCGCCGACCACCTTGCCGTGGACGGCGTCTCGTGGCGGATCCTGCTCGACGACCTCGCCGAGGCGTGGCAGGGGCACGAGCTGTTCCGCAGCGGCACGTCGTTCCGGCGGTGGAGCCAAATCCTGCGGCAACAGGACCGCAGCGCCGAAGCAGACCTCTGGCGCGGCATCCTCGACGGGGCCGACCCGGTGCTGCCGTTGACCGACCGCGAGCCGGACGTCACCGAGTTCGCCGTCCCGCTGCCCGGCGGCGACGTGCAACAAGCGCTGGTCAGCGCGCTCGGTCAGGTGCTCGGAGACGCGGTGATCGCCGTCGAGGGGCACGGCCGCGAGGAGCGGATCGCCCCGGGCGTGGACCTGTCCGCGACCGTCGGCTGGTTCACGACGATCTTCCCGATGCGCACGACCGGCCGCGTGCGGGACCTGCCCGACGCCGGCCTGGGCTACGGGCTGCTGCCGCCCCTGGGCCTGTCCGAGCCGACCGTGGTCCTCAACTACCTCGGCCGCGTCGAGACCGG
Source organism: Amycolatopsis sacchari (assembly GCF_900114035.1). GTDB lineage: Bacteria > Actinomycetota > Actinomycetes > Mycobacteriales > Pseudonocardiaceae > Amycolatopsis_E > Amycolatopsis_E sacchari. The sequence continues at coordinate 262,327 of NZ_FORP01000003.1, read as the reverse complement.
CGACGGCTCGCCGTGGTCGGTGGCGCCCGAAGCGCCGATGCTGCGCGTTCCGCCGCGGCACGGCCGGAAACCGGACTGGGCGCTGGAGGTGAACGCCGCCGCGGTCGGCGACGAGCTGCGCGTCGGCGTCGCCGCCCAGGACAGCGGCCTGGCCGACCGGCTGCGGCAGGCGCTGGCGGCGGCCGGCCCGGTGCCGGACCTGGTGGACGTCAGTCAGGACGAGATCGACGAGTTCGAAGAGGAGCTGGGCACGTGGTGAGTCAGCAACCGACGGCGGGGGAGCTGCTGCGGGAGGTCACCGACCTGCTGGGCCCCGAGGCGGCGGAACTGTCCGAAAACGACAGTCTCATCGAGTGGGGACTGGACTCGATCCAGCTCATGCAGGTCGCGAACAAGTGGCGGCGGCGCGGCATCAAGGTCGGCTTCGCGCAGCTGGCGAAGCAACCCACGCTCGCGGGCTGGCGCCAGGTGCTGGCCGAGGCCGCCGGGGTCGCGCCCGAGCCCGCGGTGAGCGTCGAGGTCGACGAGTCCGAGCCGTTCCCGCTCGCGCTCATGCAGCACGCGTACTGGATCGGCCGCGACGAGGAGACCACGCTCGGTTCGGTCGCCGCGCACCTGTACGTCGAGTTCGACGGCGAGGGCGTGGAGCCGGAGCGGCTGGAGCGGGCCGTGCGGGCGCTCGTGCGGCGGCACGGCATGCTGCGCGCGAAGTTCACGGACGACGGCCGCCAGCAGATCCTGCCCGAGCGTGCGCAGCCCGCGCTCGTCGTGCACGACATCGAGGACGAGCAGGAGCTGGAGCGCATCCGCGACCGGTCCTCGCACGCCCGGCTCGACGTCGCCGACGGCGAGGTGTTCTCCATCCAGCTCAGCCGCCTGCCCGGCGGCCGCACCCGGCTGCACGTGGACGTGGACATGCTCGCCGCCGACGCGCTGAGCTACCGCATCCTGCTCGCCGACCTCGCCCGCTTCTACGAAAACCCCGAGTTCGAGCCGATCGGTTACAGCTACCCGCGTTACCTGGCCGAACACGAGCTGAGCCGCAAGGCCTACCGCGAGCGTGCCCGCGAGTGGTGGCAGCAACGGATTCCCGAGCTGCCCAGTGCGCCGGACCTGCCGCTGGTGCCGGAAGGCGAGCGCGGCGACGCCACCCGCGTCACCCGGCGGCACCACTGGCTCGCGCCCGAGGACCGCAAACGCCTCGGCGCCCGCGCCCACGAGCACGGACTGACCCCGGCGATGGTCGTCGCGACCGCGTTCGCCGAAGCGCTCGCGGCGTGGAGCGCGCAGCCGCGGTTCCTGCTCAACCTGCCGATGTTCGACCGCGAGAGCCTGCACCCCGAGGTGGACCGGCTGGTCGGCGACTTCACCAGTTCCGTGCTGCTGGAGGTCGACTTCACCGAAGAAGCGTCCTTTGTGGACCATGCGCGGCGGCTGCAGGAACGGATGCACGCCGACGCCGCGCACGCCGCGTACTCGGGCGTCGAGGTGCTGCGGGACCTGTCGCGACACCAGGGTGAGCAGGTGCTCGCGCCCGTGGTGTTCACCAGCGCGCTCAACCTCGGAGAGCTGTTCGACGCCGAGGTCCGGCGCTGCTTCGGCGAGGCCGTGTGGATCATCTCGCAGGGCCCGCAGGTGCTGCTCGACGCGCAGGTCACCGAGGTCAACGAGGGTCTGCTGATCAACTGGGACGTGCGGGAAAACGCTTTCCCGGCGGGCATGATCGACGAGATGTTCGCGGCCTTCCACCGCCTGATCACCCGCCTCGGGCAGGACGACGACGTGTGGGACCAGCCGGTCGGCGGCCTGCTGCCGGCGAGCCAGGCGAAGATCCGCGCGAAGGTCAACGACACGGCGGGTCCGCGCAGCGGCAAGCTCCTGCACGACGGCTTCTTCGAGCGGGCGCGGCGGCAGCCGGACGCGCCCGCGCTGCTGTGGTCCACCGGCGAACTGACGTACGGGGAGCTGGCGGACCGCGCCCTGCGCATCGCGGCGACACTGGAACCGCACGACGTCGTCGGCGTGAGCCTGCCGAAGGGGCCCGACCAGATCGCGGCCGTGCTCGGGGTGCTCGCCGCGGGCGGCACCTACGTGCCCATCGGCGTCGACCAGCCGGCGGCGCGGGCCGAGCGCATCCGCCGCATCGCGGGCATCACACACACGATCACCAGCGCTGAAGTGGACGCCGAGCCACTGGCCGAGCCCGTGCGCGTGGACGAGGAGTCGATCGCCTACGTGCTGTTCACCTCCGGCTCGACCGGCGAGCCGAAGGGCGTCGAGGTGCCGCACCGCGCGGCGATGAACACGATCGACGACCTCAACGAGCGTTTCGGCATCGGCCCGTCGGACCGCTGCCTCGCGGTGTCCGCTTTGGACTTCGACCTGTCGGTGTACGACATCTTCGGCCTGCTGGGCGCGGGTGGTGCGGTGGTGCTCGTCGAGGAGGGCGACCGGCGGGACGCGCGGGCGTGGGCGGAACTGGTCGCGGCGAAGGGGGTCACGCTCGTCAACTGCGTGCCCGCGTTGCTGGACATGCTGCTCGTCTCGGCGCGTCCAGGGGAGCTGACCGGCCTGCGTACAGTGCTGCTCGGCGGGGACTGGGTGGGCACGGACCTGCCCGGTCGCGTCGCCGCGCACGCGCCGCGTTGCCGCTTCGCCGGACTGGGCGGCACGACCGAGACGGCGATCCACTCGACGGTCTGCGAGGTGCACGGCGTCCCGGGGCACTGGCGTTCGGTGCCGTACGGCACGCCGCTGCGTAACGTGGCCTGCCGCGTGGTGGACGCCCGCGGCCGCGACTGCCCGGACTGGGTGGGCGGCGAACTGTGGATCGGCGGTGATGGCGTGGCCCGCGGCTACCGCGCCGATCCGGAGCGCACCGCCGACCGGTTCGTCGAGTACGAGGGTCGCCGCTGGTACCGCACGGGTGACCTGGCGCGGTACTGGCCGGACGGCACGCTGGAATTCCTGGGGCGCCGTGACCACCAGGTCAAGGTGCGGGGGGTGCGGATCGAACTCGGCGAGGTCGAGGCCGCGCTGGCCGAACACCCGGAGGTGCGGCGCGGGGTGGCCGGGGTGGCGGGCAACCAGCTCGTCGCCGCCGTCGCCGGGAAGGTCACGCCCGAGGAGGTGCGTGAGTTCGTGCGGGACCTGCTGCCGCCGCACATGCTCCCGGCGCGCGTGGTGGTTCTCGACGAGATGCCGTTGACCGCGAACGGGAAGGTGGACCGCCGCGCGGTCGCGACGCACTGGGCCACGGGCGCGGACTCCTACGTGGCGCCGAAGACGCCGCTGGAGCAGGTGATCGCGAAGGTGTGGGCGGAGGTGCTGGAGGTCGAGCGCGTCGGCCTGGAGGACCCGTTCTTCGCACTCGGCGGGGATTCGGTGCTGGCAACGATGATCGTTGGCCGCCTGCGGGAAGCGCTCGACACCACGGAGGTAACGGTCCGCACGCTGTTCGCAACCCTCACCGTCGGCGCGATGGCAGCCCGCCTCCTCGCCGACGAGACCACGCCGGGCAGGCTGGAGCAGGTAGCGGAGATCTACCTGGAGGTAGACGCACTCTCCGAAGAGGACCTGGAGGGCGAACTGTCCTGAAGGCGAGTAGGGCCCCCTTCCGGGGCGGAAGGGGGCCGCAACTTCCTCGAGAAGTTTCCTCGTGAGGGCCGCGAAGGGTGGCTGGCTCTCCGCCGCCGAAAGCCACGATCCGATGCCGGTCGTGGAGCACCCGCTGGTGCGGGAGCAGCTCGGGATCGCTTAGTGGAGGGGTGCCTGGCATGGAGCCGCGCGGCACAGCGGTCCAGGCGCGAGAGCGAAGAACGTGTGTCGGTGGCGGCGATGACAGGTGCTCCCGTCGCTCCCGAGGTGTAATGCACCGCCTCGTGCAAGGCGCGGACTGGGAAGCCGTTCAGCATTGGCCCGGGGTCGTCCGCCGGAGCGGTTCGTCTGGCACAGCATCGTGCGCTGACCCGCCACAGCCCAAATTCAGCACCCTGTCGGCGAAGCGCCCAGCCGGACTGAGGTTTTCCGCATCTGTTAAGACCGGTGCGTGGCCCCAAACGCGCACTGACCGATCTGGACCTGGAGAGCGAACTGTCCTGAGGCGAGAACGGCCCCCTTCCGCGTGGGAAGGGGGCCGTTCAGCGGTCAGAGCTTCGCGAGGCCGGGCTTGAGCTTGTCCAGCACCCACGGGATGTCGTAGACCGTCGGGTAGCGCAGGGCCGAGATGGTCGCCATGTCGACCACCAGGTAGTTGCCCGACTTCACGTTCGCCACGAGCTGGTTGCTCTCGAATGCCTGCTGCAGGTCGGGCGAGGTGAACGCGATGACCACGAGGTCGGCCGCGAGCTTGTCGTACTGCTCGGGCGACAGCGAACCGGTCGGGCTGCCGGAGTCGTTCTGGCCCAGGTTCGCCACGTTCGGCGACAGCTTCAGGCCCAGCGACTGGATCAGCTGCACCGCGAAGTCCTTTTGCGACACCAGCGTGAAGATCTTGCCCGCGGTGTTGCCGACGGAGGCGGTGAACGTCTTGCCCGCCGCCTTCGGGTAGTCCGCCTTCACCTTGTCGATGGCGGCCTGCGTGGTGTCGATGACCTGCTGTGCCTGGCTGGACTTGCCCAGCGCCTTCGCCGTCACCTGCACGTGTTCCTGCCACGACTGCGCGCCCCACTCGGTCGCGTAGCCGACGGTCGGCGCGATCTTCGACAGGTTCGGGTACTCCTGGTCGAGGCCGTAGTCGGCGGTGGCCAGGATCAGGTCCGGCGTGAGCGCCCCGACCTCCTCGGCGTTGACGCCGTTGGTCGCGTCGACGATCTTCGTCTTCGCCGGATCGAGCTTGCCCTCCAGGTAGGCGGGCACGCCGGACGTGCCGGACTTGTTGAAGAACGCGACCGGCGTCACGCCCAGCGCCAGCGCCGCGTCCAGGTCGTCACTCGACGTCCCGACCACGACCACCCGCGAAGGCGCTTTCTCGATCGTCGTCGAGCCGAACTTGTGCGTGATCGTCACGGGGAACGCGGCGGCATCCGTCGCGGCCGAGGACGACGGCGCCGAGGACGACGAGTCCTGCACGTCGCCGCACGCGACCAGGCCGAAGGAGACGGCGCCCGCGAGCAGCAGGGCGCCGAGGATTCTCTTACGGGACATGAACTGCCTTTCCTGAACCGGCGGGGCAGCGGCTACCGGTCGTAACCGCAGTGCTGTTGCCGCTTAGGTTTGCCTAGCCAAACTGCCCCGTCAAGGCGCGCTGCATCACCCTGTGACCAGTCCGTTAGGAATCGAGGTAGCGCACCACGGCCAGTACCCGCCTGCTGAAGCCCGCCGTGTGGGCGAGGCCCAGCTTGTCGAAGATGGAGTTCACGTGCTTCTCGACCGTGCTCTGCGACACGTGCAGCTCCGCCCCGATACCGGCGTTCGAGTGCCCCTCTGCCATCTTCGCCAGCACCTCGACTTCACGCTCGGTGAGCGTCGCGAGCGGATCGGTGTGGGACGAGCGGGCCAGCAGCCGCCGCACCACCTCGGGATCGAACGCAGCGCCACCCCGCGCCACGCGGTCCAGCGCCTTCAGGAACTCGCCCACCTGCATGACGCGGTCCTTGAGCAGGTAGCCCACGCGTCCGCGTTCGCCGGTGATGAGGTTCGTGGCGTACCGCTTCTCCACGTACTGCGACAGCACGAGCACCCCCACGCCCGGCCAGCGGCGCCGGATCTCTAGCGCCGCTCTCATGCCCTCGTCGGTGTGCGAAGGCGGCATCCGGACGTCGGTGACCACCACATCGGGCTGGTGCGCCTCGGTCTCGGCGAGCAACGCCTCCGCGTCGCCGACCGCGGCGACCACCTCGTGCTCCTCCTCGGACAGCAGCCGGACGAGCCCTTCGCGCAACAGCGTCGAGTCCTCGGCCAGGATCACGCGCACGGCAACACCGCCCCGATCCGCGTCGGCCCGCCCTCGGGACTGTCCACAGTGAACTCGCCCTCCACCCCGGCGACCCGCCGCGCCAGCCCGGACAACCCACCGCCGCCGAGGTGTGCCCCGCCGAACCCGTCGTCGACGACCTCGACGTGCACGCTGCCCGACTCCTCCAGCACGGACACCGCGATCCGGCTCGCGTCCGCGTGCTTGACCGCGTTCGTCACGGCCTCCGAAACCACGAAGTACGCGGCCGTCTCGACGGCTGCCGGTAGTGAACCGACTTCACACCGCAGGTCTACCGGCAAGCCTGCCCGCTCGGCGAGCGATTCGAGCGCCGCGGGCAGGCCTTCGGAGGCCAGCGCGACCGGGTACACCCGCCACGCCACCTCACGCAGGTCCTCCAGCGCCCACGTCGCCTCCTCGTGTGCCTGGCGTAGCAACTCGTCCGACCTCGTGCTGTCCTTCGCGCGCCGCGCACGGCCCAGCAGTATGCCGAGCGCGACGAGCCGTTGCTGCACCCCGTCGTGGATGTCGCGCTCGATCCGGCGGCGCTCCTCGTCCACGGCCGCCAGCACCTCGGCCCGGCTCTCCGCGAGCGCGGTCACCCTGCGCTGCAACAGTTCCCGCTGGCTCGGGCCGAAGAAGTACCGCGCCAGCCGCCGCTCGAACGACACCACGCCGGCCAGCCCCTGCAGCGCGACGAACAACAACACGGTGCCGAGCAGCAGGACCGCGAGCCCGTCGTACCAGTCGTGGTCCCGGCCGATGGGATCTCCGCCACCCAGCGGCCGCCCGGTGGCGACCTGCCACAGCATGATCCCGATGGAGGTCCCGCCCAGCGCGATCAACACGAAGATCCCCGCCCCGATGCCGCCGAGCACGCACCGCACCGACAGGTACCGCAGCGCGCGCTCGCCGCGGTAGTCGTCGGCGTTCTCGCTGCCGTACCAGCGCGCCAGCCTCCGACGGTCCACTTCGGCCAGTGCGCGGGCAGCCGCGAACACCCGCGGCCGCACGGCCCGGACCGCCAGCGACGGCACGGCGAGCACCACGAAGACCGCCTCCGCGAACGCGGCGAGACCGCCGAGCGCGAGCCCGACGGTGATCCGGGCGGCCCGGCCTACGTGGTTCATGACGTCGAGACTAGCGAGCGGCGGGGCCGTGCGGACTGCGGTTTTCCACAGTAAAAGTCGGCGGTCGACCGCATGGTCCGAGGCGGCCGCGGTTCGTAGCGTCGGATGGCATGAGCGAATCACTGACAGGCCTGGCGGGCTGGGCCGTACACCTGATGGACACCCTCGGCGGGCCCGGTGCCGCGCTGATCGTCGGCCTGGACAACCTGTTCCCGCCCATCCCCAGCGAGCTCGTGCTGCCACTCGCGGGCTTTTCCGCGAGCCAGGGCACGTTCACGCTCCTCGGCGCACTGGCCTGGACGACGCTGGGTTCGGTGGCGGGGGCGATGATCGTCTACTGGCTCGGCGTGCTGCTGGGCCGCGAGCGCACGCGCGCGTTGATCCTGCGGATCCCGTTGCTGAAGGCCGAGGACTTCGACCGCACCGAGGCGTGGTTCGCGCGGCACGGGCAGAAGGCGGTGTTCTTCGGGCGGATGGTGCCGATCTTCCGGAGCCTCATCTCGCTGCCGGCCGGGATCGAGCGAATGCCCTTCGCCCGGTTTCTCGCGCTCACCACACTCGGGAGTCTGTTGTGGAACACCGCGTTCGTGATCGCGGGCTACCTGCTCGGCGCCAACTGGCACGTCGTGAACGACTACGCCGGCGTGGCCCAGTACCTGGTCCTCGCCGGCGTAGCCGTCGCGATCATCGGGTTCGTCGTGGTGCGGCTCAGGCGGCCTGGGCGACCGGCGCCGACGCGGCAGTGAGCGCCAGCTCCAGCACCTCGCGGACGTTCGACACGGGGTGCACGTCAAGCTCGGCGAGGACGTCCGCGGGGACGTCGTCGAGGTCCGGCTCGTTGCGCTGCGGGATGATCACCGTCTTCATCCCGGCCCGGTGCGCCGCCAGCAGCTTCTGCTTGACGCCGCCGATCGGCAGCACCCGCCCGGTCAGCGAGACCTCACCGGTCATCGCCACGTCGGCCCGCACCACGCGGCCCGACAGCAGCGACGCCAGCGCGGTGGTCATCGTGACCCCGGCCGACGGGCCGTCCTTCGGCACCGCGCCCGCGGGGACGTGCACGTGAATACCGCGCTCCTTCAGGTCACCGACCGGCAGCTCGAGCTCCGCGCCATGAGACCGCAGGTACGACAGGGCGATCTGCGCCGACTCCTTCATCACGTCACCCAGCTGGCCGGTCAGGGTCAGCCCGGTGCCGCCGGACTCCGGGTCCGCCAGCGAGGCCTCGACGTAGAGGACGTCACCACCGGCACCGGTGACCGCGAGACCCGTCGCGACGCCGGGGGTGGCGGTCCTCTGGGTCGACGCGGGCAGCGAGGACTCGGGCAGGTGCCGCGGCCGGCCGAGGTAGCCGGGCAGGTCCTCGGCGTCGACCGTCACGGGCAGGGTCGCCTCGCCCAGCGCGGTCTTCGTCGCGATCTTGCGCAGCACCTTCGCGATCGTCCGGTTCGCGTTCCGGACGCCGGCCTCCCACGTGTACTCGGTGGCGATCCGGCTCAGCGCCGCGTCGGTGAACACCACGTCGCCCGGCTGCATCCCGGCCCGCTCCAGCTCACGCGGCAGCAGGTGGTCCCGGCCGATCACGACCTTCTCCTGCTCGGTGTAGCCGTCCAGCGTCACCAGCTCCATGCGGTCCAGCAGCGGGCCGGGGATGGTCTCCAGCGCGTTGGCGGTCGCCAGGAACACCACGTCGGACAGGTCGAGCTCGACCTCCAGGTAGTGGTCGCGGAACGTGTGGTTCTGCTCCGGGTCCAGCACCTCGAGCAGCGCCGCGGTCGGGTCGCCGCGGTAGTCGGCGCCGACCTTGTCCACCTCGTCGAGCAGGACCACCGGGTTCATCGACCCGGCCTCCTTGATGGCGCGGACGATGCGGCCCGGCAGCGCGCCGACGTAGGTGCGCCGGTGCCCGCGGATCTCCGCCTCGTCCCGGATGCCACCGAGCGCGACGCGGACGAACTCGCGGCCCATCGCCTTCGCGACGGACTCGCCGAGCGAGGTCTTGCCGACCCCGGGAGGCCCGACGAGCGCCAGCACGGCGCCGGAGTGCCGCCCGCCGACCTGACCCTTGCCGGCCTCGGCGCGGCGGGCACGCACGGCCAGGTACTCGATGATGCGTTCCTTCACGTCGTCCAGACCCGCGTGGTCGGCGTCCAGCACGGCGCGGGCGGCGGCGATGTCGTGCACGTCCTCGGTCCGCTTGTGCCACGGCATCTCCAGGACGGTGTCCAGCCACGTCCGGATCCAGCCGCCCTCCGGCGACTGGTCGGAGGTCCGCTCCAGCTTGTCCACCTCGGCCAGCGCGGCCTTGCGGACGTGCTCGGGCAGGTCGGCCTTCTCGACGCGGGCGCGGTAGTCGTCCTCACCGTCGCCGCTGCCGTCCAGCTCGCCCAGCTCCTTGCGGATCGCCTCCAGCTGGCGGCGCAGCAGGAACTCCTTCTGCTGCTTCTCCATGCCCTCGGCGACGTCCTTGCGGATCGTGTCGGTGACCTCCAGCTCGGCCAGGTGCTCGCGGCTCCACTCGAGCGCGCGCTCCAGCCGGGCCGCGACGTCGAGCGTGCGCAGCAGCTCCAGCTTCTGGTCGAGGTCGAGGTACGGGGCGTTGCCCGCGAGGTCCGCGATCGCGGACGGGTCCTCGAGCTCCTGGACGGCGTCGATCATCTGCCAGCCGCCACGCTGCTGGAGGATCGAGATCACCACGGTCTTGTACTCGGCGGCAAGCGTTTGCGCGCGCTCACCGCTCAGCTCCGCCGCTTCCTCCACACGCATCCAGCGGGCCGCGCCGGGGCCTTCGCCGGTCTCGCCGACGAGCGCTCGACGGGTGCCCCGCAGCAACACGGCGGCCTTGCCGCCGGGGATGCGGCCGATGCGCTCGATCGTCGCGACGGTGCCCAGCTCGGCGTACTCGCCGTGGACGCGCGGAACGATCAGGACCTCGGCCTTGGCGGCGGGCAGGGACCGGATGCCGGGGAACGACGGTGCGCTCGGTGCTTTCGCCTGCGCGGATTCCACCGCGGCACGGACTTCGGGCTCGTCGAGCTCCAGCGGGACGATCATGCCGGGTAGCACGACGTCCTCGTCGAGGGGAAGCAGGGGCAGGAGCCTGGATTCAGTCATCGGGACGCTCCTTCTAGTTGAGTCTGCACAGCTCAACTTCGCCGCGTCCCGTTTTGTTTCCGCAGGTCGTTCGCTATGAGCGAGCGGCGTTCCGGGAATAAACAGCGGGCCTGCGGTACCAGTAGGTCCACAGCGGGCGGTAGCCGTGCCCGTACCAGAACGGCGTCGAACGGGGGCTCGCGAGCGTGTGGTGCAGCAGCACCGCGTCGATCCCCGCCTCGTCGTAGAGCTGGTGGGCGTGGGCCGCCAGCGCGGTACCGACGCCGGACGAGCGGGCGGCCTCCGACACTTGCAGAGAAGAGAGGTAGCCGACGCGCTCCGCGGCGACGAACGGCGCGACCCAGTCCGTCTCCGGCGGGTACTGCAGCCGCAGGAACCCCAGCGGGCGTCCGTACAGCTCGGCGAGCCACACCGTCGGCTCCGTCCGGTCCAGCTGCGCCGCGAGGTCGGCCCGCAGTAGCTCGCCCGCGTTCTCCCGCAACGTCACGAGCCCGAACTGGGCGTCGTAGCGCTGGAGCTCGGTGTACAGCTCGACGGCCGTGTCGAGGTCCGCAGGCTCCGCCGCACGCAGGCGCACGCCGGGTTCGGCGGGTGGGCCGGCCGCGGCGAGGCGGTCGGCCGGGCGTACGGCCAGCACGCGCACGGGTGCGAAGCCGTGCCGCAGCAGTTCCGCCGAACCGGCTGGCTCCCGGCTCGGGCGGGCCACGACGGCCGCCGTGTCCCAGTCCCCGGCGCTCGCCACACCGGTGAGATGTTCATCCCATCGTATGAGGATTTCGGACAGTGCGGCTTCCGGTTCTTCGCCGGTCAGCCGGACGTCGAGCCGGTGCTCCACGAGTGGCCGCCACAGAGAGTCACTTGATCGTTCAGATACTTCGCTGCGCCACGCGTGCCCCTCGGCGGCCGAACCCGCGGACCCGGCGCGGAAAACGGTTACCGACTCCGGTGGCGGGGCAAGCGGGTTTGACAAGGGCAGCAACGGGTCGGCGGCCCTGGGGCCGGTGGCCTGCGGTGTCGCGATCGCCTCCGTGTCCATGCCGGTATTGAAGCGCTCTTGCTCGATCCAGCGCAGCACTTGTTCGGTTACCGCTCGTCATCGGAAAAAGAACGCCACTCGGGTTCCCGTTTCACCCGGTAGTCGCCATGGCCGCGGACCGTTGGCGCATTGTTAACTAAGGGCTGATCTGATGACGATCAGAGACGGGCTGAAGTACGCCCTCCGGGGTACAGTGACACCCTCATTCGTGCGGAGATCGAGTTTTCCGTGCAGGTGCGCCGGGGGCCAGGGGTGGGAAGGAGGTCGCATGCCGGGCACAGGCGGCACACCGGACACAGCCGCTCCCGCGGCCGCCGGTGGCGAAGCCCGCCCGTCCTCCGGGGAGGCGGCAGGCGACGAGCGGCGGTTCCGCATCTACACGGCCGTCGTCCTCACCTTCGGCATCCTGTCCGCGGCACTGGTCTCCGTGCTGTGGCTGCCGTTCCACGGGCACGCCTCGCTGTGGTGGATCGGCCCGGTGCTCGCGCTGTCGTTCCTGCTCGCCGAGCAGCTGGGCATCAACGTCGACGTGCGCAGCGGTATCTCGTGGACCATCTCCTTCACCGAGATCCCGCTGGTCATCGGCTTCTTCGTGGCCCCGTTCGAGGTCGTGCTCGCCGCGCACCTGGTGGCGGGCATCAGCACACTCGTCGTGCGGCGCGTGTCCGGCCGCGTCCTCTACAACGCGGGCGCGTTCCTGCTGGAGATCACGAGTGCGTTCGCCGTCGCGGGCCTCGTTCAGCACGCCACCGGCACCACCGAGATGACGTGGCCCGCCGCGCTCGCCGGCACCCTGACCGCGCCGCTGGCCAGCACGCTGCTCGCGCTCGCGGCCGTGCGCGTGCTGCGGCGGCGGATGCGGATCGGCACCGCGCTGCGGCTGACCGGGCGGATCCTGGTCGTCGGGTTCGTCAACGCCTCGGTGGGCCTGAGCGGTTACCTCGTCATCGCGGGCACCAGCAACGCGTGGCCGCTCGTGGTCGCCGTGTTCCTCGGCCTTTCCGCCCTGTACTGGGCCTATTCGGACCTGCTGCGCGAGCAGCGGGACATGGAAGCGCTTTCCGACGTCAGCCTGATGGTCGCCAGGTCGGGGCAGCAGGCCGCCGCCCGCCCGGCGAGCCGCGTCGACGACCTCAGCGGCGGCGTGAACGCCAGCGACTGGGCCACGATCGCCGAGCGGATCAAGGACCAGCTCTCCGCGGCCCGTGTCGTCCTGCGCCTGCGGCTGGAGCCGACCGCGGCGATGACCACCGTCGTCGCGGGCGAGCCGCTGCCCGGTGACGGGCGGCTCGGGGAGGACGCGCTGGTCCGGCTGCCGGGCTCGCACGTCCGGCATTTCCGCATCACGGAGGCGAACGCCGACGTCACGGCCGCACTGCTGGACCGCAACGCGCAGGAGGCGCTGGTCGTCCCGCTGCGCAGCGCGAACCAGCTGCTGGGGGTCGTCGAGGCGCACGACCGGCTGTCGCGCTGGCGCGGGTTCGGCAAGTACGACGTGCAGCTGCTCGGCACGATGGCCAGCCACCTCGCGACGGCGCTGGACAACCGGCGCCTGCTGGCGACGCTGCGCCACGACGCCTACCACGATCCGCTGACCGGTCTGCTCAACCGGCCGGGCTTCCGGCAGGTGGCGCGTGAGCCGTTGCGGGACCAGGACGCGGCGGTGCTGCGGGTGGATCTCGATGTGTTCTCGACGGTCAGCGACGCGCTCGGCTACACCTGGGCGGACCGGATGGTGATCGCCGCGGGCCGGCGGATCCGGGACGCACTGGGCCCGGACGTCCCCCTCGCCCGGCTCGAGGGCGCGTCGTTCGCGGCGCTGCTCGTCGGCTACCCGAGTTCCGAGATCCACGCCGTCGCGGAGCGGCTGCGCGGACAGCTGTCGGCGCCCTACCCGGTGGACCGCCTCACGGTCGAGGCGAACGCCATGGTGGGGTACGCGACGCCGCTGGCCGAGGACAGCGAGAGCACGGACATCGACGCGCTGCTGCAGCGGGCCGACGTCGCCGTGCGGGCCACGCGCGGTGGGGAAGAGGTCCGCGCCTATGTGCCGAGCATGGGGCAGATCTTCCTGCGCCGGTTCCAGATGGTCACGCAGTTCCGGCAGGCGCTGGAAGAGGGCCAGCTGAGCGTGCACTACCAGCCGAAGATCTCGCTGCCGAGCAAGCAGGTGCTGGGTGTCGAGGCGCTGGTCCGGTGGGTGCACCCGGAGTTCGGGAAACTGGACCCGGACGAGTTCGTGCCGGCGGTCGAGGCGGCGGGGCTCATCGGCGTGCTGACCGGTTTCGTGCTGGACGAGTCGCTCAAGCGCGTGCGCAAGTGGATGGACGAGGGGCTGCGGATCTCGGTGGCCGTGAACCTGTCCGTGCGCAACCTGGCGGACGTGGACTTCCCGGCGAAGGTGGTCGACTCCCTGCGGCGGTTCGGGGTGCCACCGGGGCTGCTGACGTTCGAGCTGACGGAGTCCGGCGTGATGGCCGATCCGCAGAAGGCGCTGCCCATCCTGCAGGAGCTGCACGAGCTGGGCATCGTCCTGGCGGTCGACGATTTCGGGACGGGATATTCGTCACTGGCCTACCTGCGGCGCCTGCCGGTGGACGAGGTCAAGATCGACAAGAGCTTCGTCCTGGGCATGGGCACGGACCTGGGTGATCTCGCGGTGGTGCGCTCGATCGTCGAGCTGGGTCACTCGCTGGGCCTGACGGTCGTCGCGGAGGGCGTCGAGGAGGACATCGCGAGGGACCAGCTGGAGGCCATGGGCTGTGACGTGGCGCAGGGCTACCTGATCTCGCGTCCCCTGGCCGAGGACCGGCTGGAGGCCTGGCTCCAGGCCCGAACGGCCAGGTCAGCGGGCCGTCAGCGGGAGACGATCCTGACGTTGTTGACGTAAGGGACCCCCGGTGCGCGAGGGGTGTCGCCGGTTGTGTAATCTCTTCGAGGCTTCAACGTTGAGGCGTTGATCCCGCCCCTTTAGCTCAGTCGGCAGAGCGTCTCCATGGTAAGGAGAAGGTCTACGGTTCGATTCCGTAAAGGGGCTCTCGGACGGGTGGTAACCTGTCCAAGGGAGCTGGCGCTCCCGGTGCCCTTGGACCCCCGGGCGGTGGGCACATCAGGGCGGTGTAGCTCAGTTGGCAGAGCAAGCGGCTCATAATCGCTGTGTCGCCGGTTCAAGTCCGGCCACCGCTACCGGGATTCGAGTTTTGTAGAGAAAGGCGTAGCCGTGGCTGCCACCGACGTGCGACCGAAGATCACCCTGGCGTGCGAGGAGTGCAAGCACCGCAACTACATCACCAAGAAGAACCGGCGTAACGACCCGGACCGCTTGGAGATGAAGAAGTTCTGCCCGAACTGCGGTACGCACCGGGTGCACAAGGAAACCCGCTAAGCACACAGACCAGAAAGCCGCCGCCCCCACGTTGGGGGCGGCGGTTTTCTTTTTGCGCAGGGCCCCGGGGGCCGAATGTGGTAGGCGCCACCGGGGGCCGGGGTCTTGTTTGCGCGGCAACCCGAAGCGAGCAGGCCGACCCGGGGACGGTGGCTTTCCTTGCGCGGGGAAGCGGCGGCGGAACGGCGAGAGGCCTCGGCTCGCAGCCGCCCAGCAACCCGAGGCGAGCAGGGCTCCCATCCGCCGCACGTGGCGAAGGGAACGAGGGCCCGGCACCCACCGCCACCCGATGACGGAACGGCGGCAAGCCCGCCGCACCCGGCGGCGGAACGGCGGGAGGCCCACCGGCGCACCGGAACCGACGGCGGAACGGCGGGAGGCCCACCGCCGCACCGCACCGGGCGATGCGAAGCGAGCGGCCCCACCGCCCACACCCACCCCCGCCCCGATCCCCAGCCGCACTTACGGCCGGTCTGGCGCGTCAAGAGTGGGCGAAGCCCATCCCGAAGGGACGCCGAAGGCGCTCTTTACGCGCCTCGATCGGCCGTGAACACTCAAGGATCGGGGCGGGGGTGGGGCCGCTCAAGCAGGGCGCGCAGCGCCCGGTGGACCCCGGTGCCCGGGCACTCAAGCGAGCAGGGAAAAAGAATGCCTCGCCAGCGGGCAGGCTCCAGGATGATGGCCCCCAACGGGACCTCGCCTCGGGCAGGTGGTCGAGCTGAGCGATCATCCCGTCGCCTGCGGTTTGTGCATATCACTTTGACCCAGGGCCGCAAGCCTGGCGAGGCAACCGCAAGCGAGCAAAAAGGCTGCGGCCGCCCCTCAAAGTGATCCACCGGTATCAGCCGACGCAACTCTGGGGCCCTCATAGCGCCTGCCCCCGCCGCTCGAACACCACATCCCGCGCCGTCCTCAGCGCCGTCGCGATCGCTCCGGTCAACGCTGCCTCTTCCCCCAGTTCCCCTGGCACGATCGTCGGCCGGAGAGGTGTTGCGTGGGCCAGGGCGCGCTCCAGCGGCGCCGACAGCAGGTCCGTGTTCTTCCCGATCCCACCGCCGAGCACGACCAGCGCCGGGTCGATCACCGCCGCCACCGAGGCCACCATGAACGCCAGGCGCGTGGCCTCTTCCTCGACCGCCTCCAGCGCCCGCGCATCGCCCTCCCGGGCCAGGGTGAAGACGTCCTTCGCGGTGCGCACCGACAGACCCCGGGCCGACGCCATCTCCACCACCGAATGCGCCGCCGCGGCCGACTCCAGCAAGCCTTCGCGCGGGGGTGAGCTGGGCGGCGGCCAGCCGTAGGGCAGGTACCCGACCTCGCCCGCAGCACCGTGCGCGCCCCGGAACAGGACCCCGTCGACCACGATGCCCATGCCGATCCCGGTGCCGACGGTCACGCACACGAACACGTCGGCATCCCGCGCCGCGCCGGCTTCGTACTCGCCGATGGCGGTCAGGTTCGCGTCGTTCTCCACCACGAGATCCGTGCCCAGCAAGGACGACAGCTCGTTGAGCAGGCCCTTGCGCTCCCAGCCCGGCAGGTTCGGCGCGCGCCGCAGCGTCGCCGAGCGGTGGTCCGGGACGCCGGGGGTGCCGACGACCGTCGACACGATGTCCGCCATCCGCAGACCCGCCTCCGCGACCGCGTCCTCCGCCGCCGAGCGCACCGACTGCAGCAGCGCGCCCGCCGAACGGGCCTTGTTCCGGGTGTCCAGCCGCGCCACCACCGAGCCCGCCAGATCCGCCACCGCGACGCGGATCAAACCGCGCCCGATGTCGATGCCCAATACGTGCCCGGCCGCGGGGTTCACCTCGTACACCACCGCCGACCGGCCGGGACCCGAGATCGTCCGGCCCGCCGTGCGCACCAGACCGTGCTGTTCGAGGTCGAGCAGGGCCTGGCCGACCGTGGGCTTGGACAGGCCCGTGTCGGCCGCGATCCGGGGGCGCGTCGCGGGGCCGTGGTCACGCAACCGCTGCAGCACCGCGCGCTGGTTCAGCTCACGCATGCTCGCCGGAGTGCCGACCGCCAACGCCCCATCCCCTGCCTCGTAGAACCCGGTAACGACCAGTTTACGGACGAACCCCTTCCACCAGCGTCAGGTCTATGTTAAGAAACCTTCTTAACAAACGAACGGAGGCGCGCCGTGAGTTCACCCACGCGATCCGAAGCGGCCGGCCTGCAGCGGCAGATCGGCCCTGTGCAGGCGACCGCGATCAACATGACGCAGATGTGCGGTATCGGCCCGTTCGTGACGATCCCCGCGATGGTCGCCACGATGCAGGGCCCGCAGGCGATGTTCGGCTGGGTCGTCGGCGCGATCATCGCGCTCGCCGACGGGCTCATCTGGGCCGAGCTGGGCGCGGCGATGCCCGGCGCCGGCGGCACGTACATCTACCTTCGCGAAGCGTTCCAGTACCGCACCGGCAGGCTGATGCCGTTCCTGTTCGCGTGGAGCGCGGTGCTGTTCATCCCGCTGATCATGTCCACCGGCGTCATCGGACTGGTCAGCTACCTCGGCTACCTCGTGCCCGGCGTGGTGGACGCCGACGGCCACACGACGGTGCTCGGGCACGTCATCGGGATCGCCGTCGTGGTCGTCGTCGTGTTCGCGCTGTGGCGGCGGATCGGCGAGATCGGCAAGCTCACCACGGTCCTGTTCGGCGTGATGCTGTTTTCCGTGCTCGCCGTGGTCCTCGCCGCCTTCACGCACTTCGACGGCGGCCGCGCCTTCGGCTTCACGCCCGGCGCTTTCGGCTCGCACGGCGCGTTCTGGACCGGCCTCGGCGCCGGGCTCGTGATCGCGATCTACGACTACCTCGGCTACAACACGACCGCGTACCTCGGCGCCGAGCTGCGTGACCCGGGCCGGACGCTGCCGCGGTCCATCGTGTACTCGGTGCTCGGCATCATGGGCCTGTACTTCCTGCTCCAGGTCGGCGTGCTGGGCGCGGTGCCGTGGGAGGAGGTGACGAACTCCTCGTCGATCGCGTCGCTGGTGCTGGAACGCACGTGGGGCAGCACGGCCGCCAAGATCATCACCGTCGCCATCGTGATCACCGCCTTCGGCTCGGTGTTCGCGGGGCTGCTCGGCGGCTCGCGGGTGCCGTTCGAGGCGGCGCGCGACAAGCTGTTCCTGCCGTGGTTCGCGCGCCTGCACCCGCGGCTGAACTTCCCGACGTTCGGCCTGCTCGCGATGGGCGTGATCACCGCCGTGGGCTCGCTGTTCACCCTCACCGACGTCATCAACATGGCGCTCGCCGTGCTGGTGGTCGTGCAGTCGGTCGCCCAGGTCGCGGCGATCTTCGTGCTGCGGCGGCGCCAGCCGAACCTCAAGCGCCCGTACCGCCAGTGGCTCTTCCCCGTGCCGACGCTCATCGCGCTGGTCGGCTGGGGCTACATCTTCTACTCCGCGAGCACGCTGTCGAAGTGGCTCACGCTGGCGTGGATCGTCGTCGGCGTCCTCGCGTACCTGGTCTGGGCCAAGCTCGAGCGGACCTGGCCCTTCGGTGAGAAGGAGATCCGGGAGGCGTACGCCGCATGAAGATCGCACTGGGAGCCGCGGTCCTCGCCGCGACCGCACTGCTCACCCCGCCCGCGGCCGCACAGCCGCACGACACCGGGCTCATCACCGTCGGCACGCAAGGGTGGCAGGTGCAGAGCAGCGCCGTCGCCACCGATTCCCCCGAGCAGATCTCCAACCCTGCCTACCGCACCACGAACTGGCTGCGCGTCAGGCCCGACGACGCGGGCGCACCCGGCACGGAGCTCAACGCGCTGGTGCAGAACGGCCAGTGCCCGGACGTCTTCTACTCCGACAACATGCGCAAGTGCTTCGGGTACATGGACAAGCTCGGCCCGGTGACCGTGCCGCGCTTCGCCGTGCCGTGGTGGTTCCGCACCGACTTCACGCTGAACACCGCGCCCGGCCAGAACGTGAAGATGACCATCCCCGGCGTGGTCGGCGAGGCCGACGTGTGGGTGGACGGCAAGCAGGTCGCCACGCGCGAGGTCGTCAGCGGCGCGTACGCGGGCCACACGTTCGACATCACGGGGTTCGTGCGGCCCGGCAAGAACTCACTCGCGGTCAAGATGTACCCGAACGACCCGACGAAGATGTTCACGCTGGACCAGGTGGACTGGAACCAGTTCCCGCCGGACAACAACACCGGCATCCAGTTCCCCATCCAGCTCCAGCTCTCCGACGCGCTGACCGGCTCGGACGCGCACGTCGTGCAGCAGAACGCGGCCGACCTGTCGAGCTCGAAGCTGACCGCGAAGCTCGACGTCACCAACAACGCCGACCGGGCGCAGACCGGTGACGTCAGCGCGACGATCACGCCACCGGACGGCGGGAAGCCGATCGTGGTGCGGCAACGCGTCACAGTGCCCGCGCACAGCACGAAGACGGTCACGTTCGCCCCGGTGACGATCAACCACCCGCGGCTGTGGTGGCCCTACTCGATGGGCGACCAGCCGCTGTACACGCTCAGCACCGCGGTCGCCCAGGGCGGCAAGGTGTCCACCACCTCCAGCCAGACGTTCGGTATCCGCACGGTCACCACGCGGCTCGTCGGCAAGTCGCCGCAACTGCCGGACGGCGCGCGCATCTTCGCCGTCAACGGCAAGGAGTTCGTCTTCCGCGGCGGCGGGTACGCGCCCGACCTGTTCCTGCGCTACTCGAAGTCCGACGTGGCGCACCAGGTCCAGCTGATCAAGAACATGGGCCTCAACGGCATCCGGCTCGAAGGCCACGACATGCCGCAGGACTTCTACGAGCAGATGGACCGCGCGGGGCTGCTGGTGCTCGGCGGTTTCCTGTGCTGCGACGCCTGGCAGCCGGAGACCGAGGCGAACCTGACCAACCGGGACTTCCGCATCATGCACGACTCCGCGCGCACGATCGGCGAGATGGAGCGGAGTCACCCGAGCGTCATCACCTACGGCTGGAGCGACAACGAACCGTTGCCACGCCAGGAAAGGGAGTCGCTCGCCGGGTTCGCCGAGGCCGACTTCGACGTGCCGATCATCGCCTCCGCCGAGTACAAGAGCACCCCGACGCTCGGCCCGGCGGGGGAGAAGGAAGGCCCGTACGACTGGGTCCCGCCGTCGTACTGGTACGACACGACGCACTACGACCCCGACGACCCGACCCGCACCAACGCCGGCGGCTCGTGGGGTTTCGCGAGCGAGCAGAGCGCCGGGCACACCGTGCCCACGCTCGACTCGATCAAGCGGTTCCTCTCGCCGGAGGAGCAGGCGAAGCTGTGGCAGGACCCGGAGTACAACCAGTACCACGCGAACTTCGAGCCAGGGCACGGCGGTTACGCCTTCGGCACGCTGTACACGTTCGACACGGCGCTCAAGGCCCGCTACGGCGGCTGGTCCGATTTGGACTCCTACGTCCAGCTGGCGCAGCTGCAGAACTACGAGAACACCCGCTCGCAGTTCGAGGCGTTCCTCGACCACTCGACGGACAAGGCGAACCCCGCCACGGGCATCGTGTACTGGCAGCTCAACAAGGGCTGGCCGACGCTGTTGTGGTCCCTCTACAACTACGACGGCGACCAGCCCGGCGCCTACTACGGCGCGCAGAAGGCCAACAAGCCGCTGCACGCCCTGCTGGGCTACGACGACAACCAGGTCACGATCGACAACCTCGGCGGCGCAACGCAGGATGGCCTGAGCGTCGAGGCGAAGGTCTACGACCTGAACGGCACGCTGCTCGACGACCAGAAGGCCGGCGGGCTGGCGTTGCGCGGCCAGGAGGTCCGCAACGACGTGCTGCGGCCGAAGCTGCCCACCACGGGCTCGGTCCACTTCGTGGAGCTGCTGCTGTCGCAGCACGGCAAGGTGGTCGACCGCAACGTGTACTGGCGCTCCACCAAGGCGGACGTGGTCGACTGGCCGTCCACTTTGGGCAATCCGCAGGCGACGATGACGCAGTACGCGGACTTCTCGGCGTTGCAGTCGCTGCCGCCGTCGTCGGTGCGGGCGGTCGCGAAGACGCCCCGGCCGGGGCTGACGCAGGTCACGCTCACCAACACCTCGGACAAGGTCGCGTTCTTCCTGCGTGCCGACGTCCGGACCGGCGGGGCGCAGGTGGCGTCCGCGACCTGGGACGACAACGACATCACGTTGTGGCCCGGTGAATCGCAGACCCTCACCGCGACGTACGACCCCGTCGCGGCGCCGCAGGTCAGCGTGGACGGGTTCAACACTCCGGCGATCACGGTGGGCGCGTGAGCGAAGAGGTTCTCGGGATCGACTTCGGCGGCACGAAGGTCGCCGTCGGAGTCGCCGACCGGGCGGGGAACTTGGTGCGCCAGGCGCGGCTGGACACCGAGGCCGAACTGGGGGCCGGGCAGGTCGTGTCGCGTGCGCTCGCCGCCGCGCGCGACCTGCTCGACGGCACCGAACCCGCCGCCGTCGGCGTGGTGAGCCCCGGCATCGTCCTGCCCGACCGCATCCTGCTCGCGCCCAACGTGCCCGGCTGGGAGGACCTGCGGCTGCCCGAGCTGGTGGCCGCGGAGTTCGCCGCGCCGGTCACGGTGGGCACGGACGTCAAGGCGGCCGGGCTCGCCGAGGTGCGCTGGGGCGCGCTCGCGGGCGCGGATCCGGCGGTGTTCCTGTCGCTGGGCACTGGCATCGCGGCCGCGATCGTCGTCGGCGGGCAGGTGCTGGCGGGCGCGAACGGCGCGGCGGGGGAGATCGGGTACCACCTCGTCGACGGCGCGGACGAGGGCTTCGCCTCGGGCGCGGCCCCGCTGGAGGAGGCCGTGGGCGGGCGCGGGCTGGGCCTGCGGGCGAGCGCCGCGCTGGGCCGCCCGGTGACCGCGGCGGAGCTGTTCACGCTGGCCCGCCGTGACCCCGCGGCGAAGGAACTGGTGTCACGCGCGCTCGACGAGTTGTCCCGGCACGTCGCGAACCTGGCGATCACGCTGGACCCGCGGCGGATCGCCGTCGGCGGTGGCCTCGCGGGGTCGAACGACGTCATCCTGCCCGCGCTGCGGGAGCGGCTGGCGCAGGCCGTGCCGTTCCCGCCGGAGGTCGTGGCGGCCCGGTTCCCGCACGACGGCGCCCTGCGCGGGGCGATCGCACTCGCTGGGTAATGTGCCCCTCGTGCCACTCGACCAGTCGTTCATCGGGCGTAGCTATCCGCCGACCAGCACCTACGAGGTCGGCAGGGAGAAGATCAGGGAGTTCGCCGACGCCATCGGCGACGACAACCCGGTCTACCGCGACCCGGAGGCGGCGCGTGCCGCGGGTCACCCCGACGTGATCGCGCCGCCGACGTTCCTCACGGTGATCAACCTGGCCGCGATCAACACCATCGTCGCCGACCCCGAGCTGGGGCTGGACTACTCGCGGATGGTGCACGGCGACCAGAGCTTCCGGTACACGCGCCCGGTGTGCGCGGGCGACCGGCTGCGGCTGACGACGTTCGTCGAGGACATCATGACCCGCGCGGGCAACGACTTCCTGACCGTGCGCGCGGAGATCACCGACGACGCGGGCGAGCCGGTCTGCACCACGCGCGCGCAGCTCGTGGTCCGAGGGGAGGCTTGATGGGCTACACGGTCGGAGACGAGCTGCCGCCGCTGGACGTGCGGGTCACGCGGGACAGGCTGGTCCGGTACGCGGGCGCGTCGCTGGACTTCAACCCGATCCACTGGAACGAGCGGTTCGCCAAGGAGGTCGGGCTGCCGGACGTGATCGCGCACGGCATGCTCACGATGGCGCTGGCCGGGCGCCTGGTCACGGACTGGCTGGGCGACCCCGGCAGGCTCGTCGAGTACAGCTGCCGGTTCACCCGCCCCGTCGTGGTGCCGGACGACGACGAGGGCGCGCTCGTCCAGTTCACCGGCAAGGTCGGCGAGGTGCGCGAGGACGGCACCGCGCGCGTGGACATCACCGCGAAGTTCGACGGTAAGACGGTGCTGGGCAAGGCGGTCGCCTTCGTCCGGTGAGCCTGCATCCCAAAGTGGTACCATGGTGGGATGAGTAAGCAGATCGCGGTGCGCCTGCCGGACGAGTTGGTCTCCTTCATCGACGATGTGGTCGGCGAGGGCAAGGCGGCCAGCAGGGCTGAACTCGTGTCGCGGGCGTTGGAGCGCGAACGCAGGCGCATCATCACCGAACGCGACATCGAGATCCTGCAACAGGCCGGCGGTGCCGGTGATGATCTCGACGGGCTGGCAGAGCACGCCGCTCGCACTCCGCTGGTCGATCTCGACTGATGCGTCCTATTCACGCCGCGCGTCTCGACAAGGTGCGTCCGGTGGTCGTGTTGACCCGGGAGCTGATCCGTCCGCACCTCTCGAACGTGACGGTCGCGCCGATCACGTCCACAGTCCGCGGCATCGCGACGGAGGTGGCGGTGGGACCCGCGAACGGGCTCGACCACGACAGCGTGATCAGCTGCGACAACATCCAGACGATCTCGAAGGCTGATCTCGGGCGGCAACTGGGCTTCCTGCTGTCGTGGCAGGAACGGCAACTCGGCGAAGCCATCAAGCTGGCTTTCGACCTCGACTGACGCCGGTCAGTGCAGCACGTCCAGCACCGCGTCCGCCATCGCGCGCTCGCCGTTCGCGTTCGGGTGCAGCGCCGCTGCCGGTGAGGACGGCACCAGGTCCTCGACCCACTTCGTCGCCGCCTTCTGGCACAGGTCGTGCCCCTTGCTCGGCGTCGCCGTGTCCACGTACCCCGCCTGGTGCGCCTTCGCCTGCTCTTCGAGCATCGCGTTGAGCCGGTCCGCCATCTCCCGCACGTAGGCCACGTCCGCGGGCACGAGCGGCAGGAACGGGAAGCAGCCGTCGCCGTCGGGCAGCACCGTCGGGTAGCCCACCAGGAGGATCCGCGCGTTCGGCGCCTTCGCGTGGATCGCCGTCAGCGCGGCGGCGATCTTGGGCGCGGCCGCGTCGATCCGCTCGGCCAGCTGGTCCCGGCCACCCGCGGTGAGCCGGTTCCGGCACGGTGCCGCGTTCGGGTCGTCGGTGCCGCACTGCTGGATGAGGCCGATGAAGCCGATGTCGTTGCCGCCGATGCCCAGCGTCACGAGCGTGGTGTCCGGCGTGACCGCGTCGAGTTGCGGCGGGTTCGTGCCGTCGTTCGTGCGTTGCGGCGTGTAGAGGTGCTGGGTCGTCGCCCCGCCGCAGCTGACGTCGGCGAACTGCGCCGGGCGCAGCTCGGCCGCGACCAGGTGCGGGTAGTTGTTGTCCGAACGCTGGCAGCCCGGCGGCGTGCCCGCCGCCTTCCCCGTCCCCGGCGCGGACGTGTACGAGTCACCCAGCGCCACGTAGCGGCCGGACTGGACGGGCACGGAACTCACCGGCGCCGGGGGCGACGCCGACGAGCCCTGCCGCGACTGGTGGTAGGCGAACGCGCCCGCGGCGGCCAGCACCACGAGCGCGATCAGCCCGACGAGGAGTTTCCTGCCCACCCGTTACAGGGTGCGCTACTTGGCCTCGGCCAGCAGGTCGGCGACCCGCCGCACGCCCTCGACCAGGTCGGCCTCGGCCAGCGCGTAGGAGAACCGGAAGTAGCCCGGCGTCCCGAACGCCTCACCCGGCACGGCCGCGACCTCGGCCTCGCGCAGCATCAGGTCGGCCAGCTCCAGCGTGTCCTTCGGCCGCTCGCCGCGGATCTCCTTGCCCAGCACGCCCTTGAACGACGGGTACGCGTAGAACGCGCCCTTCGGCGTCGGGCATTCGACACCGGGGATCTCCGACAGCAGCGACACGATCTTCTTGCGGCGCACGTCGAACGCGGCCCGCATCTCGTGCACGACGTCCAGCGGCCCCGACACGGCGGCCAGCGCGGCCCGCTGCGCGACGTTCGCGACGTTGCCGCACAGGTGCGTCTGGTAGCTCGTCGCGGCCTTGACCACGTCCTGCGGGCCGATGATCCAGCCGACGCGCCAGCCGGTCATCGAGTACGTCTTGGCGACCCCGTTGAGCACCAGCGTCCGGTCGGCCATCTCCGGCACCACGACGGGCAGCGAGTAGTTCTTCGCGTCGTCGTAGACCAGGTGCTCGTAGATCTCGTCGGTGATCACCCAGATGTCGTGCTCGTAGGCCCAGCGGCCGATCGCCTCGATCTGCTCACGCGGGTAGACCGAGCCCGTCGGGTTGGACGGCGAGTTGAACAGCAGCACCTTCGTGCGTTCGGTGCGCGCGGCCTCCAGCTGCTCGACCGAGACCAGGTAGTCGGTCGACTCGTCCGCGGTGACCTGCACCGGCACGCCGCCGGCCAGCTTGATCGACTCGGGGTACGTCGTCCAGTACGGGGCCAGCAGCAGCACCTCGTCGCCCGGGTCGAGCAGCGTGGCGAACGCGGAGTACACGGCCTGCTTGCCGCCGTTGGTGACGAGGACCTGGGACGGCTGCACCTCGAAGCCGGAGTCGCGCAGCGTCTTGGCGGCCAGCGCCTCGCGCAGCTCGGGCAGGCCGGCGGCGGCGGTGTAGCCGTGGTTCGCGCGGTCGCGCACGGCGGCCGCGGCGGCCTCCACGACGTAGTCCGGCGTCGGGAAGTCGGGCTGCCCCGCGCCGAAGCCGATCACCGGGCGGCCCTCGGCCTTGAGCGCCTTGACCTTCGCATCCACCGCGAGGGTCGCCGACGGCGTGATGCCGGCGATGCGGGCCGAGATGCGCGGGCGGGTGACGGTTGCGGGAGAGGTCATGGCCCCATGGTGGCACGCGCGCCGTGTGATCAAACACGCAGGGGAGGGCGTCGGGAGGGCTCGGTTGCGGGCCGGTCGGGGCCTTGCCGTAGACTGCCGAACTTGGAACGTCCGGCGCGTGACCCCGCACGGAATGCGGGGTTGGTGAAGGGCGTCCGGCGAGCGGTGGTTCAGCTCGAAGGGGTGTAGCTCAGTTGGTAGAGCAGCGGTCTCCAAAACCGCAGGTCGCAGGTTCGAGTCCTGTCGCCCCTGCTTCGGCATAGGTGGTCCAAGCGGAGGAGAAGTCGTGAGCGACAGCGACGCCGGCGGCGAGAAGGAGCAGGAGGCCAAGCGGGCCTCTCGTCCGGTCACCGCCGCGGCTCGGCGCGAGCGGCGGGCCTCCGCGCGCCCGGCGGGCAAGGCCACGGCGAAGGACGCCGACAAGGCGCGCCCCGCCGGCAAGACCTCGTCCAGCGCGGACGGCGCGACGAAGGCCGACGGCAAGGGGCGGGCGACCCCGAAGCGGGACCGCAAGGAGAAGAAGCCCTCGCTGGTGGCGAGGTTCACGCGGTTCGTCCGCGAGGTGTGGGCCGAGCTGCGCAAGGTCATCTGGCCGACGCGCAACCAGATGGTCACCTACACCACCGTGGTGCTGGTCTTCGTGGCTTTCATGGTCGCGTTGGTCTACTTGCTGGACTTCGTGTTCCGCAAGGGCGTGTTCTGGCTGTTCGGCTGACGCGCCGGCACCAGGACGACAAGCGATCAAGTGAGAGGACGGAACGTGACCTCCGAGAACGGCGTGGCAGCCGGCGACGAGTTTGACGAGCCGGTGGCGCCCGCGAACGAGGCAGGCGACGACACCGCCGAGGAGCAGGCCGACCTCGAGCCGACCGCAGCGGAGACCGTCACCGAGGCCGGCGAGACCGCCGAGCCCGAGGCCGACGACGAGGACCCGGTGGCCAAGCTCCGCAAGGAGCTGCAGTCGCTGCCGGGCGAGTGGTACGTCGTGCACTCGTACGCCGGGTACGAGAACAAGGTCAAGAACAACCTCGAGACCCGGACCCAGACCCTGGACGTCGAGGACTTCATCTTCCAGATCGAGGTGCCCACCGAGGAGGTCACCGAGATCAAGAACGGCCAGCGCAAGCAGGTGCAGCGCAAGGTGCTGCCCGGCTACATCCTGGTCCGGATGGAGCTTAACGACGCCTCGTGGAGCGCGGTGCGCAACACCCCGGGCGTGACCGGGTTCGTGGGCGCCACGTCGAAGCCCTCGCCGCTGACCGTCGACGAGGTGCTGAAGTTCCTGGCGCCGAAGGTCGAGAAGGCGGCGCCGGCGAAGGCCAAGGGCGAGGCCGCGACGGCCGAGGCGAGCCTGGGCGGCGCGCCGGTCGAGGTGGACTTCGAGGTCGGCGAGTCGGTCACCGTCATGGACGGCCCGTTCGCGACGCTGCCCGCCACGATCAGCGAGGTCAACGCGGACGCGCAGAAGCTGAAGGTGCTGGTGTCGATCTTCGGCCGCGAGACGCCGGTCGAGCTGTCGTTCAACCAGGTCTCCAAGATCTGACGGCCCGGTACACTGGGACGTTGGCCCTCGGGCGCAGGCAGGCGCCCGGGGTACGCAGTAGTGAATAGGAACTAGGAATGCCACCCAAGAAGAAGAAGCTTGCAGCGATCATCAAGCTGCAGATTCAGGCGGGTGCCGCGAACCCGGCTCCGCCGGTCGGCCCCGCGCTGGGTCAGCACGGCGTCAACATCATGGAGTTCTGCAAGGCCTACAACGCCGCGACCGAGTCGCAGCGCGGCAACGTGGTGCCGGTCGAGATCTCCGTGTACGAAGACCGGTCGTTCGACTTCAAGCTCAAGACCCCGCCGGCCGCGAAGCTGCTGCTGAAGGCCGCCGGGATCGAGAAGGGCTCCGGCGAGCCGCACAAGACCAAGGTCGCGAAGGTGACCTGGGACCAGGTGCGCGAGATCGCCGAGACCAAGAAGAGCGACCTCAACGCCCTGGACATCGACCAGGCGGCCAAGATCATCGCCGGCACCGCCCGGTCGATGGGCATCACCGTCGAGTAAGTCCCGGCGGGACACCGTGGGAGGGCCAGGCGCTGGCCCGGACCACAGCTGATCCACTTTTTTCGTAGTTAAGGACAGAGCATGGCAAAGCGCAGCAAGGCCTACCGTCAGGCCGCCGAGCTGGTCGACCGCGAGCGGCTGTACGCACCGCTCGAGGCGGCGAAGCTCGCGAAGGAGACTTCCAAGGTCAAGATGGACGCCACGGTCGAGGTGGCCGTGCGTCTCGGGGTCGACCCCCGCAAGGCCGACCAGATGGTCCGCGGCACCGTGAACCTGCCGCACGGTACCGGTAAGACCGTTCGCGTCATCGTGTTCGCCGTGGGTGACAAGGCCGCCCAGGCCGAGGCCGCCGGCGCCGACGCGGTCGGCAGCGACGACCTGATCGAGCGAATCCAGGGTGGCTGGCTCGACTTCGACGCCGCTGTCGCGACGCCGGACCAGATGGCGAAGGTCGGGCGCATCGCCCGCATCCTCGGCCCCCGTGGCCTGATGCCGAACCCGAAGACCGGCACCGTGACGCCCGACGTCGCCAAGGCCGTCGCCGACATCAAGGGCGGCAAGGTCAGCTTCCGGGTCGACAAGCAGGCGAACCTGCACCTGGTGATCGGCAAGGCGTCGTTCGACGCGGAGAAGCTGGTGGAGAACTACGCGGCCGCGCTGGACGAGATCCTGCGGGTCAAGCCCTCCGCCGCGAAGGGCCGTTACCTGAAGAAGGTCGTCTTCTCGACCACCATGGGCCCGGGCATCCCGGTCGACCCGGCCCGCACCCGCAACCTCCTCTCGGAGGACGCGAACGCCTGACGCGTTCCCACTGCGAAAAGCCGGCCGGTCTCCCGCTTTTGGGAGGCCGGCCGGCTTTCGTGCGTCAGGAGGTCGGGGTGGGGGCCGTGCTCGGCGGCGGGCAGGTCCGCGGGCCGGGCGCGTGCCCGGTGATGAGCCACTGGCCCCGGTCGACCTGCTGCACGGTGAAGATCCCCAGTGCTGGCCCGCCGCTCACGCCGAACGAGCACGAGTCGATCGTGATCGTGGTGCCCTGCTGGCCGGAGACGTAGCTCGGCAGGGACTCCGCGTAGTCGTTGACGTTCGTGACCTGCTTCTTCAGGTCCAGCACCGCCTCGCGGCAGTCGGGGTAGCCGAGGTCGGTGGCGAAGGTCTGCTGGACGGGGATGTCGAAGTAGCCGCACGCCAGGTCAGGCCGCCCCTGGGCGATCTGCTGGTACACCTTCCGCACGGCCTCGTACGGCTGCGTGGAGAGGATCTTGTTGGCGTGGTAGGTCCCGCCGCCGGTTTCCGACGCCGGGCGGTCGTCGTCCTGGGGCGGGAAGAAGTGGTCGTACAGGAGCTTGCCCGCGACGCCCAGCACGGCGAGGAAGATCAGCGCCGACAGCACCGACGCGAGGATCCGCTTGACGAACCGGGGCATCCGGATCTTCGGCCCCGGGCTCGGTGGCGTGGGGGCGGGTTGCAGCTGTCCACCCGGCGGAGGCGCGGGCGGGCCGGAGCCGCCGGGCACGACCTGGCCGCGTTGCTGCGCCTCGGTGAACCGCAGGTAGTCCTGGAACTGTTGGAACTGCTGGAACTGGCGCAGCTGCTCGGGATCCAGCTGCGGCGCGCCCGGCGCCTGGGGCGCGGACTGCACGTGCGGCACCTGCGCGGGGCGGGGCTGCGGCAGCGCGGCGCTCGGCTCCTGCTCGGGCTGCGACTCCGGCGCACGACCCTGCCCCTGCGTGGGGCGGGGCTGCGGCAGCGCGTGGTGCGATTCCTGCTCGGGCTGCATCGGCTGCGGTCCGAGCGCGTGGCCTGGCCCCTGCTGCGGTGGCTGGGAAGGGTGCGGCTGCTGTGGTCCCTGGGCGTGGCCCGGCGGCTGCTGCGTCGGCTGCGGTCCGAGCGCGTGGCCCGGCCCCTGCTGCGTCGGCTGCGGTCCCTGCACCTGCCCCGGCTCCTGCGGTGGCTGCCGCGACCCCGCCTCCGTGGGCTGTCCGGGTTCCGGGTCGCCCCGGTGCTGGGGCTCGTCGCCAGGTCGCTGCTCGGGCACCCGCTCATGATGCCCGGCCCCTCCCGCCGCTGACCACCGGGAGCCGCCGTGTATCCTGGACGACGGTTCTACCGAAGACCGCTGGTTTTCCGTGCGCCACACGGCGTCCGGAACGAAGGTCCCGCATCGTCGGGCGGCCCGCGCAGGAGGAACGAGGCTTCGCCACGGGTGCGCCCACGCGCATCCTGCCACGCCCCGCGTCTGCTGCGCTGGGGCGTTTCGTCGTTTCAGGGGCTCCTTCACGGCCGGCGGTCACCAGCCAAGAGAGGAGGCGAGGAATGGCGAAGCCCGACAAGGTGGCGGCCGTCGCCGAGATCGCGGACAACTTCCGCACCAGCTCGGCCACCGTGGTCACCCAGTACAACGGCCTCTCCGTGTCCCAGCTGAGTCAGCTGCGCCGCGCTCTCGGCACCAGTGCCAAGTACCGGGTCGCGAAGAACACCCTCGTCAAGCGTGCCGCTGAGGACGCCGGGATCGAGGGTCTCGAGGAGCTGTTCGTCGGTCCGACCGCCATCGCCTTCGTCGAGGGTGAGCCGGTCGACGCCGCCAAGGCGCTTCGTGACTTCGCGAAGGACAACAACGCGCTCGTGATCAAGGGCGGCTACATGGATGGCCGTCCGCTCACGGTGGACGAGATCAACCGGATCGCCGATCTCGACAGCCGTGAGGTCCTGCTCGCCAAGGCGGCGGGCGCGTTCAAGGCGAAGCTGTCCCAGGCCGCCGCGCTGTTCCAGGCGCCGGCGTCCCAGGTGGCCCGCCTTGCCGCCGCGCTGCAGGAGAAGCAGCAGGGCGGCGACAGCGAGGCACCGGCCGAGAGCTGACCGTTTCACCCACCCCACGAACCCCCTGATCAGAAAGGACCGCCATCATGGCGAAGCTGAGCACTGACGAACTGCTCGACGCTTTCAAGGAGCTCACCCTGCTCGAGCTCTCGGACTTCGTGAAGAAGTTCGAGGAGACCTTCGACGTCACCGCCGCCGCCCCGGTCGCCGTCGCGGCCGCCGCCCCCGGCGCTGCCGGTGCCGCCGCCCCGGCCGAGGAGGAGAAGGACGAGTTCGACGTCATCCTCGAGGGTGCCGGCGACAAGAAGATCCAGGTCATCAAGGTCGTCCGCGAGGTCGTCTCGGGCCTGGGCCTGAAGGAGGCCAAGGAGCTCGTCGAGGGCGCCCCGAAGCCGATCCTCGAGAAGGTCGACAAGGAAGCGGCCGACGCGGCCAAGGAGAAGCTCGAGGCCGCCGGCGCGAAGGTGTCGGTCAAGTAGGTTCCTCCGCACCGCGGAATTCAGGGCGGGCATCCCGGCAGGGGTGCCCGCCCTTTTTGCTGTTGGGCCGACCCGGAGATTCCGCCATCCGGAAGAACGCGGGTACCTCCGTCAGGATTGCCCGGTTTTGTGCTTCACCTGGTTTGTGGATTGCCAAACTCGTGAGTAACCTCCACCGAGCCCTGCTCGTTGGCTCACATGACGCGGACGCGCTCACCGTGCGCAACCTGTCTAGGGTGTGTGAGCCGTCACCGTAGGAAGCTCCGGGAGGTGCGATGGGTGCCGAGGTGGTCATCGAGGGTCTGACGAAGTCGTTCGGCAGACAGACCATCTGGCGGGACGTCACGCTGACCCTCCCGCCCGGCGAGGTCTCCGTCATGCTCGGCCCGTCCGGCACCGGCAAATCCGTCTTCCTCAAGTCGATGATCGGCCTGCTCAAGCCCGACCGCGGCAAGTGCATGATCAACGGCGTCGACATCGTCCGCTGCAGCGAACACAAACTCTACGAAACGCGAAAATTGTTCGGGGTCCTGTTCCAGGACGGCGCGTTGTTCGGGTCGATGAACCTGTACGACAACGTCGCCTTCCCGCTGCGTGAGCACACCAAGAAGTCCGAAACCGAGATCCGGCGCATCGTGTTGGAAAAGCTCGAGATGACGGGTCTCGCGGGCGCCGAGAAGAAGCTGCCCGGCGAGATCTCGGGCGGGATGCGCAAGCGTGCCGGGCTCGCCCGCGCGCTCGTGCTGGACCCGGAGATCATCCTGGTCGACGAGCCGGACTCGGGCCTCGACCCGGTCCGCACCACCTACATCTCCCAGCTGTTCCTCGACGTCAACGCGCAGATCGACGCGACGTTCCTGATCGTCACGCACAACATCAACCTGGCCCGCACGGTGCCGGACAACCTCGGCATGCTCTTCCGCAAGGAACTGGTCATGTTCGGGCCGCGCGAGGTGCTGCTGACCAGCGAGGAGCCGGTCGTCAAGCAGTTCCTCAACGGCCGCATGGACGGGCCCATCGGCATGTCCGAGGAGAAGGAC
Organism: Amycolatopsis sacchari; assembly: GCF_900114035.1. Classification (GTDB taxonomy): domain Bacteria; phylum Actinomycetota; class Actinomycetes; order Mycobacteriales; family Pseudonocardiaceae; genus Amycolatopsis_E; species Amycolatopsis_E sacchari. Next base: position 230,676 of record NZ_FORP01000003.1, on the reverse strand, counting down.
CAGGCGCAGATGGCCGCCGAGCGCGCCATGTTCGAGGCCGGTCACCACGCGGGCGGCGTCGAGGAGGTCACCGGCATCCCGCCGCAGATGCAGCCCGCGCCGGGCCTGCCGACGCGGCAGGGCGCGATCCGCCGCAAGGACCGCGTCATGCAGATCCTGCACACGCTCCCGCCCGCCGCGCAGGAGGGGATCATCGAATCCCTGTCCCCGGAGGAGCAGGCGCGCTACGGCGTGCACCCGCGCCGCGGCGCCTACGAGGACCCGCCCACGATCAACACCACGCCCGTGCCGCCCCGCCACAGCGGGGAGCTGCCGAGCGAGGAGGTGGCCCGGATCCCCGGCGCCCACCGCCGGACCCAGGGGCCAGGTGGCGCATGACGTCGTCGGCCTCTCCAGCCAAGATCCCCGGGATCGGGATGCTGCGGGAGACCGGGAAGCTGTTCGCGCTCGGGCTGGACATCATCCGCGGGATCTTCCAGCGGCCCTTCCAGCTCCGTGAGTTCATCCAGCAGTCCTGGTTCATCGCGAGCGTCACGATCCTGCCGACCGCGCTGGTCGCGATCCCGTTCGGCGCGGTCATCTCGCTGCAGTTCGGCTCGCTCGCCCGCCAGCTCGGCGCGCAGTCCTACACCGGTGCGGGCAGCGTGCTCGCCACCGTGCAGCAGGCCAGCCCGCTGGTGACGGCGCTGCTCGTCGCGGGCGCGGGCGGCAGCGCGATCTGCGCCGACATCGGCGCGCGCACCATCCGCGAGGAGATCGACGCGATGGAGGTGCTCGGCGTCTCCGCGGTGCAGCGGCTGATCGTGCCGCGCGTGCTCGCGTCGATGCTCGTCGCGTTGCTGCTCAACGGCATGGTCAGCGTCATCGGGGTGCTCGGCGGCTACTTCTTCAACGTGGTGCTGCAGGGCGGGACCCCCGGCGCGTACCTGGCGAGCTTCTCGGCGCTGGCGCAGCTGCCCGACCTGTGGGTGGGCGAGATCAAGGCGCTGATCTTCGGGTTCATCGCCGCCGTCGTCGCCGCGTACCGGGGGCTGCACCCCTCCGGCGGGCCGAAGGGCGTGGGGGACGCGGTGAACCAGTCCGTGGTCATCACGTTCCTGCTGCTGTTCGTCGTGAACTTCGTGATCACCCTGGTCTACCTGCAGATCGTGCCCGGAAAGTTGAGCTAGAGATGGCGACGTTCGGCCAGCACGCGAAACGCATCGCGAACCGGCCCCTCGAGGTGCTGGACAACTTCGGCGACCAGATGTCGTTCTACGCCAGGGCGCTGGCGTGGACCCCGCGGACGATCCGCCGCTACACCAAGGAAGTCCTGCGGCTGCTCGCCGAGGTGAGCTTCGGCTCCGGCTCGCTCGCGGTCATCGGCGGCACCGTCGGCGTGATGATCGGGCTGACGTTGTTCACCGGTGTGCTCGTCGGCCTCCAGGGCTACTCGGCGCTGAACTCGATCGGCACCTCGGCGTTCACCGGGTTCCTGACGGCGTTCTTCAACACCCGCGAGATCGCGCCGCTGGTCGCGGGCCTCGCGCTGTCGGCGACGGTCGGCGCCGGCTTCACCGCGCAGCTGGGCGCGATGCGGATCTCCGAGGAGATCGACGCGCTCGAGGTCATGGCCGTGCCGAGCCTGCCGTACCTCGTGACCACGCGGATCATCGCCGGGTTCGTCGCGGTGATCCCGCTGTACATCATCGGCCTGCTGTCGTCCTACCTCGCGTCGAGAGTCGTGGTCATCTACATCTACGGCCAGTCGGCGGGGACCTACGACCACTACTTCACCCTGTTCCTGCCACCGCAGGACGTGTTCTACTCGTTCATCAAGGTGCTGATCTTCAGCGTCGTGATCATCCTGACGCACTGCTACTTCGGCTACCGCGCCTCGGGTGGCCCCGCGGGCGTCGGTGTCGCGGTGGGCCGCGCGGTCCGGCTGAGCATCGTCACCGTGGCGATCATCAACTTCTTCATCGGCTTCGCCATCTGGGGCACTTCGACGACGGTGAGGATCGCGGGATGAGGACGCTGCGCCGCAGGCTGCTCGGCCTGCTCCTGATCGCGGTGCTCGTCGGCGGCATCACGCTGAGCATCGCGATGTACAACAGGGCGTTCACGTCCACTGTGGACGTCAAGCTGGAGGCGAGCGACATCGGCAACCAGCTGCTGGAGCAGTCCGACGTGAAGGTGCGGGGGCTGATCGTCGGCTCGGTGAAGTCGATCGCCGCGAAACCGGACGGCGCCGAGCTGACGCTCGCGCTGGACCCGGAGTCGGCGAAGATGATCCCCGCCAACGTCTCCGCGCGGTTCCTGCCGAAGACCTTGTTCGGCGAGCGGTACGTGTCGCTGGAGATCCCGAAGCAGCCCGCGACCGCCACGTTGACCAACGGCGCCGTGATCCCCGAGGACCGCACGCAGGACGCGGTGCAGCTGTCCAAGGCGCTCGACGACCTGCTGCCGGTGCTGCAGGCGGTGCAGCCGCAGAAGCTGTCGGCCACGCTCACCGCGATCTCGACGGCGTTGCAGGGCCGCGGGGACGAGCTCGGCCAGACCCTCTCGGAGCTCGGCAAGTACCTGGACGGGCTGAACCCGCACCTGCCGGAGCTGCAGCACAACCTGCAGGCGCTGGCGAAGTTCTCCGACAACCTCAGCGGCACCGCACCGGACCTGGTGCAGACGCTGGACAACCTGTCGACCACCAGCAAGACCATTGTGGACGAACAGCAGAACCTGCAGGCGTTGTACGGCAACGTGACCGCCGCGTCGCAGACGCTGGAGTCCTTCGTGGCCGCCAACGCGAACAACCTCATCCGGCTGTCGGAGACCTCCCGGCCGACCGCGGAACTGCTCGCGCGCTACTCCCCGGAGTACCCGTGCCTGCTCGGCGGGATGGCCGAGCTGGTGCCGCTGCTGGACCAGGCGTTCGGCAAGGGCACGAACCAGCCGGGCCTGCACGCGACGCTGGAGATCGTGTCGAGCCGCGGCCCGTACAAGGCCGGCCGGGACGAGCCCAAGTTCGAGGACAAGCGCGGCCCGCGCTGTTACGACATGAAGCAGTTCCCGCAGCCGTTCCCGCAGTACCCGCCGGACGGCCCGATCAAGGACGGCAGCCAGCCCGGCCCCGGTTCGCGCACCGCCAGTGACGGGCTGGTCCCGGCGAACACGAACGCGAACGCGGGCGGTTACAACGGCGGCGGCAGCACCGCGGGCAACCCCGTCAACACCCCGGCGGAGCAGGACTTCCTGAACGCGATCGTCGGCCCGCAGGTCGGCATCGCCCCGTCGGACATGCCGGGCTGGAGCGGGCTGCTCGTGGGGCCGCTGTACCGGGGAGCGGAGGTGACGATCCAGTGAGGGGGCTCGCCGCACCGCTGATCAAGCTGACGATCTTCATCGTCATCACGGTGCTGTTCACCGCGATTCTCGGGATCAGCATCGCCAACATCAACACCAGCGACACCAAGGGGTACAGCGCGCGGTTCAGCGACGCGACGCTCGTGCTGCCCGGTGACGACGTCCGCATCGCCGGGGTGCGCGTCGGCCAGGTCACCGGCGTGAAGATCGTCGACCGGCGCCAGGCGCAGGTGGACTTCGAGGTCGACTCCGGCCGCACGCTGCCCGCGAACGTCACGGCGACGATCAAGTACCGCAACCTCGTCGGCCAGCGCTACATCGCGCTCGGGCAGGGCACCGGCGGCGACACCGGCCCGCTCAAGCCGGGTGCGACCATCCCGATCGACCACACCACGCCCGCGCTCGACCTGGACGAGCTGTTCAACGGCTTCAAACCGCTGTTCGCCGCGCTCAACCCGGACGACGTGAACAAGCTGTCCTACGAGATCATCCAGGTGATGCAGGGCGAGGGCGGCACGATCGACAGCCTGCTCGCCCACACCGCGACGCTGACCACCACGATCGCGCAGAAGGACCAGGTCATCGGCCAGGTCATCGACAACCTGAACAGCGTGCTCGACACGGTCAACGCGCACACCCCGCAGCTGAACACGCTGATCGTCAACCTGCAGCAGCTCGTGACCGGGCTGGCGCAGGACCGCAAGCCCATCGGCGACGCGATCGACGCGCTGGGCGGGCTGGCGAACACCACCGCGGGGCTGCTGGACAAGGCCCGCGCCCCGCTCAAGGGCGACATCCAGGCGCTCGGGGTGCTCAGCGACAACCTCAACGACAACCAGGCGCTGGTCGAGCACTTCCTCCAGTACCTGCCGCAGAAGGTGACCACGTTGACGAGCACCGCGGACTACGGCTCCTGGTTCAACTTCTACCTCTGCTCGGCGGGCGGCACGGTCGCGCTCCCGCCGCTCGTTCCGCAGATCAGCGTGCCGCTGATGCCCGTGACGCAGGACCGGTGCAAGGGATGAAAAGCTTCTCCAGCCGCAACCCCGTGCCGATCGCCGTCGTCGGCCTCGTGCTGATGGCGCTCGGTCTCGTCGTCGCGCTCAACGCCGACGACCTGCCGCTCATCGGCGCCGGCACCACCTACAGCGCCGACTTCACCGAGGCCGCCGGGCTCAAGCCGGACGACGAGGTGCGCGTCGCCGGCGTCAAGGTCGGCAAGGTGACCGACGTCGAGCTCGACGGCGCCCAGGTCAAGGTGTCGTTCAAGGTCAAGGACACGTGGCTGGGCGACAAGACCGCGGCCGCGATCAAGATCAAGACGTTGCTCGGGCAGAAGTACCTCGCGCTGGACCCGGTGGGGGACCGGGCGCTGGACCCCGGCACGACCATCCCGAAGGAACGCACGCTCGCGCCCTACGACGTGATCGACGCCTTCCGCGACCTGTCGTCCACAGTGGACCAGATCGACACCGGGCAGCTCGCGCAGAGCTTCGACACGCTGTCGCAGACGCTGTCCGGCACGCCCGACTCCGTCAAGGGCGCGCTGTCGGGCCTGCAGCAGCTGTCGGACACCATCGCCAAACGCGACAGCCAGCTGTCCCAGCTGCTCGCGAACACCCGCCAGATCAGCCAGACGCTGGCCGACCGCGACGCCGAGCTGACCAAGCTGCTCGCGGACGGCAACCAGCTGCTGGACGAGATCGCCAAGCGGGAGCAGGCGATCTCCACGCTGCTGACCGGCTCACAGGAGCTGTCCAGGCAGCTCAAGGGCCTCATCGACGACAACGACAAGCAGCTGACCCCCGTGCTGGACTCGCTCGACCAGCTCACCTCGATGCTCCAGCGCAACCAGGACTCGCTCGCGCAGGGCATCGCGCGCTTCGCGCCCTACATCCGGGTGTTCACCAACACCGTCGGCAACGGGCACTGGTTCGACAACTACATCTGCGGGCTGCTGCTGCCGTCGATCGGCCCGCTGAACCAGGAGGGGTGCAACCAGAAATGACGGACACCCGCTTCGGACAGTCGCTCGCGCGCGGCGTCGCCATCGCGTGCGTGCTGGGGCTCGTCGTCGCCGGGGTGCTGTGGTGGACCCTCAAGGACGCCAACAAGAAGCACCTCACCGCGTACTTCCCGAGCGCCGTCGGCCTCTACGTCGGCAACAGCGTGCGTGTGCTCGGCGTCGAAATGGGCACGATCACGAGCGTCCAGCCGATGGGCAACGAGGTGCGCGTCGACATGGAGTACGACCGGTCGGTCGCGATCCCGGCCGACGCGCAGGCCGCGATCATCGCGCCCTCCCTGGTCAGCGACCGGTACGTGCAGCTCGCGCCCGCCTACACCGGCGGGAAGGTCATCGCCGAGGGCGCCACGATCCCGCTCGACCGCACCGCGGTGCCGATCGAGGTCGACGACCTGTACGCGAGCCTCAACAAGATCAGCCAGGACCTCGGGCCCAACGGCCTCAACGCCAACGGCTCGCTGTCGGACCTGCTGACCACGCTGGCGAAGAACTTCGACGGCAACGGCCAGTCCCTGCACGACACGATTACCAAGCTGAGCCAGCTGTCCACCACGTTGTCCGGCAACAAAAACGACCTGTTCGCGACGATCACCAACCTCGCGGACTTCTCGCAGACGCTGGCGAACAGCGACACCCAGGTGCGGCAGTTCGAGTCGAAGCTGGCCGACGTCAGCGGCTACCTGGCGGGGGAGAAGGACAACCTCGCCGCGACGGTGCAGCAGCTCGGCACGACGCTGGGCATGGTGCAGCAGTTCATCGACTCCCACCACGACAAGCTGCGCACCAACGTGGACAACCTGGCGAGCGTGACGAAGGTGCTCGTCGACCAGCGCAGCGCGCTCGCGCAGATCCTCGACGTCGCACCGGTCGGCCTCGGCAACGTGATCAACGCGTACAACGGTTCCTCGGGCACGCTCGACGCGCGGCCGAACCTCAACGAGCTGACCCAGCCGCCGCTGGTGATGATCTGCGGGCTCCTCAAGCAGGCCGGGCAGGTCGGTCCCGCGATCGGCCAGCTGTGCGACCCGGTCGCCGGGATCCTCGATGGCACGCTGAAGCTGCCGTCGCTGGCGCAGACGGCGTACGCGCTGCAGCACGGCGAACTGCTGCCGCTGCCGCTGCCGTTCGTCGACCTGGTCGGATCGGGGGCGTCGCAGTGAAGCGCTTCGCACTCCTCGCCACGGGTGTGGCCGCCACGCTGACCCTCACCGGCTGCGGGTTCGGCGGGATCTACGACGTCCCGCTGCCGGGCGGCGCCGACCTCGGCGAGCACCCGTACACGGTGAAGGCCCAGTTCCAGGACGTGCTGGACCTCGTGCCCAAGTCCGGCGTGAAGGTCAACGAGGTCGCCGTCGGCCGCGTCGAGTCGATCGGGCTCACACCGGACGGCTGGCACGCCGAGGTGACCATGCAGATCAACGGCGACGTCAAGCTGCCCGCCAACGCACTGGCCAACATCCGCCAGTCGAGCCTGCTCGGCGAGAAGTACGTCGAGCTGTCCTCGCCCGGTGAGGACCTCGCGCAGGGCACGCTCGCGGACAACGCCGAGATCCCGCTCGCGCGCACCAACCGCAGCGTCGACGTGGAGGAGGTGCTCGGCGCGCTGTCGATGCTGCTCAACGGCGGCGGGGTCGAGCAGCTCAACACCATCACCAAGGAGCTCAACTCCGCGACCGAGGGCCGCGAGCCCGACATCCGCAACCTGCTCGACAACGCCAACCAGCTGGTCACGACGCTGGACAAGCAGTCGGGCGACATCACCCGCGCGCTGGACGGGCTCAACCGGCTGTCGGCCACCCTCGTCACGCAGAAGGACCGGCTCGCGGGCGCGATCGACAACCTCGGCCCCGGGCTCGCCGTGCTGGAGCAGCAGCGCACCCAGCTCGTCACGATGCTGCAGGCGCTGCAGAACCTGTCCGGCGTCACGGTCGACACGATCAACAAGAGCCAGGAGGACCTGGTCGCGGACCTGCGGGCGCTGCTGCCGACGCTGCAGAAGCTCGGCGAGGCGGGCGCGGACCTGCCGAAGTCGCTGGAGCTGCTGCTGACCTACCCGTTCACCGACTCGGCGGTGCAGGGCGCGAAGGGCGACTACTTCAACCTGTACGCGAAGATCGACCTGAACCTGCAGAACGTGCTGCAGAACCTCGGCCGCAGCCGGGACAACCCGCTGTCCGGGATCCTGCCGCAGAACCTCGCCGGCGGTAGCCCCTCGTCGGGCAACGCGCCGCTGCCGCTGCCACTCGACCTGGGCACGTCGTCCGGTACCACGGGTACGAGCGGTACCACCGGGAACACGGGCAGCAGCCAGCAGTCGCAGGGCGGCCTCGCCGGTCTCTTCGGCCTGCTGTCGGGAGGGGGTGCCTGATGCTGGTCCGCAGCACGAAGATCAAGCTCGTCGCGTTCCTGGTGATCTCGGTCGTCGCGGTGGTGTACGCGCTGATCCGCTTCGCCGGCCTTGGCCAGGTGTTCGGGCAGGAGGGGTACACGGTCAAGCTCGAACTCAACTCCTCGGGCGGGATCTTCACCGGAGCCGAGGTCACCTACCGCGGCTACAACATCGGGAAGGTCGGGCAGCTGCGCCTCACCGCGAGCGGGCTGGAGGCCGACCTGAACATCGACCCCAGCGCCCCCGACGTGCCCGCCGACCTGCAGGCCGTGATCGCCGACCGGTCCGCCGTCGGTGAGCAGTTCGTCGACCTCCGGCCCACCGGCACCGGCGGGCCGTACCTGCGGGCCGGCTCGGTCATCCCGGCGGAGAAGACCAAGACGCCGATCGCGACCGAACAGGTGATCGGCGACCTCGACGCGCTCGCCCGGTCGGTGCCCACCGACGCGCTGCGAACCGTCGTCGACGAGTCGTACAACGCCTTCAACGGCACCGGTGGCGACCTGCAGGTGCTGCTGGACACCCTGCGTGACTTCACGAAGTCCGCGCAGGAGAACCTGCCCCAGACCGTGCAGCTGCTCGACGCCGGCGGCAAGGTGCTCGACACCCAGAACGCCGAGGCGTCGAACATGGCCGAGTTCAGCCGCAACCTCAACCAGCTGTCGGCCACGCTCAAGTCCTCGGACGGGGACCTGCGCAAGCTGATCGAGGCCGCGCCGGGTGCGGCGCAGTCGCTCAACCAGCTCGTCACGGACACCGGCCCCGGTCTCGGTGCGCTGTTCGCGAACCTGCTCACCACGTCCAACCTGCTGCTGACCAGGCAGAACGGCATCGAGCAGGTGCTGGTGAGCTACCCGGTGCTGGCCGTGGGCGCCCGGTCCGTGGTGCCCGGCGACGGCACGGCGCACCTCGGGCTCGTGCTGAACCTGTTCGACCCGCCGGCGTGCACCAAGGGCTACCAGGACCCGGGCAAGTACCGGACGGGCGCGGACACGACCCCGCGCCAGCCGGACTGGAACGCCTACTGCGCCGAGCCGACCGGCAGCCCGATCGACGTCCGCGGCTCGCAGAACGCGCCCTACAACGGCGTGCCGGTGATCCCCACCGACCAGCAGGTCGCCGCCAACGCCGACCGGCCGGAGCAGCAGCTCGCCGAGCTGGCGGGTACGCCGGGGGTCGCGGGCTCGCCCGCGGTGTCCATCACCAGCCTGTCCTCCCTGCTCGGCCTGCCCGGCTGACCGGAACCGCACACCCGCTGTCTACTCTGGAGAGATATGAGTTCCGAGGACCAGGAGGCACCCGAGACCGGCGCCGAGGAGACCGGCGAGCCGGCCTCGCGGGACGCCGTGCCGGCCCGCTACCTGCTGTGGGGCTCGGCGGCGCTGGCCGCCGCGGCCCTGATCGTGGCCGCGGTCTTCGGCATCCAGTGGTGGTCGGCCTCCGGGGACGACGACGTCGCGCTCGCCAAGGCCCGTGACGACGTGAGCAGGCAGGGCGCGGTCGCGGTGAAGGCGTTCACCGAGCTGGACTACACGAACCCGGACGCCTACTTCCAGCGGCAGCTGGACGTTTCGACCCCGGAGTACCAGACCCAGATCAAGAACACCGAGCAGACCTACCGGCAGGCGATGACCGACGCCAAGACCAAGGTCACCACGACGGTGCAGGACATCGGCGTGGAGGAGCTCGACAACCACCAGGGCAAGGCCAGCTTCCTGGCGGCCATCGTCACGCAGGTCACCAAGGAGGGGCAGCAGCCGGTCGCCAAGCCGCTGCGGCTCGAGGTGCAGCTGACCAGGGTCGGGCAGGACTGGAAGGTGTCCCAGATCGGTTCGGTGCCGCTCGTGAGCAGCGGGCAGTAGGCAGGACCAGCAGGAACGGAGTTCGTAGTGCCATCCAGCAACCCCGGCCGTCCGCAGCCGGTGCGGCGACCCAAGGTGGCGGGCCTGCGTCGTCCTTCGCCGACCCCGCGCCCGCAGCAGGACACGCCCGAGCCCGAGGTGACGGGGCAGGAGGAGCAGGTCCGGCCCAGCCCGCGCCCGAAGGCGCGTGACGAGGGCGAGCCGAAGCCCGCCGACTACGCGCAGGCCGAGGCGGCCGTCGCGGAGCCGGAGGAACCCGAGGAACCCGAGCCCGCGCGCCGGAGCCGCAACCCGTTCGTCGTCGCCGGTGCGCTGTTCGGGCTGGCGATCGTGCTGGCCGGGTTCGCGGCGTGGTTCCGGATCGAGGACAACCGCCTGGAGGCCGTGACGGCCAACACCGCGCTGGTGGACGTGGCCCGCACCGCCCAGGTCAACCAGGCCGCCACGAACGCGGCCGAGACGCTGTTCTCCTACGACTTCAACGACATCGCGAAGACCCAGAACGCGGCGAAGGACCTGCTGATCACCGACGAGGTCCGCGCCAGGTACAACTCGCTCATGGGCGAGGTGCAGCGCCTCGCGCCGCAGCAGAAGATCGTCGTCACGGTGAAGGTGACCCGCAGCGCGGTGATCAGCCTGGAGGGCGACCGCGCGAGGGTCATGGTGTTCGTCGACCAGACCGCGACGCGCACCGACCAGAACCAGACCTCCAGCGGCAGCGCCCAGCTGTGGATGAACCTGCAGGACGTCGACGGCAAGTGGAAGGTGTCCTCGCTGGACACCTACAACTCCGAGAACCCCGCGGCGACCAGCCCGGCCCCGAGCACCTCGCCGGCACCCCCGTCACCCTCGCGCTGACGGCGGAACCGCGCCGCGCGCCGCCGCGTCGGTGATCATCGGGGCTCCGCCCGGGGCCCCGTCACCGACGAGGGGAACCTGAATGCGCACTCGCGTGCTGGGAATGCTGGGAGCGGCCGTCTTCGCCGCGGGCTTCACGGTGGTGGGGGTGGCCGCACCGGCCGCCAGTGCCGACGACTGCCGGTACCAGGCGGCGGAGTCGATCAAGATCCGCACCGCTCCGCGGACCAGCGCCACGGCCGTCGGGCTGCTGACGAAGGGCACGCACGTGTGCGTGCAGTCACTGGTCACCGGCGGCGGCTACACGGCGTGCGGCCGCACCGACGACCGCTGGATGAAGCTCGGCACCAACCGCTACGTGGCGGCCATGTGCCTCGACTTCACCGGCTGAGCCACCCCTTGCCGTGCGCCGCGTCCCGACGCGGCGCACGGCCCCGGACGGGGGCACCGGTCCTGCCCCGAACGGCCCTCGTGAGGCGTCGAATCCGCGCCCCGGGTCCCGGTCGCACCCCGCCGCCGCGTGCCGGGCGTCCCGCGAACCCGCAGCTCACCGCGACGACCTCACCCCCTGTGCACATGCCGACCACATTGCGCCAACCGGCGGGTTGAGGGCGTGGCATCTTGACTGAACGGCGCCGGGGGGTCACGCTTACTGGCGACGGCGACGCCCTGCGGGAGGGCGAGGCTGGGAGGCATACCTGAAGACGGTGTGATCGAGATCTGGGCCCCATCGGGAGCGCCCCTCGACAGAACACGTCATTCGGGCTAGACTGCTTCTTTGCGCTGCCCTCTTTCAGGCTGCCCGGGCACGGCAGTTAGGATAGTGGGCACCACGGCACCCTTGACAGTCGCAATAGTTGACGCTATGGCGGCTGCTCACCGCTCATTGTCCCCGGAAGGACGCATCTTGGCAGTCTCTCCCGCGAACCAGGCCACTGCTGCGACCACCTCTGCTGTATCCGACCCGAACCCGACGGGAATCCCCGGAGCCCCGAAGCGCGTCTCCTTCGCGAAGATCCGCGAACCGCTCGCCACGCCCAATCTGCTCGACGTGCAGATCCAGTCGTTCCAGTGGTTCACCGGTGACGAGAAGTGGTTCCAGCGCCGGGTCGAAGAGGGCGAGGAGAACCCGGTCGGCGGCCTCGAAGAGGTCTTGAACGAGATCTCACCCATCGAGGACTTCCAGGGCTCGATGTCGCTGTCCTTCTCCGACCCGCGCTTCGACGAGGTCAAGGCCTCCGTTGAGGAGTGCAAGGACAAGGACATGACCTACGCGGCTCCGCTGTTCGTCACGGCGGAGTTCGTCAACAACAACACCGGCGAGATCAAGAGCCAGACGGTCTTCATGGGTGACTTCCCCGTGATGACCGACAAGGGCACCTTCATCATCAACGGCACCGAGCGTGTCGTGGTGTCCCAGCTCGTCCGCTCGCCCGGCGTCTACTTCGACCAGGCGATCGACAAGACGACCGACAAGGACGTCTTCAGCGTCAAGATCATCCCGAGCCGCGGTGCCTGGCTGGAGTTCGACGTCGACAAGCGCGACACCGTCGGTGTCCGCATCGACCGCAAGCGCCGTCAGCCCGTCACCGTGCTGCTGAAGGCCCTCGGCTGGTCCACCGAGCAGATCCGCGAGCGCTTCTCGTTCTCCGAGACCCTGCTCGCGACGCTCGAGAAGGACCACACGGCCGGCACCGACGAGGCGCTGCTCGACATCTACCGCAAGCTGCGCCCGGGCGAGCCGCCGACGAAGGAGAGCGCCCAGGCCCTGCTGGAGAACCTGTTCTTCAAGGACAAGCGCTACGACCTGGCCAAGGTCGGCCGCTACAAGGTCAACAAGAAGCTGGGTCTCGACCTGCCGTACGAGACCGGCACGCTGACCGAAGAGGACATCGTCACCACCATCGAGTACCTGGTCCGGCTGCACGCCGGCGAGGACAAGATGGAGATCAACGGCCAGACCATCCCGGTCGAGGTCGACGACATCGACCACTTCGGCAACCGGCGCCTGCGCACCGTGGGTGAGCTGATCCAGAACCAGATCCGGGTCGGCCTCTCCCGCATGGAGCGCGTGGTCAAGGAGCGGATGACCACCCAGGACGTCGAGGCGATCACGCCGCAGACCCTGATCAACATCCGCCCCGTCGTGGCGGCGATCAAGGAGTTCTTCGGCACCTCGCAGCTGTCGCAGTTCATGGACCAGAACAACCCGCTGTCGGGCCTGACCCACAAGCGCCGCCTCTCGGCGCTCGGCCCCGGTGGTCTGTCCCGTGAGCGCGCCGGCATGGAGGTCCGCGACGTCCACCCGTCGCACTACGGCCGCATGTGCCCGATCGAGACGCCGGAAGGCCCGAACATCGGCCTCATCGGCTCGCTGTGCTCCTACGCGCGGGTCAACCCGTTCGGCTTCATCGAGACGCCGTACCGCAAGGTCGTCGAGGGCCGGGTCACCGACCAGATCGACTACCTGACGGCCGACGAGGAGGACCGGTTCGTCAAGGCGCAGGCCAACGCGCCGCTGACCGACGACGGCCACTTCGCCGAGGACCGCGTGCTGGTCCGCCGGAAGGGCGGCGAGGTCGAGCTGATCGACCCGATGGACGTGGACTACATGGACGTGTCGCCGCGCCAGATGGTGTCGGTCGCCACGGCGATGATCCCGTTCCTCGAGCACGACGACGCCAACCGCGCGCTGATGGGTGCGAACATGCAGCGCCAGGCCGTGCCGCTGCTGCGCAACTCGGCGCCGCTGGTCGGCACCGGCATGGAGCTGCGTGCCGCGATCGACGCCGGTGACGTGATCGTCGCCGAGCAGGCCGGTGTGGTGGAGGAGCTCTCCGCCGACCTGATCACGATCATGCACGACGACGGCACGCGGAAGAGCTACGGGCTGTACAAGTTCCGCCGCACCAACCACGGCACGTGCTTCAACCACCGGCCGATCGTCAACGAGGGCGACCGGGTCGAGGCGGGCCAGGTCATCGCGGACGGGCCGTCCACCGAGAACGGCGAGATGGCGCTGGGCAAGAACCTGCTCGTCGCGATCATGCCGTGGGAGGGCCACAACTACGAGGACGCGATCATCCTCTCCGAGCGGCTCGTGCAGGACGACGTGCTCACCTCGATCCACATCGAGGAGCACGAGATCGACGCGCGCGACACCAAGCTCGGTGCCGAGGAGATCACCCGGGACATCCCGAACGTCTCCGAAGAGGTGCTGGCCGACCTGGACGAGCGCGGCATCATCCGCATCGGTGCCGAGGTCCGCGACGGCGACATCCTGGTCGGCAAGGTCACGCCGAAGGGCGAGACCGAGCTGACCCCGGAGGAGCGCCTGCTCCGCGCGATCTTCGGCGAGAAGGCCCGCGAGGTCCGCGACACCTCGCTGAAGGTGCCGCACGGCGAGACCGGCAAGGTCATCGGCATCCGCGTGTTCTCCCGCGAGGACGACGACGAGCTGCCCCCGGGCGTCAACGAGCTGGTCCGCGTCTACGTGGCCCAGAAGCGGAAGATCCAGCCGGGCGACAAGCTCGCCGGCCGGCACGGCAACAAGGGTGTCATCGGCAAGATCCTGCCGGTCGAGGACATGCCGTTCATGGAGGACGGCACCCCGGTCGACATCGTGCTGAACACCCACGGTGTGCCGCGACGCATGAACATCGGCCAGATCCTCGAGCTGCACCTGGGCTGGCTGGCGTCGCAGGGCTGGAAGGTCGAGGGCAACCCCGAGTGGGCGCAGAACCTGCCCGAGGAGCTCTACGACGTCGACCCCGGCACCAACACCGCGACCCCGGTGTTCGACGGCGCGAAGGAGGAGGAGCTGACGGGCCTGCTGGCCTCGACCAAGCCGAACCGCGACGGTGAGCGCCTGGTCCAGCCGGACGGCAAGGCGGTGCTGCTGGACGGACGTTCCGGCGAGCCGTTCCCGTACCCGGTGGCGGTCGGCTACATGTACATCCTCAAGCTGCACCACCTGGTCGACGACAAGATCCACGCCCGGTCCACCGGCCCGTACTCGATGATCACCCAGCAGCCGCTGGGTGGTAAGGCGCAGTTCGGTGGCCAGCGCTTCGGTGAGATGGAGTGCTGGGCGATGCAGGCCTACGGCGCCGCCTACACGCTGCAGGAGCTGCTGACGATCAAGTCGGACGACGTGGTCGGCCGCGTGAAGGTGTACGAGGCGATCGTCAAGGGCGAGAACATCCCGGACCCGGGGATCCCGGAGTCGTTCAAGGTGCTGTTGAAGGAGCTGCAGTCGCTCTGCCTCAACGTGGAGGTCCTGTCCTCCGACGGTGCGGCGATCGAGATGCGCGACTCCGACGACGAGGACCTCGAGCGCGCCGCGGCGAACCTCGGCATCAACCTGTCCCGCAACGAGTCGCCCTCGGTGGACGACATCGCGCAATGACCCAGCCGCCTGGGGCGGGAGACACCTCCCGCGTCTCCCGCCCCAGGTAGCCGACCCCTCTAGCCACATCTACCCCAAGGGGATGCAAGGACGTGCTGGACGTCAATTTCTTCGATGAGCTCCGGATCGGCCTGGCCACCGCGGATGACATCCGCCAGTGGTCCTTCGGCGAGGTGAAGAAGCCGGAGACCATCAACTACCGCACGCTCAAGCCCGAGAAGGACGGCCTCTTCTGCGAGAAGATCTTCGGCCCCACCCGGGACTGGGAGTGCTACTGCGGTAAGTACAAGCGGGTCCGCTTCAAGGGCATCATCTGCGAGCGCTGCGGTGTCGAGGTCACCCGTGCCAAGGTGCGCCGTGAGCGGATGGGCCACATCGAGCTGGCCGCCCCGGTCACCCACATCTGGTACTTCAAGGGCGTGCCGTCGCGGCTGGGCTACCTGCTCGACCTGGCCCCGAAGGACCTCGAGAAGATCATCTACTTCGCGGCCTACGTGATCACCGGGGTGAACACGGAGCTGCGGCACAACGACCTGCCGACGCTCGAGAACGAGATCGGGGTCGAGCGCAAGAACATCGAGACCAAGCGCGACGCCGACATCGAGGCGCGGGCGCAGAAGCTCGAGGCCGACCTGGCGCAGCTCGAGGCCGAGGGCGCCAAGTCCGACGTGCGCCGCAAGGTCAAGGAGGGCGGCGAGCGTGAGATGCGCCAGCTCCGCGACCGGGCCCAGCGCGAGCTGGACCGGCTCGAGGAGATCTGGACGACCTTCACCAAGCTCGAGCCGCGGCAGCTGATCGCGGACGAGATGCTCTACCGCGAGCTGTACGACCGCTACGGCGAGTACTTCACCGGCGGCATGGGCGCGGAGGCCATCCAGAAGCTGGCCACCGAGTTCGACGTCAACGCCGAGGCCGAGAGCCTGCGCGAGACGATCCGCAGCGGCAAGGGGCAGAAGAAGCTCCGCGCCCTCAAGCGGCTCAAGGTCGTGGCGGCCTTCCAGGCCACCGGCAACGACCCGCGTGGCATGGTGCTCGACGCCGTCCCGGTGATCCCGCCGGACCTGCGCCCGATGGTGCAGCTCGACGGTGGCCGGTTCGCCACGTCCGACCTGAACGACCTGTACCGCCGGGTCATCAACCGGAACAACCGCCTCAAGAGGCTGATCGACCTCGGCGCGCCCGAGATCATCGTCAACAACGAGAAGCGGATGCTGCAGGAGGCCGTCGACGCGCTGTTCGACAACGGCCGCCGCGGCCGTCCGGTCACCGGCCCTGGCAACCGGCCGCTGAAGTCGCTGTCCGACCTGCTCAAGGGCAAGCAGGGCCGGTTCCGCCAGAACCTGCTCGGCAAGCGCGTCGACTACTCGGGCCGTTCGGTCATCATCGTCGGCCCGCAGCTGAAGCTGCACCAGTGCGGTCTGCCCAAGGACATGGCGCTGGAGCTGTTCAAGCCGTTCGTGATGAAGCGGCTGGTCGACCTGAACCACGCGCAGAACATCAAGTCCGCGAAGCGGATGGTCGAGCGGGCCCGCCCGGCCGTGTGGGACGTGCTGGAAGAGGTCATCACCGGGCACCCGGTGCTGCTCAACCGCGCGCCGACGCTGCACCGCCTCGGTATCCAGGCCTTCGAGCCGCAGCTGGTCGAGGGCAAGGCCATCCAGCTGCACCCGCTGGTCTGCGAGGCGTTCAACGCGGACTTCGACGGTGACCAGATGGCGGTGCACCTGCCGCTGTCGGCCGAGGCGCAGGCCGAGGCCCGGATCCTGATGCTGTCGGCGAACAACATCCTGTCGCCGGCGTCGGGCCGCCCGCTCGCCATGCCGCGTCTGGACATGGTCACGGGTCTGTTCCACCTGACGCGTCTCGACGAGAACGCGACCGGTGCCGGGCAGGCGTACTCCTCGCCGGCCGAGGCGATCATGGCCTTCGACCGCAAGGCGCTGGGTCTGCACGCCCCGATCAAGATCCGGATCAACGACCGGCAGCCGGGCAAGGAGGACGCCGCCAAGCTCGCCGAGTCCGGCTGGGAGCCCGGTCAGCCGTGGCTGGCCGAGACCACCCTGGGCCGGGTGCTGTTCAACGAGCTGCTGCCCGCGGACTACCCGTTCGTGAACGAGCCGATGCCGAAGAAGCGGCAGGCCGCGATCGTGAACGACCTCGCGGAGCGGTACTCGATGACGCAGGTGGCGCAGACCCTGGACCGGCTCAAGGACGCCGGCTTCTACTGGGCGACGCGGTCCGGCGTGACGGTGTCGATCACCGACGTCGTGGTGCCCAAGGAGAAGAAGGAGATCCTCGACCAGTACGAGGCCAAGGCCGACCAGGTCGAGAAGCGCTACCAGCGCGGTCAGCTCTCGCACGCCGAGCGCAACAACGAGCTGGTCAAGGTGTGGAGCCAGGCGACCGACGACGTCGCCAAGGTCATGGAGGACGCCTTCCCCGAGGACAACCCGATCTCGATGATCGTGAAGTCCGGTGCGGCGGGCAACATGACCCAGGTCCGGTCGCTCGCCGGGATGCGTGGTCTGGTGTCGAACCCGAAGGGTGAGTACATCCCGCGCCCCATCAAGGCGAACTTCCGCGAGGGCCTGTCGGTGGCCGAGTACTTCATCGCCACCCACGGTGCCCGGAAGGGTCTGGCCGACACCGCGCTGCGGACCGCCGACTCGGGTTACCTGACCCGTCGTCTGGTGGACGTCTCGCAGGACGTCATCGTCCGCGAGGTCGACTGCGGTACCCGCCGCGGCATCAACATGCCGATCGGTGAGGACCTCGGCGACGGCCGGATCGTGCGTGCCCAGCACGTCGAGACCAGCGCCTACGCCCGCACCCTTGCCACGGACGCCAAGGACGCCCAGGGCAACGTCGTGCTCAACGCCGGCGACGACCTCGGCGACCCGGCCATCGAGAAGCTGCTGTCCAGCGGCATCACGACGGTCAAGGTCCGCAGCGTGCTGACCTGCGAGTCGGCCGTCGGGGTGTGTGCGACCTGCTACGGCCGCTCGATGGCGACCGGCAAGCTGGTGGACGTGGGTGAGGCCGTCGGTATCGTCGCCGCCCAGTCGATCGGTGAGCCGGGTACGCAGCTGACGATGCGTACGTTCCACCAGGGTGGTGTCGCCGGTGACGACATCACGACGGGTCTGCCGCGTGTCACGGAGCTGTTCGAGGCCCGTGTGCCGAAGGGCAAGGCGCCGATCGCCGACGTCGATGGCCGCGTGCGCATCGAGGAGAGTGAGCGGTTCTGGAAGATCACGCTGATCCCGGACGACGGCAGCGAGGAGATCGTCTTCGACAAGCTGTCGAAGCGCCAGCGCCTCGCGAACACGCCGACCGGCCCGCTGGCGGACGGTGACCACGTCGCCGTCGGGCAGCCGCTGCTCGAGGGCACGCCGGACCCGCACGAGGTCCTGCGGGTCATGGGGCCGCGTGAGGCGCAGATGCACCTGGTGGACGAGGTCCAGAAGGTGTACCGGGCGCAGGGTGTGTCGATCCACGACAAGCACATCGAGGTCATCGTCCGGCAGATGCTGCGCCGGGTGACGATCATCGACTCCGGTTCGACGGACTTCCTGCCGGGCGAGCTGCCCGAGCGGACGAAGTTCGAGGCGACGAACCGGCAGGTCGTGGCCGAGGGCGGGCAGCCGGCCTCGGGTCGTCCGGTGCTGATGGGTATCACGAAGGCCTCGCTGACCACGGACTCGTGGCTGTCGGCGGCGTCGTTCCAGGAGACCACGCGGGTGCTGACCGATGCGGCGATCAACGGCCGCAGCGACAAGCTCGTGGGCCTCAAGGAGAACGTGATCATCGGTAAGCTGATCCCGGCCGGTACGGGCATCAACCGCTACCGCAACATCCAGGTGCAGCCGACCGAGGAGGCCAGGGTGGCGGCGTACGCCATCCCGTCCTACGACGACGGCTACTACACCCCGGACGTGTTCGGCAGCGGCACGGGTGCCGCCGTCCCGCTGGACGACTACGACTTCGGTCGCGACTTCCGCTGATCCTGTCGTAACGCGAAGCCCCCGGTTCCTGCGAAGGAGCCGGGGGCTTCGCTTTTTTACGCCCGGCGGGCGCCGGGGATGCGGTCGAGGAGCCCGAGGATGGCGTCGACGGTGGTGAGCAGGGTTCGCGGGTCGATGCGGGTGGGCCAGGTGGTGTACAGCAGTCCCGCCTCGAACGTGAGGCCCCACGGCAGGCGGCCGATGTTCTGGGAGAGCCAGTCGAGCGCCTCTGGGGTGAGCGGTGCGTCGGCGGGATCACTCGCGAACGCGACCCAGTCCGTGCTGGCGGGGTGCGGGAGGTCTACTTCCAGCCAAGGGCCTTCTCTGACCGTCGCGGGCGCTTCTCGCACCGGCTTGCCGCCGAAGGCCAGAACGCTGCCCGGTTTCACCGGGCGGCCGAGGAAGTCCGTGTGCAAGCGGCGGTGGAGTTTCATCGGCGGCAGTGGGCCGGTGGCCACGTCGATGCGGTGTTCGTAGGACGTGATCGTGCCGTTGGAGACGGCCTTACGCATCGAGGCCTCGCTGACCCGGACCGGCCAGCCGCCGTGCCGGAAGTCCAGGGCCGTCTCGAAGCGTGGCTTCCGCACGGTGCCCAGCCAGTTGATCAGGCCTGGAGTGTCGGCCTTGAATGGCGGCTGAAGTGCGGCGGACCACGCCGTGGCCTCCTCTCGTCCGGCCACCGCACCGCCGAGGGAGGCGGCGAGGGTGGCCAGCGCGTCGGCCTGCTCACGGTTCTCGCGCTGTTCCTTGCGGCGGAACCACCAGAACAAGGAGCCAAGCGGCAGCACGAGGAGAACCAGCACCGCCAGCGCGGCCCGCAGCTCGAACTCACCCACGATCAGATGTCCAGGTAGCCCTCGGTCTCACCCTTGGACTGGTCGTCTCCGACGTTGTCGACCTCCGCGGCCTTCTGCCCGCCGCTGATGTTCCGCAGCGGTTTGTCGATCCCCGCGTTCTGGCCCTTGCCCAGCCCGGCCTCCGACACCGCTGTATCGCGCGTCGTGTTCCACAGGGACTTGCCGATGCCGTCCTGCAGCCTGCCGCCGAGCAGGCCGTCCTTGCTCCACAGCTTCGTCAGCGCCGACTTGTCGCCCAGGCCCTTGCTGGCGTCGGCGAAGACGCTGCCGACCTGCTTGTTGACCATCGCCCGCTGGAAGGCCGTGCGCACGTTGCCGACCCGCGTGGCGAGGTTGCGCAGGAAGGCCATGATCTTGTCGAGGAACTCCCGCAGCTTCGCGATGATCCGCGACACCCGGCTGCCGGTCTGCGCCGCACGCACCCCGGTCGCCGTACCGGCCGCCGCCGTGGAGGCCCCGAAGCTGGGGATCGCGGCCGCGAGCGCGGGGATCCAGATCATGATCAGCCAGGTGATCAGCTCGGTGAGGATCGCCTTGATGAAGTCCTCGATCACGGTCATGATCATGCTGGAGATCTGGAGCATCCGCGCCAGCTCGCCCGCCTGCCCGGCGACGCCCTCGATGCCGTTCGCGAACTCGCCCAGCTTCGTGCTCGCCGCCTCGGCCGCGGGGCCGCCCCAGCTCGTCACCGAGTCCGCCAGCTCCTGCTCGAACCGATTGCCGAGGTCGGCGACACCCTTGCCGATCGCGTTGAAGTTCTCCGCCGCCTGCGACAGCGCGGGCCCGTCGCCGCTGACGAAGTGGATCGCGTCCTCCAGCGGCTGCACCACGCTGATCAGGAAGTTCAGCCCCTGCCCGACGAGCCAGCCGATCGGGTCGGTCGCGATGCCGTACGCGCTGGTGCCGACCGCGCCGAGCAGCGCCGTGCCCTCGGAGGCCAGGTTCGACACCTCGGAACCGTCGGCGCCGTCGCTGAACTTGCCGATCGCGTCCTTGGTCTTGAGGTAGTTCCCGTAGAAGGGGATGGCCTCCTGGACCTTCTGGCCCGTGTCCTTCTCCCCGGTGGTGATCTCGACACCACCGGCCTTCGTCTTGGTCTCAGCCATCGCGGTGCCCCTACCGGTTCTCGATCTCGATCTTCAGGCCGTCGAGGAGCTTCTTCACGGCGTCCTCCTGGGCCTGGTAGCCCTCGGCGGCGCCGCGGAACTTCTCCGCGCCCGACTGCAGCCCCTCCTGCAGGTCGCCGAACAGGTCGTTCAGGTCGCCCAGCATCTGCGTGTACTGGTTCTTCACGAACAGGCCGACCACGCCCCACGACTTGTCACCCACGTCGGCCTTGCCGACCAGGCCGGCGATCTCGCCCGCGGTGCCGTGCTGCGCGTCGAGCTTGCCGGCGTACTGCCGCAGCTCGTCGGCGTTGACGTCGAAGCCCACCGGAGTCCTCCTCGTCCTCGTCTTCCCCGTTCGACCACGCGGAGGCCGACTTGGTTCCGGACAAAGTACCTAATCGCGGCGTGACCAGGGGGAGTCTCATCCCCGGCGCCCGTTCTCGGTAGCGTGTCCGAGGAGGGGTTCACACCAGCGGAACGAGGAGGGCGCTGTGAACACTGACGAGAACGGGAGCCCGCAGGAGGCTCCGTCGACAGGGCGCCACGCGGCGCCCGAGGGGGCACCACGGCACCCCGCGATCGACCTGTCCCGGGACCCGAACCCCGGCAAGCCGGACCACGCGAAGCCGGACGAGGACTGAGGAGCGGAGGGCCCCGGACGCGAAGTCCGGGGCCCTCCGCTCACACCGGTTCCTCGCTCCGTTTCCGTTCCCGGAGCGCGAAGGCCATCAGGGCCCCGCCCGCGGCGAGACCGAAGGCCCCGAACCCGACGATCACCCAGGCGGCGGAGGTGGTCTCGATCATCACCGTCGGCCACAGCCGGGAAAGGGTGACCCGGATGGTGTCGCCCTCCTTCGGCAGCGGGGTCAGCGACATCCAGGCGCTGTCCTCGAGGTGCTCGACCTTCCCGTCGAGGACGTAGTCCCCGTCGATGGTGTCGGTGAAGCCGCGGCGGTCGCCGGGCCGCGCGTCCCGGTCGATCACCTCGGTGACCTTCAGCTCTACGGGCTGGGCGAGGCCCGTGAGGTGCATGAGCCCATCGGCGGTGGCGACCGTGCCGGGCAGCAGGCAGGCCAGCGCGAACGCGCCGATCAGGACGACGTGCCAGACCGGCTCCGTCTTCCCGCGCCGTTCCCGCAGCTTGCCGAGGCGCAGCCCGACGAAGCACACCACGAATGGCAGGAACACGAACAGGAAGACGAACATGAACACGCCGCCGGCCAGTCCACCCGACAGGGCGGCGGGCAGCAGCCACGACGTCGTGGTGACGGTGCTGACGAGCCCGGCCGAGATCCGCAGCGCGACCCCGAAGCGACGGCGTCCGCGCGACCCCGTGCGGTAGAGCCGCATCCCGGCGGCCTGCAGCACGGCGGCCAGCACGTACCCGCAGACGGCGACGACGAAGTGTTCGAGGACGCTCACGCCGCCGCCTCCGCGAGCTTGTCCAACGCGCGCACCAGCCGCCGCCGGGACAGGTGCCCGAACCAGCTCACCGACCGCATCCCCGCGTCGGACTGCACCACGTCACCGGTGTCCAGCAGCTTCCGGTTCCGCGCCCACTCGACGAAGTCCGGGTAGAACGCCATCGGGTCCCCGTTGAGCACCCTGCCGCGCCGCTCCGCGTTGAAGCCCGAGAACGGCTGGTCGGACACGGCCATGGTGACGACGGAGTAGTACCGCACCCGCCGGCGCGGCACCTGGCCGGGCAGCCGCCGCAGCCAGTACGTCACCGAGACCTCGACCCCGTGCACGGGCCGCCCGGCGTGGGTGCCGACGAACTCGCACAGCATGCCCGGCAGCGGGGTTTCCCAGTCCTGGCTGCCGTCGCCGGGCAGCTCGTCCTCCGCCTCGTACCCGGTGAACCGCCCGCGTGCCCGCCAGCCGCGCTCGCGGGCGAACGCGGGCAGCACGACGAGCCGGAACACGACGGGCCCGAGGACGGCCCACAGGGCCCACACCAGCAGCGGGACCACCACGACCAGGCCGGCGACGGCGCTCGCGTCGAAGGTCATCGGTCAGAAGTCCAGGTTCTCTTTGGTTTCCTCCGTCGAGGCCTCCTCGCCGGTGTCCCCGTACTCGACGGCCTTGCTGACGCCGTCGAAGTACCCGGGGACCTTCGACGGCTTGACCTGGTCCTTCGCGGTGTCGACGACGTTGTTCCGCAGCGACTTGCCGAGCCCGTCGGTGACGCGGCTGCCCACCATGCCCTCGGCCGAGTCGTACAGCCGGGCCGACCGGCTCGCGGTGCGGCCCGCGGCCTGCGCCGACTCGACCTCCAGGTGTGCGAGGCTCGCGTTCATCTTCTTGGTGTCCATGACCCGGCTGAAGTTCGTCCTCAGGTTCGTCATGAAGGACTTCAGGTTCGCCAGGACCTGGCGGATCTTGTCCAGCAGCTGCTGCAGCTTGCTGACCTGCCGCGTCGCGCGCGAGCCGGTCTGCGCCGCCCGCACGCCGGTCGCGGCGCCGGCCGCCGCCGTGGACCCGCCGCACGTCGGCACCGCGGCCGCGAGCGCGGGGATCCAGATCATGATCAGCCAGGTGATCAGCTCGGTGAGCAGGCCTTTGATGAACTCCTCGATGACTGTCATGATCATGCTGGAGATCTGCAGCAGCTGCGCGATGTCGCCGGCCTTCGCGGCCACCCCGTCGATCCCGCCGGCGAACTGGCCCAGCTTGTCCGCCGCGGTCTCGGCGGCCTGGCCCTCCCACTTGGCCAGCGCCTCCTGCGCGTGCCGGCCGAACTGCTCGCCGAAGTCGGCGAGGCCCTGCCCGATGTTGCCGAAGTTGCCCGCGGCGCGGGACAGCTCCTCACCGTCGCCGCTGACGAAGTGGATGGCGTCCTGCAGCGGCTGGCAGATGGCGATCAGGAAGTCGAGGCCCTTGCCGACGAGCCAGCCGATCGGGTCGGTGGCGATCTCCGTGACGTCCATGCACGACTGCACGAACCCGCCGCCCTCCGCGGCGACGCTGCGGACGTCCTCGAAGCTGACGCTGCCGTCGGCCAGCGCGTCCTTGCCGGCCTGGAACACCTTCCAGCCATCACCCGCGATGGGGATCGACTCGACGACCTGGTCGCCGTAGCTCTTCTCGTCCTCGATCTCGATGGAACCCAGTGGGTCCGACACGACTGCCCCCTCAGGCGTTCAGGTCCCTGACGACGACGTCGTCGAGTTGTTTCACGATGTCGGCCAGGCTCTGTTTGTGCTCGTCGTCCTTGTCCCGGTACGCCTTGGCCGCGCCGCCGATCTTGTCCGAGGCCGACTCGAGGCCGTCCTCCATCTCCTTCAGCAGGTCCTTGAGGTCGTTCAGCATGTCGGAGTACTTCTGCTTCACGAACAGCCCGACGATGCCCCACGACTTGTCGCTGACGTCGGTCTCGCCGACCTGCTCGGTGACCTTCGCGACGGCCTCCTTGTTGCCCTTGAGGTCGCCCGAGTACTTCGTCAGCGCGGCGATGTCGACCGCGTACCCGTCCTTCGGCGCCATCACTGGTCCTCGTTGTCGTAGAGGTTGAGGTAGCCGCCGCCCTCAGGCCGCTGCTGGGACCGCGGCGGCGGGGGAGGGGTCTGCTGCTGGTCGCGGCGCAGGAAGTTCTCCTGCGAGAAGTCGTCGGGCTCGGGCGCGGGGCGCTGCGGCCGCGGGCGCGGCCCCGCCGCGGGCGGTGCGGGCGGCTGCGGGGGCATCGGCGGGCGGCCCGCGGGCGGGGGCGGCGGTGGCACGGCGGGCCGGCCGGCGGGCGGGGGCGGCGGCGTGTCCTGCTGCGCGAGGGTGGCCTTCAGCTCCTCCGGCGTGGTGCCGAACAGCTGGGCCTGCGTCTCCAGCACCTGGTCGGTGAGGTGCATGTCGTCGCCGATGGCCTCCTCGACGATCCCCGCCTGCCGCCGCGCGGCCTCGGCGACCGCCTGCCGGAGGGTGGTCATCAGCGTGGCGGACAGCGCCTGCGGCGACTGGCGCAGCGCGAGGTCGGTCAGCCGGATGTCCTTGATCGCCCCCGACGGGCCGGCGACCACGGTCACGGCCCGGTCGGGTGAGGTGGCGACCGCCTCCAGCGCCGCCAGCTCCTGCTGCATCTGCCCGATGCTCGCGAACTGGTCGTCGACGCGCTTGAGCTTCGCCTGGAACTGTTCGAACTGGGCGACGAGCTGGTCGAACTCGGCTGACACGAGGGGACCTCCCCGGTTTGGACGACTTGAGCGGCCCCATCCTGACCGAACGAGGACCGCCGGTGGGCCGAACGGCGCAATTGACCATAAAGGCCACTCGACCGGGCCATGCGGGCGGGAATGACCTGGGCCCGGGGCGCGTTGTAACCCACGCGGGTGGCCTGCGGCTCCCCGTGTCGAAGCGCCCACACCCGCGGGTGGATCGGCTAGGGTGGAACGACGAGCCCCCGCGCCCGTTCCCCGCGTCCCGAAGCCACCCCCGATGTGACCGGTCTCGGACGGGGCGGGTATCTTTGACGACTGTGCCCGGCACGTGCTGGGCCGCTCTGCGTGCCGTCAGGCCTCGTCAGGGTGTTCCGACACCCCGGCAGGCGCCGCGGTGAAGCGGAGCTCCGCGGAAATCCGAGGAAACGTTATCGGCCGCAAGGCCTAGACGCGGGCCGACACGCCCGACCTCGGGGGCCGGGGACGGAAGACGGAACAAGCAAGACGCGACAGAAAGCTGGTCCATTGCCCACGATCCAGCAGCTGGTCCGCAAGGGCCGCCAGGACAAGGCTGCCAAGCAGAAGACCGCGGCGCTCAAGGGGAGCCCGCAGCGGCGTGGCGTGTGCACCCGCGTGTACACCACCACCCCGAAGAAGCCGAACTCGGCGCTGCGCAAGGTCGCGCGTGTGAAGCTGACCAGCGGCATCGAGGTCACCGCCTACATTCCCGGCGAGGGCCACAACCTGCAGGAGCACTCGATGGTGCTCGTGCGTGGTGGTCGTGTGAAGGACCTCCCCGGCGTCCGCTACAAGATCATCCGCGGTTCCCTGGACACCCAGGGCGTGAAGAACCGCAAGCAGGCGCGCAGCCGGTACGGCGCGAAGAAGGAGAAGAGCTGATGCCCCGCAAGGGACCGGCCCCGAAGCGGCCGTTGATCTCCGACCCGGTCTACGGCTCCCCGCTGGTCACCCAGCTGGTGAACAAGGTGCTGACCGACGGGAAGCGGTCGCTGGCCGAGCGGATCGTGTACGGCGCGCTGGAAGGCGCCCGCGAGAAGACCGGCACCGACCCGGTCGTCACCCTCAAGCGCGCGCTCGACAACGTCAAGCCCGCGATCGAGGTGAAGAGCCGCCGCGTCGGTGGTGCCACCTACCAGGTGCCGATCGAGGTCAAGCCCGGCCGCTCGACCACCCTTGCGCTGCGCTGGATCGTCGCCTTCTCCCGGCAGCGTCGTGAGAAGACCATGATCGAGCGCCTGCAGAACGAGCTGCTCGACGCGAGCAACGGCCTCGGGGCCAGCGTGAAGCGCCGCGAGGACACCCACAAGATGGCCGAGTCCAACAAGGCGTTCGCCCACTACCGGTGGTGAACGCAGCCCGGCTGCCGACGAAAGCCTGGCCGGGCCCCACGCTTCTAGACAGGGGATTTGTGCAGTGGCACGCGAAGTGCTGACCGACCTGAACAAGGTCCGCAACATCGGCATCATGGCCCACATCGACGCCGGTAAGACCACCACCACCGAGCGGATCCTGTTCTACACCGGGATCAACTACAAGATCGGCGAGGTGCACGACGGCGCCGCGACGATGGACTGGATGGAGGAGGAGCAGAAGCGGGGTATCACCATCACCTCGGCTGCGACCACCACCTTCTGGAACGACTACCAGATCAACCTGATCGACACGCCCGGTCACGTCGACTTCACCGTCGAGGTGGAGCGCAACCTGCGCGTGCTCGACGGTGCCGTCGCGGTGTTCGACGGCAAGGAAGGTGTCGAGCCCCAGTCCGAGCAGGTCTGGCGCCAGGCCGACAAGTACGACGTCCCGCGCATCTGCTTCGTCAACAAGATGGACAAGCTGGGCGCGGACTTCTACTTCACCGTCCGCACCATCTCCGACCGCCTGGGTGTCCGGCCGCTGCCCATCCAGCTGCCGATCGGCGCCGAGAACGAGTTCGAGGGTGTCATCGACCTGGTCCGGATGAAGGCCCTGGTCTGGCGCGGTGAGGTCAAGAAGGGTGACGACTACACCGTCGAGGACATCCCGGCCGAGCTCGCCGACCGCGCCGCGGAGTACCGCGAGAAGCTGGTCGAGGCCGTCGCCGAGACCGACGACACGCTGATGGAGAAGTTCCTCGAGGGCGAGGAGCTGACGGAGGCCGAGATCAAGGCCGGTATCCGCAAGCTCGTCATCACCCGCGAGGCGTTCCCGGTGCTCGCCGGTTCCGCGTTCAAGAACAAGGGCGTGCAGCCCATGCTCGACGCGGTGATCGACTACCTGCCGTCGCCGCTGGACGTGCCGGACGTCGAGGGCACGCTGCCCGACGGCGAGACCCCGGCCTCCCGCAAGGCGTCGACCTCGGAGCCGTTCTCCGCGCTCGCGTTCAAGATCGCCGCGCACCCGTTCTTCGGCAAGCTCACCTACATCCGGGTCTACTCGGGCAAGGTTTCCGCGGGCGCCCAGGTCATCAACTCGACCAAGGAGCGCAAGGAGCGCATCGGGAAGATCTTCCAGATGCACTCCAACAAGGAAAACCCGATGGACGAGGCCCAGGCCGGCCACATCTACGCGGTCATCGGCCTCAAGGACACCACCACGGGTGACACCTTGAGCGACCCGCAGCACCCCATCGTGCTCGAGTCGATGACCTTCCCGGAGCCGGTCATCAAGGTGGCCATCGAGCCGAAGACGAAGGCCGACCAGGAGAAGCTCTCCAACGCGATCCAGAAGCTCGCCGAGGAGGACCCGACCTTCCGGGTCAGCCAGGACGAGGAGACCGGCCAGACGATCATCGAGGGTATGGGCGAGCTGCACCTCGAGGTGCTGGTGAACCGCATGAAGTCCGACTACAAGGTCGAGGCGAACATCGGTAAGCCGCAGGTCGCCTACCGCGAGACGATCCGCAACGCGGTCGAGAAGTACGAGTACACGCACAAGAAGCAGACCGGTGGCTCCGGTCAGTTCGCGAAGGTGATCATCGCGCTGGAGCCGCTCGCGACTACGGACGGTGCTCTCTACGAGTTCGACAACAAGGTCACGGGTGGCCGCATCCCCCGGGAGTACATCCCCTCGGTGGACGCGGGTGCCCAGGACGCCATGCAGTACGGCGTGCTGGCCGGATACCCGCTCGTCGGGTTGAAGGTGACCCTGTTGGACGGTGCGTACCACGAGGTCGACTCTTCGGAAATGGCCTTCAAGATCGCCGGTTCGATGGCGCTCAAGGAGGCCGCGAGGAAGGCCCACCCGGTACTGCTGGAGCCGATGATGGCGGTCGAGGTGACCACGCCCGAGGACTACATGGGTGACGTCATCGGTGACCTCAACTCCCGCCGTGGCCAGATCCAGGCCATGGAGGAGCGGGCGGGCACCCGCGTCGTGAAGGCGCTGGTTCCGCTCTCGGAGATGTTCGGGTATGTCGGTGACCTGCGGTCTCGCACCCAGGGTCGCGCGAACTACACGATGACCTTCGACTCCTACGCCGAGGTTCCGGCGAACGTCGCGAAGGAGATCATCGCGAAGGCGACGGGGGAGTAATCCCTTAAGCACCCAACGCGGGCGCCGTCGGGGGACTCCCCTAAGGTCCGCACAACGAACCAGATCGAGTCGCTGTCCGACTAAGCCACGTCGGCCGGTGAGCAAGCAACAGTCCAGGAGGACATTCCAGTGGCGAAGGCGAAGTTCGAGCGGAGCAAGCCGCACGTCAACATCGGAACCATCGGTCACGTCGACCACGGGAAGACCACTCTGACCGCGGCGATCACCAAGGTTCTGCACGACAAGTACCCGGACCTGAACGAGTCCCGGGCGTTCGACCAGATCGACAACGCGCCGGAAGAGAAGCAGCGCGGTATCACGATCAACATCTCGCACGTCGAGTACCAGACCGAGAAGCGCCACTACGCGCACGTGGACGCCCCCGGTCACGCGGACTACATCAAGAACATGATCACCGGTGCCGCCCAGATGGACGGCGCGATCCTGGTGGTCGCCGCGACCGACGGCCCGATGCCGCAGACCCGTGAGCACGTGCTGCTCGCCCGCCAGGTCGGTGTGCCCTACATCGTCGTGGCGCTGAACAAGGCCGACATGGTCGACGACGAGGAGATCCTCGAGCTCGTCGAGCTGGAGGTCCGCGAGCTGCTGTCCTCGCAGGAGTTCCCCGGCGACGACGCCCCCGTGGTCAAGGTCTCCGGCCTCAAGGCCCTCGAGGGTGACCCGAAGTGGGCGGAGTCGGTCCTGGAGCTCATGCAGGCCGTCGACGACAACGTGCCGGACCCGGTGCGTGACCTCGACAAGCCCTTCCTGATGCCGATCGAGGACGTCTTCACCATCACCGGCCGCGGCACCGTCGTGACCGGTCGTGTGGAGCGCGGCCAGATCAACGTCAACGAAGAGGTCGAGATCGTCGGCATCAAGGAGAAGTCGCAGAAGACGACTGTCACCGGTGTCGAGATGTTCCGCAAGCTGCTCGACTCGGGCCAGGCCGGTGACAACGTCGGCCTGCTGCTGCGTGGCATCAAGCGTGAGGACGTCGAGCGCGGCCAGGTCGTCGTGAAGCCCGGCACCACGACTCCGCACACGGAGTTCGAGGGTTCGGTCTACATCCTGTCCAAGGACGAGGGTGGCCGTCACACGCCGTTCTTCAACAACTACCGCCCGCAGTTCTACTTCCGCACCACCGACGTGACCGGCGTCGTGACCCTCCCCGAGGGCACCGAGATGGTCATGCCGGGCGACAACACCGAGATCAAGGTGCAGCTGATCCAGCCGGTCGCCATGGACGAGGGTCTGCGGTTCGCCATCCGTGAGGGTGGCCGGACCGTCGGCGCGGGCCAGGTCACCAAGATCATCAAGTGATTCCCTCCCGGCCCCGGGGCGCTTATAGCACCCCGGGGCCGGGTTGCGAAATCACGTGTGCGACACTATTCGGGTTGCTCGTCGCAGGGCGGCCGATTCTCGTTGAGGATCCGGCCGCCCTTGCGTGAGCGGCCTGGGGCCGGCTAGCCCGGCGAAGACTCAGACCAACCGGCACGACAACTCTTCCTACGGGATCAGTCTGCGTTCGGCAGGGCGACACGCCCGACCGCGTGGACCGGGCGAAAGCCAGTTGACGTGCGGAAATAGCGGCACAAGACGGTAAGGACGAGCTGCAACCATGGCGGGACAGAAGATCCGCATCAGGCTCAAGGCCTATGACCACGAGGCGATCGACGCCAGCGCGCGCAAGATCGTGGAGACGGTGACGCGCACCGGAGCCTCGGTCGTCGGACCTGTGCCGCTGCCCACCGAGAAGAACGTTTACTGCGTCATCCGCTCGCCGCACAAGTACAAGGACTCGCGCGAGCACTTCGAGATGCGCACGCACAAGCGTCTGATCGACATCCTCGACCCGACGCCGAAGACGGTCGACGCGCTCATGCGCATCGACCTGCCGGCGAGCGTCGACGTCAACATCCAGTAAGCGTTGGGCGAGCGGCGGAGATAAGAGACTCATGTCTGACAGGGAAGTGAAGGGCATCCTGGGCACCAAGCTCGGCATGACCCAGGTCTTCGGCGAGGACAACCGGATCATCCCGGTGACCGTCGTGCAGGCCGGGCCGAATGTCGTCACCCAGGTGCGCACCAAGGACAACGACGGTTACGAGGCCGTGCAGCTGGCGTTCGGCGCCATCGACCCGCGCAAGGTCAACAAGCCGCGCACCGGGCACTTCGACAAGGCCGGCGTGACCCCGCGCCGCCACCTCGTCGAGCTGCGCACGGCCGACGCCGGCAGCTACGAGGTCGGCCAGGAGATCACCGCCGAGGTGTTCTCCGCCGGTTCGCGCGTCGACGTCACCGGCACCAGCAAGGGCAAGGGCTACGCCGGTGTCATGAAGCGCCACGGCTTCAAGGGCCAGGGCGCGAGCCACGGTAACCAGGCCAAGCACCGCGCGCCGGGCTCGATCGGTGGCTGCGCCACCCCGGGCCGCGTGTTCAAGGGGCTGCGCATGGCCGGCCGGATGGGTGGCGTCCGCACCACGACGCAGGGCCTGACCGTGCACGACGTGCGCGCCGAGGACGGCCTGCTGCTCATCAAGGGTGCCGTTCCCGGCCCCAAGGGCAGCCTCGTGTTCGTCAAGACCGCCGCGAAGGGTGGTGCGACCGCATGACCGCGACGATCGAGCTGAAGACCCCCGAGGGCAGCGCTCAGGGCACCGTCGAGCTCCCCGCGGAGATCTTCGACGTGCAGGCCAACGTGCCGCTGATGCACCAGGTCGTGGTGGCCCAGCAGGCCGCCGCCCGCCAGGGCACGCACGACACCAAGACCCGCGGTGAGGTCTCCGGTGGCGGCAAGAAGCCGTACCGGCAGAAGGGCACCGGCCGCGCCCGCCAGGGTTCGACCCGTGCGCCGCAGTTCGCCGGTGGTGGCACCGTCCACGGCCCCACGCCGCGCGACTACGCCCAGCGCACCCCGAAGAAGATGAAGGCCGCCGCCCTGCGTGGCGCCCTCTCCGACCGGGCGCGCGCGGGCCAGGTGCACGTGGTGACCGAGCTGGTGACCGGCGAGAAGCCGTCCACCAAGGCGGCGCTGAAGACGCTGGCCGCGGTGACGCAGGCCAAGCGCATCCTCGTGGTGCTGCACCGCGGCGACGACGTGGCGTGGCTGTCGGCCCGCAACCTGCCGAACGTGCACCTGCTCTGGTTCGACCAGCTGAACACGTACGACGTGCTGGTCAACGACGACGTGGTGTTCACGAAGGCCGCGTACGACGCCTTCGTCGAGGGCCCCGCGAAGGGCAAGTCCGTCAAGGCGTCCGCGACGTCGAGCGAGCTGGAAGGGAGTGACCAGTGAGCAGCGTGGCGATTCCCGACCCGCGTGACATCCTGCTCGCGCCGGTGATCTCCGAGAAGTCCTACGGGCTGCTCGAGGACCACAAGTACACGTTCATCGTCCGGCCGGACGCCAACAAGACCCAGATCAAGATCGCGGTCGAGCAGGTCTTCGGCGTCAAGGTGGTCAGCGTGAACACGCTGAACCGGACCGGCAAGCGCAAGCGGACCCGCACTGGCTTTGGCAAGCGCAAGGACACCAAGCGCGCCATCGTGACGCTGTCCGCCGAGAGCAAGCCGATCGAGATCTTCGGCGGACCCGCCGCGTAAGGGACGGAAGCTGTCATGGGTATTCGTAAGTACAAGCCGACGACCCCGGGCCGTCGTGGCTCGAGCGTCTCGGACTTCGCCGAGATCACCCGGTCGACCCCGGAGAAGTCGCTGCTGCGCCCGCTGAGCAAGAGCGGTGGCCGCAACGCCTCCGGCAAGATCACCACCCGGCACAAGGGCGGCGGTCACAAGCGTGCGTACCGGCTGATCGACTTCCGGCGCAACGACAAGGACGGCATCCCGGCCAAGGTCGCGCACATCGAGTACGACCCGAACCGGTCCGCCCGCATCGCGCTACTGCACTACGTCGACGGCGAGAAGCGCTACATCATCGCCCCCGACAAGCTCCGCCAGGGCGACACGGTGGAGTCCGGCCCGCGTGCCGACATCAAGCCGGGCAACAACCTGCCGCTGCGCAACATCCCGGTCGGCACCGTGGTGCACGCGATCGAGCTCCGTCCCGGTGGCGGCGCGAAGATCGCCCGCTCCGCCGGTGCCCGCGTGCAGCTCGTCGCCAAGGACGGCCCGTACGCCCAGCTGCGGATGCCCTCGGGCGAAATCCGCAACGTGGACGTGCGCAACCGCGCCACCGTCGGCGAGGTCGGCAACTCCGAGCACCAGAACATCAACTGGGGCAAGGCGGGCCGCAACCGCTGGCGTGGCAAGCGCCCGACCGTCCGTGGTGTCGTGATGAACCCGGTCGACCACCCGCACGGTGGTGGTGAGGGCAAGACGTCCGGTGGTCGCCACCCGGTGAACCCGAACGGCAAGCCCGAGGGCCGCACGCGTCGCCGCAAGCCGTCCGACCAACTGATCGTCCGCCGCCGGCGTACCGGCAAGAAGCGCTGAGCAGGGAGGTAGAAGCACATGCCGCGCAGCCTGAAGAAGGGCCCGTTCGTGGACGACCACCTGCTCAAGAAGGTGGACGCGCTCAACGAGTCCGGTAAGAAGACGGTGATCAAGACGTGGTCCCGCCGGTCCACGATCATCCCCGACATGCTGGGGCACACGATCGCCGTGCACGACGGCCGCAAGCACGTCCCGGTGTTCGTCACCGAGGCGATGGTGGGTCACAAGCTGGGCGAGTTCGCCCCGACGCGGACCTTCAAGGGCCACATCAAGGACGACCGCAAGTCGCGCCGCCGCTGAGCGCGCACCGAGAAGAGGAACTAACGAATGAGTGCCCAGACTGACGCTACGGCCGAGGCTTTGCCGACGGCTTACGCGCGGGCTCGCTTCGTCCGGGACTCGCCGATGAAGGTGCGCCGGGTGATCGAGCTGATCAAGGGTCGCAACGCCCAGGAGGCGCTGGCGATCCTGCGGTTCGCCCCGCAGGCGGCGAGCCAGCCGGTGGCGAAGGTGCTCGCGAGCGCCATCGCCAACGCGGAGAACAACCTGGACCTGGACCCCGAGACGCTGTGGGTGAAGAACGCCTACGCCGACGAGGGCCCGACGCTCAAGCGCATCCGCCCGCGGGCCCAGGGCCGCGCGTACCGGATCCGCAAGCGGACCAGCCACATCACGGTCGAGGTCGAGTCCCGGCCTGAGAAGAAGAGCGGTAAGAAGAAGGGTGGCCGGTAGTGGGCCAGAAGATCAACCCGCACGGCTTCCGGCTCGGGATCACCACGGACTGGAAGTCCCGCTGGTACGCCGACAAGCAGTACGCGGAGTACGTGGCCGAGGACGTCAAGATCCGCAAGCTGCTGTCCACCGGCATGGAGCGCGCCGGCATCTCCAAGGTCGAGATCGAGCGCACCCGTGACCGCGTCCGCGTCGACATCCACACCGCCCGGCCCGGCATCGTCATCGGCCGCCGCGGCGCGGAGGCCGACCGGATCCGCGGCGCGCTGGAGAAGCTGACCGGCAAGCAGGTCCAGCTGAACATCCTCGAGGTCAAGAACCCCGAGGCCGACGCCCAGCTCGTCGCGCAGAGCGTCGCGGAGCAGCTGTCCAACCGCGTGGCGTTCCGCCGTGCGATGCGGAAGGCGATCCAGACCTCGATGCGCTCGCCGCAGGTCAAGGGCATCCGCGTGCAGTGCGGTGGCCGCCTCGGCGGTGCCGAGATGTCGCGCTCGGAGCACTACCGCGACGGCCGCGTGCCGCTGCACACGCTGCGTGCCGACATCGACTACGGCTTCTTCGAGGCCCGCACCACCTTCGGCCGCATCGGCGTCAAGGTGTGGATCTACAAGGGCGACATCGTCGGTGGCCTGAAGGCCAAGAACGAGCGGGACGCCGCCGCGGCCGCCGAGCGCGCGCCGCGTCGCGACCGTCCGTCCCGTCCGCGCCGCTCCGGCGCGTCGGGCACCACGCCGACCTCCACCGAGGCCGGCCGGGCCGCGGCTCAGGAGCGCAGCGGTGGCGCCAAGACTGACATGGACGTCGCGACCAGCGAGGCCCCTGCGCAGGGCAAGCCGGACGCGGCCGAGAAGACGGAGGGCTGAGGCGTGCTCGTCCCACGCAAGGTCAAGCACCGCAAGCAGCACCACCCGAAGCGCACCGGTGCCGCCAGTGGCGGCACGAAGGTGACCTTCGGCGAGTACGGCATTCAGGCGCTTGAACCCGCTTACGTGACCAACCGGCAGATCGAGTCCGCTCGTATCGCCATGACCCGGCACATCAAGCGTGGCGGCAAGATCTGGATCAACATCTTCCCGGACCGCCCGCTGACCAAGAAGCCCGCCGAAACCCGCATGGGTTCCGGTAAGGGTTCGCCGGAGTGGTGGGTCGCCAACGTCAAGCCGGGCCGCGTCATGTTCGAGATGAGCTTCCCGAACGAGGCGACCGCCCGCGAGGCGCTCCGCCGCGCGATCCACAAGCTGCCGATGAAGTGCCGAATCGTGACCCGTGAAGGTGGTGAGTTCTGATGGCGAAAGCCGGAGTCGCTCCCTCGGAGCTGCGTGAGCTCACCAACGAGGAGCTGGTGCTGCGTCTGAAGGAGGCCAAGGAGGAGCTGTTCAACCTCCGCTTCCAGATGGCCACCGGGCAGCTGGACAACAACCGTCGGCTGCGCACCGTGCGCACCGACATCGCGCGGATCTACACGATCATGCGCGAGCGGGAGCTGGGCCTGTCGGTCGCTCCCGACGGTGAGAACGAGGAAGGTGCGGCATGAGCGAGACCGAACAGCTCGCGGCGCAGCCGGTGCAGAAGCGGGACTCGGGTCGTAACTACCGCAAGGTTCGCGAGGGTTACGTCGTCTCGGACAAGATGGACAAGACCATCGTGGTCGAGCTCGAGGACCGCAAGAAGCACCCGAAGTACCCGAAGGTCGTCCGCACCACCAGCAAGGTGAAGGCGCACGACGAGGAGAACAGCGCCGGCATCGGCGACCGCGTGATTCTCATGGAGACCCGCCCGCTGTCGGCCACCAAGCGGTGGCGGCTCGTGCGGATCGTGGAGAAGGCCAAGTAAGTAGGGGTTCGCGCCCCTATCCGTTCCGCCAGGCTCGCGCGAGCGAGAACCGGCGAGACATACAGGAGTTGACGTGATCCAGCAGGAGTCGCGGCTGCGAGTCGCCGACAACACGGGTGCCAAGGAGATCCTCTGCATCCGCGTGCTCGGTGGATCGGGGCGGCGCTACGCGGGCATCGGCGACATCATCGTCGCCACCGTTAAGGACGCCATCCCGGCTGCCGGGGTGAAGAAGGGTGACGTGGTCAAGGCCGTCGTCGTCCGCACGGTGAAGGAGCGGCGTCGCCCGGACGGCTCCTACATCCGGTTCGACGAGAACGCCGCGGTGCTCATCAAGAACGACAACGAGCCGCGGGGTACCCGCATCTTCGGCCCGGTCGGCCGTGAGCTGCGCGACCGCAAGTTCATGAAGATCATCTCGCTGGCTCCGGAGGTGCTCTGACATGAAGGTCAAGAAGGGTGACACGGTCGTCGTCATCTCGGGCAAGGACAAGGGCGCCAAGGGCAAGGTCATCCAGGCCTACCCGGACCGCCAGCGCGTGCTGGTCGAGGGCGTGAACCGGATCAAGAAGCACACCCGGATCACCCAGACCCAGCGCGGCGCCCAGTCCGGCGGCATCGTCACGCAGGAAGCGCCCATCCACGTCTCGAACGTGATGGTCGTGGACTCGGACGGCAAGCCGACCCGGGTGGGCTACCGCATCGGCGAGGACGGCAAGAAGGTTCGCATCTCGCGCCGGACCGGTAAGGACATCTGATGACGACCGCAGAGAAGATCCAGCCGCGGTTGAAGACCCGCTACCGCGAGCAGATCAAGAACGAGCTCCAGCAGGAGTTCACCTACGCCAACGTGCACCAGATCCCGGGCGTGGTGAAGGTCGTCGTCAACATGGGTGTCGGCGACGCCGCGCGGGACAGCAAGCTCATCGAGGGCGCCGTCCGCGACCTGACGCTCATCACCGGGCAGAAGCCCGAGGTGCGCAGGGCGCGCAAGTCCATCGCGCAGTTCAAGCTGCGCGAGGGTCAGCCGATCGGCGCCCGCGTGACGCTGCGCGGTGACCGCATGTGGGAGTTCCTGGACCGGCTGCTGAGCATCGCGCTGCCGCGCATCCGGGACTTCCGCGGGCTTTCGCCCAAGCAGTTCGACGGCAACGGCAACTACACGTTCGGTCTCAACGAGCAGTCGATGTTCCACGAGATCGACCCCGACTCCATCGACCGCCCCCGCGGCATGGACGTCACCGTTGTCACCACCGCTACCACCGATGACGAGGGCCGCGCGCTGCTCCGCAAGCTCGGCTTCCCGTTCAAGGAGGCGTAAGCCATGGCCAAGAAGGCTCTCATCGCCAAGGCCGCGCGCAAGCCGAAGTTCAAGGTGCGCGCCTACACCCGCTGCAACCGCTGCGGCCGGCCGCACTCGGTCTTCCGCAAGTTCGGCCTGTGCCGGGTGTGCCTGCGCGAGATGGCGCACGCGGGCGAACTGCCGGGCGTGTCCAAGTCCAGCTGGTAATACCGGAATCAGGCTCCCACTTCGCCACAGGCCCTCGCGATCGTCGGGGGAACCAGGCGAGAAAGGTTGACAGGTCACCATGACGATGACCGACCCCATCGCAGACTTCTTGACTCGTCTGCGCAACGCCAACTCGGCGTACCACGACGAGGTCGTGCTGCCCCACTCGAAGCTCAAGCAGAACATCGCGGAGATCCTCAAGCGCGAGGGTTACATCGCGGGTTACCGCTCCGAGCCGGGTGAGAAGCACAAGAACCTCGTCGTCGAACTGAAGTACGGCCGCAACCGCGAGCGCAGCATCGCGGGTCTGCGCCGTGTGTCGAAGCCTGGTTTGCGGGTGTACGCCAAGTCGACCGAGCTGCCCAGCGTGCTCGGCGGCCTCGGCATCGCGATCATCTCGACGTCGGGCGGTCTCCAGACCGACCGGCAGGCCAAGCGCAACGGAGTGGGCGGGGAAGTCCTCGCCTACGTCTGGTGAGGAAGGGAGTTCAGGCATGTCGCGTATCGGAAAGCTGCCGATTCCCGTCCCGGCCGGGGTCGAGGTGACCATCGACGGCCAGACCATCTCGGTCAAGGGCCCCAAG
Organism: Amycolatopsis sacchari; assembly: GCF_900114035.1. GTDB lineage: Bacteria > Actinomycetota > Actinomycetes > Mycobacteriales > Pseudonocardiaceae > Amycolatopsis_E > Amycolatopsis_E sacchari. The sequence goes on along the minus strand of NZ_FORP01000003.1, from coordinate 193,025 downwards.
GGCACGCTGTCGCACACCATCGCCGAGCCGATCACCGTCGAGCGCGGTGAGGACGGCGTCCTGCAGGTCAAGCGCCCCGACGACGAGCGGGAGAGCAAGGCGCTGCACGGTCTCACCCGGACCCTGGTGAACAACCTGGTGGTCGGCGTGACCGAGGGCTACGAGAAGAAGCTCGAAATCCACGGCGTCGGTTACCGCGTGCAGGCCAAGGGCAAGGACCTCGAGTTCGCCCTCGGCTACAGCCACCCGGTGCTGATCGAGGCCCCGGACGGCATCACCTTCAAGGTGGAGACCCCGACCCGGTTCTCGGTGTCCGGCATCGACAAGCAGAAGGTCGGCCAGACGGCCGCGGTGATCCGTCGCCTGCGTCGCCCTGACCCGTACAAGGGCAAGGGGCTGCGTTACGAGGGTGAGCGCATCCGTCGCAAGGTCGGAAAGACGGGTAAGTGATCATGAGCGAAACTGCTACGAAGCGGAAGCCGATCGGCAAGGACGTGTCGACCCGGCGCCGCGTCGCGAAGACGCGCCGTCACTTCCGGCTCCGCAAGAAGATCAGCGGCACCGCGCAGCGCCCGCGGATGTCGGTGAAGCGGTCCTCCCGGCACATCTACGTCCAGGTGATCGACGACCTGACGGGCCACACGCTGGCCGCGGCGTCCACCATGGAGGCGGACGTGCGCGCGCTGGAGGGCGACAAGAAGGCCAAGGCCGCCAAGGTCGGCGAGCTGGTGGCCGCCCGCGCCAAGAACGCGGGCATCTCGGGTGTCGTCTTCGACCACGGTGGCAACGGCTACCACGGTCGCATCGCGGCGCTCGCCGACGCCGCCCGCGAGGGTGGGTTGGAGTTCTAGTGATGCACAACCTCGAGAACGGAAGGAACGCCTGATGCCGGGACGTACACGGCAATTCGGCGGCGGACAGGGCGGACCGGGTGGCCAGGGCGGCAACGACCGCGGCGACCGTCGTGACCGCAGGGACCGCCGCGACGGTGGCCGTGGCGGGGCCGGCCAGGAGAAGACCCCGCACCTCGAAAAGGTCGTGACGATCAACCGCGTCGCCAAGGTCGTCAAGGGTGGTCGTCGCTTCAGCTTCACCGCTCTCGTCGTCGTCGGTGACGGTGACGGCCAGGTCGGCGTCGGCTACGGCAAGGCCAAGGAGGTGCCCGCGGCGATCGCCAAGGGTGTCGAGGAGGCGAAGAAGAACTTCTTCCGCGTGCCTCGGATCGCCGGCACCATCCCGCACCCGGTCCAGGGTGAGGACGCCGCCGGTGTGGTCCTGCTCCGCCCCGCCAGCTCCGGTACCGGTGTCATCGCCGGTGGCCCGGTGCGTGCGGTGCTGGAGTGCGCGGGTGTGCACGACGTGCTGTCGAAGTCCCTGGGCTCCGACAACGCGATCAACATCGTGCACGCGACCGTGGCGGCGCTGAAGGCCCTGCAGCGTCCGGAGGAGGTGGCGGCCCGCCGTGGCCTGCCGCTCGAGGACGTGGCGCCGGCTCGCATGCTCCGCCAGCGCGCGGGACAGGGGGTCTGACATGGCTCAGCTGAAGGTCACCCAGGTCAAGAGCAAGATCGGCACCAAGCGGAACCACCGGGACTCGCTGCGGACCCTCGGTCTGCGCAAGATCCGGCAGTCCGTGGTGCGGGAGGACACTCCTGAGGTGCGTGGCCTGATCCACACGGTCCGCCACCTCGTGAGCGTCGAGGAGGTCCAGTCATGACCGCCATCAAGATCCACCACCTCCGGCCGGCTCCTGGCGCCAAGCGCGACAAGATCCGCGTCGGCCGTGGTGAGGGCTCGAAGGGCAAGACCGCGGGCCGCGGTACCAAGGGCACCAAGGCCCGGAAGAACGTGCCCGCCGGGTTCGAGGGTGGGCAGATGCCCATCCACATGCGGCTGCCGAAGCTGCGTGGCTTCAAGAACCGGTTCCGCACGGAGTACCAGCCGGTGAACGTGGGCGACATCGCCCGCGTGTTCACCGACGGTGGCAGCGTGTCGAAGGAGGACCTGGCCGCCCGCGGTCTCGTCCGCAAGGGCAAGCTGGTGAAGGTGCTGGGCAACGGCGACGTCAGCGTCAAGCTGGACGTCACCGCCGACGCCTTCTCCAACTCGGCCAAGGAGAAGCTCGAAGCCGCGGGTGGTTCCGCCACCACGGCCTGACGCTTTCCCCCAGGAACGGCCCGCCGGATCACCGGCGGGCCGTTTCGCCGTTTTCGTGACCTCAGCCTGTCACCATCGACGGATGGCGGCTGGGGAGCTGGAACAGCCCGGCTGGGACCGGCGACGGCTGCTGGGCGCCCTGCTGTGCCTGGTCGCCTCGGTCGCGGCCTTCACCGCGCCGTTCCTCACGCTCTACTCGTCCGGGGTGCTGTCGGTCACCGGCTGGGGCGCGGAGCCCTCCTCCACCGGGGTGGCCCGCAACGGTTTCCCCCTCGCCGTCGCGGGCGCTCTGCTGGCCGTGGCGGCCCTGTTCGCCGTCGTCGCGGCTCCCCGCCCGGCTCCCGCCGTCGTGCGCTGGGCCGCCGTGCTCGCCGCCGCTGTCGCCGCGGCCTTCCTGGCCGGGGTGCTGGTCACCGCCGCCGCGCAGACCGTGCGGGCGACGCCGGGGCCGGGGTTCTGGCTCGTGCTGGCGGCGGCCGTGCTGGCACTCGCGGGGACCGTACTGGCCGCTCTGCCCGCCGAAGGTCGGGTAAAGGCCACCTGACGTGTAGCGCCACCCTGCGTGGCTGTTAGAGTCGGCAGCACGCTGCGGGACAAGTCTGTCCTGGAGCGCTCCTGGCTTGCCCAGGAGGTTGTGTTCCCGCCGGCCCCGTGCCGGCCAAGCCGATCGCCGGCGACAAGCGCCGGCGACGCCGAGGAGGTCCCCCGCGTGCTCAGCGCCTTCCGCTCGGCTCTCGCCACGCCGGACCTGCGCAAGAAGATCCTGTTCACGCTGTTGATCGTGGCCGTCTACCGGATCGGTGCGGTCACTCCGGCGCCCGGGGTCTCCTACCCGAACGTGCAGACGTGCGGTGCGCAGGCCGACTCATCGGGCATCTACTCGCTGCTGAACCTGTTCAGCGGCGGTGCGCTCCTGCAGCTGTCGATCTTCTCGACCGGCATCATGCCGTACATCACCGCGAGCATCATCATCCAGCTGCTCACGGTGGTGATCCCGCGGTTCGAGGAGCTGAAGAAGGAAGGCCAGTCCGGCCAGAACAAGCTGACGCAGTACACCCGGTACCTGACGATCGCGCTGGCGATCCTGCAGGCGACCGGTGTGGTGGCGCTCGCCGACCGCGGTCAGCTGTTCCCGAACTGCACCGAGTCGATCATCCCGGACAACAGCATCTTCTCGCTGGCGATCATCGTCATCACCATGACCGCCGGTACCGCCGTGATGATGTGGCTGGGCGAGCTGATCACCGAGCGCGGCGTCGGCAACGGCATGTCCGTGCTGATCTTCCTGAACATCGCGGCCCGCATCCCCGCCGAGGGCATGAACATCCTGAACAGCCAGGGTGGCCTCGTGTTCGCGCTGGTGTGCGTGTTCGGCCTCGTCATCATCGCGAGCGTCATCTTCGTCGAGCAGGGCCAGCGCCGGATCCCCGTGCAGTACGCCAAGCGCATGATCGGCAGGCGGATGTACGGCGGGACGTCGACCTACCTGCCGATCAAGGTCAACCAGGCCGGTGTCATCCCGGTCATCTTCGCCTCTTCGCTGCTGTACCTGCCCGACCTCATCAGCCGGCTCATCGGCAACCCCACGAGCGCGTCGGGCTGGCAGGTTTTCCTGCAGAACTACGTGGTCAACCAGGGCAGCTGGGTGCACATCCTGCTGTACTTCGCCCTGATCATCTTCTTCACGTACTTCTACATCACGATCACGTTCAACGTGGACGAGCGTGCGGAGGAGATGAAGAAGTTCGGCGGCTTCATCCCGGGCATCCGCCCGGGCAGGCCGACGGCCGAGTACCTGAGCTTCGTGCTGGGCCGGATCACCCTGCCGGGGTCGATCTACCTCGGCATCATCGCGATCCTGCCGAACTTCTTCCTGTCGATGACCCAGCAGGGGAACAACCAGAGCTTCCCGTTCGGGGGGACGGCTGTGCTGATCATGGTCGGTGTCGGTCTCGACACCGTCAAGCAGATCGAAAGCCAGCTGATGCAGCGTAACTACGAAGGGTTCTTGCGATGACTCGCCTGGTTCTTGTCGGTCCCCCAGGAGCGGGGAAGGGTACCCAGGCGACGGCGCTCTCGCAGAAGCTCTCCGTGCCGCACATCTCGACGGGTGAGCTGTTCCGCGCCCACGTCTCCGAGCGCACCCCGCTCGGCGAGGAGGCCAAGCGCTACCTGGACTCGGGCGAGCTGGTGCCGGACAAGGTGACCAACGAGATGGTGCGTGAGCGCCTCGCCGAGGCCGACACGAAGGCCGGTTTCCTGCTCGACGGTTTCCCGCGCAACACCAAGCAGGCCGAGGTGCTGGGCGAGCTGCTCGCCGAGTCGGACCAGGCGCTCGACGCGGTCATCCAGCTCGAGGTGCCCGAGGACGTCGTCGTGGCCCGGCTGCTGTCGCGCGGCCGCACGGACGACACCGAGGAGGTCATCCGGCGGCGCCAGCAGGTGTACCTGTCGGAGACGGCTCCGCTGCTGGAGTACTACGCGGACATCCTGATCAAGGTCGACGGCGTCGGCGACGTCGACGAGGTCTCGGGCCGCGTGCTCGCGGCGTTGCGCGAGCGGCAGTGAGCCGGGAAGCGGTCGGATTTTGAGGTTGCGGAAGCGCAGCTCGATCGAGCTGAAGAGCCCCGGTGAGCTGCAGGCGATGCGTGCCGCCGGGCTCGTCGTGCGGCGCTCGCTGGGGCTGCTGGCGGAGGCCGCGAAGCCGGGTGTGAGCACGGGTGAGCTCGACGAGCTGGCCGAGCAGACGATCCGGGAGGCCGGGGCGGTGCCCTCGTTCAAGGGCTACCACGGCTTCCCGGGCTCGATCTGCGCGTCGGTGAACGAGCAGATCGTCCACGGCATCCCCTCGCCGCAGACGGTGCTCGCCGATGGCGACCTCATCTCGATCGACTGCGGCGCGATCCTCGACGGCTGGCACGGCGACTCGGCCGTGACGCTGGCCATCGGCGAGGTCTCGGAGGCCGACCGCAAGCTGTCGGCGGCCACCGAGGCCGCCATGTGGGCCGGGATCAAGGCGGCCGTGGCCGGCGCGAAGCTGACCGACATCTCGTTCGCGGTGCAGAGCGCCGCCGACGCCGCCTCGGTGGCCGACGGGGTGTCCTACGGGCAGATCGTGGAGTACGGCGGGCACGGCATCGGCCGTGAGATGCACATGGACCCGTTCCTGCCCAACGTCGGCAAGCCGGGCAAGGGCCCGCGGCTGGAGGTCGGCATGGCGCTGGCCATCGAGCCCATGCTGACCGGCGGCACCAGCGAGACCGTCGAGCTGGAGGACGGCTGGACGGTCGTCACCGCCGACGGTTCGCGCGCCGCCCACTGGGAGCACACGGTCGCCATCACCGGCGACGGCCCCTGGGTGCTGACCGGCCCCGAAGAGGCCTGACCGACCGCGCCGGCGGCCTCGAGTGGCCGCCTGGTGGCGAGACGCTTAACACACCTCCCCCCGCCTCGCACGACGCGACACGGGGTGCGTACACTGTCTAGTCGGCGTACTCATCACGCCGGGTCCAGCGTGCTCGTGAAACTTTTTGCGGCTTTGGAGTCGGGGTGGCGTGTGTGCCGGCACCACCAAGGCAGGCATTCGGTGCTCAACCAATATCACGAAACGCGGAGGACATGGCTAAGAAAGACGGGGCCATCGAGGTCGAGGGTCGCGTGGTCGAGCCACTCCCCAACGCGATGTTTCGAGTCGAGTTGGAGAACGGCCACAAGGTCCTGGCGCACATCAGCGGCAAGATGCGGCAGCACTACATCCGCATCCTGCCGGAGGACCGGGTCGTCGTGGAGCTTTCGCCCTACGACTTGTCCCGTGGTCGCATCGTCTACCGCTACAAGTGATGACGGTGAGCAACGCATAAGGAAGCAGGAGACGTGAAGGTTCAGCCGAGCGTCAAGAAGATCTGCGACAAGTGCAAGGTGATCCGCCGCCACGGCCGGATCATGGTGATCTGCGAGAACCTGCGGCACAAGCAGCGTCAGGGCTGATCGCGCGCACTCCGCGCAGGGCGGATTGACAGCGAGATAACCCTCCCCGCGCCTGCGGGACCGCGGACAGCGGTTCCGCCCACCCCCGGATTCCAGGCCGGGGCCGGGACACCAGCCGCGCAAGCGGGTGGCACGACAGCGAGTCGGTCCCGGAACCGGGCGGGGAGAAACCTGGAGCGGAAGAAACCACTGAAGGAGCACCAGCCGACATGGCACGACTCGCCGGCGTAGACCTCCCCCGCGAAAAGCGGTTGGAGATCGCGCTGACCTACATCTACGGGATCGGCCGTACCCGGTCCAAGGAGCTGATCGCGGCCGCGGCCCTGAACCCGGACACCCGGGTGCGGGACCTGACCGACGACGACCTCGTCAAGCTCCGCGACTACATCGAAGAGAACTACAAGGTCGAGGGTGACCTCCGCCGCGAGGTGAACGCCGACATCCGGCGCAAGATCGAGATCGGCACCTACCAGGGTCTGCGGTGGCGCCGCGGGCTGCCGGTCCGCGGTCAGCGGACCAAGACCAACGCCCGTACCCGCAAGGGCCCGAAGAAGACGGTCGCCGGCAAGAAGAAGGCTGGCAAGAAGTGAGCGTCCAGGGCAGGAAGGTCGTGCGGATGGGCGGTCAGCGCCTGGTCCGCACGTCGTGCGTGTCGCCGAAGGCTCTCTACGCCCGTCCGATGGCCCTCCGCCAGCTGTACACCGACGCCGGTTCGCTGATCCGGCGCGGCCAGCAGGAGGCCCGCATCGCCGCCGCCGCGGCTGCCGCCGAGCAGCCCGAAAACTCGCGCTAAGAGGAGAAACACCCCCACATGCCACCGAAGTCTCGTACCGCCGGGGCCAAGAAGGTCCGGCGGAAGGAAAAGAAGAACGTCGCGCACGGTCACGCGCACATCAAGAGCACGTTCAACAACACCATCGTGTCGATCACCGACCCGACCGGCGCCGTGATCTCGTGGGCGTCGTCCGGGCACGTCGGGTTCAAGGGCTCCCGCAAGTCCACCCCGTTCGCCGCCCAGATGGCCGCCGAGAACGCCGCCCGCAAGGCCGCCGAGCACGGCATGAAGAAGGTCGACGTGTTCGTCAAGGGCCCGGGCTCCGGCCGTGAGACGGCGATCCGCTCGCTGCAGGCCGCCGGGCTCGAGGTCGGCACCATCCAGGACGTGACCCCGCAGCCCCACAACGGCTGCCGCCCGCCCAAGCGGCGCCGGGTCTGAGGAACGGGGAGGAGTAAGAACACATGGCTCGCTACACCGGCCCCGCGACTCGTATCTCGCGGCGTCTCAAGGTCGACCTCATCGGCGGCGACCAGGCTTTCGAGCGTCGCCCCTACCCGCCCGGCCAGCACGGCCGCGGCCGGGTCAAGGAGTCCGAGTACCTGCTCCAGCTGCAGGAGAAGCAGAAGGCTCGCCACACCTACGGCATCCTCGAGCGGCAGTTCAGCCGCTACTACAAGGAGGCTGCGCGCCGTCAGGGCAAGACCGGTGAGAACCTGCTGCAGATCCTCGAGTCCCGGCTGGACAACGTGATCTACCGCGCCGGCATCGCCCGCACGCGCCGTCAGGCGCGCCAGCTGGTCAGCCACGGGCACTTCCTGGTCAACGGCCAGAAGGTGAACATCCCCAGCTACCAGGTGGAGAAGTGGGACATCATCGATGTCCGGCCGAAGTCGCTGCAGATGCTGCCCTTCGTGGCCGCCAAGGAGGAGTTCGGGCAGCGCCCCGTCCCCGCCTGGCTGCAGGTCGTGCCGTCCAACCTCCGTGTCCTGGTGCACCAGCTCCCCGAGCGGGCCCAGATCGAGGTTCCGGTGCAGGAACAGCTGATCGTCGAGTTCTACTCGAAGTGATCGACGGCGGGGGCCGCATCCCGGCGGCCCCCGCTTCGCCACCCCTTTCGGCGTCATATGGCGGGCGCCGGCAGGAAAGGAAACCCAGAAAGTGCTGATTTCACAGCGACCGGCCCTCGGCGAGGAGCCGATCAACGAGACCCGGTCCCGGTTCACCATCGAGCCGCTGGAGCCGGGCTTCGGCTACACCCTCGGCAACTCGCTGCGGCGCACGCTGCTGTCGTCCATCCCGGGCGCGGCGGTCACCAGCATCCGCATCGACGGGGTGCTGCACGAGTTCACCACCGTCCCCGGGGTGAAGGAAGACGTCACCGACATCATCCTGAACCTCAAGGAGCTCGTCGTCTCCTCCGAGGAGGACGAGCCGGTCACCATGTACCTGCGCAAGCAGGGCCCTGGTGAGGTCACCGCGGCCGACATCGTGCCGCCGGCCGGTGTCACCGTGCACAACCCCGATCTGCACATCGCCTCGCTGAACGGCAAGGGCAAGCTGGAGATCGAGCTGGTCGTCGAGCGCGGCCGCGGCTACGTGCCCGCCCTGCAGAACAAGCAGGCGGGTGCGGAGATCGGCCGGATCCCGGTCGACTCGATCTACTCGCCGGTCCTCAAGGTCACCTACAAGGTCGAGGCGACCCGTGTCGAGCAGCGCACCGACTTCGACAAGCTGATCCTGGACGTGGAGACCAAGCCGTCGATCACGCCCCGGGACGCCGTCGCTTCGGCGGGCAAGACGCTGGTGGAGCTGTTCGGTCTCGCCCGCGAGCTGAACGTCGACGCGGAGGGCATCGAGATCGGCCCGTCGCCGCAGGAGGCGGACACCATCGCCGCCTACGCGATGCCGATCGAGGACCTGGACCTGACCGTCCGGTCGTACAACTGCCTCAAGCGCGAGGGCATCCACACGGTGGGCGAGCTGGTTTCGCGCAGCGAGGCCGACCTGCTGGACATCCGCAACTTCGGCGCCAAGTCGATCGACGAGGTCAAGCTGAAGCTGGTCGGTCTGGGCCTGTCCCTCAAGGACAGCCCGCCCGGGTTCGACCCGACCGCTGCCGCCGCCAGCTACGACGGTGAGGGCTGGTCCTCGCCCGAGGGTGTCGACGGCATTTCCGACGCTGGCCACGACGACGGCCAGGACTACGCAGAGACGGAGCAGCTGTAGGCGGTTGACGGCTGGTCCACTGTGGACCAGCCGCCGTCGTCAGCTGTGAAGCTGAACGAGGAGAAGCAATGCCCACCCCCACGAAGGGCCCCCGTCTCGGTGGATCGCCGGCCCACGAGCGGCTGATTCTGGCGAACCTGGCCACGTCGCTCTTCGAGCACGGCAAGATCACCACCACCGAGGCCAAGGCTCGCCGGGTCCGTCCGCTCGCCGAGAAGCTGATCACCAAGGCGAAGCGCGGCGACCTGCACAACCGGCGCCAGATCCAGCGGGTCATCCGCGACAAGGATGTGGTGCACAAGCTGATCGCCGAGATCGGCCCGTTCTTCGAGGACCGTCCGGGCGGCTACGTCCGGATCACCAAGACGATCCCGCGCAAGGGCGACAACGCCCCGATGGCGGTCATCGAACTGGTGTCGGAGAAGACGGTGACGTCGGAGGCCGAGCGCGCCCGCAAGAGCCGCTTCGCCAAGGACGAGGCCAAGACCGAGGCTCCCGCCGAGACCACGGACGCCGCCGAGGTCGCCGACCAGGACGCCGAGGCCCCGGCTTCGGCGACCAAGGAGGCCACCGCGGAGCCCGCCGAGGGCGCGGCGGAGGAGACCCCGCAGGCCGAGGCGAAGTCCGAGGAGGCTGCCGAGGAGTCCGCGGACGAGTCCAAGAAGGACGAGTCCTGACGACCGGATCCCCGCGACGCGACGAGCCCGCTTTCCCCACCGGGGAGGGCGGGCTCGTTCGTCTGCGCCTGGACGTCAGCTACGACGGCACGGACTTCTCCGGCTGGGCGCGGCAGCCAGGCCGCCGCACCGTACAGGGGCTGCTGGAAGACGCGCTGGCGAAGCAGCCGCCGGGTGCGGAGGTGCCGCGTTCGGTCGTGGTTGCCGGGCGGACGGACGCGGGGGTGCACGCCACGGGTCAGGTCGTGCACGTCGACGTCGTCCCGTTGCGCGGGCCGTCCGGGCGGCTGCCGGTGGACGAGCACGGGATCCCGGACCTGGAGCGGATGTGCCACCGCTGGAACCGGTACCTGCCGGGTGACGTCCGGGTGCTGTCCGCGCGCGTGGCGCCTGCCGGGTTCGACGCGCGCTTCTCGGCGGTGCGCAGGCACTACCGTTACCGGGTCTCAGACGCTCGTTGGGGCGTGGATCCGTTGCTGCGGCGGGACACACTGGCCTGGGGGCGTCCGCTGTCCGTGACGGCGCTGAACGAGGCGTCAGAGGCTTTGCTGGGGCTGCGGGACTTCGCGTCGTTCTGCAAGTTCCGCGAGGGCAGCACGACGATCCGGGAGCTGCAGCAGTTCGCGTGGCAGCGGCTCGACGCGCACCTCATCGAAGCCCGCGTGTCCGCGGACGCGTTCTGCCACTCGATGGTCCGCAGCCTGGTCGGTGCCCTGCTGCTGGTCGGCGACGGCCGTCGCCCCATCGGCTGGCCCGCCGAGGTGCTGCGCAGCAAGACGCGGGACAGCGCCGTCGCCCCGGCACACGGCCTCACGCTGATCGGCGTGGACTACCCGCCGGACGACGAGCTGGCGGCGCGAGCCGAGCAGACCCGCGCCCTCCGCCAGCCCACGGAAGCTTCCTAGCCCCGCTCAGTCGCCGCGGCGGACGGGGCCGAGGAGCTGCTGCTCCTTGGCCGTCGTGACGAGCCGGAGCGGCCGCCACAGGTTCGCGCCCAGCGCGACCACCTGGTCGTCCTTCAGCGTGGTCAGCTGCCGCATCATCTGCGGCGGCAGCCGCCAGATGCGTGCGGCCAGCTCGGCCTGGCCCACGGGCAGCCGCTGCATCAGCACGATGTCCGCCGCGTTCGCGATCGTCGTCGCCTGCGGGTGCAGGTACGGCAGCACGTACACGGTCGTCTGCCAGGGGGAGCGCGGCGGGAACAGGTCCTGCGGCGTCGGGCCGCCGTCCGTCACCACGAGCAGCGGCGCGTCCTCCGACGGCCGCGGCAGCTCGACGGGCGACAGGCGGCGGATCTGCGCCAGCGGCGAGGGCTGCCCGTTCGGGCCGGTGCCCGCGGCCTTCGGCAGCACCTGCCACGCGGCGGGACGCCCGGTCGCGATGACCACCCACGCACCCACCGCCATGGCCCGCAACGCCACCTGCCGGGCGAGGTACAGCCCGCCGACGAGCACGATGCGCGTCGGCACCGCCCGCAGCGCCGAGATCGTCAGGGGTTCCCCGTTGAGCCCGGAACCGACCACGATGCCGCCGCGGTCGCCGGAGGGGCTGATCGCGTCCAGCAGTTTCGGGTCCACGGTGAACTCCGGGGCCACCCCGTTGTTCCGCCCCGGATCACGCAGTCGCAGGCTCACGCCGTTCCTCCCATCGGCAGGGTCGCCGCCAGGCCCTCGATCTGCAGGCCCCGTAACGGCGTCAGCGACACGCCCACCTTGTCGGCCAAAGTGGACAGCCGGTCGTCGGCCGCGTCGAGCTCACGCGGGTTGCGCGCGCTCATCCGGACGACGCCACGCAGCCCGATCTGGCCCTCGTCGTCGGCGGGGGAGATCGACAGCGCGACGGTCGCCGACAGCGCACGCACGCTCGTCAACGCGTTGAGGCTGTTGGTGATCCGGCCCTTCGGCCAGCTCGTGATCGCGTAGCTGGCGTGCCCGATGCCGGCGGCGGTGACGCTCGTCCAGTGCTCCCGCATGCTCGTCCGCGCGTCGCTGCCGGCGACGGCGGTGAGCTCCGCGGCGGAGATCCCGGCCCGCAGCAGCTCGTCCGGGTCCAGCGGCCGCGTCGGCACGCCCTGCGACTCGAGTGCGTTGCGCACCCGGGACAGGGCACCGATCAGCGCCCGGTGCGCACCGACGACGCCGCCCCCGCGTTCCCGCACCGCCGTGGGGCAGCGACGGGGGTCGAGCCGGATGGCGACCCACGTCGTGCGCCGCGCGGCGGCGGGCAGCGGGCCCAGGACCTCCATGTAGGACGTCAGCGCGGGCGACTCGGACGGCAGCGCGGCGCTGCCCGGGTACGTGTGCCAGATGACCTGGATGGAGTCGAGCACGACGCCGCGGTCCTCCAGCGTGGACGCGAGCGCCGACAGCGGGAGGCTCGGCGCGCCACCGGCCTGGGTGATCAACGCGGGGGTGGGCTCGACGAGCAGCACGGCGGTCCAGGTGCCGTCGTGCCAGGCGAGGCCGACCTGCTGGCGTTCGTGGTCGATGCTGTGGGCCACGACGAGGTCCGGGACGACGAGCCGCAGCAGGCTGACGCGGGCGTCCTCGGGGCCGGTGACCGCCTCGTCCTGGTTGGGTTCCACGTTCGGCGGGGGCGGGGTCGCCACCCGGTCGTGTGAGCGGAACGAGTAGCGCAGCGTCAGGCCGAACCACTGCGTGAACCACTTGCCACGCCACCGGATGATCGCGACGAGCAGCGCCGCGCCGACCACCCCGACGGCGACGTACAGCATCGAGGTGTTGATCGCGAGCAGGACCAGCCCGATCGCGAGCCCCACCTCGAGCACGACGAGGTTCGCGACGGGGAACGGGCCGAGGCTCGCGTTGGCGCGCCGGGGCCGCGCGGGCGGCGCGACGGGCGCCGGAGTGGCGCCGCCGGAGGGCGGGCCCTGCCGTCCAGGGGGAGGACCGCCGGGGCCACCGCCACCGGGTCCACCGGGGCCGCCGGGGCCCCCGCCGCCGGGGCCGCCAGGTCCACCGCCGCCAGGTCCACCCGGGCCGCCGGGGCCACCACCCCCGGGGCCACCAGGCCCGCCTGGACCACCGGGGCCGCCACCGCCCGGACCACCCGGGCCGCCGGGACCGCCGGGACCGCCAGGCCCGGGGCCACCAGGCCCACCGGGTCGACCGCTACCGGGCCCGCCAGGACCCCCCGGACCGCCGGGCACAGGGCCCACAGGCCCGCCGGGCACAGGACCGCCGGGCCCGGGAGCGGGCACGCCGGGCCCACCCGGTCCGGGCACACCCGGCCCGCCCGGGCCGGTGGGGACGAGGGGCGGCTGGCCCGGCCTTCCGTGCCGGGGCGGCGGACCCGCCGGGCGCCGGGGCGGCGGCGAGCCAGGAGGCCCACCCGGTCGTGGCGGCGTGGTGACGGACATCCGCGCTTTCTCTTCCCCTCGTCGTACTGCTGCCGAAAGCGAACCCGACCCTAGCGCGGTCGGCCCAGCTCCAGTTGCCCGAAACCCGCACCAGTACGGTTCTCCTACGGTTATCCTGCGGAACCGTACCGCGACTCGGGGAGCTGTAGGTCCAGAATGCCGTCAACACCGACAACCAAATCTCAGGTCCAGGCGTACCGCTTCGTGCTGCGCCGGATGCAGTCGGCCCTGGTACGGCGTGACTCGGTCATGCTGCACGACCCGATGCGCACGCACGGGCGCGCGACGATCGTCGGGTTCATCCTCGGGCTGCTCGGCATCGTCGGGTTCGTGATCTACGGCCTGATCAGCCCGTCCCCCGCGGTCCCGGATTCGGGCATCGTGATCGGGAAGGACTCCGGCACCATCTACGTGGTTTCGGGCAACCCCAAGTCGCTGACGCCCACGTTCAACCTCGCCTCGGCGCGGCTGCTGCTGCTCGCCCAGTCCAAGGGTGCGGCGGGGCAGGTCGTGGAACCGACTGTGGTACCGGACAATTCCCTGAAGGACATCCCGCACAACCGCCGCACCGGCATCGTGGACGGGCCGCAGTTGCTGCCGACCGCGGACCAGCGCATCAGCGACGCGTGGGGCGTCTGCGACAACCTGATCATCAACACCAAGCTGCCGGAGTCGCTCCAGCTGCAGCAGGCCGGGCGGGAGACCACCGTCTTCGCGGGGGTTTCCGATCTGGGCAAGGAACTCGCGCTCGACTCGGCGGTGTACGCCAAGGCGGACAACGGGAAGTACTACCTGATCTACCGCCTGCCCAACAACCCGAACGACCCCAACGCCAACACCGTCCGCGCGCAGGTCGACCCGAACGACCCCGCGGTCGCGTCGCTGTTCCGGCTCGCCACTCCGGCCCGGCAGATGTCGATCGGCCTGCTGGGCGCGATCCCGGAGGTGCCGAGGCTCACCGCTCCCACGATTCCGGGACTGGGCACCGGGTCGAACTTCCCGCAACTGGCCGGTGAAGGTCTGCGGAACGGCAGTGTGTTCGCGGTGAACAGCGTGACCGGGGCGCGGGACGTGTACGTGCTGCTGCCGACCGGCATCCAGAAGGTCGAACCCGCGGTCGGCGACCTGATCCGCGCCGCGCAGTCCAGCAGCCGCGACATCCCCGAGGTCAGCCCCAACGAGATCAACGGCATCCACCAGATCCAGCCGGCCGACCCGGACGCGCTGCCGGTGACCACCATGCCGTCGGTGGTCCCGACCATCCTCGACCCGACGAAGTTCCCGTCGACGTGTCTGAGTTGGACGGTCGTGAACAACCAGCCGCACACGGTCGTCTCGGTCGGGGAGACGCTGCCCAAGCCCGCCGACGCCAAGCTGATCGACATCGGCAAGCCCGACCCGGACGGGCTCAAGATCGACCACTTCTACATGCCGCCGGGCCGCGCCGCGGTGGTCCAGTCCGCGACGGGGGCGGACTCGTTCGGCAAGGGCCCGATGAGCCTGGTGACCGACAACGGCCTGCGGTACGGCATCCCGGACGCCAACACGCTCAAGGCGCTGGGGCTCGACAACCCGGCTCCGCGCCCCGCGCCCGAGACGATCCTGAAGCTGCTGCCCGCGGGCACGTCCCTCAACGTCAGCGACGCACAGCGCAGTTACGACGACATCCCGGTGAGCCCCAACGCCGGCACGTTCCCGACGCAGCAGGGTGACGCGGCCGCGGGCAGCGGCCAGTCCAACGGCGGGAACTGACCGAACGCGCGACGACAACGGGCCCGGCAGCCAGGGAGGCTGCCGGGCCCGTTGTTCGTGAGGGAGGTTCAGACCGGTACAAGCCGGACCGGCGACCCGGGTGAGGTAGCCGCCGGGCGCTGTTCTTCGCGCGATCCGGGCCGCATGCGGACGGGCACGGCGACCTCGCGATCGAGGCTGCCGGGCCCGTTCCCGCCGGAGGACTACCTACTGCGCCGGGCGGTTGCGCCGGATGGTGTGGACCACGAACAACGTGATCAGCAGGACGAGGATCCCGCCGCCGGTGCCGGCGAGCGCCACCGCCGCGGGCGTCCAGTTCCTGTGCGCCGCGGGCGGCAGACCGGACGGCAGCTGCTCTGCCCGCGCGGGCGTGATGCCTTCCTCCGAGGGCACGATCGCGGTCAGCGCCGCCACCGGGTTCACCACGCCGAAGCCGATGTAGTTGTCCCGGCCGCCGGGCGCACCGGGGTGCTGCGCGGTCGCCTCGATGCGGTGCATGACCTGCCGCGCGTTCAGGTTCGGGTACTGCGCCCGCACCAGCGCCGCGACCCCGGCGACGTACGGCGCCGCGAAGCTCGTGCCCTGGATGTCCTGCAGCTTCCCGTCTTCGACGACCTGGTTCGCCAGCGCGCTCGTGCCCTTCGACGGGTCGAGCGAGGTGATCTTCGTGCCCGGCGCGGCCACGCTCACCCACGGCCCGTTCATGCTGAACGACGCCACCCCGCCGGTCTCGTCGATCGCTGCGACCGAGAGCACGTCGTCGGCGAACCACGGCGGGCTCACGATCGACTGGGGCCGGTTCGGGTCGGGCTGGTTGTTCTGCTTGCAGCTCTCCGAGGTGTTCCCCGCGGCAGCGACGACCACGACGTCCTTCACCGTCACGGCGTAGTGGATCGCGGCCTGCAGCTCCCGCTCACCCGAGTTGATCGTGCCGTCGGCCGGACGGCAGTTGTCCACCGACATGTTGATGACGTCGACGCCGAGGTTCGCGGCCCGCACGACCGCCTGCGCCAGCGTGTGCGTGTTCCCCGCGCCCTGCCCCTGTTCACGGCTGCCGCCGCCGGTCTGCCCGCCACCACCGGAGCCCGAGGGCTGGCTGGGCTGCGAGTAGTTCTGGCTGGACTGCCGGATGGACACGATCTGCGCGTCCGGCGCGACGCCCTTGAAACCCGTGTCCGCCGGGGTGTTCGCGGCGATGATGCCGGCGACCTCGGTGCCGTGGCCGTCGCAGTCCTCGAGGCCCTGGTTGGCGGCGTTGACGTAGTCGCCGCCGCCCTGCACCGGGAACCGGAAGTACGGGTGCTCCGTGACGCCGGTGTCGATGACCGCGACCTTCATGCCGCCACCCGCGCTGCCGCGGGCGGAGACCGCGAGCTTCTGCGCCTGCTCGATCTGCAGGTACTGCTGGCCCCACGGCTTTTCCCGCAGCACGATGTTGTTGTCGAGGTCGCGCGTCACGCACTCCTTCGACTTCTGGTACGGGATGTCGCTCTGCTGCCCGTTGCCGTCACCCGGCGGCGAGACGCTCACCGGCGGCGGCGCCCACGGCTGCCCGGCGGTGGCAGGCGTCTCCTGCGCGGACGCGCTCAGCGGGCCGAAGACCCCGAGGGCCCCCGCCAGGAGCACGACCGCGGACCGGCCGGGAACCCCCAAGGTACGCACGGAACCCCTCTCAGCCGAACGAGACGTGGCGCAGCGTCGTGTACAGGTCCATTACCGCGAGCGCGAGCGGCAGCACCGTCGCGATGCAGATCGCCTCGAACACCTCGACCGTCCGCCGCAGCGGCGGCGAGAAGCGCTGGTTCGGGAAGATCACGCCGACGACGAGCGAGCCCGCCGCGACGAGCACCAGCGCCCCGAAGACCCACATCAGCCGTCCGGTCGGGCTCTGCGTGAAGATCCAGCCGATCAGGATCCCCGCGCCCGACACCATGCCGGTGGTCAGCAGGGCAACGGCCTGCGCGCCGTTGGCGTAGGACCGGGCGCGCAGCAGCAGGACCAGCGTCGCCACCACCGCGGTGATGATGCCGAAGACACCAGGGGCGGCCGCGGTGATGATCGCCGCCACCGCCGTCGCGCTGCCGCAACCGATGAGCAGGCCGGTCATGTAGTTGTGCGCCACCGCGGTGCGCCGCTCGATGGCGGTGTAGTCCGGGTAGGAATCGTCCTCTTTGAGCTCCTCCGCCGTGCCCGGCACGTGCGGCAGCGGGAGTTTCGCCAGCCAGATCGTGGCCCTCGGCAGCACCGAGATCGCCGCCAGCGACACCGCCGCGGTCCCCGCCGCGATGCCGGGCGCGGGGTGCGCGATGAGGGTGGCGACGGTGAACGCCAGCACGCCGATGACCCCGGCGGTGGCGGCCGCGATGAACGTCGTGATGCCCGCGCCCATGACCAGGATCGCGACGGCTGCGAGGATCACCACGAGACCGCTGCCCAGCAACAGGTTCGCCCGCAGGGTCAGCCCCGGCACCGCGTAGAACCCCGCGACGAACGCGAACGGCAGCCCGCCCGCGGCGGCGATCACGACGCCCGTGCTCTCGGCCTGGTAGGCGTTGGCGATGGTGGCGCCGACCGCGAGGCACGCGATGGCGGCGACCCCGGCGGCGACGGCGGTGGCCAGCCCGTTGCCGCCGAACAGCGGGCCCGCGGTGAACAGGGCCACGGCGGCGGTGATCAGCGCGAGCCCGCCCGCGATGTGGCCGATGCGCTGCGCGGTCTCCTTCGTCCACGGCCGGAAGCTGTCCGGGTCGGCGTCGGCGATCGCGTCCACGACGTCGTCGTACAGCGGCGGGGGCGGGTTCTCGTTGCGGCGGCGCAGCTGGAGCAGCTCACCGTCCACAACGCCCAGTGAGGCGAGGGTGCGGCTGGGGTCCAGCGGGGCGTCGCCGAGCTTGGCCAGCGCCCAGCCGCCGTGGCGGGCGCCGCCGTCGGGCGACGTCTCCTTCGCCATCTCCAGCAGCATCGGCAGCAGGTCGGCGACCGCGACGTCGGCAGGCAGTGCGACGTCGATCCGGGTGCGCGGTGCGACCACCGTGACCCTGCTGAATACCGTCGTGCCCGTTGCCACGTGCGTGCCCCCTAAGAAAGAGAATGGTGCGGGCTACTTATACCCGGCCGGCGCCGCTGCTCGTACCCCGCCACCCGCCGGAGAAGTCCCGGACTGTCGGTGGCCGGTCCTAGTATGGGCGCACCTGGGGTCGCCGTGGGGCGTTTTCAGCGGAAACGGGTCCGGTTCGCGCGGTATCGCCCCGCCGGAGGGCCGGGGTTCGCTAACGTGTGGGACGGCCCTGGACCTGGCAGGAAGTCCGGGCGTCGAGTTGAAGAGGGGTCCTTCGGTGAGCACGCTGCAGTTCCGGAAAACGCCGCGCATGGCGGCGCCGCGCCCACCGGGTGGAGAGGTGCACCTCGAACCGCCGCCCGAGGTGCCGCGCACGATCCCGGGCAACATCGTGCAGAAGATGATGCCCGTCGTCATGATCGTGGCCACGATGGGCATGGTCGTGCTGCTGTTCACCACCGGCGGCTCGGCGGCCCGCAACCCGCTGACCCTGATGTTCCCGCTGATGATGGTCATGTCGATGGGCGGCATGTTCGCCGGCGGCGGGAAGTCCGGCGGGGCCAAGAAGGCCGAGATGAACGAGGACCGCAAGGACTACCTGCGGTACCTCGGCCAGATGCGTGAGCGCGCCCGCGAGGCGATGGCGGAGCAGCGCGCGTCGCTGGAGTGGGTGCACCCGGACCCGCAGGCGCTGTGGTCGCTGGCCGCGAGTCGCCGGATGTGGGAGCGCCGCCAGAACGACCAGGACTTCCTGCACCTGCGCGTGGGCCGCAGCTCGCACCGGCTGGCGACGCGGCTGGTGCCGCCGCAGACCGGCCCGGTCGACGAGCTGGAGCCGATCGCGACGCTGGCGCTGCGCCGGTTCGTGCGCGCGCACTCGATCGTGCCGGACCTGCCGACGCAGATCACGTTGCGCGGGTTCGCCGCGGTGAGCCTGCAGGGCGACCGCGAGCTGACGCGCGGGCTGACGCGCGCGATGCTGGCACAGCTGGTCACGTTCCACAGCTGTGACGACGTGCTGATCGCCGTCGCCACCGCGGGCCGGGCGAAGGCCGAGTGGGAGTGGGCGAAGTGGCTGCCGCACGTGCAGCACCCGGAGTTGTCCGACGGCATCGGCCAGATGCGGATGATGGCGGGGTCGCTCGCGCAGATCGAGCAGTGGCTGGACGCCGAGCTGCGGGACCGGCCGCGGTTCTCGCGCAACGCGACGCCCAACCCGGACCAGCCGCACGTGGTGATCGTGATCGACGACGCGGAGGTCACGCGTGAGGAGCAGATCATCCTGGAGGAGGGGCTGGTCGGGGTCACGCTGATCGACCTGTCCGACTCGCTGGGCAACCTGGCCGCCCGCCGTGGTCTGCGGCTGGTGGTGGAGGAGACGCGGGTCGGCGCGCGCAGCGCGGGTGGCGTGGAGTGGTTCGGCAAGCCGGACTTCCTGAGCGTGGTCGAGGCGGAAGCGCTGGCCCGCAAGATTTCGCCCTATCGGGTCGGTTCCGCGGCCGAAGAGGCCAGTTCGGACGAACCGCTGCTGTCGAACCCGACGTTGCTGGAGCTGCTGGGGATCCCCGGCGACCCGATGACGTTCGACGTGCAGCAGGCGTGGCGGCCGCGGCCGGTGCGCGACCGCTACCGCGTGCCCTTCGGGGTCGGCGAGTTCGGGCAGCCGGTGGAGCTGGACATCAAGGAAGCCGCGATGGAGGGCATGGGCCCGCACGGCCTGTGCATCGGGGCGACCGGTTCCGGTAAGTCGGAGTTCCTGCGCACGCTCGTCCTGGGACTGCTGGCCACGCACTCGTCCACCACGTTGAACATGATCCTGGTGGACTTCAAGGGTGGCGCGACGTTCCTCGGTCTGGACAAGGCGCCGCACGTCGCCGCGACGATCACCAACCTGGCCGGCGACCTGACACTGGTCGACCGCATGAAGGACGCGATCGCCGGCGAGGTCGCCCGGCGCCAGGAGGTGCTGGCGAAGGGCAACTACAAGAACGTCTGGGACTACGAGAAGGCGCGGGAGAACGGCGCCGACCTCGACCCGCTGCCGGCGTTGTTCATCTGCATCGACGAGTTCTCCGAGATGCTGACGGCGAAGCCGGACTTCATCGACATCTTCCTCCAGATCGGCCGTGTCGGCCGGTCGCTGCAGATGCACATGCTGCTGGCCTCGCAGCGCCTGGAGGAGGGCAAGCTGCGTGGTCTGGACACGTTCCTGTCCTACCGGATCGGTCTGAAGACGTTCTCCGCGGCGGAGTCCCGCGCGGCGATCGGCGTGCCGGACGCGTTCGAGCTGCCGTCGATCCCGGGTTCGGGCTACCTCAAGTACGACACGTCGACGATGGTGCGGTTCAAGGCGTCCTACGTGTCCGGTCCGTACCGGCCGGCCGGCATCAAGACGGCGGGCCCGGTGTCCACGGTGGTGCGCGCGGACAAACGCCCGCAGCTGTTCGTGCCCGACTTCGTGGAGTTGCCGCCGGAGCCGGAACCCGAGCCGGAGCCCGTCGCGGCGGCGCCGGTGAAGGAGTCCGACGAGGCCACCGAGCCCACCGAGCTGGAGGTGATCGTCGACCGGCTGGTCGGGCAGGGCCCGCCCGCGCACGAGGTGTGGCTGCCGCCGCTGGACGAGCCGAACTCGCTGGACACCTTGCTGCCCAACCTGAACCCGACCGAGGACCGCGGCCTGTCGCCGGTCGGCTTCTTCGGCAACGGGAAGCTGCAGGTGCCGATCGGGATCGTGGACCGGCCCTTCGAGCAGCGGCGTGACCCGCTGTGGGCGGACTTCTCCGGTGCGGCGGGGCACGGTGTCGTGGTGGGCGGTCCGCAGTCGGGCAAGTCGACGCTGCTGCGGACGCTGATCATGTCGCTGTCGCTGGCGAACACCCCGGAGGAGGTGCAGTTCTACTGCGTCGACCTCGGTGGTGGCACGCTCGCCGGGCTCTCCGGCCTGCCGCACGTCGGCGGGGTCGCGGTCGCGCGGCGCGAGCCGGACAAGGCCCGCCGCATCATCGCCGAGCTGAACACCCTCGCGAACGAGCGCGAAGGCCGGTTCGGGGCGATGGGCATCGACTCGATGGCCGACTTCCGCAACCGCAAGCGCCGCGGTGAGATCACCGCGGAGCAGGACCCGTTCGGTGACGCGTTCCTGATCGTGGACGGCTGGCGTGCCATCCGTGACGACTTCGAGGAGCTGGAGCCGCAGATCACCGCGCTCGCGCAGCGCGGTCTGGCGTACGGCATCCACGTGATCATCTCCGCGAACCGGTGGGCCGACATCCGCCCCGCGATCAAGGACATGCTGGGTACCCGGTTCGAGCTGCGGCTGGGTGACCCGAGCGAGTCCGACATCGACCGCCGGGTCGCGGTGAACGTGCCCGAAGGCCGCCCCGGCCGCGGGCTGACGCGGGACCGGCTGCACATGCTCACCGGGCTGCCGCGCATCGACGGCAGCAGTGACACCGAAACGCTCGCGCAGGGTGTGGCGGACGCGGTGGGCAAGATCGCCTCGGCGTGGCAGGGGCGGATCGCGCCGCAGGTGCGGCTGCTGCCCGAAACCATCACGTACGACGAGATCCTGTCGATGGACAAGCAGCGGCACACGAAGCTGGTCCCGATCGGCATCAACGAGGACGAGCTGGCGCCGGTGTACCTGGACTTCGACGCCGACCCGCACTTCCTCGCCTTCGCCGACGGCGAGTCCGGCAAGACGAACCTGCTGCGGCAGATCGCCCGCGGGATCACCGAGCGCTACACCGCCAAGGAAGCCGTCATCGTGCTGGTGGACTACCGGCGCACCATGCTCGGCTTCATCGAGGGCGCGCACCTGCTCGGGTACGCGGTGTCGTCGAACCAGCTCGAAGGGATGATCAAGGACATCCACGGGTCGATGACCCGCCGGCTGCCGGGTCCCGACGTCACGCAGGAGCAGCTGCGCAACCGGTCCTGGTGGAAGGGGCCGGAGCTGTTCGTCCTGGTCGACGACTACGACCTGGTGGCCACCCAGACCAGCAACCCGCTCAAGCCGCTGTCGGAGTTCCTCGCGCAGGCCAAGGACGTCGGCCTGCACCTGGTCGTCGTGCGGCGCACGGGTGGCGCGTCGCGGGCGTCGTACGACCCGATCATCGGCAAGCTGAAGGAGATCGCGGCGCCGGGCATCGTGATGAACGGCAGCAAGGACGAAGGCCAGCTGCTGGGCAACGTCAAGCCGGGCCCGATGCCGCCCGGCCGCGGCATCCTGGTCAGCCGCAAGGTCGGCAAGCAGCTCATGCAGGTGTCGTGGATCCAGCCGGAGTGAGCCCCGCGGCCCCGACCGCGCAGCCGCGCCCAGCGCCCGCCCCCGTGCGGCCGCTGGGCGTCGGCCGTGCCGGGGTGGCTCTCCGGTGTGGAGGTGGGCGGTGACGCTCCGGGTCGCGGTCGATTTCGGGACCTCCAGCACGTGCGTCGTGGCGGCGCTCAACGGGCGTGAGCCGCAGGTCGCCGTCATCGACGGGCATCCGTTGATGTCCTCGGCCGTCTACGCCGCGGCCGACGGCACGCTGTTCGTCGGGCAGGAGGCCGAGCGCCAGGCGGCGGTGGACCCGTCCCGCTACGAGCCCCACCCGAAGCGCCGGATCGACGAGGGCGAGCTGCTGCTCGGCGACACGGTCCTGCGGGTGACCGACGTGGTCCGGGCCGTCCTGTCCCGTGCGGTGTCCGAAGCCCGGCGCCTGGCGAGCGGTGCCGAGGTCGACCTGCTCGTGCTGACCCACCCCGCCGACTGGGGCGCGGTGCGCACGCGCCTGCTGCGGCAGGCCGCCGGCGGGCTCGCCCGCGAGGTCACCCTCGTGCCGGAACCCGTGGCGGCGGCGGTGTTCCACGCCGCGACGTTCCCGCCGCTGGAGGTCAACCGCGACCGCACGGTGGAGATGAGCAAACGGCCGGGGGAGACGCTGGCCGTGCTCGACCTGGGCGGCGGGACGGTCGACGTGAGCGTCGTCAGCCGTCCCCCGGCGAACGGCAACCGCGGCCGGTTCCAGGTGCTCGCGACCCGGGGCGATCCGAGTTTCGGCGGCGCGGACGTGGACCAGGCACTGCTGGAACACGTCGGGAGCCTGGTGTCCTCGGCGGACCCGGCCGCCTGGCGGGAGCTCGTGGAGGGCCGCGAGCTGGTGGACCGGCGCCGCCGCCGGGTGTTGCGGCAGGACGTGCGGGGCGCCAAGGAAACGCTCTCCCGGCACGCGTACACCGACATCCCGCTGCCCCCGCCGTTCCCCGACGCGCACGTGACGCGTGAGGACCTGGAAAAGCTGATCGCCGCACCGTTGAGCCGCACGGTCGAGCTGACGTGCGCCGCGATCGAGGAGGCGGGGTTGCGGCCGAAGCAGCTCACCGCGATCTTCCTCGTCGGCGGGTCTAGCCGGATCCCGATGATCTCCCGGCTCGTGCACGAACGCACCGGGGTCGTACCGACCACTTTGGACCAACCGGAAACCGTCGTGGCCCGCGGTGCGCTGCTCGCCGTCCGGCAGGAGCCGGCACGCCCGCCCGCGCCGCGCCCGCTGGCAGAGCAGCGCACGGAACTCGTGCGGGGGCCGAACGCGCCGCGTCCCGGGTTCGCCTCGCGGCCGCCGGTGCGCCCGCCCGCCGCGTTCGCCCCGCCCCGCCCGCCGGCGCCGCCGGTGTCGCCGCCGCACGGCATCCCGGCCGCGCAGGCCCCGGAAGCGCCACGCCGCAAGCGGAAGCTCCTGTGGCTCGGCGGCGGCGCGGTGGTCGTCGTCGCGGCCGTGGTGGCGGGGTTGCTGGTGTGGCTGGGCGGCGGGGACGAGCCGCCGCAGGGCAAGGTCGTCGCGCAGTACCACTACCAGTTCTCCGCGCCGCAGGACTGGACGCAGACCGGCGGGCAGCCGCAGTTCCGCGAGACGCTGATCAAACCGGCCGACGCCACCACGCAGAACGACGCGATTTCGGTGCAGGAGTACGAACTCGCCTACGACGCGACGGCGGATCCCCGCCAGCTCGCGGACAACCTGCGGAAGCAGGCCGAACAGGCGGGGGATGAGTACTCCGGTTTCGACGCCGCCGCGACGTTCGGCGGGCGCCAGGTCATCTACTACCGGCAGGCGGGGAAGTTCGGCCCGATCGACTGGTACGTGCTCGCGCAGGGGCGCGTCCAGGTGAACGTCGCGTGCCAGTACGC
Source organism: Amycolatopsis sacchari (assembly GCF_900114035.1). GTDB lineage: Bacteria > Actinomycetota > Actinomycetes > Mycobacteriales > Pseudonocardiaceae > Amycolatopsis_E > Amycolatopsis_E sacchari. The sequence continues at coordinate 168,842 of NZ_FORP01000003.1, read as the reverse complement.
CGGCCAGCAGGTGCACGATCGGGTGGCGGCGGCGTGCGACCAGGTCGTGCGCTCACTGCAGATCACCGGTTAGCAGCTGCGAATCCGCGCTGTTTTCCGAGGTGGGGGACGGTTTTCCGAATCGGTTGCCCGTTCGGGCATTCACTCTCGCAACTACTTCGGGGCAATCCGCGACAAGCGGGAACCGATTCTGGCAAGGTCTTCGTCGTAGGTTCGTACCCACCAAGCAGTACGGACAAACCACGAGCGAAGGGGGCACCCTCTCATGGCAGGCGGTTTCACTGGGGATCCGGCACAGTTCGCGGACGCCCACACGAAGGTGAACGAGACCAAGCTTCAGATGGACCAGAACCTGAAGCAGCTGGCGAGCAACATCGAGGCCACGCGCGCGGGCTGGGACGGTCCGGCGGCCAAGGTTTTCCAGCAGGTCATGGACGCTTTCGGGGAGAAGTCCATGAAGCTGAACGACGCGCTCGAGCACATCGCCGAGATGCTGAAGTCCTCCGGTGTCCAGTACGAGACGCAGGACCAGGACGTGCAGCAGCAGATCAGCTCGCTGCAGGCCGCCCTCGAAGGCCTGTAAGTCGTTTCCGGAAATCCACAGAACTTTTTAGACTCGGAGGGAAGAAATGCCTGACGGCGCCATGAAGGTCGATTACGCCACGATTCACCAGGCGGCGGACGACTGCAAGAAGACCGGTGGGGAGATCGAGTCGCTGTTCGACAAGCTCAAGTCGGACATCGCCCCGCTGACCGACAGCTGGACCGGTGACGCGCAGGAAGCGTGGCGCCAGCGCCAGGACGAGTGGAACCGCGCGCTCGAGGACATGAAGGGCCTGCTGGCTCGCATCGCGACCGCGCTGCCGCAGATCGCCGACGGTTACCAGTCCACGGACCAGGGCATCACCAAGATGTTCGGCGGCTGACCTTTCCGGTCTGTCCGAAAAAGGGTCCCGGTATCGCACCGGGACCCTTTTTTCGTGCTCTATTTCGGCGCGCCGACCTCGTACTGGGCTTCGTCGTTGAGCACCCGCACGGTGATCTTCTTCGGCTGCCCCGCGACGGTGGCGGAACAGTCGAACGTCGTTCCGGTGCGGACCGGCTGGTCCTCGGGGCAGCTCACGTTCGCGACGTCACGCTCGCCGAAGTCGTCGCGCAGCACGCGGGCGACACCGTCCTGAACGGACTGCCGGTCCAGCGTGGGCCCGTCGAACACCCCGAGCCCCCACGCCGCCCCCGCACCCCCGGCCACCACGAGCACGACGACCGCCCCGATGAGCCACGGCTTGCGGGAACGGCGGGTCTTCGGCTCGAACGCGCCGAAGCCCCCGTACGTCGCCCCCGGCACCCCGTACTGCGCCGCGGGCGGTGTGGGCGGTGCGGAGGGGTAGGCCGGGGCTGGGGCGGTGGGCTGGGGTCCGGTGGCGTGGGCTTGCTGGCCGGTGAAGGGCTGGGCTGGCTGGCTTCCGAAGGGCTGGACCGGCTGGGGTCCGGTGGCGTGCGCCGGGTGCGGCCCGGAGGGCTGGGCTTGCGGGCCGGTGAGGTGCTGGACCGGCTGGGGTCCGGTGGCGTGCGCCGGTTGCGGCCCGGAGTGCTGCGCTTGCGGACCAGTGAAGGGCTGGACCGGCTGGGGGCCGGAGGCCTGCACGGGGTGCGATCCCGGGGGCTGTGCCGGTCGGGCACCGGTTGCGTTTCCCGGCTGCGTCCAGGGCTGTGCCGGAGGAGGCCAACCCTGGGAAGTCCATCCTTGCCGAGGGTCCGGCTGCCCCGGCCATCCAGGGCCGCCGGGTGCTCGTCCCTGCCACGGTCCGGCGGGCTGGCCTGACGGGGGAGCGGCGAACGGTGCGCTCTGCTGCGTCGTCGCTCCGCCGGGCTGCCACCACCCTGCCTGGCGAATGGGCGGCTGTCCGGTCGGAGGCGCCGACGGCACGGCCTGCGCGGACCCCGGCTGCCCCTGCTGAGTTCCCGACGCCACGCTGAACCCCGGCTGGTGGCCCGGCGCCACGTCACCTCCCGTCCGCCCCGACCCGACGGCCGGTGCGGCTTCGGCCGCAAACTGACCCGGCGCCGCTCCGGGGGCGGAACCTTCCTCCTGCCGCACCGCGCCTTCCGGCTCCGATGCTGCCGCCCTCTGCGGCTCCGGCGTTGCCGCGCCGGGCGCCGCACTCGGCACCGACCCCGCCCGCTCCGCCGCTACCGTGCCCGGCGCTGTCCCGCCCGGCTCCGCTGCCGCGCCTGGCCGCGGCATCGCGCTCTCCGGCTCCGGCGCTACCGCGCCCGGCTCCGCTGCCCTGCCGGGCACCGCGCCCTCCGGCGCTGTCGCGCCCCGCTCCGCGCCCTTCGGCCGCGCCCCATCCCCGGGCAACCGCTCCTCCGCCATCCGCCTCACCGGCCCTGGATCTCGCCCATGCGGGCGTAGAAGTCGCTCACCGCGGTGCTGTCCGCGAGGACCGTCACATCGGCCGGGTCCGGGGGCTTCGGCAGGTCGTTCTCCGTCGGGGTGCCGTCTAGGCGGTAGTGCGTCCTCAGCTCGACCTCGTGCCCGCCGCCCGCCACGGTGCCCTCCAGCCGCAGCTCCGCCAGCTTCCCCCGCGCGTCGATCACGATCCGGGCCCGCAGGGTCTGCGCCTTCATCTCCGGCCCGATCTGGTCGAGGATCGACTCCGGGAACACCACCACCCGGTTCTGCAGCACTGCGTCGAGCGTCACATCCGCCGTCAGCTCGACCCCGCCGTCCGCCTTGCTCGTCGCCGTCTTGGCCCGGCCCTGGTCGACCGAGTCGGACACCGCCCCCAGCAGCTTGCACACCCCCTGCCCGCCGGCCCAGAAGCACTCGTTCAAATCACCCGCCGTATACGGCATCGACACCCAGTGTGTGGGCGCGAGGCTCGCGTACACCGGCCCCAGCAGCATGTACTCCACGGGACTGTTCGCCGGGTGGTACATGTCCAGGTACTCGTTGGAGTCGAGGTTCGAGTGGTTCTTCGCGAGCCTCGCCGGCGGATCACCGAGCTGCACGGCGCTCACGGTGCTGTTGATCTTCTTCGTGTCGAACCGGGCGAACGTGTCGAGCACGCTCTTGCGGCTGTCGGTCCCGTCGAGCCGGTCGGCGAGCTTGTCGAGCGTCGACGAGAACTTGGCGCTCACGTAGGCCGCGGCCTCGGCGCCGTTGGGCACCGCGGTCCCCGCCTTCGCGCCACCGCACGCGCTCACGAGCAGCGCCACCGCCGCCACGAGAGCGGCCATCTTCGTCCTCGGTGGGCAGGCGGTCACCGGCTCACAGTAGTATGGGCCAGGCTCGGGTACCCCCGCTTTCCAGAGCACCGGAGTGAGGGGGTATCTTCATATGTCGTTGTGCGCTGCGGCGCTATAAGCGCTCGGCCCGCACTCGACCCCACACGCAAGTTGACGACGAGGTAGACCCTTGCCCACGTACAGCCCCAAGCCTGGCGATGTCACCCGTGCCTGGCACGTGATCGACGCCGAGAATGTCGTGCTCGGCCGGCTCGCGACCGAGGTCGCCACGCTGCTGCGCGGCAAGCACAAGCCGACCTTTGCCCCTCATGTGGACACCGGTGACTTCGTCATCATCGTGAACGCCGAGAAGGTCGCTCTCACCGGTAACAAGCGCGAGCAGAAGTTCGCGTACCGGCACAGCGGCTACCCCGGTGGTCTGCGCAAGCGCTCGTTCGGCGAGCTGCTGGACACCCGGCCCGAGCGGCTGCTGGAGAAGGTCGTCAAGGGCATGCTGCCGAAGAACAAGCTCGGCCGCGCGCAGGCGAAGAAGCTCAAGGTCTACGCAGGCCCGGAGCACCCGCACAGCGCCCAGCAGCCGCAGCCGTACGAGATCACCAAGATCGCGCAGGTCGCCCAGTGAGTGAGGAAACGTTCGTGACCAGCACCGAGACCGAGGCCACGGACGTCGAGGCCCCCGAGGCCGTCGACGGCGTCGTGACCAGCGAGACCCCGGCCGCCCCGCGCCCGTCGCGCGCCGCCGGCGGGTCCGCCCAGACGGTCGGCCGCCGCAAGGAGGCCGTCGTCCGCGTGCGGCTCGTCCCCGGCACCGGCGAGTTCAAGCTCAACGGCCGCAGCCTCGAGGAGTACTTCCCCAACAAGGTGCACCAGCAGCTCATCCGTGAGCCCCTGGTGACCGTCGACAAGCCGGACTCGTTCGACATCTTCGGCAACCTCAAGGGTGGCGGCATCTCCGGCCAGGCCGGTGCGCTGCGCCTGGCGATCGCCCGCGCGCTCGTCGAGGTCGACGCCGACGACCGGCCCGCGCTGAAGAAGGCTGGCTTCCTGACCCGGGACGCCCGGGCCACCGAGCGCAAGAAGTACGGCCTCAAGAAGGCCCGCAAGGCTCCGCAGTACAGCAAGCGCTGATTGCCGCTGCCTCCGCGAAGGCGCCCGTCCACACCAGGATGGGCGCCTTCGTTGTTTTCCGCGCCGGCGACGTCAGGTCCCGGCCCTCGCGCAGGTCCGGTGGGGCAGAAGGCACTCCCCACGGCACTGCCCGAGCCAGGGGTTAACGTCGGAAGCGGGGGCGCTAGGTTGTCCGCGTCGCACAGAGGTTCGAGGAGAGAAAACACATGGCTCGCCTGTTCGGCACCGACGGGGTTCGTGGTCTCGCGAACGGGGACCTGACGCCGGAACTGGCGCTCTCCGTCGCGGCCAGCGCCGCCAGGGTGCTCGCCGCGCACGACCGCTCGCACCGCCCCGTCGCCGTCGTCGGCCGGGACCCGCGGGCGAGCGGCGAGATGCTGGAGGCGGCCGTCGTCGCGGGGCTCGCCTCCGCGGGCGCCGACGTGCTGCGGGTCGGCGTGCAGCCGACGCCCGCCGTGGCGCACCTCGTGGGCGCGCTGGACGCCGACCTCGGCGTGATGATCTCCGCGTCGCACAACCCCATGCCCGACAACGGGATCAAGCTGTTCGCCGCGGGCGGGCACAAGCTGCCCGACGGCATCGAGGACGAGATCGAGGCGGGCCTGTCCGGCAACGGCAGCCGCCCCACCGGCGCCGGGATCGGCCGCGTCACCGACGTGCCCGACGCGCTCGACCGCTACACCCAGCACCTGCTCGACTCCCTGCCGCACCCGCTGACCGGGCTGCGGATCGTGGTCGACTGCGCCAACGGCGCCGCCTCCTTCGCCGCGCCCGAGGTGTACCGCAAGGCCGGGGCCGAGGTGGTCGCGATCTCCGCGGAGCCCGACGGCATCAACATCAACGAGGACTGCGGCTCCACGCACATGGACAAGCTGCAGGCCGCCGTCCGCGAGCACGGCGCGGACCTCGGCATCGCGCACGACGGCGACGCCGACCGCTGCCTCGCCGTCGACGCCTCCGGCGAGCTCGTCGACGGGGACCAGATCATGGCCGTCCTCGCGCTCGCGATGGCCGAGGCGGGTGAGCTGACGCACGGCACCCTCGTCGCGACCGTGATGAGCAACCTGGGCCTGCACCTGGCGATGCGCGAACACGGCGTGCAGCTGCGCACCACCGCCGTCGGTGACCGCTACGTGCTGGAGGAGCTGCGGGCCGGCGGGTTCGCGCTGGGCGGCGAGCAGTCCGGGCACGTCGTGTTCCCCGCGCTCGCCACCACCGGCGACGGCCTGCTGACCGCGCTGCGCCTGATGAGCAGGGTCGCCGCCACCGGGAAGCCGCTCGCCGACCTGGCGTCGGTCATGCGGCGGCTGCCGCAGGTCCTGATCAACGTGCGCGTCGCGGACAAGGCGGCCGTGGTGAACTCGGACGCGGTCCGTGACGCCGTGCAGGCCGTCGAGACCGAGCTGGGTGAGCAGGGCCGCGTGCTGCTGCGGCAGTCCGGCACCGAGCAGCTGGTGCGGGTCATGGTCGAGGCGCCGACGCACGACGTCGCGCAGACCGCCGCCGACCGGCTCGCCGGCGTGGTTTCGTCAGTTTCCTAGCCGCACCACAGCCCGTTCGAGGCCGTGGAACACCGGGTGTGTGCTGTATTCCACTTCACGCACCCGGTGCCCGGGCCGCAGGACCCGCGCGAGCGCGGACAGCGCCACGTCGGCTTCGGCGAGCGCGACACCCGCGCCGGGGCAGGTGTGCGGACCGGCGCCGAACGGCAGGCCGTCGTCGAGCCGGACGGCGACCGTCTGCCCGGCACGCACCGGGTGCCCGGCCAGCTCGACGTCCTCCGTGGGCCGCCGGTAGACCAGCCGGGCCGGGACGATTTCGTTCGCGAGCGACCGCGCGTCCTCCGGCCGGCGTTCCACGACGAGCCGCAACCCGGCCAGCGCCAGGAAGTTCCGCGAGTTCTCGAACGCCGCGTGCGCCAGCACCACCGGGGTGACGAGGCGCTCCTCCTCGGTCACGTCCGCCTCCGGCAACACCCCGGCACGCGCGAAGAACATCGCCAGCCGCAACGCCGCGGTGTCGGCGGCACCGCCCCGGCCGAACCACGCGTCGAGGTTCGCCGTCACGGCCTCGATGTCGTCGATCACCCGCGGCGGCAGGTCGACCCCCAGCACCACGGCCGTCACCGCAGCGGCGACGGGGCGCGCGAAGTCCGCGACGAGGTCGAACTCGTCGCCGAGCCCACCGGCGATGCCCTCGATCCGTGCACGCACGTCCGGCGGCAGCGGTTCGGCGCGCGCGATCATGCCACGCACCACCTCGCGCAGCCGCGTGTGCGCGGGGCCGTCCATGAACAGCAGGTTCGCCTGCGCCGAGCCCGGGTTCGAGCTGAGTGCGGAACTTCGCAGAGCGGCCAGACAGGCGGCCCGCGTGCTCAGTACCGTGTGGTCATGTGCCATGGCGGATCCCACGGTAGAACGCGATGACCGTGCCCGAGGACGTTTTGCGCGGCTCACTGCTCGATCGGCTGTTCGCGAAGGCTGGGGACGACCGGCCGGTGTTCACGTTCCTCGACTACCGGGGCGGCGGTGAGCACAGCCTGACGTGGGCGCAGCTCGCCGAACGCGTGCGGGTGGTGGCGCACCGGCTGCGGGAGATCGCGGAGCCGGGTGACCGCGTCGCGATCGTCGCGCCGCAGGACCTCACGTATCCGGTGGCGTTCTACGGCGTGCTCGCCGCCGGGATGGTGGCGGTGCCGCTGTTCGACCCGTCGCTGCGCGCCCACCGCGGCAGGCTGCTCGGCGCGCTGGAGGACTGCGGGGCGGAGGTCTGGCTGACGTCGTCGTCCACGCTCGAGCGCGTGCGGGAACTCGGCGAGCCGCGGCACCTGCTGGCGGTCGACGAGCTGGACGGTCCCGGCGCCGATCCGGTCCCCGTCGACCCCGAAGCGCCCGCGTACCTGCAGTACACCTCCGGCTCCACGCGGAAACCCGCCGGGGCGATCATCCCGCACCGGGCCGTGGTCGCGAGCTGCTGGCAGGCGAGCCTGGCGTACGAAGTGGACAGTGGGACGACGTGTGCGGGCTGGATCCCGTTCTTCCACGACATGGGGCTCGTCCAGCTGGTGTGCCTGCCGGTGTTCCTGGGGTCGCGGTCGGTGTTCATGGCGCCCGTGGAGTTCGTGCGGCGGCCCGAGCGGTGGCTGCGGCAGCTGTCGGACTACCCCGACGTCTTCACCGCCGCGCCGAACTTCGCCTACGACCTGGCCGTCGAGGCGGCGCCCCGCGAAGGTCTGGACCTGTCGGGTGTGCGGATCGCGCTCAACGGAGCCGAAACCGTGCGCCCGCAGACCGTCGAGGAGTTCCAGAAGGCGTTCGGGCCGTACGGGTTCCGCCGCGAGGCGCACCGTCCGTCGTACGGTCTCGCCGAAGCCACGGTGTACGTGACGAGCGCCGGTCCCGAAGGGCCGACGATCACCGCGTTCGACCGCGACGCACTCGCGGAGGGACGGGCGGTCGAAGTGGGGCCGGACTTCCCGCAGCGGCGGGAGCTGGTGTCCGTGGGCAGGCCGGTGGGGCAGCTGGTCCGGATCGTCCACGACGGGCGCGTGCAGCCGGACGGGGTGCTGGGCGAGGTGTGGGTGCACGGTCCCCACGTCGCGGCCGGGTACTGGCGGCGCGAGAACGACGCGTTCGGCAACCACCTCGAAGGGCTCGACGGGTGGCTGCGGACGGGGGACCTCGGCGTGCTGCACCGCGGCGACCTGTACCTCACCGGGCGGCTCAAGGACCTCATCGTCATCGACGGCCGCAACCACTACCCGCAGGACATCGAGGGCACAGTGGCGCAGGCGCATCCCGCGATCCGCCGGGACCGCGTCGCCGCGTTCGCCGTCGAGGACGACCGCGGTGAAGGTGTCGCCGTCGTGGCGGAGCGGGTGCGGGACGCGGAGCCGGACGAGGCGGAGGTGGCGCGGGCGGTGCGGCGCGCGGTGTCGCAGGAGCACGACCTCGCCCTGCGTGCGTTCCACCTGGTCGGGCCCGGTGAGCTGCCGCGCACTTCCAGCGGGAAGGTGTCCAGGTCGGCGGCCAGGGCGCAGTACGGTGGTCCCCATGTCTGATCACGTCGCCGAGGTCCGCAAGCTCGTGTGCGACACCTTCCTGCTCGACCCCGAACGCGTGCGGCCGGACACCCCGCTGGAGGAGCTGGGCATCGACTCCAAGGGGCGCATCCGGCTGCTCGCCACGCTGGAGGTCTTCTTCGAGGTCACCATCGACCTCGACGAGCGCGACCAGCTGACCGACGTCGAGTCCGTCGCGCGGATCCTGACCGAGGCACTGCGGAACAAACCAGGTGAAACGGCTGCGCGGTGACGCGGCGGGTGAGTACATTCTTTGCACGGGCAACGGCACCGCGCGCCGGGGACGTGCGTCGGAACTGCCGTAAGCACACCTGGTGAGGGGGACTCGGACATGAGCGGCGGCTACACCGCGAGCACCGACGCGATGGCCTCGGCGTCGAAGAAGATCACGCAGGTGGCCGAGGACCTGCCGGACAAGAACACCGACCTCGCCAGCTCGCCCGTGACGGCGCAGGGCTTCGGCCAGGCCCACGGCGACCACGCCCAGAAGTACACCACCGGCGTGCAGACCCTGTGGCAGGCCGTGAGCGGGTACAGCAACACGCTCAACGCGTTCGGCGCCAACATCGGCTCCGGCGGCCGCAGCTACGCCGAGAACGACCACGCGCAGGGCAACGCGATCTCGAATGCGGGGACCGTCTGATGGCCAAGAAGTGGTCCGAGGTCAAGGCGCTGCTCGACGACCCGAGCGTGCCGCCCGAGCAGAAGACGATGCTGATCAGCGCGTGGCAGCAGGAGAACCAGGCGCCGCTGTTCGAGGGCATGCCGTCGTCCTCCACGAAGGAGGAGCGTGACGAGGCGGCGCGGTACGCGGAGGCGTACAACGCGACCCCGATGCTCGGGTTCCAGGGCACCGACGCGGCCTACGACGCCGCGAAGAAGGCCGGGGACCAGGCGAGCTACAACGAGCGTGAAGAAAAGAAGGCCGTCGACGAGGGCAAGACGCAGCTCGACGGCAAGCAGGCGCCCGCGCCGGGCGGCACCGGCACCAAGACGTCGGACGAGCTGTTCGACGCGGCCGAGCCCGCGCTCAAGGTGTTCCAGACCTTCGGCTCGCTGCTCGCGAAGATCCCGGACGACTGCCGGGGCAACACGCGGCCGCTGGACTTCAACAACGACATCAAGAAGCGCTTCGACGAGCAGCGCGGCATCAGCTTCGAGAACTTCCTCGCCGACGCCGACCACTTCAAGACCGGTGCCACCACGGTGGACCAGGCCGTCAAGGACACCGGCACCACGCTGAGCACCCTGTTCCAGACGTGGAGCGGTGCGGGCGCGGACGCCGCGTCGGACCACTACAACGACCAGATCCTGCCCAAGGCGAACAAGCTGGCGCAGACCCTCGAGGACGCGCACGAGGCGACCACGACGGCGGTGCACACTGTCTTCCAGCTGTGCAAGGGCAAGGCCGACGCGGTCGTCGCGATGTACACCGACCAGGTCGGCAAGGCCGACTACAACATGGCGCAGAAGGTCGTCGCGGTCGCGAACGGCGAGCACGCCGAGAAGGACGACCTGAAGGCGATCGCCGGCTGGATGGACGTCAACTTCGGCACCAACCTCGTCGAGACGCTCAACGACGACGGCTGCTGCGACGACGACGACATCAAGAAGCAGGGCCAGGACCTGGCCAAGCAGTGGGTCCAGAACCAGTTCAACCCGGACATGTGGGACCGGCTGTACAAGGGGTTCGACAAGACCTGCAAGGACACGCTGGACCTGGTGAACCAGGCCTACGACGCCCTCGACGACGTCATGGGCAAGATCAAGAACGAGTTCGAGGGCGCCAAGCAGCCCACCGGTGAGACGAAGCCGAGCGGTACCGGCGACCACAACGGGAACACCGGTGGCGGCGGCACCGGGACCGGTGGTGGGGGAACGGGAAGCGGCGGTGGCGGGAGCACGACGCCGCCGTCCGCCACGGTGCCGTCCACACCGTCGACACCGTCCACACCGGACCCGTCGGCGACCGCGGACGCGGCGAAGCAGGAGGCGCAGCAGGGGATCAACCCGTACACGGGCAAGCCGATGGAGGTCGACCCGGAGACCGGCGAGCCGTACCCGATCGACCCGAAGACGGGCGAGGCGATCAAGGACGCGGGCGACGAGCCGGAGACGCTGACCGTCGAGCAGGGCGACAAGAAGATCGAGATGTCCGAGCCGGGCGCCGACGGCAAGATGGGCATCTCGGTCGACGACGGCACCGGGAAGCCGAAGGACTACCAGCTCGACTGGGGCGACGGCAAGGAAACCGGGACCGGGCAGCCGTCTTTCGGCCCGCAGGGTCCTGGTGTGGCGCCGGGTCAGCCGGGGCCGGACGGCGCGTACCGGCCGGGGCCCGACGGCAAGATCCACATCGAGGACGGCAACCTCAAGATCACCGCGGAACGTCCGGAGGGGCCGGACGGCCCGACCGTCGTCACGATCGACGACGGCACCGGCGAGCCGACGAAGTACACCCTCGGCGAGGAGAAGCCGGGGGCGGAGAGCCTGGTCGGGAAGGACGACGGCTCGGCGCCACGGCCCGTCAGCGGCGACGTGCCGCAGGGTTCGGGTGCTTCCGTCGGTGGTGGTGCTTCCGTCGGCGGTGCGCACTCGGACGTCTCGATCCAGCCTGCCGCGGCTTCGGGTCCCGTGCCGGACGGCGGTTTCGGTGGCGGGCAGTCGGACGTTTCGATCCAGCCTGCGGCGGCTTCGGGACCTGTGCCGGACGGCGCGGGTGGTTTCGAGCAGACGGTGCCCGCCACGAGCGAGCCGATCGGTGCCGGGGTCGCGGGCGTGACGAGCGGTGGTTCGCTGGGTGACGCGTCCTCGCTGGCGCCGGGGGAGCAGACCGGTGCGTCGATGCAGCAGCACGCGGTGCCCGGGGTGCAGCCGATCGGGACCGAGGCGCTGGCGACGCAGCAGCAGGGCGGCGGTGCCGGTGGTGCGGCTGGGTCCGGTGGGCTCGGCAGCCTGGGTTCGCTGGGCGGCATGATGGGTGGCATGGGTGCCGCCGGCGGTGGTGGTGGTGAGGACCAGGAGCGCAGTTCCCGGGCGTACCGCATCGACGGCGGGATCTTCAACTCCGGTGGGGCGGGCGGCCGCATCAGCGGTTCGCTCGACGACGAGGGCGACCGGTCGGTCACCCAGCGGTAGGGCCGCGGGACGAGGAGGGGCGCATGGTCTCGGACGAGATCCGGCGGTTGAAGGCCAGGATGGACGGCCTGGTCCGCGAGCAGGCGGACCGGCGGGCGTTGCTGGACCGGCAGGGGCAGGAGATCCAGGCCCGGTCGCAGGAGTACATGACCAAGCAGGTGAAGGCGGCGGAGCGGTACGTCCAGCACCGCCGCGAGCTGGGCAGGCGGGAGCGCGAGGCCGGGGGCTGGGCCACCGAGAAGGCGCTGGGGGACAAGAGCACGGAGATGAAGTTCGGCCCGCAGGAGGACGACTTCGGCCCGGCGGGAACCGAGTCCTTCACCCCGCGCCAGCCACCCCCCGCCGACCCGCAGCCACGCCGAGGCCGCCACTCCCGAGACGACTTCGACGAGGACGACCTGTCCAACCGCAGCTGGCTGCGCTGACGCCCTTCGCCGGGGCGGTGGGGTTGGTGGGGCCTTGGGGTGGCCGGTTGTCGTGGCTGGCGCTGTGTCGTGGCTGGCCTGGCAGGGGGAGGCTTGGGGCCGGTTGCCGTGGTGGCTCGCCGACGCACCGCTGCGGTCGAGACGGGGAGTGCGCCTGCACCTGGCACATCCCCGGCCACCTGGCACATCTCGGCGGCTTCGCGTGCGGAATCCGCTGCCAGGTCACCGGCGCTGCCTTGTGCAGCAACCGGTCACTCGCTCAGCGCCCGGCCGCCGTGCAGCGCCCGGGCGGTCGCTCAGCATCAGCCACCCCGGACCGCGCCCGGCCGCGCCCCTCAGCCCGCGGTCGCGCGGCACCCGCTCCGCAGTGGCCTCCGGCCGCGCCGGGCCAGCCGCGCCGCTCAGCCCGCGGCCGCGCCGCGCCCGGCAACCCACGGCGCCCGGCCATCCTCGCAGCTCCCGACCGCGCAGCACTCCGCGGCGCCCGGCCGCCTCCGCGGCGCGCACCGGAGCACTCGGCCGCTGTGCAGCGCCCGGCTGCTCAGCTCGCCTCCAGCGGCTCAGCCTGCGGCCGCACCGCTCAGCCCGCGGCCGCGCCGCCCCGCTCCGCAGTGGCCTCTGGCCGCGCCCAGCCAGCCGCGCCGCCCAGCCGCACCGCTGAGCCTGCGGCCGCGCCGCCCGCGGCCGCAGGCCCGCCGCCCAGCCGCGCTGCTCAGCCTGCCTCCGGCCGCTGAGCCGCGGCCGCGCCGCACCCGGCCGCGCCGGGCCCCGCCCCGCCCGAGGGTCAGGCCGCCGCGTCCAGACTCGGGTCGAAATCGATCGTGGCGCGTTTGAGGTCTGTGGTCAGCAGCGGGCGCCACTTGTCGGTGCCTGTGAGGTGCGTCAGGAAGAACGCCGTGAACAGCACGCGCACCAGGCGCTGCGTGCGCCGTTGCGGTTTGCCCTGCAGCAGCCGCTGGCTCCAGTGGCTGCCCTCCGTCACCGCGAGGTGTGTCGACTTGTCGAGAATCCTGAGTTGCACCGGGCCGCCCCAGGCCTTGGCGATCGCTTCGGCGTTGCCCGTTGCCGGGGTCACCAGATCACCCTTCGCGGCGAGGTGCAGGCCCGGGACGGTCAGCTTCCGCGCCGCCTCCGTCGCGGGTGGCAGGGTCTGCGCGGCGGCGAACGTGGCCACCGCCTTCACCCTCTCGTCCCCGGCCGCGGCCAGCACCGCGGCGCCACCACCGACCGAGTGCCCCGCCAGCCCCAGCTTCGCCGGGTCGACGCTGATACCACCCGGCCCCAGCCGCACACCGGTCACGATGTCCAGCGTGGACCGCAGATCCGCGGCGAACATCCGGTGCGACGGCAGCGGCCCGCGCTGCGTCGCCGGGGCCGCCGCGACGATGCCCCAGCTCGCCAGGTGGCTCAGCAACTCCCGGTACCGCCCGGGCGGCTGCAGCCACCCGTGTCCGAACGCGACGCCCGGCAGGCCGAGACCGCTCCGCGGGGTGAACACCACACCGGGCAGCCCGGCGAGCGCGAGGTTGCCGCGCACCACGTCGTGCGGCCCCGGGTGCGACAGCTCCTCGAGCAGTTCCTTCGGCTTGCTGGCCATGGCCTGAAGAATAGGCCAGCCCCGCCCCCGCCCCCAGCCGAGGCGCCACGCGCGCCAGTACCCTCGTCCGGGTGTGTGGAATCGTGGGTTATGTCGGGCACCGCCCGGCGCTCGACGTCGTACTGGGCGGGCTCCGGCGAATGGAGTACCGGGGTTACGACTCCGCCGGGGTCGCCGTGCTCGACGGGGCCGGCGCGCTGACCGTCGAACGCAAGGCCGGCCGCCTCGCCAACCTGGAACAGCAGCTCGACGCCACCGGTCGCGAACGGTTCGCGGGCACGGCCGGGATGGGCCACACGCGCTGGGCGACGCACGGCGCACCCGTGGACCGCAACTCCCACCCCCACCGGGACACGAGCGGCCGCGTCGCCGTGGTGCACAACGGGATCATCGAGAACTTCGCCGTCCTGCGCGCGGAGCTGGAGGCCGACGGGGTCGAGCTGACCAGCGACACCGACACCGAGACCACCGCCCACCTGATCGCCCGCGCCTACGCCGACGGCCCCACCGCGGGTGACCTGCCCGCGAGCGTGCGGACCGTGTGTCGCCGCCTCGAAGGCGCGTTCACCCTGGTCGTCACGCACGCCGACGAGCCGGATCTGATCGTCGCCGCGCGCCGGTCCTCCCCGCTGGTGGTCGGCGTCGGCGAGGGGGAGACGTTCGTCGCCTCCGACGTGGCCGCGTTCATCGAGCACACGCGCGAGGCCGTCGAGCTGGGGCAGGACCAGCTGGTCGCGATCACCCGCGACGGCTACGAGGTCACCGACTTCGCCGGGGAACCCGCGCAGGCCAAGCCCTTCACGGTGGCGTGGGACCTGTCGGCCGCCGAGAAGGGCGGCCACGACTACTTCATGCTCAAGGAGATCGAGGAGCAGCCGGAGGCGCTCGCCAACACGCTGCGCGGGCACTTCGACGGCGGCCGCATCGTGCTCGACGAGCAGCGCCTGACCGACCAGGACCTGCGTGACGTGGACAAGGTGTTCGTCGTCGCGTGCGGCACCGCCTACCACTCCGGGCTGATCGCGAAGTACGCCATCGAGCACTGGACGCGGCTGCCCGTCGAGGTCGAGCTGGCGAGCGAGTTCCGCTACCGCGACCCGGTGCTGGACCGCGACACCCTCGTCGTCGCGATCTCGCAGTCCGGCGAGACGGCCGACACGCTGGAGGCGGTGCGGCACGCGCGCGGGCAGAAGGCGCGGGTGCTCGCGATCTGCAACACCAACGGCGCGCAGATCCCGCGTGAGTCCGACGCGGTGCTCTACACCCACGCCGGCCCGGAGGTCGGCGTCGCGGCGACGAAGACGTTCACCTCGCAGGTCGCGGCGAACTACCTGGTGGGCCTCGCGCTCGCGCAGGCCCGCGGCACGAAGTACCCGGACGAGGTCGCCCGCGAGTTCGCCGAGCTGGAGGCGATGCCCGCCGCCGTCCACAAAGTACTGTCCACTGTGGAGGACGTGCGGGCGCTGGGTCGCCGGATCGCGGATTCGAAGGCCGTGTTGTTCCTGGGCAGGCACGTCGGTTTCCCGGTGGCGCTGGAAGGTGCGCTCAAGCTCAAGGAGCTGGCGTACATGCACGCGGAGGGTTTCGCGGCGGGCGAGCTCAAGCACGGGCCGATCGCGCTGATCGAGGAGGGCCTGCCGGTCGTCGTGGTGATGCCCTCGCCGAAGGGGCGCGCGACGCTGCACGCGAAGCTGGTGTCGAACATCAGCGAGATCCAGGCGCGGGGTGCCCGCACGATCGTCATCGCCGAGGAGGGCGACGACACCGTGCGCCCGTTCGCGGACGAGCTGATCGAGGTGCCCGCCGTGCCGACGCTGTTGCAGCCGCTGGTGTCGAGCGTGCCGTTGCAGGTGCTGGCCGCCGAGATCGCCCGTGCGCGTGGTTACGACGTGGACAAGCCGCGGAACCTGGCGAAGTCGGTGACCGTGGAGTAAGACGGGGCGGGTGCAAGGCATCTGGACCACCGACCGAATCCGCAAGGCCGAAGAACGCCTGCTGGCGAAGACCCCGGAGGGCGCGCTCATGCAGCGCGCCGCCTTCGGTGTCGCCGTGCAGGCGGTGAACATGCTGGAGGCGCACACCGGCCGCGTCGCCGCGAGTCGCGTCGCGTTGCTCGTCGGCGCGGGGAACAACGGCGGTGACGCGCTGTGGGCGGGGAAGTTCCTGCGCCGCCACGGAGTTGCCGTCACGGCAGTGCTGCTCAACCCGGAGAAGGCGCACGCCGCCGGGCTCGCCGGGCTCCGCCGGGCAGGCGGGCGGACCGTCAGCCTCGACGCGGCACCGGCCGTGCTCGAAGCGGCGGACCTGGTGATCGACGGCATCGTCGGGTTGCAGGCACGCGGCCCGCTGCGGGAGAACGCCGCGGGCCTGCTCGACCACATCAGCGCGCCGGTGCTCGCGGTGGACCTGCCCAGCGGGGTCGACCCCGACCACGGGACGGTCGACGGCCCGGCGATCACCGCGGCGCGCACGGTGACGTTCGGCGCGCGCAAACCCGTGCACGTCCTCAACCCCGAGCGCTGCGGCGAGGTCGTGCTGATCGACATCGGGCTGGGGCCGGAGCTGGGTGCCCCCGATCTCCAGCAGCTGGACGCGGTGGACGTCGGCGCCGCCTGGCCGGTGCCGGGGCCGCGGGACGACAAGTACAGCCAGGGTGTCACGGGCGTCGCCGCCGGTTCGGCGACCTACCCGGGTGCGGCGGTGCTCGCGACCGGCTCGGCCGTGCTCGCGACCTCCGGCATGGTGCGCTACGCCGGTCCGGCGGCGGACGTCGTGCGGTCCCGCTGGCCGGAGGTCGTCGCCACGGGCTCGGTGACCGACGCGGGCCGCGTGCAGGCGTGGGTCGTCGGGCCGGGGATCGGCACCGGGAACGAGGGGCGCCGGGTGCTGGAGCACGTGCTCGCCGCCGGGGTGCCGGTGTGTGCGGACGCCGACGCCACGACGTTGATCGCCCAGCAGCCGAACGTGCTCGACGCGCGGGACCCCGGCACGCCGTTGGTGCTGACGCCGCACGCGGGTGAATTCGAGCGGCTCACGGGTGCCCCGCCCGGGGAAGACCGGGTGGCCGCGGTCAAGGCGGCGGCCCGCCGTTTCGACGCGGTCGTGCTGCTCAAGGGCAACACCACGCTGATCGCCGCTCCCGACGGGCGGGTGCTGGCGAACGTCGCGCGGGGGTCCTGGCTGGCGACCGCGGGTTCCGGTGACGTGCTGTCCGGGCTCGTCGGCGCACTGCTCGCGAGCGGGCTGGACCCGTGGCTCGCGGCGGGGGCGGCGGCGTATGTGCATTCGCTGGCCGCGGACCTCGCGGCGCGAGGGGTGCCGGTGTCCGCGAGCGGGGTCCTGGCCGCGATCCCGGACGCCGTCCGGCACGTGCGCAGCCTCGGAGTTGTGTGAGGTATCCGAGAAGTTATCGAGTTATGTGTTAACAACCCGGGTTTCCTCTGGTAGGAATGGGCTGCCAAGCTCACACGGAGGACTCGATGACAAGAGCGCCCCAATGGCGGGGTCTCAGCAGGCGCAGCGTGCTCGCGGGCGCGCTCGCCGGTGGCGCCGCCCTCGCGCTGAGTGCCTGCGGAACGCGCCAGGACGCCGTGCGCCTCGCCACGGACGACCGCTGGAAGCAGTTCGCGGGCACCACCATCAACCTGGTTTCGGAGAACACCGCCCCGACCGAGGCGATCGCCGCGAACCTCAGGCCCTTCACCGAACTCACCGGCATCAAGGTCAACATCCTGATGCTGGAACTGACCGCGCTCGCCCAGAAGGTCGCGCTCGACCTGGCCGGCGGCGAGTCGCAGTACCACGTGATCTACGCCGACCCGTACCAGGTGCTGGCGCCGTACTCGAAGGGCCTCGTCGACCTGCGGGAGCTCGCGAGCAGGCCCGACCTGCCGCAGCTGCCGGGCGGCTGGGGTGACTTCATCCCGACGCAGCTCGACGCGACCGGCCGCTTCGGCGACCACGACAAGGTCTTCGCCGTGCCCTACGACTGCCCGACGATGATCTGGCAGTACCGCGCGGACCTGTTCGAAAAGCACCACGACCGGATGGCCGACGACCTGGGCTTCGACCCGACGCCGTCCGCCGAGCGGACCTGGGAGGAGTACTTCCGGATCGCGAAGTGGTTCAACGAGAAGACCGACGACGTGCAGTACGGCGCGGGCCACCAGGCCAAGCAGCACGACTCGCTGATGTGCGACTTCTCGAACGTGCTGTGGTCCTACGGCGGCGACTACTTCGACAACGGCAAGGAGATCGGCCTCTACGGCACGACCGATCCCGGCGCCTGCCGCCTGAACAGCGACGCCGCCATCGAGGCCGCCGAGTTCTACCAGCGGCTCATCTCGATCTCCGACCCGTCGTCGAAGACGTGGGACTGGAACGGCCTCGCGCCCGCGCTGCAGTCCGGGCGCATCGCGATGAGCCCGAACTGGCACGAGTACGCCGCCGCGAACGAGCAGGCGATGCCGGGCAAGTTCGGCTACGCGCCGATGCCGCGTGGTCCCGTGCGCAGCGCGAACCACTTCGGTGGCACGGGGATCGGCATCAACGCCAACACCCTGCCGAACGAGCGTGCCGCCGCCTGGCTGTTCGTGCTGTGGGCGACCTCGCCCGAGACGCAGCTGTCCAACCTCAAGAGCGAGGCGGGCGGCGGCACCCCGACGCGGCAGTCGGTGTACGACATGCCGGAGGTCAAGGCCGCGGAGCACCGCCCGTCCGCGATGCCGAACATCCTGACGGCGCCCGCGGTTTCCCAGGCGTGGGAGGCCGACAAGATCGGGCTGCGGCCCAAGATCCCGATGTGGAACGAGTGCGACACGGCGATCTACACGCAGCTGTCGAAGATGCTCGCCGGGGACGCCTCGCCCGCCGACACGATGCGTGAGACGGCGAAGCGGATCGACCGGATCACGGCGAGGGGGTGGGCCGCGTGAGCCTGACACTGGAAGCGCCGAAGACCGAGAAGCAGGCCGGCACGCGGAAAGCCGGGCCGCGCAAGCGGTTCGGCTTCCACGGCGGGATGATGACGCCGGGGCTGCTGCTGCTCGCGGTGCTGTCGTTCGTGCCGCTGTTCACCATCATCGCGATGAGCTTCTCCCGCGTGCACCTGCTCGGCGGGGTGGTCTTCGAGAACGTCGGCTTCACCTACTGGGCAAGGCTTTTCTCCGACCTCGACGTGTGGGCGCAGTGGCTGCGCACGATCGTCTACTTCGTCCTCACGGTCGGGCTGGAGCTGGTGCTGGGCGTGCTGCTCGCGCTGTGCCTGTGGAAGGTCGTGCGGGCCCGCAACCTCGTGCTGACCCTGTTGCTGCTGCCCATGTTCGTCGCGCCGGTGATCGTCGGCCTGCTGGGCCGGTTCCTCACCGACTCGACGTTCGGGCTCTACAGCTGGGTGCTCGGCCTGCTCGGCTACCACGGCGACATCCTCGGTGGCAGCACGTCGGCGTTCCTCGCGGTCGCGGCGATGGACATCTGGGAGTGGACGCCGCTGATCACGCTCATCGTGCTCGCCGGGCTCACGTCCGTGCCGCAGAGCGTGCGCGAGGCGGCGTCGCTCGACGGCGCGAACGGCTGGCAGTCGCTGCGGCACGTGCTGCTGCCGTCGATCTCCGGGGTGCTGCTCGTCGCACTGCTGATCCGCTCGATGGACGCGATCCGCTACTTCGACATCATCTCCGTCACCACCAACGGCGGCCCCGCCGACGCCACGAAGACCGTGCCGATCCGGTTGTACGAAACGGCTTTCCGGTTCTTCGACTTCGGCTACGCCGCCGTGATCGGGCTCGTCATGCTCGTGGTCACCATCGTGATCGCGCGCGTGTTCGTGCGGGTGCTGGACAAGAAGGGACTCACGCGATGACCGTGGTGAGCGCGATCGACCGGTCCCCGCGCCGGGTCCGGATCAGCACGAAGCTCGTGCTGACGATCGGTCTGTTGTGGACACTCGTACCGCTGGCGTGGATGCTGCTGTCGTCGTTCAAGAACTCGACGGACGTCACGTCGGCGAGCCCGAAGGTGCTGTTCGCCCCGACGTTCGACAACTACCGGAAGTTGTTCAGCGGGGCCAACAACCTCGGCAACTACATCCTGCACAGCGTGCTCGCGTCGGGCATCTCCTCGGTGCTCGCGGTGGCGCTCGGCGCCCTCGCGGGCTACGGGCTGGCCGGCACGAAGATGCGCGGCAAGAAGCACGTCGCGTTCTGGATCATCTCCACCCGCATGGCGCCGATCGCCGTCGTGGTGCTGCCGCTGTTCCTGCTGTTCCGCGCGGCGGACCTGATCGACAGCGTGCCGGGCCTGATCATCGCCTACCTCAGCTTCAACCTGCCGTTCGCGATCTGGCTGATGAGCGCGTTCTTCGCCGAGGTGCCGGCGTCGGTGGAGGAGTCGGCGCTGGTCGCGGGCTGCACGCGCTGGCAGGCGTTCTGGCACGTCGTGCTGCCGCTGACGAAGGCGGGCCTGGTCACCACGTTCGTGCTGTGCCTGGTGTTCTCGTGGAACGACTACGCGTTCGCGCTCGTGTTCGGCGGGCCGCATTCGCAGACCCTGCCGATCGCGGCGGACCAGCTGGTGACGCAGTCGGGCATCGACTGGGGCCAGCTGACCGCGATCGGTTCTATCGTGGTGCTACCGATGATCGTCGCCGGGCTCGCCGTCCGGAAGTGGCTGGTGACGGGACTGACCCTGGGAGCGGTGACTGGTGAGTGAGGGCATGAAGGTCTCGGTTCTGCACGGCGTGCACGACGTGCGCACCGAACAGCGGCCGGTGCCGGAGCCGGGCCCGGACGAGGTGCTGATCAAGGTGCTGTCCGTGGGCACCTGCGGCTCGGACGTGCACTACTACGAGCACGGGCGGATCGGCGACTTCGTGGTCGAGCAGCCGCTGGTCCTCGGCCACGAGCCCAGCGGTGTGGTGGTCAAGACCGGCAGCGCGGCGAGGCTGCACGAGGTGGGGCAGCGCGTCGCGCTGGAGCCGGGCGTGCCCTGTTCGGTGTGCGAGCAGTGCAAGGCCGGCCGCTACAACCTGTGCCCGCGCATGCGGTTCTTCGGCACCCCGCCCATCGACGGCGCGTTCTGCGAGTACGTGGTGCTGCGCGAGGACTTCGCGCACCCGGTGCCGGACTCGCTGAGCGACGACGCCGCCGGGCTGCTGGAACCGCTGTCGGTGGGCGTGTGGGCCAACCGGAAGTCGCGCGTCGGACCGGGCAGCCGGGTGCTGATCACCGGCGCCGGCCCGATCGGGCTCGTCGCGACGCAGACGGCGCGCGCGTTCGGCGCGAGCGAGGTCGTGGTGACCGACGTGAACCCGCGGCGGCTGGAGGTCGCGAAGGAGCTGGGCGCGACGGGCACGATCGACGTGTCGCGGGAGAACCTCGCCGAGGCCGACTTCGAGCCGGACGTGCTGCTGGAGTGCTCCGGCGTGCCGGCCGCCGCCGGGCAGGCCATCCGCAAGGTCGGCAGGGCGGGCCGGATCGTGCTGGTCGGCATGGGCGGCGACGAGATCCCGCTGCCGCTGGCCCACGTGCAGAACTTCGAGATCGAAGTGACCGGTACCTTCCGGTACGCCAACACCTGGCCGACGGCGATCGCGCTCGCCGGGGCCGGTGAGGTGGACCTGGACCGGCTGGTGACCCACCGGTTCGGGCTCGACCAGGTCGAAGAGGCCCTGACGATCGCCGGGAAGGACGACTCGGTGATCAAGGCCGTCGTGCTGCCCCAGGAAGGTCGCGTTGGCTAGAACCCGCCCGTCGGACGCCGAAGTCGAGCAGCGCCGCCAGGACATCCTGCGGCACGTGATCGACTCCGGCGAGGTGCGGATCGACCGGTTGCCGGAGCGGTTCGGGGTCAGCCTGATGACCATCCACCGCGATCTGGACGACCTGGCCGAACGGCGGCTGCTGCGCAAACTGCGCGGCAAGGTGGCCGCGTACCCCGCGCTGACGATGGAGACGGCGAAACGTTTCCGTGAAGGTCTGAACCTGCCGTGCAAGGAGGCGCTGGGCGACGCCGCGGTGCGCGAGGTGCGGGCGGGGCAGACGGTGTTCGTCGACGACTCGACGACGTTGTTCCCGCTCGTGCGGCGGTTCGCGGGCGTCGAGCAGCTGGTGGTGATCACCAACTCGCTGGAGATCGCCCGCATCCTCGGCGAGTCCGGCGAGTCCGGGAGCGTCGAGATCCTGCTGCTGGGCGGCCGCTACACCGAGTTCGACTCGTGCATCGGGCCGGACACCATCGAGGCGCTCGGCCGGATGCGCGCCGACGTCGGGTTCGTGTCCGCCACAGCGGTCGCGGGCGGACGTCTGTACCACCCCGACCGCGACTACGCCTCGCTCAAACGAGCGGCGCTGGCCGCGGCGAACCGCAACGTTCTCGTCGTCGACAGCTCGAAGTTCGGCCGTACCGCCACGTACTCCTACGGTGACGTTTCGGCATATGACCTGGTCATCACGGACTCCGGGACGCCGGCGGACGAGCTGACCGCGATGCGGGAGCTCGGGACCCGGGTCGAGCTGGTGGACCTGCCGGGAAAATCCGCCCGAAACACTGGACTGAATCGCGAAAGTGACGGAGGCTCTTCGGTATGACGACAGCGCCGTTGGTCGCCGGTGTCGACTCCTCCACGCAGTCGACGAAGATCGTCGTGTGCGATGCGCTCACCGGAGCGGTCGTGCGCGAGGGCCGGGCCGCCCATCCCGACACCACCGAGGTCGATCCGCGGGTGTGGTGGACGGCGTTCACCGAGGCGTCCGACGGGTTGCTGGACGGCGTCCGCGCGATCGGCGTCGGCGGGCAGCAGCACGGCATGGTCACCCTCGACGAGGGCGACGAGGTGGTGCGTCCCGCCCTGCTGTGGAACGACACCCGCTCCGCGAAGGCGGCCGACAGCCTCGTGACCGAGCTGGGCGGCCCGCGTGCGTGGGCCGAGGCCGTCGGTTCGGTGCCCGTCGCGAGCTTCACCGTCACGAAGCTGCGCTGGATGGCCGAGCACGAACCGGAACTCGCCGACCGCGTGGCGCGTGTGCTGCTGCCGCACGACTACCTGACCTGGCGGCTGCTCGGCGGTGGCGAGCCCGTCACCGACCGCGGCGACGCGTCCGGTACCGGCTACTTCTCGCCCGCGAAGGGCGTCTACCGCGAGGACATCCTGAGCCACGCGTTCGGCGGCCGCACCCCGCAGCTGCCGCGCGTGCTCGGCCCGCGTGAGGCGGCGGGGGAGACGAAGGACGGCGTGCTGGTGTCCGCGGGCACCGGTGACAACATGGCCGCCGCGTTCGCGCTGGGGCTCGGCGAGGGCGACGTCGTCGTGTCGCTCGGCACGAGCGGCACGGTGTTCGGCGTGTGCGAGACCGCGCCCGCCGACCCGACCGGCATCGTCGCCGGGTTCGCCGATGCCACCGGGAAGTTCCTGCCGCTCGCGTGCACCCTCAACGCGGCCCGCGTGCTCACCGCCACCGCCGCGATGCTCGGCGTCGACCTCGCCGGGCTCGACCGGCTCGCGCTCGCCGCCGAACCGGGCGCGGGCGGGCTGACGCTGCTGCCGTACCTCGACGGCGAGCGCACCCCCAACCTGCCCGACGCGGCCGGTTCGCTGCACGGCCTGCGGCGCGCCAACATGACGCCGGAGAACCTCGCCCGCGCCGCCGTCGAAGGCATGCTGTGCGGGCTCGCCGCGGGCCTCGACGCCGTGCAGGCGCACGGCATCACCGCACGCCGGATCCTGCTCATCGGCGGGGCGGCGCAGTCGGCGGCGGTGCGCGGCATCGCGCCCACCGTGTTCGGGCTGCCCGTCACGGTGCCGGAGCCCGCGGAGTTCGTCGCGCTCGGCGCCGCCCGCCAGGCCGCCTGGGTCCTCGCCGGTACGGAGGAGCCGCCGGCGTGGCCGCAGAACACCCGTCAGGAGCTGGCCGCGGGCGATGCCGCCGTGGGCAGGGAGCTGCGCAACCGGCACCTCGACATCCGAGAACTCGTGCACCACGTTTCAGTCCGAACAGGAGAGGACAGCTGATGGCCACGATCACCTACGACAAGGCTTCCCGCCGCTATCCCGGAGCCGACCGCGCCGCGGTTGACGCGCTCGACCTCGAGATCGCCGACGGCGAGTTCCTCGTGCTGGTGGGGCCTTCCGGTTGTGGCAAGTCGACGAGCCTGCGCATGCTCGCCGGGCTGGAGGACGTCGACGAGGGCGCCGTGTACATCGGCGACCGCGACGTGACCCAGCTGCCCCCGCGCTCGCGGGACATCGCGATGGTGTTCCAGAACTACGCGCTGTACCCGCACATGACGGTCGGGCAGAACATGGGCTTCGCGCTGAAGATCGCGGGCAAGCCCAAGCACGAGATCAAGCAGCGGGTCGCCGAGGCCGCGAAGCTGCTGGACCTCGAGGACTACCTCGACCGCAAGCCGAAGGCGCTCTCCGGTGGTCAGCGGCAGCGCGTCGCGATGGGCCGCGCGATCGTGCGTGAGCCGCAGGTGTTCCTCATGGACGAGCCGCTGTCCAACCTGGACGCCAAGCTGCGCGTGTCCACCCGCACGCAGATCGCCGCGCTGCAGCGGCGCCTGGGCACCACCACCGTCTACGTCACGCACGACCAGGTCGAGGCGATGACGATGGGCGACCGCGTGGCGGTGCTCAAGGACGGCCTGCTGCAGCAGTGCGACACCCCGCGTGCGCTGTACGAGCGGCCCGCGAACGTCTTCGTCGCCGGGTTCATCGGCTCGCCCGCCATGAACCTCGCCTCGGCGCGGCTGACCGACGACGGCGCGACCCTCGGCGGCCTGACCGTGCCGCTGTCCCGCGAGACGCTCGCGGCGGCGAACGGCGGCGACGTGACGCTGGGCTTCCGCCCGGAGTCGCTGGAGACGACCACCGACGAGGGCCTCGAGGTGCGCGTCGACCTGGTCGAGGAGCTCGGCTCGGACGCGTACGTCTACGGCAAGCTCGTCTCCGACAGCGGCACGAACGTCGTGGCGCGCGTCGACCCGCGCAAGACCCCGGCCATGGGTGAGACGCTGCGGCTGCGCATCCGCCCGGACGAGCTGCACGTGTTCTCGGGCAGCACGGGCGAGCGCCTCGGCTGACGTCCACCTGCCCGCGACAGCCGGCTTCGCACTGCCGAAGCCGGCTGTCGCGCGTTCTGTGGGAAACTCGAAGCCGATGAGCCCCGAACTGCCGCGCACCGAGGTCGTGGTCGACCTCGCCGCGATCCGCCACAACGTCCGCCTGCTCGCCGAGCGGGCGGCCGGTGCCGCGACGATGGCCGTGGTCAAGGCCGACGGCTACGGCCACGGTGCCGTCCCGGTCGCGAAGGCGGCGCTGGAGGCGGGCGCGACGTGGCTGGGCGCGTGCTCGCTCGCCGAGGGCCTGGCCCTGCGCGAAGCGGGCATCACCGCGCCGGTGTTCACCTGGCTCGACGTGCCCGGCACGGATTTCGAGCCCGGCGTCGCCGCGGACATCGACCTGTCCGCCAGCTCCGCCGAGGAGCTGGCCCGGATCGTGGACGCCGCGCAGCGCGCGGGCAAGCGCGCCCGGGTCCACCTGAAGATCGACACCGGCCTGTCCCGCAGCGGCGCGCCCGCGTACGCGTGGCCCGCGCTGGTGAAGGCCGCCGCGGCCGAGCCGGACATCGAGGTCGTCGCCATCTGGTCCCACCTCGCGTGCGCGGACGAACTGGGGCACCCGTCGATCGACCTGCAGGCGCAGCGGTTCCAGGAGGCCTACGACGTGGCCCGCGAAGCCGGGCTGAACCCGTTGCGGCACCTGGCGAACTCCGCCGCCACGCTCACCAGACCGGACCTGCACTTCGACCTCGTGCGCCCGGGGATCGCGATCTACGGGCTCAACCCCGTGCCACAGCGGGAAGATCTGCGTCCCGCCATGACCTTCCGCTCGCAGGTGGTGCTGACGAAGCGGATCTCCGCCGGCGAATCCGTCTCGTACGGGCAGACGTGGACGGCGGAGCGGGACACGACGCTGGCGCTCGTGCCCGCCGGGTACGCCGACGGCGTCCCGCGCACGCTGTCCGGCCGCATGGACGTGTGGCTGGGCGGGCGGCGGCGGCCCGTCGCCGGGCGCGTCTGCATGGACCAGCTGGTCGTGGACTGCGGCGACGACGAGCCGGCGGTCGGCTCCGAGGTGGTGCTGTTCGGCGCCGGTGCGGCGGGCGAGCCGACCGCGCGGGAGTGGGCGGACACGATCGGCACGATCGACTACGAGATCGTCACCGGCATGTACCGCCCGCGAGTGCGCCGGCGGTACGAGGGGGAGTAGCGATGAGGCCTTCCCGGCGCCTGTATGCGGTCGCCGGTGGCGCTGCCGCGCTCCTGACCGGCACCGCGGCCGCCGCGATCGCGGTGGCGGCACGCCGGGCTCCCGTCCGGGACGACGAGCGGTTGGGCGAGCTGGAGGCCGACCGCGTGTTCACCGTCGCCGCCGACGACGGCACGCCGCTGGCGGTGTCCGAAGTGGACGCTTCCGGCGGTGAGCCGGAGCTGACCGTGGTGGGCGTGCACGGTTTCGCGTTGTCGCAGCGAAGCTGGTACTTCCAGCGGCGGGCGCTGGCTTCGCTGACGCTGCCCCGCGTGCGGCAGGTGTACTACGACCACCGCGGCCACGGGTTGTCGGGCGCCGCGGACGCCGACACGAGCACGATCGAGCAGCTGGCGCGGGACCTCGACGCGGTGCTGCGGGCGGCCGTGCCCGAGGGGCCCATCGTGCTGCTGGGGCATTCGATGGGCGGCATGGTGGTGATGGAGCTGGCCCAGCAGAACCCCGGGTTGTTCGAAGATCGGGTGTGCGGGGTCGCGTTCCTCGCGACGGCGGCGGGTGAGGTCGGCAGCCGCGGGTTGCCGCGGAGCCTGCTGTCGAAGTACAACCCGCTGACACGCGGCGTCGGCGAGCTGGCGGGCTGGCAGCCCGGGCTGGTGGAGTTCGTGCGGGCCGCGGGCGGGCAGCTGACACGCCCGGCGTTGCGGCGGCTGGCTTTCGGGTCGCGTGACGTGCCGTCGGAGGTCGTGGACTTCCTGCTGGAGATGCTGGCCGTGACGCCGGTGCGGGGGCTGGCGAACTTCGTCGACACCCTCGGCAGCCACAACCGGTACGCGGCGCTGGCGGGGCTGAAACACGCGCACGTGCTGGTGCTGGGCGGGGACGCGGACCGGTTCACGCCCTACTCGCACGCGGAACGCATCGCGGCGGAGCTGCCGGACGCGGAGCTGGCGCGCGTGCGCGGGGCGGGCCACATGGTGCAGCTGGAACAACCCGAGCTGGTGAACAGCCACCTGATCGACCTGCTGCAGAAGTGTGCTGGAGTGGATGACATGAGTTCCTCACGACGGGTGTGGCGATGGCTGAACAAGTAGTCGAACTGCCTGCGGAGCAGGACACGGTGGCCTTCGGCGAGCGGCTGGGACGGCAGCTGCGGGCCGGTGACCTGGTGCTGCTCGCGGGGCCGCTCGGTGCCGGGAAGACGGTGCTGACCAGGGGCATCGCGGCCGGGCTCGGGGTGTCGGGGCGGGTCAGCTCGCCGACGTTCGTGCTCGCGCGGGTGCACCCGGCGGGTGCGCGCGGTGTGCCGCTGGTGCACGTGGACGCGTACCGGCTGGGCGGCGACCTCGCGCAGCTCGACGACCTCGACCTGGACACGGACCTGGAGGCGTCGGCGGTCGTGGTCGAGTGGGGCGAAGGCTCTGCGGAGCGGCTGTCGGCGGACTACCTGGTGGTCCGGCTGGAACGCCGCGAGGACGACGTCCGCGTGGCGACGCTGGAGCCGCACGGCGCGTGGAAAGAGCGAGTATGAGCCGCGCGGTGGTGTTGGAGCGGCCGGGTGAGCTGCGTGTGCAGCGGACCGAGCCGCAGGCGCCCGGGTACGGCGAGGCGGTCGTGCGGGTCGCGTGGTCGGGGATCTGCGGGTCCGACCGCGAGGTGTTCGCGGGCACGCGGGCCGAGGGCTACGTGCGTTATCCGGTGACGCCCGGGCACGAGTGGTCGGGCACGGTCGTCGAGCTGGGGCCGGGCACGGACGAGTCGCTGCTCGGGAAACCGGTGGTGGGCGAGGGTTTCCGCAACTGCGGGCGGTGCGCGTCCTGCCGCCGGGGGGACACGAACCTGTGTGAGGCCGCGTACGACGAGACGGGCTTCACGCAGCCGGGTGCCTGGTCGGACGAGCTGCGGCTGCCGGCCCGGCTGCTGCACGAGCTGCCCGAGGGCGCGGACCTGCGTGCGGCGGCGTTGCTGGAACCGGCGGCGTGCATGGCGGCGGCGACGCTGAAGGCGGCGGTCGTCCCCGGCGAACGGGTGGCGGTCGTCGGCGGCGGGACGCTCGGCATGCTGGCGACGCAGTTGCTGGCGGCGAGCGGCCCGGCGGAGCTGGTGGTCGTCGACCCGCGTGCGGACCGGGCCGAGCTGGCGCGGCGCTGGGGTGCGGTCGTGGTGCCGCCGGACGAGGAGCTCGCCCCGTTCGACGCGGTCGTCGAAGCGGCCGGCGCCCCCGGAACGGGTGCACTGGCGGTACGGCTGACCCGGCGCGGTGGCCGGACGGTGCTCACGGGTCTGGCGGGGACGGAGACGTCGCCCATCGCCCCCGCGGACCTGGTGGCCTCGGCGGTCACGGTGCACACGGTCTTCGGTGCGTCGTCGGCGGCGTGGACCCACGCCGTGCGCGCCTTCGCGGCCGGTCTGCTGGACCCGGCACCGTTGATCACGCACGAGTTCCCGCTGGAACAGGCGGAGGAGGCGCTGCACACCGTCGGCGGGAAGGTGCTGCTGCACCCCTGACGAAAGTCGGGGGTCAGCGGTCGCTTTCGACCACTGTTCGCGGGGACGAAGGTCGACCAGTACGTGCCGGGCTACCTCGCGCAGACGGGGCTGCCGCAGGCGCGGGGTCAGATAATCTCCTGTGCCAGGCCGAGTGCGGTGAGGCCGCGCGGGTGTGCCCGGTCAGACGATGCCCTGTGCCAGGCCCAGCGCGACGAGGTCCTGCGGGCGCAGGCGGAGCTGGTCGGCGGTTGCGGGGACTTCCTCCGGTGGGCGTTTCAGGATCGCGGCGGCGGCTTCCGGTGACGTGACCGAGAAGTAGCTGTCCGCCGTCACCCAAGTGTGGCCTGGGGCGGCGAACGCCAGCGCCCCGCCCGAACCGCCCTCGCCGATGACGAGCGTCGTCACCGGGATGGACGCCGACGCGATCGCCGCGAAGGTTTCCGCGATCGCCGGGCCCGCGCCCGCTCGTTCGGCCGCTCCGTCGTTCGCCGCGCCGGGGGTGTCCACCAGCGTCAGGACCGGGATGCCCAGCCGGCCGGCCAGCCGGATCAGCCGCGCCGCCGTCCGGAAGCCCGCGGGCGATGTCGGTGTGCCGCACTGCGCCGCGTACGCGATGGTTCGCCCGCCTCGCGAGCCGAATCCACAAAGGACACCGGGGTCGACGCCACCGCAACGGTCACCGCTGATGTTCTCGCGCCAGTCGAAATACTCGTCCAGGTAGGCCTCCGCGTGGGGACGCCCGGGCGCGCGGGCCGCTCGGACCGCGTCCCAGCCGGTCTCGGGTAGCGGAGTTCCGTGCGGATGCCGAGGTGGTTCGGGGGCGCCGTGCGCGGGCCGGGTCAGCAGGCTCAGCCACCGGCCCAGCTCGGCGGGCAGGTCTTCGACGATGCGGTCGACGTGCCCGTGCGCCAGCTGCGACTCGGCCGTGTACGCGGCGTCGTCACCGGGTGGTCGCACCCGTGAGCCCGCGAAGCCGACCTGCGCACCGCGCAACGCCAGCACCACGTCCGCTCCCGCGCCGAGCGTCGCCCAGCCGCCGCCGGTCGTGGGGTCGCGCAGCACCGACACCTGCGGAAGCCCCGCCGCCCGCGTCAACGCCGCTTCGCGCGCGATGCGCTGCAGTTGCGACAGCGCCGCCATGCCCTCCTGCATCCGGCTGCCACCGGTCGCGATCAGCGACACCACGGGCGTCCGCAGCTCCCGCGCCCGCCGGAACGCCGCCTCGATCCGGTCCCCGGTCCGCCGTCCCACCGAACCGCCCAGGAACCCGAACTCGAAGACGAGCAACGTCGCCTCGACGTCGCCGATCTTGCCCGAACCGCAGACCACCGACTCCCGCTCACCGGTGCGCTCCTCGGCGCGACGGCGTGCTTCGCCGTAACCCGGCCAGCCGATCGGACCGTCCACATCGGACTCCCACGGTGCCGCGTCGAACTCCGTGAAGCCCGTGCAGATCGACTCGATCAGTTCACGCATCCAGCGCCCGCTTCATCACCTTGCCCATCTCGTTGCGGGGCAGCGCGTCGAGGAAACGCACCACCCGCGGCCGTTTGTGCGGCGACAACAGCCTCGCGACGTGGTCGACCAGTTCCTGCTCGGCGGGCGGCTGCCCGGACGGCACGATCCACGCCACGATCCGTTCGCCGAGATCCGGATCCGGCTCGCCCGTCACCGCGGCCTCCGCGACGCCGGGGTGTTCCAGCAGTGCGTTCTCGATCTCGCCCGCGCCGATCTTGTAGCCGCCGCTCTTGATCAGGTCGGTGGCCTTGCGGCCGACGATCCGCAGGTAGCCGTCGGCGTCCCGGGTCGCCATGTCGCCGGTGCGGAACCAGCCTCCCCCGCCGGCTACGCCCTCACTGGCGGGGGTGCCCCCACTGGTGAACACCTCGGCGGTGGCGTCGGGGCGGTTCAGGTACTCGGTGAACAGGTTCGGCCCGCGCACCTGGATCTCGCCGACGGTCTCGCCGTCGTACACGTCGAGCACCGCGCCGGTTTCGTCGACCAGCCGCACCTCGACGCCGCGCAACGGCACGCCGACCGTGCCCGGTTTGCGCTCGCCGTCGGCGCGCACGCTGGTGTTCATCAGAGTTTCGCTCATCCCGTACCGCTCGACGACCTGTTGCCCGGTGGCGGCGGTGATGCGCTGGTGGTCGTGCACGGGCAACGCCGCCGACCCCGAGACGAGCAACCGGGCCTGCCCGAACGCCTTCGCCAGCTCGGGTTTGTCGGCGACCTCACCCGCGATGCGGTGGTACATCGTCGGCACGCCGAACAGCATCGTGGCGCCGTTCGCGAGTTCACGAGCCGCGCCCTCGACCGAGAACCGCCCCAGGTGCCGCACGCTGCCGCCCCTGCGCAGGGGGCCGAGGATGCCGAGGATCAGGCCGTGCACGTGGAACAGCGGCAGACCGTGCACGAGCACGTCGTCGGCGGTCCACTGCCAGGCGTCCTCCAGCGCGTCGAGGGTGGAGGTGATGGCCCGGCGCGGCAGCACGACGCCCTTCGGCGGCCCGGTGGTGCCCGAGGTGTAGACGATCAGCGCCGGCGCCTCCGCGTCCGGTTCCTCCGGCAGCTCGCCCGGCACGCCCGTGAGCGTTACGTCCTTGCGGGGCAGCGTGTCGAGCGCGGGCGGCAGCGCGGCGCCCGCCTCGGCCAGCACGAGGGATGGTGCGCTGTCGGACACGATGTGCCCCAGCTCCCGCTCGCCGATCTTCGGGTTCACCGGCACCGCGGGCACCCCGGCGAGAAGGGCGGCGACCACGGCCACGCTCGTGTGGATCGTGGGCGTCGCCCACACCGCCACCCGAACCGGCGCGGCGTCGCGCAGCTCGCGGGCGAGCGTTCCGGCGACCTCCGCCAGCTCCGCGTAGCCGAGGGCGACGTCGCCGAAGCGCAGCGCTTCCTTCTCCGGTCGTGTCACCAGCGCCGGGAAAATCGGTTCGGGCACCCTCGGGCCTCCTCGCGAAGAAATTGGCTAAGTGGCTGAACCACTTTGCGGCCGCCCAGCGTCCGCTGTCAAGCACGGAGGGCATACCCTGGTACACCGTGCTGGTACTCGCCATCGACACCTCGACGCCTGCGGTCACCGCCGGACTGGCGACGCTGGCGGGCGCCGACGTCTCCGTGCTCGCCGAGCGCGTCACGATCAACCCCCGCGCGCACGGGGAACTGATCACCCCGCACGTGCTCGACGCCGCCCGCGAGGCCGGTGTCACGCTGCGCCAGGTGGACGCGATCGTCTGCGGGGTCGGCCCCGGCCCGTTCACCGGTCTGCGCGCGGGCATGGCCACCGCGGCCGCGCTCGCCCACGGCCTCGGCGTGAACGCGTACCCGGTGTGCAGCCTCGACGCGATCGCCGCAACGGCACAGGCGGGTGAGCCCTTCCTCGCCGTCACGGACGCCCGGCGCCGCGAGGTCTACTGGGCGGCGTACGACGCCGACGGCAACCGCACCGACGGCCCCCACGTGCAGGCTCCGGAGCCGCTCGGGCTGTCCGTCGCCGCGGGTGACGGCGCCCTGCTCTACGCCGAGAAGCTCGCCGTCCGGACCATCGACCCGCGCTACCCGACCGTCGCCGGTCTCGTCGCCGCGGCGCGCCCGGCGTTCGACGCCGAGCCGGCCCCGCTGACGCCGCTGTACCTGCGCCGCCCGGACGCGACGGAGCCCGGCGCGCGGAAGCGGGTGATGGCGTGAGGCTGGTTGCTCCTTTCGCTGGGGTGCGGCCTTCGGCGGGCCGGGTTGGCGTCGGCGGCGGTGAGCCGGGGGTGCGGTGCCTGGCTGCGGGCGGCGCGGAGCCCGGCGCGCGGAAGCGGGTGATGGCGTGAGGCTGGTTGCTCCTTTCGCTGGGGTGCGGCCTTCGGCGGGCCGGGTTGGCGTCGGCGGCGGTGAGCCGGGGGTGCGGTCGCTGGCTGCGGTGGCGCCTGAGGTCGGGGCTGGGCTCGATGTTCGGTCGTGTGTCGTGGATGCTCCTTCCGTGGAGCCGGGCGTGCGACGCCTGGCTGTCGCGGGTACCGGCGGGACGGCCGGGGCCGGGAAGCGGGTGGTGGCGTGAAGATCGCCCCGCTGCGGCGCAAGGACATCCCGCGGTGCGTCGAGATCGAGCGGCAGCTGTTCGCCGGTGACGACCCCTGGAGCGCCCGCGCCTTCCACTCCGAGCTCGACGCCGGCGGCTACTACCTCGGGGCGTACAACGACGACGACGAGCTGGTCGGGTACGCCGGGCTCGCCACCGTCGGCCGTCCCGGCGACTTCGAGTCCAGCGTGCACACCATCGGCGTCGACGAGGCGTATCAGGGCCAGGGCATCGGGACCGCACTCCTGCGTGCCCTGCTGGCCAAGGCCGACGAGCTGCGCGCACCCGTCTTCCTCGAGGTCCGCACTGACAACGACCGCGCGGTCGAGCTGTACACCCGGCACGGGTTCACCCGCATCGGCCTGCGCAAGCGCTACTACCAACCCTCGGGCGCCGACGCCTACACCATGAAGCGCCCCGCCCGTTCCGCACAGGAGGTCGGCTGATGTCCCGGATCATCATGGGCATCGAGAGTTCCTGCGACGAGACCGGCGTCGGCCTGGTCCGGTTGCACGACGACGGCACGGTCGAGCTGCTGGCCGACGAGGTGGCCTCCAGCGTCGACCAGCACGCGCGCTTCGGCGGCGTCGTCCCCGAGGTGGCCAGCCGCGCCCACCTCGAAGCGATGGTGCCCACCGCCAACCGCGCGTTCGAGAAGGCCGACCTCAAGCTGTCCGATGTGGACGCGATCGCCGTCACCGCGGGACCGGGGCTCGCGGGCGCGCTGCTCGTCGGGGTCTCCGCGGCCAAGGCCTACTCGGCCGCGCTCGGCGTGCCGCTCTACGGCGTGAACCACCTCGCGGGGCACATCGCCGTCGACACGCTCCAGCACGGCCCCTTGCCGAAACCGTGCCTGGCGCTGCTGGTCTCCGGCGGGCACACCCAGCTGCTGCGGGTGGACGACATCGCCACGAGCATCACCGAACTCGGCTCCACTGTGGACGACGCCGCGGGCGAGGCCTACGACAAGGTGGCCCGCGTGCTCGGCCTGCCCTACCCCGGCGGCCCGCCCATCGACAAGGCCGCCAAGGAGGGCAACCCGGAGGCCATCGCGTTCCCGCGCGGCATGACCGGGCCGAGGGACGCGAAGTTCGACTTCTCGTTCTCCGGGTTGAAGACCGCCGTCGCCCGGTGGGTCGAGGGCGCAGAGCGCCGCGGCGAGGAGATCCCGGTCAACGACGTCGCGGCGTCTTTCCAGGAGGCCGTGGCCGACGTGCTGACGGCCAAGGCGGTGCGTGCGGCGAAGGAGTCGGGCATCGGCACGCTGGTGATCTCCGGTGGGGTCGCGGCCAACTCCCGCCTGTCCGGACTCGCGCGCGAACGCTGCGAGGCCGCCGGTATCGAGCTGCGCGTGCCGCGGCCGCGGCTGTGCACCGACAACGGCGCGATGATCGCCGCGCTCGGCGCGCACGTGGTGGCCGCCGGAGTCGGTCAGTCCAGTTTGGACATCTCCGCGAACCCGGCGCTGCCTGTCAACATCGTCTCGGTCTGAGTTCCCCTGCATGCCTTAGACGGTCCCACGCGGGCGGACCGGCGCGGAAGTGCCGATCCGCCCGCCTGTGGACAACTGGGGTCCTGTGGACAACTCAGGGGCGCTGGATCACGACGTCCTCGGTCTTGACGTACGCGACCCGGTGCCCGAACTGGATCTGCACGTAGTTCGTCTCCCCGCGCACCACCACGTGCGTGGCCGGGTCGAACGTCGTCGACCAGTAGTACTCCGACGGCAGCACCGGCCCGGCGGCGTACTTCTGCCCCGCCGCGAACGTGTACTGCAGCGGCGTCAGCTCCTGCGGCGTGATGTTCGCCGGGTACGCGGACGCCTCCGGGTACGCCCGCCCGTACACGGGCACGCTCGCCAGCCCCGGCTTCGGCGTCACCACCTGCCCCAGCGCGGGCACCGCCGCCGCGCTGCGGAACCACCCCTTCTGACCCAGGAACCAGATCGCCGTCCACTCGCCACGCACCTCGGCGACCGCGTACTGCTGCCCGGCCGAAGCCCGGCTGCCCACGTCCGAGACGTCCATCGTCGACGCCGAGCCGCCGGGGTGCAGTCCCGGATCCGGCAGCAGCGGGGCGTCGTCCCGCGGTTCGGTGCGCAGGATGACCGCCGAGGACCCCCGCAGCGTGCAGGCCGCGCCCGCGCTGTCGCAGCCGGTGAAGCCGGGCTGGTTGGTGGCGAAGTCCGGCCGGATCGTCACCAGCCCGGTGCTCTGCCGCGCCCAGCTGCGCAGGGGAGCGCCGAGCAGGTCGAAGTAGTGGCTCCAGTCCCAGTAGGGGCCCGGGTCCCAGTGCATCCCGGCGACCGTGGACGGCAGCGTGCCGGGGACGTTGTCGTGCCCGAGGATGTGCTGCCGGTCCAGCGGGATGCGGTACTTGTCGGCGAGGTAGCGCACCAGTTTCGCCGACGTCCGGTACACCGCCTCGGTGTACCAGGTGCCCTGCGCGGCGAAGCCCTCGTGCTCGACGCCGATGGACTTCGCGTTGACGTACCAGTTCCCCGCGTGCCAGCCCACGTCCTTGGTCAGGATGTGCTGCGCGATGTGCCCGTCCGTGGAGCGCAGCGTGTAGTGCCAGCCGAGGTACGTCGGGTCCTGCACCAGGCCCAGCGCCGCGTCGTAGGTGCACTCGGTGTCGTGGATGACGATGTGCGTGATCTGCTGGCTCTGCGGGCGTTCGGCCTTGTCGTAGTTGCCGTAGTCGCCCGCGCCGGAGCCGGTCTGCTGGTAGGGCGCCGGGATCCACTCCGCCGACACGTCCGAGGGCGCCTCGACGTCGCCGCGCGCGCACGCCGGCAGCTCGAGCGAGCGGAGCTGGCCGCGGGCGGGGGAGACCTTGGTGGCGGCGAGCCGGACGGACTGCCCGTCGCCGGTGACCCGGCTCGCGCCGCCGCTGATCGTGCGGAAGACCTCGTCGGCGAAGAACGCCGCCGCGTCGGAGTCGGTCGCGCCGCTGTACCGGGCGACGGCGCCGTACCAGTCCGCCGGGTTCGTGCTGCGGACGCCGAGTTCGCGTTGGTAGTGCGCGAGCACCGCGGCGCCGCCGCGGATGTTCTGCGTGGCGTCCGTGCGCAGGGCCTCCGGGTGCTCGCCGGTCAGCTCGGCGGCGAGGTCGACCGTCTGCAGCGCCGGGACGGGCGTCGCGTGCTGCGGCTCGACGGGACGCAGCACGGCTCGGGCGAGGTCGCCGCGGGGGTCCTCGGTGCCCTTGTCGTGGTGGCTGCCGCCGGCGGCGACGGTGCGGACGTCGGTGAGGTGCATCGGCCCGAACCCGGCGCCCGTGCTGGGCGAGCCGCCGTGGGACTCCCAGCGGGACTGCAGGTACGAGACACCGAGCAGGACCTGCTCCGGCACTCCGAACTCCGCGGCGGCCGCGGCGAACGCCCGCTGGCGCGCCTGGTCGGCGGCGACGTCGGCCCCGGCGGTCCCGGGAGCGGCGGCCGCGAGCCCGGCGGTCCCGGCGGCTGCGGCCCGGAGCACGGTGCGACGGCTGAAGGGGTCCATGAAATCTCCTCGCGTGCGGACGACGCGAGAAACCTACACACCACGCGCGTGGTCGGGCAGAGTCTTTCGGCGAATCGTGCCCGTTGGTTCAGTCGAGAGGGCCGGGTTCGGGACGTTCGCCGAATTCCCGCCGCGCGGCGAGGATGTCGGCGGTCCTCGCCTCCGCCCAGCTGCCGAGCATCGTGCACAGGTCGCCGATCTCCGTGCCCAGCGCGGTGACCGACTACTCGACCCGTGGCGGCACGGTGGGGTAGACGTCCCTGCGCACCAGCCCGTCGCGTTCCAGCAGGCGCAGCTGGTTGAACCGCATCGGTTCCCCGGCGCCGCGCAGCGAACTCAGCACGAGGAGCGTCCACTTGTTCCCCAGCGTCTCGAGCACCGCGCTGGCCGCGAAGCCGCCGAGTCTCGACCACGTGCACGCGGCGGCCCTGCCGTTCGCCGGACTGGTCGAGGCGGGCCGGGTGCGGGTGCACGTGGCGCGGGTGCTGCCGCTGGCCGACGCGGCGAAGGCGCACGAACTCAGCGAGACCGGGCGCGTGCGCGGGAAGATCGTGCTGACGGTGTGAAAGAAGCCCCCGGCCCGAGTGGGTGGGCCAGGGGCTCCTCCGGGCTCAGCAGCCGGTCAGCACTTGCCGCAGCAACCGCACGACGAACCGGAGCACGAGCTGCAGCAGTTGCATCCACTCATGTGGAGAACACCATCCCTTCGGGTCCGACCCGGGCCGCGTTTCAAGGTAGGCAGCGGCCCGGGTGACCTGGAACCGCCCAACGAGTGACGACTCCGTCACTCACAGCAGCTCGGTCCGGCACGACAGCCGCCGCCCCACGTCTTCGAGCGCTTTCGCCAGCGCGTCCCGGCCGTTCTTCCGGTGTCCCCGGCCGACCGTGTAGGGCGCGAGCCAGCCGGACAACCCACGCGCGAGGTTGTACGTGCGGTGCACCACCCGCGCGCCCACCGGGTCCTCGCCGACCTCGAACCTGCCGCACCACCACCACTGCCCGCGTGCCTCGACCCAGCCCTGCTCGCGGTTCACGTCGACGCGGAGCGGGACGGGGGCGTTCGCGAAGGTCGCTTCGACCGCGTCGAGCAGGGTCGTGCGCACCTGCGCCACGGGCGCGTACACCAGGCCGGTGTGTTCGTCGAGGACTCTCACGTCACCTCCGGGACTTCGACCGAGTATGCCCACTTCAGGGCATTATGGGGAGGCGGAGCGCACCCTCCTTGCGCGTCTAGCACTCGCGTGGCTAGAGTGCTAATTGCACGGCACCGCACACGCCCCGGCACCCGCGACGGCGGGGGTGGTAGGCGCCAAGACAGTAAGTACCTGCCAACGCTTTCGACGACCCGTGGAGGTCAACCCGGTGAGCGTGAACATCAAACCGCTCGAGGACAAGATCGTTGTCCAGACGAGCGAGGCCGAGGAGACGACGGCTTCCGGTCTCGTCATCCCCGACACCGCTAAGGAGAAGCCCCAGGAGGGCAAGGTCCTGGCCGTGGGCCCGGGCCGCGTGGACGACAAGGGCAACCGCATTCCGGTGGATGTCAACGTCGGCGACGTGGTCATCTACTCGAAGTACGGCGGCACCGAGGTCAAGTACAACGGTGAGGACTACCTGATCCTGTCCGCTCGCGACGTGCTGGCCGTCGTCAACTGACACCGGCTCAAGCGTCGAACGCCCCGGGCCCCGCACCAAGCCGGGGGCCGGGGCGTTCTGCGGTCTAGAGAGGACCCACATGCCTAAGCAGATCAACTTCGACGAGGACGCTCGTCGAGCGCTCGAGCGCGGGGTGAACAAGCTGGCCGACGCCGTCAAGGTCACCCTTGGCCCGCGTGGGCGGCACGTCGTGCTCGACAAGAAGTTCGGCGGCCCGACCATCACGCTCGACGGCGTCACCGTCGCGCGCGAGATCGAGCTGGAAGACCCGTTCGAGAACCTGGGCGCGCAGCTCGCGAAGAACGTGGCGACCAAGACCAACGACGTCGCCGGCGACGGCACCACCACGGCCACCGTGCTGGCGCAGTCCCTGGTGCGCGTGGGCCTGCGCAACGTCGCCGCGGGCGCGAACCCGACGGCGCTCGGCCGGGGCATCGAGAAGGCGGCCGAGAAGGTCGTCGAGGTGCTCAAGAGCAAGGCGACCCCGGTCAAGGGCCGCGACAACATCGCGCAGGTCGGCACGGTCACCTCGCGGGACGCCACGATCGGCGCCCTGCTGGGCGAGGCCGTGGAGAAGGTCGGCGAGGACGGCGTGATCACCGTGGAGGAGTCCTCCACGCTGGCCACCACGCTCGAGATCACCGAGGGCGTGCAGTTCGACAAGGGCTACATCTCGGCCCACTTCGCGACCAACCCCGAGGAGCAGCGGGCGATCCTGGAGAACGCCCTCGTGCTGCTGCACCGCGAGAAGATCTCCGCGCTCGCGGACCTGCTGCCGGTGCTGGAGAAGGTCGTCGAGGCCAAGCGCCCGCTGCTGATCATCGCCGAGGACGTCGAGGGCGAGGCCCTGTCCACGCTGGTGGTCAACTCGCTGCGCAAGACCATCAGCGCGGTCGCGGTGAAGGCGCCGTTCTTCGGTGACCGCCGCAAGGCGTTCCTGGACGACCTCGGCGTCGTCACCGGTGCCCAGGTCGTGTCCTCCGAGCTCGGCATGAAGCTGTCCGAGGTCGGGCTCGACGCGCTGGGCTCGGCCCGCCGCATCGAGGTCACCAAGGACACCACGACCATCGTGGACGGGGCGGGCACCAAGGCCGACATCGACGCGCGGATCGCCCAGATCCGCAAGGAGATCGAGACCACCGACTCCGACTGGGACCGCGAGAAGCTGCAGGAGCGGCTGGCCAAGCTGGGTGGCGGCGTCGCCGTCGTCAAGGTCGGTGCGGCCACCGAGACCGAGCTGAACGAGCGCAAGCACCGCATCGAGGACGCCGTGGCTTCGACCAAGGCGGCCGTCGAGGAGGGCATCGTGCCCGGCGGTGGCTCGGCGCTGGTGCACGCGGTCAAGGAGCTGGACGACCTCGGGCTGTCCGGTGACGAGGCGACCGGCGTGAAGATCGTCCGCGACGCGCTCACCGCGCCGCTGTTCTGGATCGCCACCAACGCCGGCCTCGAGGGCGCCGTCACGGTGTCCAAGGTGCAGGAGCAGGGCTGGGGCCACGGCCTCAACGCCGCCACCGGCGAGATCACCGACCTGCTCGCCGCCGGCATCGTCGACCCGGTCAAGGTCACCCGCTCCGCGGTGGCCAACGCCGCGTCGATCGCCCGGCTCGTGCTCACGACGGAGAGCTCCGTGGTGGACAAGCCCGCCGAGGAGGACGAGTCCGCGACCGGGCACGGTCACGGGCACGCCCACTGAGACGGAAGTACCGGGAAGGGGCGGTTTACCCGATCGGGTAAACCGC
This sequence comes from Amycolatopsis sacchari, assembly GCF_900114035.1. Taxonomy (GTDB): domain Bacteria; phylum Actinomycetota; class Actinomycetes; order Mycobacteriales; family Pseudonocardiaceae; genus Amycolatopsis_E; species Amycolatopsis_E sacchari. The sequence goes on along the minus strand of NZ_FORP01000003.1, from coordinate 129,490 downwards.
CCCTTTTTCTGCTCACGCTCCGGAAACAGTGCACGCGCGTGCACCGGAAATCGCGGCGCGAAAAAGGGCGGCACCCCGTCGGGTGCCGCCCTTTTTCACTCCCCCTCACTGGCCGGAAAGACTGAACTGCCGCTTGTCGTTCCTGAGGATGCTCTCCCGTTCGGACTCGGAAAGCCCACCCCAGATCCCGTACGGTTCGTGCACGGCCAGCGCGTGCTCGCGGCACATCCGCAGGACCGGACAGGTCTGGCAAATCGCCTTCGCCCTGGCTTCCCGCCGGGCCCTGGCAGGCCCCCGCTCCCCGTCGGGGTGGAAGAAAGCCGCGCTGTCCATCCCTCGGCAGGACCCCTCCAGCTGCCAGTCCCAGATATCGGCGTTCGGGCCTGGAAGCCTCCGCGTGTCTGCCATCGTCACCGCCTCCGCTGTTTCGGTCGGATCCCCTCGGTGTCGCACTCCGACTACTCCATTCGGTGCAACGGCGGTAACGTTAGAAGCGCGCCAATAGTTGTTCAAGGGAAAAGATCGGATTCATCCATTGGATATCCCCCGCTAGCGTGAGAATGGGTTCGGTCGCAGGTCAGGGCGCATAAGTTCCGAGTTGCTGGGTAGCCATGCCTCCCTGATATTGGAACGAATGGACCACGCAGGGGAGACAGAGCCGACGATGCCGGTCGCCGCGGTGGCCCGTCGCCTCGGCGTCGCGCCGGCCACCCTGCGGACCTGGGACCGCCGCTACGGGCTCGGCCCGAGCAGGCACACCGGCGGCAAGCACCGCCGCTACGGTCCCGCCGACATCCGCCGCCTCGAACTGATGCAGCGCGCGCTGCTGCGGGGCGCCTCCACCGCCGAGGCAGCGCGGTTCGCCAGGGAGGCGTCGGTCGAGGACGCACCAGCGGCGGCCGTGCAACCCGCCCGCGCCGAGCCCGACCGGTCGGTGGCGCGGCGGTTGCGGACGGCCGCGCTCGCCATGGACGGGGCGGCGACGCAGCGGCTGCTGGCGGACGCGATCGCGAGCGCCGGCGTGCTGGTCGCGTGGGAGAACGTCATCGAGCCCGTGCTCAGCGCCTTCGGTGCCGGCTGGGCGGGCAACCACGCCGGGGTGGAGGGGGAGTACCTGCTCGCCGAGGCCGTCCTCGGCGCGCTGATCCGGGCAACACCTGTGCTCGGTTCGCCCCGGAACTCCCGCCCCGTCCTGCTGAGCGGCGTTCCCGACGAGCGGACGAACCTGCCGCTGTACGCGCTGGCCGCGTGCCTCGCCGAGCGCGGGATCGCCAGCCAGCTGTTCGGCACCCCGCCGCCCGCGGACGTGCTCGCCGTCGCCGTCCGGCGCAGTTCGCCCGCCGCCGTGGTGCTGCGTGCCCAGCGCAGCACCGTCGCCGACGGGCGGCTGTTCCCCCGCGTCGCGCGGGGACGGCAGCGCAGCCGGGTGTTCGCGTGGGGCCCGGGGTGGGCCCAGACGCCCCTGCCCGAGCAGGTCGAGTTGCTGCCCGACCTGCGTACGGCCGCCGAGCGCATCGAATATGTCCTACTGGGTCGCTAGGGTCTTCCGGCGTGGACGTCGAGGAGCTGCGCCGCGCCGCGTTCGGTGACGCCCCGGTGCTGCCGCCGGGCGTGCCCGGATCGCCGCGCGCGGAGCTGCTGTGCGCGATCGTGCTCGGTGCCCAGGGCCGGTACGCGGCCGCCGCGACGTTGCTCCGCGCGCTCGGCCGCGGCCCTGATCCCGTCCTTTCTTCTCTGGCGTTGTCCACCTTCGCCTCGCACCGGCGGCAGCTGGGTGGGCACCAGGCGGCCTTCGCGTTCGACGGCGCCGCGCTCAGGCTCGTGGCCGGAGTGGCGGGGGAGCCCGATCCGGACGGGCTCGACGCCGACGGGGCGAGGGCGGACGCGCTGCTCGGGCTCGCCGCCGACAACCTCGGTGTCGGCAGGCTGCCCGTCGCCAGGCGGCTGCTGGCCAGGGTGCGCCCGCGCGGCTGGCGGTCGGAGGTGCGGCTGGGCTGGGTCACGGCCGAGATCGAGCTGGCGTCCGGCCGGGCGGCCGAAGCGGTCGCGCCGGCCGAGGCCGCGCTGGCGCTCGCCGCCGCCGCGGGCGCGCTCCGGCACGTCACGAAGTCGCAGCTCGTCCTGGCCGCGGCGCTCGGCGCGACGGGAGAACGGGAACGAGCGCTGCACCTCGTGGTCGAAGCCCTCGGCGTGTCGGAGGAATTCGCACTACGCTCCCTGAGTTGGCCCGCCGGGCTGCTCGCCGCGGAGCACGGCGCGGATGTGCCTGCACGGGATCGATCCAGGGTCGACGCGGTACTGCACGCTGTGTTACTACGAACTGATCCGGACGGGAGGCGGCTGGCGCGTGACTCGCCATGGGTGCCGGCGTGACGCCGGTTGGAGCACTCGAGGCGCCCATACCGACATCCGGGCGAAGATCTTCCAAAAAAAGCCACCGGATCGTGTCAAGGTGCGGCCTAAAGCGTCCGATAGGGGATATGGAAGGTCACCCGGCTGCAGGAAGGAAACCCCGTGACTACGGTCTTGATCTGCGACGACCGACGCAGTGTCCGCGAAGGGCTCACCCGCGTGATGTCTGCTGTCCCCGGCGTCAGTCGCATCGACTGTGTAGCGCACGGTGACGAGTTGCTGGCCAGGTATTCGCGGCAGCCGGTGGACGTCGTCCTCGTCGGCACCCAGCGCGCGATGCCTGCCGGGGTCGAGGCGACTCGGCGGCTGGTGTCCGCCAATCCCCAGGCGAACGTGATCGTCTTCGGCGCTCCCGACGATGCCAGCAGCATCGCGGCGGCGATCGCCGGTGGCGCTCGCGGGTACCTGAGGTGGGACGCCTCTCGCCCCGAGCTCGTGGCCGCACTCGCGCACACCCTCGCCAGCACCTCGGTCCCGGCGCCGCGCCAGCCCGCCGACCCCGGTGTGCAGCTCACCGAGCGCGAGCTGCAGGTGCTCCGCGGGATGAGCCAGGGCAAGAGCAACGGCCAGATCGGCCGTGAGCTGTACCTCTCGGAGGACACCGTGAAGACGCACGCGCGGCGGTTGTTCCGCAAGCTCGGCGTCCGCGACCGCGCTCAGGCGGTGGCTCACGGGTTCCGCCGGGGCCTCGTTTCGTGACCGGTGCTTTCCCGAGCATCTTTCATGTTGTAGGCTTCGCTGGTCGTTGAATTATTGAACACCTTTCAAGCCGCTCGTCGGCGCGTTCCGGGTTTTCGGGGCGCGCCGAAAGCGACCGTGCACGAGCTATGTCGGGGCCGGGCGGTACGGTGGGCATCACCGGTGCGAGGGATGTGGATGCCGCGCGCCGTCATTTTGTACGCCTACACGTAACGCTGGGACTGTTGTCTGCGATGGCCACTGTGGGGGACGGACTGGAGGAGTCGGTCGCCGCTGCCGTCGAGGGAGATCCTCAGGCAGTGGAGCGGCTGCTGGCCGCCATCCGTCCTCTCGTGGTGCGGTATTGCCGCGCCAGGGTAGGCCGGCAGGAGCGTTCGTTCGCTTCTGCGGACGACGTAGCTCAGGAGGTGTGTCTCGCGGTGCTCACGGCCCTGCCTTCGTACCGTGACCAAGGACGCCCGTTCCTGGCCTTCGTCTACGGCATCGCCCAGCACAAGGTGGCCGACGCGCATCGGGCCGCCGTCCGCAACCGGGCCGAGCCGGTGGCCGAGATCCCCGACGAGATCGAGGGGGACATCGGTCCCGAGCAGCATGCCCTGCAGGGGGAGTTGAACGAGCGGATGGCCCAGCTGCTGCGAGTGCTGCCGGACAAACAACGCGAGATCGTGGTGCTGCGAGTGGTCGTGGGCCTGTCCGCGGAGGAGACCGCCGAGGCGGTCGACTCCACGCCGGGCGCCGTCCGCGTCGCCCAGCACCGGGCTCTCGCGCGGCTCCGCAAGGCGCTGGCGTCCGAGGAGGTGGCCTGAGTGACCGACCGCGACAGCCGGGACGAGCTCAGACGCGAGCTGGGCGCGTTCACGTTCGACGACGAGACGATGAGCGCGTCGCAAGCGGCGTTCGAGGCGGACCTGTCCGCTGTGCACGCCGACGACGCGCTGCTGGACGCGCTCGGCGGCTCCGATCCCAAGGTGGCCGACGGGCTCGGCGACCAGGAGCTGAACGCGCTGCTGCTGGCGTGGCGGCGTGACATCGACAGCGAACCGCTCGCCGAGCTGGTGGACACCGAAACCGCCGTGACCACGGTCAAGACGGCGGCGCTGGCGAAGCGGCACGGGCACAAGGCCCGCAAGCGGCGCGTGCTGGTGCCGGTCGCGGTGGCCGCGGCGGTGCTGGCCATCGCCTTCAGCGGGACCGGGCTCGCGGCGCGGGACGCCCAGCCGGGCGATGCGCTGTGGGGCCTGACGAAGGTCCTGTACTCCGACCACGCCCGCTCGGTCGAGGCGGCCTCCGCGGCCCGCACCGACCTGCAGCAGGCGAGCATCGCGTTGTCCCAGGGCCGCATCGCCGAGGCGCAGCAGGCGCTCGCCGAGGCGGCCGCGAAGCTGTCCCAGGTGTCCGCGGAGGACAACCTGGCCCAGCTCATGCGGGAGCACCAGCAGCTGACGCAGCTGCTGCAGAACCCCGGCACCTCGACGGCACCTCCGCCGTCCTCGTCGCAGTCGTCCGTCGCGTCGTCGGCGTCGTCCACGACGCAGCCGCCGAGCAAGCCGAGCAGCACGTCCGTCGTGCCGCCTCCGCCGTCGTCGTCGAGCACGCCGACGTCGTCGGAGACTCCGAGCTCGACGCCGCCGACCACGGAGAGCAGCTCCTCGTCCGCAGGTGGTGACACCGCCGGCGGGTCGACGATCCGTTACGACTCCTCGCCCGACAGCGGCACCGGCGGTCAGCAGCCCGCGGGGGTCGACCCCAGCGGCGGCTGATCCCAGGCACGCGAAGAGGCCCGGCTCGCAGGAGCCGGGCCTCTTCGCGTTTCCGGAGGTCTCAGTACGCGCTTTCGGTGGCGGTCACGCCGTCGGCGAACCCGCGGCAGTAGTCCCAGCTGACGTAGTCGGCGGGGTCGGGGTCGAACGCGGGCTCGTGCGGCCGCATCCGGCCGTCGGCGAGCAGCTGTTCGAGGCTGGCGCGCAGCAGGTGCCAGTCGTGGTAATGCGGTTGGTCACATTCGCCGCAGTCCACGACGATGCCGCGCACCCCGCGCGGCTCCAGCAGCGCCTGGTAGACAGCCAGGTCCGACAGGTCCGCGAGCAGCTCGGTGCGGGCCTGCGAGTCCATGGGTTCCACCAGGTCATCGCCGGGCTCGGCCAGATCCCTCGCGGGGTCGTCCGGGTCGTCGGCGAACGGGTCCGGGGGCAACACGTCGTGCGGCACGGCCTGCACGGTACCGGGCGGGGGTGGGGAGCTGTCCAGATACCATCGACAAGGAGTTCTCCGATCCGCCGAGGAAGGTCTGCCACCAGCCATGACGAGCGAGTTCAACCCGGAAGACAAGTTCGCGATGCTGGGCCTGACCTTCGACGACGTGCTGCTGCTGCCCGCCGAGTCGGACGTCGTGCCGAGCGAGGTGGACACCACCACGCGGCTGTCCCGCAACATCACCCTGCGCATCCCGCTGATCTCGGCGGCGATGGACACCGTCACCGAGGCCAGGATGGCCATCGCGATGGCGCGCCAGGGCGGGATGGGCGTGCTGCACCGCAACCTGCCGATCGACGAGCAGGCCGCCGCTGTCGAGGTCGTGAAGCGGTCCGAGGCCGGGATGGTCACCGATCCGGTGACGTGCTCGCCCGACGACACGCTCGCCGAGGTCGACGCCCTGTGTGCCCGGTTCCGCATCTCCGGCGTCCCCGTCACGGACGCGTCGGGCACGCTGGTGGGCATCATCACCAACCGCGACATGCGGTTCGAGGTGGACTACAGCCGCCCGGTGAGCGAGGTGATGACCAAGCAGCCGCTGGTCACCGCGCAGGTGGGGGTCACCGCGGACGCGGCGCTCGGGCTGCTGCGCCGGCACAAGATCGAGAAGCTGCCGATCGTGGACGGCGCGGGCAAGCTGCGTGGCCTGATCACCGTCAAGGACTTCGTCAAGACCGAGCAGTACCCCAACGCGACCAAGGACCCGGACGGCCGCCTGCTGGTCGGTGCCGCCGTCGGGGTCGGGCCGTCGGGGCACCAGCGCGCGATGGCGCTCGCGGACGCGGGCGTGGACGTGCTGATGGTCGACACCGCGCACGGGCACTCCCGCGCGGTCGTCGAGATGGTCTCGACGCTGAAGAAGGAGCTGGGCGACACCGTCGACATCGTCGGCGGCAACGTCGCGACGCGGGCGGGCGCGCAGGCGCTGGTCGACGCGGGTGCCGACGGCGTGAAGGTGGGCGTCGGGCCGGGCTCGATCTGCACCACCCGCATCGTCGCCGGCGTCGGCGTGCCGCAGATCTCCGCGATCTACGAGGCCGACAAGGCGTGCCGCCCGGCCGGGGTGCCGGTGATCGGCGACGGCGGCATCCAGTACTCCGGTGACATCGCGAAGGCGATCACCGCGGGCGCGTCCAGCGTCATGCTGGGCAGCCTCCTGGCGGGCACCGCCGAATCGCCCGGTGACCTGATCCTGGTCAACGGCAAGCAGTTCAAGGCCTACCGCGGCATGGGCTCGCTCGGCGCCATGCAGTCGAGGGACGGGCGGAAGTCGTACTCGAAGGACCGCTACGCGCAGGACGACGTGCTGAGCGAGGACAAGCTGGTGCCGGAGGGCATCGAGGGGCGCATCCCGTTCCGCGGCCCGCTCGTCAACGTCGTGCACCAGCTCGTCGGCGGGCTGCGCGCGGGGATGGGCTACGCCGGTGCGAACACGGTCGCGGACCTGCAGCAGGCGCAGCTGGTGCGGATCACCTCGGCCGGGCTCAAGGAGAGCCACCCGCACGACATCACGATGACCGTCGAGGCGCCCAACTACACCGCCCGCTGACGGGCGAGCACAGACACGAGAGGGGATCCGCAGGTGCGGGATCTGGTCGAGATCGGCATGGGGCGTACCGCGCGGCGCGCGTACGACCTCGACGACGTGGAGATCGTCCCGTCGCGCCGGACGCGTTCGTCCGCGGTGGTGTCCACCGCATGGCAGATCGACGCCTACCGGTTCGACCTGCCGCTCGTCACGCACCCGACGGACGCGATCGTCTCGCCGGCCACCGCGATCGAGATCGGCAAGCTCGGCGGGCTCGGCGTGCTGAACGCCGAGGGCCTGTGGGCCCGGCACGCCAACGTCGAGCAGGCGATGGCCCGGCTCATCGACACGGTGAAGGACGAGGACCCGACGGCTCTGGTCCGGGTGCTGCAGGAGCTGCACTCGGCACCAGTCCAGCCCGAGCTGCTGGCCGAGGCGCTGGGCAAGGTCCGCGAGTCGGGCGTGACGGTCGCGGCGCGGGTGAGCCCGCAGCGCGCGGCGGAGCTGACCCCGCACCTCATCGCGGCGGGGGTGGAGATCCTCGTCGTGCAGGGCACGATCATCTCGGCCGAGCACGTGTCGGGTGACGCGGACCCGCTCGACCTCAAGGAGTTCATCGGCGGTCTCGACGTGCCGGTGATCGCCGGCGGCACCGCCGACTACCGGACCGCCATGCACCTGATGCGCACGGGCGCGGCGGGCGTGATCGTCGGGCACGGGTACACCCCGGGCATCACGAGCACGGACCGCGTGCTGGGTATCGGCGTGCCGATGGCGACCGCGATCATCGACGCCGCGGCCGCCCGGCGGGACTACCTCGACGAGACCGGCGGCCGGTACGTGCACGTCCTGGCCGACGGCGGGATGACGGCGTCGGGCGACATCGCCAAGGCGATCGCGTGCGGTGCCGACGCGGTGATGCTGGGCGCTCCGCTCGCGGCGGCCGCCGAGGCACCGGGCAACGGCCTGTACTGGACGGCGGCGGCCGCGCACCCGTCGTTGCCGCGCTCGCGCGTGGCCGCGGGCCCGGACTACGAGGTCGATCTCAAGACGCTGCTGTACGGCCCGTCGTCGGACGCCGAGGGTGCGATCAACCTGTTCGGCGCGCTGCGCCGGGCGATGGCGAAGACCGGTTACTCGGACCTCAAGGAGTTCCAGCGCGTCGGACTGACGGTCCGCGGCTGACTCATCGGTAACTTACTCCTGGTCAGGAACGCGGCCCGGCGTTACAGTTTTATGTGTGACCGCGGGTAACAGCAGTGCAGCTGACTATGACGTGATCGTGGTCGGGTCGGGCTTCGGCGGCAGCGTCGCGGCCCTCCGGCTCACCGAGAAGGGCTACCGGGTGGCCGTCGTCGAGGCGGGCCGCCGCTTCGCCGACGACGAGTTCGCCAAGACGTCCTGGGACCTCAAGCGGTACCTGTGGGCGCCCGCGCTGGGGTGCTTCGGCATCCAGCGCATCCACCTGCTCAACGACGTCATGGTGCTCGCTGGAGCCGGGGTCGGCGGCGGTTCGCTGGTCTACGCGAACACGCTGTACCGGCCGCTCAAGCCGTTCTACCGGGACCGGCAGTGGGCGCACATCACCGACTGGGAGAGCGAGCTCGCGCCGCACTACGACCAGGCCAGCCGGATGCTCGGGGTGGTCACGAACCCCACCGTCACCCCGTCCGACGTGGTGATGCGCAAGGTCGCGCGCGACATGGGGGTCGAGGACTCGTTCCACCCGACGCCCGTCGGGGTGTACTTCGGCAAGCCGGGGGAGCGGGCGGCGGACCCGTACTTCGGTGGTGCCGGCCCGGCCCGCACGGGCTGCACCGAATGCGGCTCGTGCATGACCGGTTGCCGCGTCGGTGCGAAGAACACGCTGGTCAAGAACTACCTGTACCTCGCGGAGCAGGGCGGCGCGAAGGTCATCCCGCTGACCACTGTGGACGCGATCCGGCCGCAGGCGGACGGGTCGTGGGTCGTCGACATCCACAAGACCGGCACGAAATCGCGCCGGTTCCGGCACAGCCTCACCGCCGGTCAGGTCGTGCTCGCCGCGGGCACGTGGGGCACGCAGCAGCTGCTGCACCGCATGCGGGACGAGGGTGTGCTGCCGAAGCTCTCGCCCCGCTTCGGCGAGCTGACGCGCACGAACTCCGAGGCGATCATCGGCGCCGGGCGGCTGACCGTCGACCCCGAGCAGGACTTCAGCCGCGGGGTGGCGATCACGTCGTCGATCCACCCCGACGAGAACACCCACATCGAGCCGGTGCGCTACGGCAAGGGCAGCAACGCGATGAGCCTGCTGCAGACGATCGCGACGGACGGCTCGCTCCCGACGCCGCGGTGGCTGCAGGCGATCAAGACCATCGTGCGGAACCCGGTCCAGTCGCTGCGGCTGCTCAACGGCTACCGCTGGAGCGAGCGGACCGTGATCCTGCTGGTGATGCAGAGCCTGGACAACTCGATCACGACGTTCACCAAGCGCGGGCTGTTCGGGCGGCGGAAGTACACCTCGAAGCAGGGGCACGGCGAGCCGAACCCGTCGTTCATCCCCGCCGGGCACGAGGCGAACCTGCGCACGGCGGAGCACATCGGCGGCGTCGCGGGCGGGACGTGGGGCGAGATCTTCGACATCCCGCTGACCGCGCACTTCATCGGCGGCGCGCCGATCGGCACCGACCCCGGGGACGGTGTGATCGACCCGTACCACCGGGTGTTCTCGTACCCGACACTGTCCATCGTGGACGGTACGGCGATCACGGCGAACCTCGGCGTGAACCCGTCGCTGACGATCGCCGCCCAGGCGGAGCGGGCGTTTTCGTTCTGGCCCAACAAGGGCGAGGCCGACCCGCGCCCGCCGCAGGAGGAGGGCTACCGCCGGCTGGAGCGGGTCGCGCCGAAGAACCCCGCCGTCCCGGCGGAAGCCCCTGCCGCGTTGCGGTTGCCGCTGGTGGGTTAGGCCCGGGACGCCGCGCGGCGGACGAGGAACGCGGCCGGGACGAGGGCGAGCGCGCCCGCGATCTGCGTCGCGGCGAACCACAGTGGCAGGGCGCCGGGGATGGCGTCGAGGGCGATGACCGCGATCGGCACGACGACCACGATGATCCGCACCCGCACGTAGGCCCAGCGCGCTCCCCGGCCGGCGAGGACGGTCAGCCAGTACGTGACCGCGGCGCTCGCGACCATCCCGATGGTCCGGCCCCACTCGAACGAACTCGCCTCGTGGCCCATGACCGAGAGGACGACGACCACCACGAGCACGGCGACAGCGAACGCGCCGTAGACGGCGACGAACTTCTTCACGTTTTCCATGGCGTCGACGCTAGGAAGCACGCGGCCACCCCGGTATGGGTCTGGACCTACGGCGGGGTGGGGCTGGACCCACTTCCGCGCCGATCCGCTGGGTTCCGGCTCGCGGGTGCCGCACAGTGGAGACATGCGGAAGTGGTTGGTGAACGCCTGCGCCGGGTTCCTGCGAGCGGGTGCCGTGCTGGTGGTGAGCATGCTGGTGCCCGCCGTGTGGGCGGCCGCCGTGGGCGTGTGGTTGTGGTGGGGCGGCAACCCGTGGTCGTGGATCGGGCCGTTCGTGCTGGCCTGCGTCGCGACGTTCGCCTTGTCCCGCCCGGTTTGCCGGATGTTCCGCGCGCTCGTCGCGCGGTGGACGGGCACGGTCGTCCCCGGCGGGTACCGGGAGGCGCCTCCGGTGGTGCGGTTGTCCACCGGGTACTGGTGGAACGGGTCGTCCTACTCGCGCACCAGCAAGGAGGCGAGGGAGGACCAGGAGCTGCGGCTGCGGTGGACCGACCCGGCGACGTGGCGGGACGTGCGGTTCACCGTCATCGCACCGCTCACGGCCGGGCTGGTCGCGGCCGTGCCGGTGGCGGGGGTCGTGGTGGCGGTGCTCGGGTTCGGCTGGTTCGTGACCATCGCGGGCGTCGTCGTCGCCGTCGCGTCCGCGCCCTACGCCTGGCGGCTCGCCGAGCCCGTGGCCGTGCGCTTCCTCCGCCCGTCACCCGCGATGCGGGTCGACGAGCTGACCGCGCGGCAGGCGGACACGACCGTGGCGCAGGCGGCGGAGATCCGGCGCATCGAACGGGATCTGCACGACGGGGCGCAGGCGCGGCTGGTCGCGCTCGGGTTGTCGCTGGCCACCGCGGAGAAGCTGATGGAGACGGATCCGGAGCAGGCCAAGGCGCTCCTGCGGGACGCGCGCGCAGGCGCCGCGACCTCGTTGAGCGAGCTGCGGGAGCTGGTGAGGGGTATCAGCCCGCCGGTGCTGACCGAGCGGGGACTGGCCGACGCCGTGCGTGCGCTGGCGCTGGACAGCCCCCTCGAAACGGACGTGACGGCCGACGTCCCGCCGCGCCTCGACCCGCCGATCGAGGCCGCCCTCTACTTCGGCGTCGCCGAGCTGATGACGAACGCGGTCAAGCACGCCAAGGCGGACCGGGCGCGGATCTCCCTCAGCGGGGACGACAACGGCATCGTGGTCGAGGTCGAGGACAACGGCCGGGGCGGGGCCGGCGTGGACGCCGGCGGCGGGCTCGCCGGGCTGCGGAGGCGGCTCGCCGTGTTCGGCGGCACGCTCGAGATCACCAGCCCGGCGGGCGGTCCGACGCTGGTGAGGATGATGGTGCCATGCGGATCGTGATCGCCGAGGACCTCTACCTGCTGCGTGATGGGATGGTCCGGCTGGTCGAGGCGTACGGGCACGAGGTGGTCGCGACGGCGAGCACGGGACCGGAAACGCTCGACGCGCTGCTGGAGTGGCGGCCTGATGTGTCCATTGTGGACGTCCGGATGCCGCCGTCGCAGACGGACGAGGGGTTGCGGGCGGCGCTCGCGGCACGCCGGGAGGTGCCGGGGCTGCCGGTCCTGGTCCTGTCGCAGCACGTCGAGCAGCTGTACGCCCGCGAACTCCTCGCCGACGGGTCCGGTGGCGTCGGCTACTTCCTCAAGGAGAGCGTGTTCGAAGCCGACCAGTTCATCGACGCGCTGGAGCGGGTCGCCGGTGGCGGGACCGCGATGGATCCCGCCGTCATCGGCCGGCTGCTCGCCGGCGGGCCGTCGAACCGGCGGCTCGAACGACTCACCGAACGCGAGCACTCCGTGCTGAGCCTGATGGCCGAGGGCCTGTCCAACCAGGCCATCAGCCGCAGGCTCTTCCTCTCCGAAAGCGCCGTCAGCAAGTACACGACCTCGCTGTTCGGCAAGCTCGGCCTCACCGACGACGACAACGGCAACCGCCGCGTCCTGGCCGTCCTCGCCTACCTGAACAGGGCTTAGAGCTCGATGCCGGTGAACACCGTGACGCGCTCCTCGGTGAGGTCGTGCATCGCGGCGAGCACGCCTTCCCGGCCGACCCCGGAGCCCTTCACCCCGCCGTAGGGCATCTGGTCCGCCCGGTACGACGGCACGTCACCGACGATCACGCCGCCGACCTCCAGCTCGGCCGACGCGCGGAAGGCCAGCTGGACGTCGCGGGTGAACACGCCGGCCTGCAGCCCGTAGGCAGAGGCGTTCACCGCCGCGAAGGCCTCGTCCGCACTGTCCACAACGGACACCGCCAGCACCGGGCCGAAGATCTCCTCCGCCCACGCCTTCGCGTTCGCCGGGACGTCGGTGAGTACGGTCGGCTCCACCGTCGCGCCCTTGCGGGAACCACCGGTGAGCACCTTCGCGCCACCCGCGACCGCTTCGTCGACCCACGCGACGATGCGTTCCGCCGCGGCCTCGTCCACCACCGGACCCACATCGACCGTCGCGTCGTACGGGTCGCCGGTCTTGAGCCCGCGCACGGCGTCGAGCAGTGCCGGGACGAACTCGTCGGCCACCGCGCGCTCCACGATCACCCGCTGCACCGCGATGCACGACTGCCCGGCCTGGTAGTTGCCGAACGTCGCGATCCTCGCCGCCGCGCCCGGCAGGTCCGGCCAGTCGGCGAGGACTACGGCCGCGGCGTTGCCGCCCAGCTCCAGCACGACGTGCTTGCGGGGCGCGGCCTCCGCCAACGACCAGCCGACGGGGCCGGAGCCGGTGAACGAGACCACCGGCAGCCGCGGGTCCGCGACCAGCTTCGCGGTGTCCTCGTTGCCCAGCGGCAGCACCGAGAACACGCCCTCCGGCAGGCCCGTCTCGGCGAGCAGCTCACCCAGGATGAGCGAGGACAACGGCGTGCGCGGCGCGGGCTTGACGATGATCGGCGCGCCGACCGCGAGCGACGGCGCGACCTTGTGCGCGACCAGGTTCAGCGGGAAGTTGAACGGCGCGATGCCCAGCACCGGACCACGGGGGACCCGGCGCACGAGCGCGAGCCGTCCTTCGCCGCCCGCGTCGGTGTCGAGCCGCTGGACGTCGCCGGTGAACCGCCGCGCCTCTTCGGCGGCCAGCCGGAACACGGAGATCGCGCGCTTCACCTCGACCTCGGCCCACTTGAACGGCTTGCCGTTCTCCGCGGTGATGACCTCGGCCAGCTCCTCGGCACGTGTCGCGAGCCCCCGCGAGACGTGGTCGAGCGCGGCGGCCCGGACGTGGGCGGGGGAGCGGCGGAACGCGGGGGCGACGGCGGCCGCCGCGGCGACCGCGCGCTCCACCTGGTCCGGCCCCGGCACGGCGACGGTGGCGACCTCGCTGCCGTCGAACGGGTGCGTGACCTCGAGCGTGCCGCTGCCCTGCTCGGCGCGGCCCGCGATCCAGGCGGGCCGGGGCTCCGGCGTGATGGTGTCCATGCGTCCAAGGTAAGCCCGGGGCCCCGGGGCGGGGCCGGGGGCGTCGTGGCGTAGCTCACCTGGGACGATGGGGGTACCGACTTTTCGCCCCGAGGAGGTTCCGGGTGCCCACTCCGAGCGGTCCGGTCATCGTCGTCGACTTCGGCGCGCAGTACGCGCAGCTGATCGCGCGGCGGGTCCGCGAGGCCCAGGTCTACTCCGAGGTCGTGCCGCACACGGCAGGCGTCGAGGAGATCATGGCGAAGGATCCCGCCGCGATCATCCTGTCCGGCGGCCCGGCGAGCGCGTACTCGCCCGACGCGCCCGGCATGGACCCCGAGCTGGCCAAGCAGGGCGTGCCGATCTTCGGCATCTGCTACGGCTTCCAGGTGCTCGCGCAGGCGCTCGGCGGCACGGTCGAGGCCACCGGGTCCCGCGAGTACGGCCGCACCGAGGTCAAGGTGGACGCCGACGGCGGCGTGCTGCACCGCGAGCTGCCCGCCCGGCACCAGGTGTGGATGAGCCACGGCGACAGCGTCACGAAGGCGCCGCCCGGGGCGGCGGTCACCGCTTCCTCCGACCGCACGCCCGTCGCGGCGTTCGAGAACCCGGAGGAGCGCTACGCCGGGGTCCAGTACCACCCCGAGGTGCTGCACTCGCCGCACGGCCAGGAGGTGCTGCGCCGGTTCCTGCGCGACATCGCGGGCATCCGTCCTGAGTGGACGACCGCGTCCATCGTGGACGAGCAGATCACGAAGATCCGCGAGCAGATCGGTGACGGCCGCGCGATCTGCGGCCTGTCCGGCGGGGTCGACTCCGCGGTCGCCGCGGCGCTCGTGCAGCGCGCGATCGGCGACCGGCTCACGTGCGTGTTCGTCGACCACGGCCTGCTGCGGGCGGGCGAGCGGGCGCAGGTGGAGCGGGACTTCGTCGCCGCCACCGGCGTCAACCTGGTGACCGTCGACGCGCGGGAGCGGTTCCTGGACGCGCTGGCCGGGGTGACCGACCCCGAGCAGAAGCGCAAGATCATCGGCCGCGAGTTCATCCGCGTGTTCGAGCAGGCCGAGCGCGACCTCAAGGCCGAGGGGGACTACCGGTTCCTGGTGCAGGGCACGCTGTACCCGGACGTCGTCGAGTCCGGTGGCGGCGCGGGTGCCTCCAACATCAAGAGCCACCACAACGTCGGCGGCCTGCCGGAGGACCTGCAGTTCGAACTGGTCGAGCCGCTGCGGCTGCTGTTCAAGGACGAGGTGCGCCGGGTCGGGCTGGAGCTGGGCCTGCCGGAGACGATCGTGCACCGGCAGCCGTTCCCGGGGCCGGGGCTGGGCATCCGCATCATCGGCGAGGTGACGGCCGACCGGCTGGCGACGCTGCGCGCGGCGGACGCCATCGCCCGCGAGGAGCTGACCGCGGCCGGGCTGGACCGCGACATCTGGCAGTGTCCGGTGGTGCTGCTCGCGGACGTGCGCTCGGTCGGCGTCCAGGGTGACGGGCGGACCTACGGGCACCCGGTGGTGCTGCGTCCGGTGTCCAGCGAGGACGCCATGACCGCGGACTGGACCCGCCTGCCCTACGACGTGCTGGAGCGGATCTCGACGCGCATCACCAACGAGGTGGCGGAGGTCAACCGCGTCGTCCTCGACGTGACGAGCAAGCCCCCGGGCACCATCGAGTGGGAATGAGAAAAGGGCCGGTCCCCCGCGGACCGGCCCTTTTCCCCTCTCCCCGTCAGTCCCTGCGACCCCCGCGCAGGGACGCGCCCAGCATCAGCACCCCGAACAGGATCGCCCCGCCCGCCAGAACCCACCGCAGGTCGAACGACGGCAGCCAGGTCGCGCCGTCGGTCAGCGTGTAGGCCGAAGCCACCAGGGTCGCGAGCCCGATCAGCAGGGTGAACACGTCCACCCCGCGCCGCCGGGGACGCTGTTCCGTCGTCGTCTCGTCGTACTCAGCCACGGCGCACCTCGATGTTTCCCGCTCCCTGCGAAACCTTCAGGTCCAGCTGCAGCCCTCCGGTGCCGTCGGTGCCCAGGTCCTGCCCGATGATGGCGGGACGCCCGAGGCCGTCGCTGTGGCGGCCGAGGCAGTCGACGTTCCCGGCGGAGCTCTCGCACTCGAACTGCACGTCGGCGGTCTCCGGCACGAGGATCGTGCTCTGCCCGGCGCCGAGGCGGACCTCGGTGGTCACCGGCGTGTCCGCGGGCAGCGCGGTCAGGTCGAGCCGCAGGTCACCGGCGGTCTGCTCGTACCGGGGCAGCACCTCGGCCGCGGTCCTGGGCGCGGCGTCGACGTTGCCGAAGCCGCCCGAGTAGTCCGCCACCGGCACCGACGTCAGCACCACCCCGGCGATGGACAGCGGCACCGCGAGCGCGATGAGCCCGCGGCCGCCCCTGGCGAACGCCCCGCTCACCAGGCCGATCCCGAGCACACCCAGCACCAGGCCGATGATGTGCGGCGCCGAGAACCAGCCGATGCCCGCCGCCGCGGCCGCCGCTCCCGCACCGGCGACCAGCAGCGCCACCCCGAAGGTCGCGATGCCGACCTTGGACCGCGGCCGTTTCGGCGCGGGCGGTGCCGGTGGTGGCGGGGTGTAGGCGGGCGCCGGCTCCGGCAGGTCCCACGCGAGCGGGGCCGCGCCGAGCGGGTCCGTGGTGGACGTCGCCGGTGACGGCGTGGACATCGGGTACGTCATGGTCTCCTCCGCGGGTGCGACCGGCCGGTTCTCGTGGCCGCGGCTTCGGTGCAGCAGGTAGAGCGCGGTGACCAGCAGGGCGAGGCCGATGATGCCGCCGCCCTCGAACCAGCCCCAGCTGCCGGAGAACGCCCAGCTCACGACCGGGAAGAACGCGATGACCAGCACGATCGTGAACGCCTTCGACGTCGCGCTGCGGCCCCGCCCGAGCAGCGCCTCGAACGGCGAGACCTGGTCGCCCTCCCCGGGGAACAGCAGCCACCCCAGCAGGTACAACGCCAGGCCGATGCCGCCGAACACGCTCGCCGCGACGAACGCCACCCGCACGACCACCGGATCGAGGCCGTAGCGGTTGCCGATCGCGGCGGCCACTCCCGCCACCTTGCGACCGCGCAACGGCCGCTGCGGCCTGCTGGTCCAGAAGTCCTTCACGGTGTCTTCGAACCCGCTCAGGCCGTGGACCTTGTTCTGGTCTGTCCCGCCACTCATGCCAACGAGCATCCGCCGCGGCCGCCGCCCGCACATCCGGGAACGTCCCTGAGATCCACGCTCAGGGACTTTCCCTGATGAATCGGACTTGCTGCCGTGTGACCATGGGGAAACCATGGAAGACGTGCAGGAGAAGGCCCGCGAGACGGCCGTGACGCGAGTGCCCGCGAGTGCGCTCGCCGAGCCGGAGGGGCCGCCGAAGCTGTACCGGCACCGGGCGGGCCGCGCGGTCGCCGGTGTCGCCGCCGGGCTGGCCGACCACCTCGGCGTCCGGGTGCTGTGGGTGCGTGCGGTGTTCGCCGTGCTCGCGGCGTTCGGCGGCGCTGGGCTGCTGGCCTACGGGTTGCTGTGGGTCTTCGTGCCCCAGCGGTCGGGGGAGGACGCGTCCGAGCCCAGCTCGCCGAAGGAACGCCAGCAGGCCATCGGGCTGCTGGTGCTGGGCATCGGGCTGGCGGTCGGCGGCAGCACCTTCACGGGCGCGATCAGCGGCTGGGTGGCCGTGCCGCTGGCCGTGACCCTCGTCGGTGCCGCCGTGGTGTGGCGCGAGGCGGACGAGTCGCAACGCCGGCGGTGGCGCGCCGGCGCCCGCTCGGGCGTCGCCGGGGTGGTGCTCGGCGGCGGTGGCTGGTCGGCGCTGGTGCGGATCCTCGCCGGGGTCGCGCTGGTGATCACCGGTATCGGCGTGATGGTGCTCCGCAGCGGCAGCTTCGACCAGGTGCAGTTCGCGCTGATCGCGGTGGTGGCCACGCTGGTCGGGGTCGCGGTGCTGACCGTGCCGTTCTGGCTGCGCATGGTGCGTGACCTCGGTGAGGAACGCCGGGCCCGCATCCGCACGGAGGAGCGCGCCGAGATCGCCGCTCACCTGCACGACTCGGTGCTGCAGACGCTCGCGTTGATCCAGAAGCAGGCGGACGCGCCGAAGGAGGTCGCGCGGCTGGCGCGCGGGCAGGAGCGCGAGCTGCGTGGCTGGCTGTACGGGCCCTCGGGCTACGGCGCGAAGAAGGAGATCGCCGAGGGCGGCATGCTGTCGGCGGCCATCGCCGCGGCCTGCGGGGAGGTCGAGGACGCGTTCGCGATCTCGGTGTCCCAGGTCGTGGTGGGCGACGCGCAGCTCGACGACTCGCTCACGGCGCTCGTGCAGGCGGCCAGGGAGGCGATCGTCAACGCGGCGAAGCACGCGGGCGTCGAGGAGGTCAGCGTGTACGCCGAGGTCGAGCCCACGACGGCGACGGTGTTCGTCCGCGACCGCGGCAAGGGCTTCGACCCGGAGGCCGTGTCGGAGGACCGGCATGGCCTCGCGGATTCCATCAGGGGCAGGATGGAGCGCAACGGCGGAACGGTCCGGCTGCGCACCGCGCCGGGGGACGGGACGGAAGTGCAGCTGGAGATGCCGATCAAGACGGGGAGTGCGGCTTCATGAGTGAGACACCGGTGACGGTCTTCCTGGTGGACGACCACGCGTTGTTCCGCGCCGGGGTGCGCACGGAGCTGGACTCGATCACCGACGAGGTTCGGGTGGTCGGCGAGGCGGGGTCCGTGGCGGACGCTGTCGCCGGCATCGCACGGACGAAGCCGCAGGTGGTGCTCCTCGACGTGCACATGCCGGACGGTGGCGGCGCGGAGGTGCTGCGGCGGGTCCGGCCCGAGCTGCCGGACGTCGTGTTCCTCGCGCTGTCGGTGTCCGACGCCGCCGAGGACGTCATCGCGGTCATCCGCGCCGGGGCCCGCGGGTACGTCACCAAGACGATTTCGTCGAAGGAACTGGTCCGCGCCATCACGCGCGTCGCCGACGGGGACGCGGTGTTCTCGCCGCGGCTGGCGGGGTTCGTGCTCGACGCGTTCGCCGACCGGCCCGGTTCGGCGCCGATCAGCGACCCCGAGCTGGACCTGCTCACCCCGCGCGAGCGGGACGTGCTGCGGCTGCTCGCGCGGGGGTACGCCTACAAGGAGATCGCGTCGGAGCTGTTCATCTCCGTCAAGACGGTTGAGACACACGTGTCGAGCGTGCTGCGGAAGACGCAGCTGTCGAACCGGTACGAGCTGTCGCGCTGGGCTTCGGACCGCCGGCTCGTCTGACCCTGGTCAGCGCCACCCCGGCGAGCACCACGACCATCCCGCCGAGCACGCGGAGGTTCAGCGCCTCGTGCAGGAACACCGTGCCCAGCAGCACGGAGACCACGGGCATCAGGTAGCTGACCATCGACACCGCCACCGGCCCCTCGGCCGCGAGCAGCCGGTAGTTCAGCGCGAACGCGATACCGGTGGACAGCACGCCGAGCACGAGGACCGCCGCGACCGCGACCGCGTTCAGGTGCACCGGCTCCGCGCCGCCCGCGGGCAGCATGAACACGAGGTACCCGCTCGCCGCGAGCATCTGGGCTCCGGCGAGCGCCACCGGCGACGCACCGGTGGCGGACAGGAACCGGCTTTCGTAGCCGTTGACGAAGCCGTAGCTCAGCGACGCCGCGACACACGCGAGCGCGCCCCAGCTGAGCAGCCCGTTCGCGTGCCAGGGCGCGAAGATCACGACGACACCCAGCAGGCCGACCAGCAGCCCGGCCAGGCGCGGTCCGCCGAGGGTGCGGTCGACGCCGAACGCGAACGCGAACACGACCGTCCACAGTGGAGTGGTCGAGTTGATGACGCCGGTGATGCCGGAGTCGACCGTCCGCTCGCCGACCGCGAACAGCAGGAACGGCAACGCGTTGTGGAACAGGGCCGCGACCGCGAGGTGCCCCCACAGGCGCCGTCCGGACGGCAGCCGGTCCCGCTGGGCGTAGCAGATCGCCACGAGTACGGCCGCGCCCAGCACGATCCGGATCAGCACGAGCTGCACCGGCGAGAACGCCGTCAGCCCCAGCTTGATCCAGAGGAAGCTCGAACCCCACATCAACGCCAGCGCGCTCAGCCGCAGCAGTGTCTTCGTCTCGCCCACGGCCTTCAGGTTGCCGCCGGTGATCAGTAAGGACAAGCGAAATAAACTACATGCGTCTTTCAGGAATTCTGTAATGTTGGGCCATGCTCGACGTCCGGCGATTGCAGGTCCTGCGGGCCGTGGTCACCAGCGGTTCGATCACGGCGGCCGCCCGCAACCTCGGTTACACCCCCTCGGCGATCAGCCAGCAACTCGCGACCCTCGAACGCGAAGCGGGCACGGAGCTGCTGGAACGCGTCGGGCGTGGGGTGCGGGCGACAGCGGCAGGCGCGCTGCTGTCCGAGCACGCCGAGGTGCTCAGCGGCCAGCTGGCCAAGGCCGAAGCCGAGCTGGCCAACCTGAAGGCCGGTCGCACCGGGCGGCTGGCGATCCGGTACTTCGCGACCGCCGGGGCGGCGCTCGTGCCGCCCGCGGTGGCGGAGATCCGGCGGGAGTTCCCCGGCATCCAGCTGGACCTCAGGCTGCGCGAACCCCACGAGTCCATCCCGGAGGTCGAGTCCGGTGACGTGGACGTGGCGATCGTGGTGTGGCGAGGGGAGTGGCGGGTCCGGACGGCGGAGCTGGTGCATCTGCTCGACGACCCGTACCGCGCGGCGCTGCCCCGCACGCACCCCTTGGTGCGCAAGCGCGTCCTGGACCTGACCGACCTGCGGGACGAACCGTGGGTCGGCACCGAAGGCACGCCGGGTCCGTGCCGCGACACGCTGATCGCGGCGTGCGGGGCGGCGGGGTTCGCCCCGAACTTCGTGCTGGAGTGCGAGGACTACCAGACGGCGCAGGGTTTCGTGGCGGCCGGTCTGGGAGTCAGCCTGGTGCCGGTGCTCGGCCTCGGCGCGCCCCACCCCGGCGTGGTGATCAAGCGGATCCGCCGTCCCGAACCGGTCCGGGCGATCCACGCCGCGGTCGCCACGCGCTCGGCGAGTCAGCCCGTCGTTCGCTACCTGCTGGACAGGTTGCGGCAGGCCGCCCCCGCCGCCGCTTAGAGGAAAAGGACCTGGGTGATCCCGATGCCGATCGCCGCCGCGCACAGGACGGCGAGCACGGTCAGGATCAGCTTCCGGATCCGGTCGGGCGTGAGCTGGATGAGCGGCTGCTTCGTCGCGACGGGCTGCGGCTGCGGCTGGACGGGCCACACGGCGGGCACCGTCGGCAGCGCGGGTGCGGTCGGCGGGATGAACGCGGTCTGCCTGCCCTGGGTGATCGCCAGGAACGACGTGATGCTGTCGGCCAGCGTCGGCCGGGACATCGGGTCCTCACGCAGCAGCTTCATCAGCGCACCGGTCAGCTGCCCCGCCCGCTGCGGCTGCCGCAGGGGACCGGTGCCGTCCTCGCCGTAGGGCGGCACGCCCTCGACCGCCTGGTACAGCGTCGCGCCGAGGGAGAACACGTCGGCCGCGTGATCCGGCGGCGCGCCCCGCGTGACCTCGGGGGCCCGGAACGCCGGGTTCGGCCCGCTGCCCGTGATGCCGATGTCGGTGACCTTCACCCCGCCGTCGTCGGCGAGCAGCACGTTGCCGGGTTCGAGGTTGCGGTGCAGCACCCCGGCCCGGTGGGCGGCCGCCAACGCGGACGCCAGCTGGCTGCCCAGGTACGCCGCCTGCTCCGGGGTGAGGGTGCCGTGCTCGGTGAGGAAGTCCGCCATGTTGCGCGACGGCACGTACTCCATCGTCAGCCACGCGTCCGACCCGTCGCGGACGACGTCGTAGACCGTGAGCACGCAGTTGTGCAGCACCCGCGTCGCGGCGCGGCCCTCCTGCAGCGCCGTGCCGATCGCCTGCTCGGCGCGTGCCGGGTCGAGCCCCGGCTGGATGTACATCCGCTTCGCGGCGACCGTCCGGTGCAGCAGCAGGTCGTAGGCCAGCCACACGATCCCGGCACGGCCACGGCCGATCGGCTGGTCCAACCGGTACCGGCCGCCGACCACTGCGCCCTCAGTACCCAAAACAACCTCTCGTCGCGCCGACGGCCGGAAACTTGCCGACCACCCTACCGGGATTTCTTGTTGGACCTCACTGATCGGGGTTGGAGGAGGACGGCGTGGATGACGGCGGTTCCTCGCTCGAGGTGGGTTTGCTCGGCGAGCTCGTCGTCGGCTTCTTCGAGGGGCTGCTCGACGTGGGCTGCTGCGGCTGCTCGACCGCACTGCTCCGCCGCGGCGTGGAACTCCGCGCCGGCCGGGACGCCGAACTCTCCTCGCTCGACGGCAGGACCGAGGACTCCGTGGGCAGCACCGAGGAGCTCGTCTGCGCGGGCGGCGGGACGACCGGCTGGTTGTCGGTGATGTTGCTGCTGCCGGTGTTCGGCCCGTTGAACAGCCAGATCCCCAGCGCGACGAGCCCCGCCACCACGACGGCACCGATCGCCGCGGGCACCTTCCACTTCCCGGGCCGCTCGTCCTCGTCCTGCTCGGCAGCAGGCTTCTCGTCGTCGTACCCGGCGTACCCCGCCGGCACGGCGCGGGTGCGGCCGTCCTGGTCCTCGGTCGGGTAAGCCGCCGTGGCGCCGTACCCGTCCTCGTCGTACTCGTCCTCGTAGTCGTCGTAGAAGTCGTCCTGCCGGGTCTGGCCGAGGTTGCCGCTGAACGCCCTGGTCGCGGCCGCACCGACCGCCGCGCCCGCGGCAGCGGCGCCGACCGCGCCCGCGACCTGGGTCGCGTCGGCGGGGCCGCCGAGCGGGGTCTCCCCGCGGCCGACGGCGGCCAGCAGCTCCTCGGCCTCCTCGGCGGTCGGGCGGTGCTTCACATCGGGGTGCAGCATGACGGCGAGCACGCTCGCCAGCGGACCGGACTGCCGCGGCGGGTTGATCTGCCCCGCCGCGACGGCGTGCAGCAGGCTCAGGGTGTTCTCGCTGAGCCCGAACGGCGGCTGCCCCTCGCACGCGGCGTACAGGGTCGAGCCGAGGGAGAACACGTCGGACTCGGGCCCCGGGTCGCCACCGATGGCCACTTCAGGCGCCAGGTAGGCGGGGGTACCGGCGATCATGCCGGTCTTGGTCACCGTGACGTCGTCCTTCGCGCGGGAGATGCCGAAGTCGGTGATCTTCACGATGCCGTTGTCACCGAGCAGGATGTTGCCCGGCTTGATGTCGCGGTGCACGATGCCGACCGCGTGGGCCTCCTTGAGCGCCGACGCGATCTGCGCCCCGATCCGCGCCACCTCGACCGGCGGCAGCGTCTTCCGCTCACGCAGCATCTCGGCGAGGCTCGTCGACGGCAGGTACTCCATGACGAGGCAGGGGTGCCCGTTGTCGTCGGTGACGACGTCGAAGACCGTGATGGCGTTCGGGTGGTGCAGCCGGGCCGCGATCCGCCCCTCGCGCATCGTGCGCTGCTTGGCGTCCTCGGCCTCGTGCGGGTCGAGCCCGGGCTGCAGCAGCAGCTGCTTGATCGCGACCGTGCGCGCCAGCACCTCGTCATGTGCCTGCCAGACCGCACCCATGGCACCGGTGCCGATCCGCCGGACCACGCGGTAGCGGCCGGCGACCAGGCGACCTTCGTCGCTCACGCGACCTCCTTCGGGGCTGTCTTGCAGGGCACGCCACACCTTTCGCCTGCCCGAGCGTATGCACATGTCGCGGCCCCGGAGGGCCGGTTCAGCCGAAGCCAGCTCGTGACAAGGCTAGGGCGCTCACTCTGCGCACATACACCTGGCACGCTTCGGGGCGGCCGACGGTTACCTGCTATGGCGGAGACTACAGCTGCTCCGCCGAGAGCAGCACCGCCCGGGAGATCACGTTCTGCTTGCCCTTCGTCACCGTGAGCACCTGGGTGACGCGGAGCTGCGTGCCGTCGTGCTGGTGCACCGTCACCACCGCGCGCACGGTGCCGTCCGGCTGCACCTCGACGCTGTCCACCTCGATCCGGGACATCGAACTCCACGCCCGCACCAGGTCACCCGGCTCTTCGCCGGCCAGGTCGGGGGTGAGCATGGCCAGCGCGTCCTCCGGGTGGGCCGAGACCATGCGCTGGTAGAACTTCTCGACCAGCGCGACCTTGTCGCTGGTCGACGTGTCGGCAGGCGTGGAACTGGTGGCCGGGGCGCTGCTCGCCGCACTGCCGGGGGCCGCCTGCGTCTGGGCGACCGGGACCTGCGAGGTCGGCACGACCGACGGCGCGGTGCGCGGCGTCCGGGACTGGTCCTGGCGGTGGCCAGCGACGTCGGGCACGAACGCGCCGAGCGCGGCCGCCCCCGTGATCTGCGGCGGCACCGGGGCCGCCGCCTCGCCGTTGGCCGGCCGCTGGCGGGTCAGCACCGCCGAAGCCACGACCGCGCCCACGAGCAGGGAGGCGGCGGTGGTGAGGCCGGCGAGCTTGGCGATCTTGGAAACCCTGTTCTCGGGCGCCCGCGGCGGCTGTGGCTCGCGCCTGCCGCGCGCACGCGGGGGCGGCAGGAACTTGCGCGGCTCGTGCGCCGGCTCCGTGAGGTGGGCGTCTTCGACCAGCTCGAAGTCGAACTCCTGCGCCGACAGGAGGTCCTCGACGGTGAGGGCGTCCGGCGTCTGCCGGTACCGCCGCCGATCGTGCACGACTCTCATGGCCTCTGTTCCGGTTGATCGGGTGGTCTGCTCGTTCATCAGCGAACCGTGGCTCGTCGTTACCGGCCACCCCCGATCGGTGGACAGCCCCGATCGCACGACGAACGGCAGTACCTGTCACCCGGGTGGAGTAACGGCAGGTCAGGTGCCGTCGTTCGCGATCTTGGGCCCGTCGAAGGTCAGGGTGCGCTGCTCGGTGCTCGCGCTGCCGTCCTTGCGCACCAGCTTCACCGTGCAGACGGTCTTGCCGTCGTACTGGTGCACCTGCACGTGCTCGACCTGGAAGTAGGCCACGTCGGCGTACTTCTGCTCGATGCCCTGGGTGCCCTCCTGCTGGAGCTCACCCGTCGTCATCGCGTACGCGGCCTGCGGGTCCTCGGTCACGGTGTCGAGGTAGCGCTGGGAGTTCTGCGCCAGCACCTGCGGGTCGCCCTCGGGGATCCGGAACCGCCACGGGTCGGCGTCGTAGGGCGCCGGGGTGGGCGAGGGCTTGACGGGCGGCGCGGTGCTGGTGGACGGCGTGCCGGACTGACCGGGCCCGCCGCCGGACACCGGGGGCAGCCCGTGGCCGCCGGTGACGCCGTGGGAGCTGCTGACGCCGGGGTTCCGGGTGCTGCCGGGTGCCTCCGTCGTCGTCGGTGGCTCCGACGTGCTGGTCTCGCTGCGGAAGTTCCGGGAGCCCGAGGTGGGGTCGCTGGGATAACCACCGCCGCCGGGGGCGGGGACGACGCGCTCACCGCCGAGCGTGGGGAGGCCGCCGCCGAGACCGGGGATCCACGCGTCGCCCGCCTGGTCCGGCGTCGGCTTGCCGACGAGCGCGGAGCCGGCGAACAGCAGGGCGAGGACCACCCCGCCGGAGGAGGCGGTCGCGAACCAGGCCGCCTTGCGCCACGTGCGCGGCGGGGTGACCGACGCGGGCACGGACCCGAGGTCGAAGGAGCCGAGGCCGGTCTCGGGCGGCGCCACGTAGACGCGCACGTCCTCGTCCTCGGCGTTCTCGTCGTGCGGGGTGGGCGGCGTCAGCGTGACCTTCGTCCGCCGGGGCTTCGCGGGCGGCGCCTGCCGCTCGGGCGGTTTCGGCAGCGGCAGCTCACCGCGGGAGGTGGGGAAGACGCCGCCTTCTTCGGGCCCCGGGGGGACCAGCGGCAGGGAGCCGCGGGCGGGCGGGTCGATCGCGGCGGACGCGAACGACGAGTGGCGGCCGCCGGTCGAGCGCTGCGGTACCCGGGGTGTCCAGGTGCCCGCGCCCCGCCGGTGCCGGCCTGTCACAAGAGGAAGTCGGTCGGTCGAATCGGCCCCGCTGGTCATGCCGGGAGGACCCCTCCCCCCGTGTGCCGTGACGCGGGCGGGACCCGGGTTAAGTCGAACGGAGCAACATGCACGCGTGAAGATGCACGTTCATCTGCACGCGCACGGCATGCCGCCGAGCGAGTACCTGTGAGCGTGCGGGATTCCACGCCCCAAGGGTAAAAGGCTTCGGCCACAACGGGAGGGCCGGATCCCAAGTTCACCCTGTCGGGGTCGCGTCGCGGCGGAAGTGCGACTTGCAGTGTGTAACCGCGGTGTGGTGCGGTCCAGGTCTCACCGCAATGCGTGCCCCGGGTTCAGCCTCCGCTGCGGTACTTCTCCTGCGTCGACTGCAGCGCCTTAACGGCCACCGCCCCGCTTCCCGCGGCCAGCAGGATCGCGATGACGTCCATCGTCGGTCCGCCGGCCGTGAGCAACCACGCGAGCAGGGAGGCCGCGGTGGTCCCTCCGGCGACGGCCCACCGGCTGCGCACGTACTGCGCGACGGGGGCGCCGCCCGCCCTCTTGTTGGCGGCGTTGTTGAGCAGCGCCAGGTAGCCGACATGGCCCAGCGCGGCGAGCACACTGGCGATCGCGACCACGACCGCGATGAGGTTAATCATGCGTCCAGTGTGCCCGCCCGCGGCGCCTCCCGGGTCGGGGAAACTCCCTGAAAAAAGCGCTTACCGGCCGAGCCTGCCGCGACCGAGGTTCAGCAGCGCCATCGCCAGCTGGCGCCCGTCGGGGCCGAGGTCGCGGTAGCGGGCGAGCACGTCCATCTCGCGGTTGTAGACGATCCGGGTGCCGCCGGCGGCCATCCGCGCGCGGCCGATCGTCTGCGACACCTCGATCCGGCGTTTGACCAGGCGCAGGATCTCCGAGTCCAGCCAGTCGATCTCCTTGCGCAGCTCGGCGATCTCCTCGGCCGAGGCGATCGGCTCCGCGGAGGAGACCCGGTCTTCTTCCGTCTGTGCGTCCATCTGGACCTCCGGTCGGTCCGGACTCCCACCTGGTCCCAGAGCCGACGAAAGCCCCGGGTCCGTGGACTCCGGGGCTTGGCGGTGATTGCGGTCGGACACTACGCGATCACGGGAGCCGGAGTCCGGTTCCCGTAGAAAAATCGGTACGCGTGGTGCCGCATGCCCTCAGTATGGCACAGCCCGCCACCGGAACGCGGCGTGAGCCACGAGACTCAGCGAAAGCCAGAACAACGGGGCGACCGGCCAGAAGAACGGCGCACCGGAAACCGCCCACACCGTCACGAGCAGCACGGCGAGCACCACGGCCACGGCGGCGTGCACCTGCAGCGGCAGCGGGAACCGCGGTGCGGGCTCCGGTGGCAGGTCGGACAGGAGTGCGGCCAGCTCGTCGACGTAGGTCGCGGCATAAACCGTGCCCAGCCGTCGTTCTGTCTCATCGAGGGGGAGGCGGCCTTCGCCGCTGGCGCGCTGTATCCGGCGAGCGACGCGCTCGCGGTCGGCGTCCGAGGCGCGGATTCGGGTGGGTGTCGTCATAAGCTCGATGCTCCGCACCGGGACGGGGGCCGGCATCGGCTCGTGGGCGACATTCGCGGCTACGTCCGGTGCGGTAGACCGTCAGTCCCCCCGAGTAGCGTGGATCCCCGATGAGCACCCTCTTCGATCTCCCTGCCGAAAAGCCCGCGGCCGTCCCCGCCGGCCGCCACGCCGACCTGCTCGCGGACCTGAACCCCGCCCAGCGCGAAGCCGTCACCCACGCCGGTGTGCCGCTGCTGGTCGTCGCGGGCGCCGGTTCGGGCAAGACCAGGGTGCTGACCAGGCGGATCGCCTGGCTGCTCGCCGAACGCGGCGCGCAGCCGGGGCAGATCATGGCCATCACCTTCACCAACAAGGCCGCCGCCGAGATGCGGGAGCGCGTCTCCGACCTGGTGGGCCGCCGCGCCAACGCGATGTGGGTGTCGACGTTCCACTCGATGTGCGTGCGGCTGCTGCGCCGCGAGGCCAAGACGCTCGGCATGTCGTCGAACTTCTCGATCTACGACTCCGACGACACGAAGCGGCTCATCACGCTCGTGGCGCGCGACCTCGACGTGGACCCGAAGCGGTACCCGGCGCGCACGCTCGCGGTGCACATCTCGAACCTGAAGAACGAGCTGGTCGACCCGGAGAGCGCCAAGGACAAGGCCACCAACGACCTGGAGCGCCGCGTCGCCGAGGTCTACGCCGAGTACCAGCGGCGCCTGTCGCTGGCCAACGCGATGGACTTCGACGACCTGATCATGCGCACGGTCGAGCTGCTGCAGGTGTTCCCCGACGTCGCCGAGCACTACCGGCGCCGGTTCCGGCACGTGCTGGTCGACGAGTACCAGGACACCAACCACGCGCAGTACACGCTGGTCCGCGAGCTGGTCGGCACGGAGCCGACGGAGTCCGGCGTGGAGCCCGCGGAGCTGTGCGTGGTGGGTGACGCGGACCAGTCGATCTACGCCTTCCGCGGCGCGACGATCCGCAACATCGAGGAGTTCGAGCGGGACTTCCCCAACGCCCGCACGATCCTGCTGGAGCAGAACTACCGCTCGACGCAGACCATCCTGTCCGCCGCCAACGCCGTGATCTCGCGGAACCCGAACCGGCGTGACAAGCGGCTGTGGACCGACTCGGGTGACGGCCCGAAGATCGGCGGCTACGTCGCCGACAACGAGCACGACGAGGCGGCGTTCGTCGCGGGCGAGATCGACGCGCTGGCCGACCGCGGCGAAGCGAAGTACTCCGACGTGGCGGTCTTCTACCGCACCAACAACCAGTCGCGCGTGTTCGAGGAGATCTTCATCCGGCTCGGCCTGCCGTACCGGGTGGTCGGCGGCGTCCGCTTCTACGAGCGGCGCGAGGTCCGGGACATGCTGGCGTACCTGCGGGTCATCGCGAACCCGGAGGACACCGTGAGCCTGCGCCGGATCCTCAACGTGCCCAAGCGCGGCATCGGTGACCGCGCGGAGGCGGTGATCGCGACGCACGCGGAGCGGGAGCGGATCTCGTTCAACGCCGCGTTGCGCGAGGCGGTCGAGGGCAAGGTCGCGCTGCTCAACCCGCGCTCGGCGAAGGCGATCACGGGCTTCGTGGAGCTGCTCGACGGGCTGCGTGAGCTGGCCGACGAGGGCGCCGAGGTGGCGGACGTCCTGGAGGCGGTGCTGGACCGCACGGGCTACCGCGCGGAGCTGGAGGAGTCGGACGACCCGCAGGACGCCTCGCGGGTGGAGAACCTGACCGAGCTGGTGACGGTGGCACGGGAGTTCACCGAGGCGGCGGCCGAACAGCCACCGGCGGAGGACGGGCTGCCGGAGCCGGGCTCGCTGCCCGCGTTCCTGGAGCGCGTGTCGCTGGTCGCGGACGCGGACTCGATCCCGTCGCCCGACGGCGAGGACGACGAGGACGACACCGGCGTGGTCACGCTGATGACCGTGCACACCGCGAAGGGCCTCGAGTACCCGGTGGTCTTCTGCACGGGCTGGGAGGACGGCGTCTTCCCGCACCTGAGGGCGCTGGGGGAGCCGGCCGAGCTGGCGGAGGAGCGGCGCCTGGCGTACGTGGCGATCACGCGGGCGCGGGAGCGGCTGTACCTGTCACGGGCGATCACGCGGTCGGCGTGGGGCCAGCCGATGACCAACCCGGCGTCGCGCTTCCTCGACGAGATCCCGGCCGACCTGATCGACTGGCGCCGCGAGGAGCCGGAGTCGTACGGCTCGCCGCGCACCGCCACGACGTGGGGGAGCAGGCGCTCGTTCGGCGGTGACTCGGCGCAGGCCGGGGTCGCGGCGCGCGGCATGCGGACGACGCCGTTCAAGGGCTGGCAGAACACGGTCGCGCTGAAGCTCGACGTGGGTGACCGGGTCAGCCACGACAAGTACGGCCTCGGCACGGTGGTCGAAGCCCAGGGCGAAGGCGCGCGCGCCACCGCGACGATCGACTTCGGCGCGGCGGGCAAGGTCAAGCTGATGCTGATCGGCAGCGTGCCGATGGTGAAGCTGTAGCTGTTTTTCGCCCGGTTTTCGCCGGCGGCCCTCGCGAGGGCCGGAAACTGTCGGACCCCTCCGCTATACCTGTACTCGAACATGAGTTCGAGCGTCAGGAGGGGTTCCGATGGGTTCGTCGAGTGCGGTGCGGTGGGGTGTGCCCGGGCCGGTTCGTGTCCGGTCCCGGGACTGGCAGGCCTGCGTCCCCCGGACGTGCGATAGCGGGGTTTGGCCCGTCGGCGGTAGGGGAACCAGAGGCCCGACGCCGCGCGGACACCTTGCAGCGCCACAGGAGGGAGCAGAAGCCAGCCACGTCATCGCACTCAGCCGAGGCGCGCTTCGAAAGGCGAGGGGGCCTTCGACGGGGCGCCAGGACCACGGAGAGGAGCATCCCCGCCGAGGAGCGGTCAGCGGTTCGCCGCCGGTTGCCTTGTCCCGTAGCGAGGCCGCAGGGCAACCCCGGCAGCACGAGCCGCGGCGCGGGTCTCGGCAGCCAGCGTTGCCCGGGGACGAGCGCCAGCCGAGGTTTCGGCAGCCACCGCAGTCCGGGGCCGACCGACAGCCGAACACGCCAGAGCGCGAACGCCAGCCCTCCGGATGCGAGCCAGGGCGGCCCGCAGGCTGGCGGCTACAGGTACACGCCGCGCGCGGCGAGCCAGGGGCGCGGGTCGATCTTCTTCGTGCCGTTCAGCCAGACCTCGAAGTGCAGGTGCGGACCGGTCGCCTGACCGCGGTCGCCGATCTCGGCGATCTGCTGCCCGCACTTGACCTTCTGGCCCTCGCGCACGGAGAAGGTGTTCATGTGCCCGTACACCTGGATGGTGCCGTCGGCGAGCTGGATCCGGACCCACAGGCCGAAGCCGCTGGCAGGCCCGGCGTCGATCACGACGCCGTCCGAGGCGGCGTAGATCGGGGTGCCGATCGAGTTCGCGATGTCGATGCCGTAGTGGGTCGTGCCCCACCGGGCGCCGAAACCGGACGTGAAGGTGCCGTGCGCGGGCAGGCAGGTCTTCGGCCGGGAGGCTTCCTCGGCGGCGGCTCGGGCGGCCGCGGCGTCGCGGGCCTCGCGGTCCTGCGTGACCTGGAGGCTGGCGTTGAGCTTCTGCACCTCGGCCGAGGCGTCGGTGTAGTGCGCGGCGGGGACCAGCTCGGGAGCGCCCGCGGGGGCGTCACCACCGAGGGCGAACGAAGCACGCGCGTCGGAGGTGTTCGCCAGCGGCGTCACACCTTCGGCCTCGGCGGTGCCGAAGGACGACTGCAGGGTCTGTCCCGCCGCGGCGGCGGCGAAAGCGCCTGCGGCGACTGCGGCGACCACCACGCGCCCACGCAGGGCCGAGGACGGTGCCGGGATCCGGTGTCCACCCCGGACGCGGACGACCGCACCGTCCAGTGCGTCATCGAGTTCCGGGGAAGGGGCTTCGCCGCTGGGGGAGCGGTGTCGAGCCAAAGCGAGGCCTTCCGTTACTCGGGGGAGCCAGATCCGCGAACCCGGGCGGGGGAACCCGGTGAGCCGACCTCGGGGGTGGTTGACTCGCTGTCCGCTTTGTGACCTGACCGTAATGGGGACCGGGGGACAGTAACGAAGGGAGGTCCTTCTGGGCAAGGCGTCGTCGGCGCAAGGGCTGAAAGTGTGAGAGACGCGAGCGTTCTAGCAGCGGTAATGACGCAGTGTGGAGAGAGGATTACACCGTTGGTGTGACGTGGCTAACGTTTGTCGAGGAATAAACCCGGGCACCGTCCGGCGCGGTCCAGGCCGTGAACCACCGCGGTCCTTGCTAGCGTTCCGTGGCAATGATCCGGACTCGCTGGACTGTTCCCGCCCGGCTTTCGCGGAGTGATCCGCGGTCGGCCGAAACCCTCGACGGGCACCCGACCTCGGTGCTGCTCCCTGCCCTCGTGCTCGCCGCGCTCGCGGCGCTGCTGTCGGCGCTCGGCGCGGTCCTGCCGGTGGTCGACGGTGCTGTGCGCGGCTACGCGAGTGCACCCCTGCTGATCGTGCTCGCCGTCGTGCCTCCGGTGCTGGCGATCGCCTTCGTGCTGCGGGGCAGGCCCGCCGCGGGCGCGGGGGTGCTGGCGGGCGTCGCCGCGCTCGCGCCGGGACAGGCGGTGCTCGACCTGCAGTTCCTCGCCGATCCGTCGTCGGTGTCGCGTCCGGAGTTGTACCGGCCGGAGGTGTTCGCCCTGCCCGGGCCGGGTGTCGGCTTCTGGCTGCTGCTCGCCGGGCACGTCGTCGCGGTCGCGGCCGGCGTCGCCGGGGTGCGCGCGCTCGGGCCCCGGCCCGAGTCCGGTGTCGCGGACCGGGGTCTGCTGCCCATCGGGCTGGTGGCCGCGGGTGTCGCGGCGGTCGGCGTCATGATGGCGCCGTTCGCCGGGGACGACGCGTTCCTGCCGGTCGGCAGTGCCTTCGAGCGGCCTGCGCTGGTGCTCGCCGGAAGCCTGCTGCTCGCGTTCGCGCTGCCGGTGGCCGCGGGGCTCGCGATCAGCTCGGGATCGGACGGGCTCAGCACCGGCGGGCTGCTCGGGCTCGGCCTGGCCGCCGCGACCGTCGCACTGCCTGAACTGGGCTCGGGCATCGCGGTCGACGGCATCGGCGTGTCGGCCGGGCCGATCGTGGTCCTGGTCGGTGCTGCCGGGCTCGCGGTCGTCGCCTTCCTGCCCTCGGAAGGGCGGGAAGGGCTGCCGGTGCGCCTCGGCGGCGACGCGACGGGCGAGGCGAGCGCCGACCCCGGTGCCGACGACACGGCGGCCAACTACGCGACGGGCGACTTCGCGGCGGCCAACTATGCGGCGGGCAAGTACGAGGCGGCCCACTACGCGGCGGCCAACTACGCGGCGGACAAGGCGGGCGTGGCGAGGGCCGGTGACGAGGCGGGCGAGGCACGGCTGCCCGGTTCGCCCGGGTTGCGGCGTGCCACCGGCGTGCTGGGCCTGGTGACGATGCTGGCCGCGATCGCGGGCACCTTCACCGATCAGGTGGTGGTGACCGGTGAGCTGGGCGGCCCGCAGAGCCCGTGGCGCTGGTCGCTGCTCGTCGCCGGGCTGCTGGTCGGCGTGCTGGGCGCGGCGATGTTCGTGCCGGTGCTGGCGCCGGTGCTGCGGCCGGTGCTGTCGGTCGCGTGGGCGGGGGTTCCGCTCGCGGCGACGGCCGTGCTCACCACGGCCATCACCGCGACCGAACTGGGCGCCGGCCTGTCCCCGGGGCAGGGCGTGGTGTGGACCTCGGTGGCGACCGTCGCCGCGGCCGCGACCGCGTGCTGTTCCGTCGTGGCCGGCATGGTCGAGCGCGACGACAGTGAAGAGGCCGCCGAGGTGCCCGGCCCCAACCTGATCACGCCGCTGGTCGCGGGCGGGATCCTCGCGATCGGGGGGTTCGGCACCCCGTCGATCGTCTCGCCCGACTACGTCGAGCCCGCGCTGTGGTCGAACTTCGGCACGCCCTCCTGGGGGCTGCTGCTCGCGCTGCTGACGGTGCTCGGGGCGTGCTTCCTCGCCCCGCGCAGCCGGCCCGCCCGCGCCACCGGGCTGCTCGCCGGGGCGACCTGCCTCGCCGTGCTGCGCCTGCTGGCGCTGCCGCTGACGGGCGACCAGATCACCGGCGCGCACGCCGGCGTCGGCTGGTGGCTCGCGCTCGGCTGCGTCGTGGCGCTCGCGATCGCCACCGTCCTGGCCCCGCGTGGGACGATTCACACCCGGAAAACACCCTCTGGATCCATACGGTGACAGAGTTCACCGGGTGCGGCGCCCCGCGCCTCTCCCCAGGTCGCTAGGGTCGTCTCCGTCCGGCAGCATGGTTTGCATCAAGCACGCATCTGGACCCACCTCACGCAGGTCAACGCAGTGGCGTGTGTCGTCAGGAGACTGGAGTAGTGGACCTCTACGAATACCAGGCGAAGGACCTCTTCGCCGCCCACGGTGTGCCGGTTCTTCCCGGCGCCGTAGCGAGCACCCCCGAAGAAGCCCAGGCCGCCGCCGAGAAGATCGGTGGACAGGTCGTCGTCAAGGCGCAGGTCAAGACCGGCGGCCGTGGCAAGGCCGGTGGCGTGAAGCTCGCCAAGGACCCGGCCGAGGCCAAGGAGAAGGCCGAAGCCATCCTCGGCCTCGACATCAAGGGCCACATCACGCACCGCGTGCTGGTGACCGAGGCGTCCGACATCGCGGAGGAGTACTACTTCTCCTTCCTGCTGGACCGCGCCAACCGCACCTTCCTCGCCATGGCCTCGGCCGAGGGCGGCATGGAGATCGAGCAGCTGGCCGTGGAGCGGCCCGAAGCGCTCGCCAAGGTGCCGGTCGACGCGATCGCCGGGGTCGACAAGGCCAAGGCGCTGGAGATCCTGGCCCAGGGCAACTTCCCCGAGGTCATCCGCGACCAGGCGGCCGACGTGGTCGTCAAGCTGTGGGAGACCTTCGTGGCCGAGGATGCCACCCTGGTCGAGGTGAACCCGCTGGTCCGCGACCCGCAGGACAAGATCGTCGCCCTCGACGGCAAGGTCACCCTGGACGAGAACGCCTCCTTCCGGCAGCCGAAGCAGGAGGAGCTCGTCGACAAGCAGGCCGAGGACCCGCTGGAGGCCAAGGCCAAGGCCAAGAACCTCAACTACGTCAAGCTCGACGGCGAGGTCGGCATCATCGGCAACGGCGCGGGCCTGGTCATGTCCACGCTGGACGTCGTGGCCTACGCGGGCGAGAAGCACGGCGGCGTCAAGCCCGCCAACTTCCTCGACATCGGTGGCGGCGCCTCGGCCGAGGTCATGGCCGCCGGCCTGGACGTCATCCTGAACGACCCGGCCGTCAAGTCGGTGTTCGTCAACGTCTTCGGTGGCATCACCGCGTGCGACGCGGTCGCGACCGGCATCGTCGAGGCCCTCAAGATCCTGGGCGACGAGGCCACCAAGCCGCTCGTGGTCCGCCTCGACGGCAACAACGTCGAGGAAGGCCGCCGGATCCTCAACGAGGCCAACCACCCGCTGGTGACGCAGGTGGACACCATGGACAACGCAGCGGACAAGGCTGCCGAGCTGGCCGCGGCAGGAGCGTAAGAGAAATGTCGATCTTCCTCGATTCCAGCAGCAAGATCATCGTTCAGGGCATCACCGGGTCCGAGGGCACCAAGCACGCGACCAAGATGCTGCAGGCCGGCTCCAACATCGTCGGTGGCGTCAACGCCCGCAAGGCCGGGCAGACGGTCACCATCGCCGGCAAGGACCTCACCGTGTTCGGCACGGTCGAGGAGGCCATGAAGGAGACCGGCGCCGACGTGTCGGTCATCTTCGTGCCGCCGAAGTTCGCCAAGGACGCGGTCATCGAGGCCATCGACGCCGAGATCCCGCTCGCCGTGGTGATCACCGAGGGCATCCCGGTGCACGACTCGGCCTACTTCTGGGCCCACGCCGTCGCCAAGGGCAACAAGACCCGCATCATCGGCCCGAACTGCCCCGGCGTCATCTCGCCCGGCAAGTCGAACGCCGGCATCATCCCGGCCAACATCACCGGCCCCGGCAAGATCGGCCTGGTGTCGAAGTCGGGCACGCTGACGTACCAGATGATGTACGAGCTGCGTGACATCGGCTTCTCCACGGCCGTCGGCATCGGTGGTGACCCGATCATCGGCACCACCCACATCGACGCGCTGGAGGCCTTCCAGGCCGACCCGGAGACCGAGGTCATCGTCATGATCGGTGAGATCGGTGGCGACGCCGAGGAGCGGGCCGCGGCCTACATCAAGGAGAACGTGACCAAGCCGGTCGTCGGCTACGTCGCGGGCTTCACCGCGCCCGAGGGCAAGACCATGGGTCACGCGGGTGCGATCGTGTCCGGCTCGGCCGGCACCGCGCAGGCGAAGAAGGAGGCCCTCGAGGCCGCGGGCGTCAAGGTCGGCAAGACGCCGTCCGAGACCGCCGCGCTGGCCAGGGAGCTGTACGAGAACCTGCACTGACCCGAGCACGGTCCGTGGAAACGGCCGGGTCCCCGTCGCGGGGCCCGGCCGTTGCGCTGCCCGGGTTCACAGCGAACTCGACGCAACCGTTTGCCGCGGTGGCACGTCGGATAGCCGAGGGATGGGCCGGACGCCCCCGGTGCGCTAGCGTTTCCGGACATATCGGCCACCCCACCTTTCGGGCAACACGACAGGAGAGCACGGAATGACCTTCCCCAGCGGTGGGCCGGGCTACCCCCAGCAGGGTGGCGGCGCACAACCGAACCCCCAGCCTCCGGGCCCTGGAGGCTTCCCCCACCAGCAGCAGGGCGGGGCGAACCTGTCGGCGGTCAACCTGCCCGTGATCCTCACGCTCGCCATGCTGGTGCTCGGCGTCGTCAGCTACTTCCTCGGTTTCTCGGACGAGGCCAGCGGCTCCGGCCAGGCACTGCTGTTCCTGCTGGTCGGCGGCCTGCTGGCGGGCCTGTCGCTGCTGCCGCGCGCGCCGAAGGTGCTGCCGTTCGCGGTCCTGTTCAGCGTGCTCGGCGGGCTGTACGCGATCCTCTCGGTGGTCCAGGTGCCCTCCGGCGGCGAAACCCCGGGGATCATGACGGTGATCCTGATCCTGGGGCTGTTGCAGCTGCTCGTCGCGGTGGCGGTGCTGCTCGTCGAGTACAACGTGGTCAAGCTGCCGACGCCCGGCCCGCGGCCCCAGTACCAGCCCTACGGCCAGCCCGGCCCGTACGGCCAGGGCCCGGAGAAGCAGGGCGGCCCGCAGGGCACGCAGTTCGCCCCGCCGGTGGCGCCGCAGTCGACGGTCTACGCCCCGCAGCAGGGCCAGTTCTACCAGCCGCAGCAGCCGGAGACCGGCCAGCAGCCCCAGCAGCCCGGCACCGGCACGCCGCCCGGCGGCTTCGGCAACCAGGGCTGAACGACCAGCGAGAAGGGCACCTCGGGGCGGTTTCGAGGTGCCCTTTCGAGCATCCTGGAACAGCACCCCACCGGGTGACGTGTGCGCGGGGACACGCCTCCTGGGCGGCGTGCCTCACCCGACCGGCGCAAACCGGATGCGAGGGTGCGAGACATGCAGCTGCTCACCCCGCGTCCTCCCGCCGAGGAAGAGGTGACCGGCCTGCGCGCGACGGGTGAGCTGAGCGGCGCCACGCGGACGAAGATCGTGTTCGCGGCGGCCTTCGGGCCGCTGGTCGCCGGGTACGCCCTCGTCGTCGCGCTCTTCGCGCTGGTCACCGCGCTCGCGTCGCTCTCGCACTTCTCCGTGCTCGGCGTGCTGCGTGCCGCCGGTCCCGGACTGCTCGCCGCCTACCAGGTCCCGGTCACCGTCACCGGCGGCACCCTGGGCGTCCTGCCGCTGCTCGGCACCGCGGTCGTGGGCACGTTCGTCGCCGGGTCGGCCGCGCACGCCGCCGGGCGGCTCGGTTACCGCGAGCCGGGGCAGGCCGTCAACGTGGTCGCCCCGATCGCGGCGACGCACGCCCTCGCGGGCATCACCATCGCGCTCACCGTCGGCAGCGTGCGCGTCAACGTCGAGCCGCTCACCGCGTTCCTCGTGCCGGGGTTCGTCTCCGCCCTGTGTGCGACGGCGGGTGTCGCGAAGCGGTGCGGGATCCTCGCCGCGGCCCGCGACCACCTCGACCCGCTCGCGCTGCGCGGGCTGCGCGCGGGGGCGCTGGGCCTGGCCGGGCTCCTCGGCGTGGGCGCCGTGGTCTACACGGTCACGCTGGGCGTTTCGGTGCGGACGGTGGGGCACCTGTTCGCGGCGAACGCGCCCGGTTTCGGCAGCGGCGCCGGGATGCTGCTGCTGTCCATCGGTTACCTGCCCAACGCCGTGATCGCGACCCTGTCCTTCGTCGCGGGGCCCGGGTTCTCGATCGGCTCGGTCTCGCTCACCCCGTTCAGCTACCGCGGTGGCACGCTGCCCGGTCTGCCGCTGCTCGCGAACATGCCGGAGCACGCCGCGCGCTGGTGGCCCGCGTTGCTGGTGCTGCCCGCCGCGGTGGGGGTGCTGGTCGGGTGGTCGTTGCGGCGCAGCGACGAGGACCCGCGGGCGCGGCTGCGCACGGTCGGCATCGCGGGTGCCCTCATCGGGTTCGGCTGCGTCCTGCTGGGCACGCTCGCCGGCGGGCAGCTGGGGCACGGGCCGTTCAACCCGGTGTCCGTGCCGGTCGGGCTGCTGTCGGTGGCCGCGTTCGGCTGGATCGCCGTGCCCGGCGGCCTGGTCGCGTGGCTCGCGGGACCGCGCCGTCCGGCGCCCGCACCTGAACCGGTGGTGGTGGAGGAGCCCGAGCCGGAGGCCGAGTCCCAGGACGAAGCCGACGAGCAGCGGGAGCCCGACACGGTCGAGGAGCCGGACGACACCGAAGACACCGAAGACACCGCGGCCGTCGAGGACACCGAAGACACCGAAGACACCGCGGACGTCGAGGACTCTGAAGACACCGAAACCGCCGAGGATGCCGAGGATGCCGAGGAGCCCGCTCAGGCCTCCGACGAGGCGAAAGAGCCCGGCAGCTAGTCTGGGGGAGTAACACCACCAGGCGAAGGAGAGGCGTTGGAGTCCAGTCGAGTGGACCTGCCCACGCCGGTGAAGGTGGTCGTGCTCGCGTCCGGGTCCGGCACGCTGATGCAGGCGCTCATCGAGGCGACGCGACGTCCGGGCTACCCGGCGAAGGTGGTCGCCGTCGGCACGGACCGCGACGGCGCCGAAGCGCTGGCGAAGGCCGAGCGCGCCGGAGTGCCCCACTTCACCGTGCGGGTGAGCGACCACCCCGACCGCGCGGCGTGGGACAAGGCGCTCACCGAAGCGGTCGCCGCCTACCGGCCCGACCTCGTGGTGTCCGCGGGTTTCCTGAAGCTGCTGGGGCCGAGCTTCCTCGACCGGTTCGCGAACCGGGTGATCAACACGCATCCCGCGCTGCTGCCGTCGTTCCCCGGCATGCACGCGGTCGCCGACGCGCTGGCCATGGGGGTCAAGGTGACCGGCTCCACGGTGCACTTCGTGGACGCGGGCATGGACACCGGGCCGATCATCGCGCAGGAGGCCGTCGAGGTCGGCAGCGACGACGACGAGGCCGGGCTGCACGAGCGGATCAAGGTGGTCGAGCGGCGGCTGCTCGTCGAGGTGGTCGAGCGGCTGGGCCGCGGTGGGTGCACTGTGGACGGACGAAAGGTGAGTTTCCGGTGACAGGACGGCGGGCGGTCAAGCGGGCCCTGATCGGTGTTTCGGACAAGTCGGGTCTGCTGGAACTCGGCACCGGCCTGCACGCGGCCGGCGTGGAGATCGTGTCCACCGGCGGCACGGCCAAGGCGCTGGCCGACGCCGGGGTGCCGGTGACGCCGGTCGAGCAGGTCACCGGGTTCCCGGAGTCCTTCGACGGCCGCGTGAAGACGCTGCACCCGCGCGTGCACGCCGGGCTGCTGGCCGACCGGAACCGCCCCGAGCACGTCGAGCAGCTGCGTGAGCTGGACATCGCGCCGTTCGACCTGCTGGTGGTCAACCTGTACCCGTTCCGCGAGACCGTCGCGTCGGGCGCGAGCCCCGAGGACTGCGTCGAGAACATCGACATCGGCGGGCCCGCGATGGTCCGCGCCGCGGCGAAGAACCACGGCAGCGTCGCCGTCGTGGTCGACCCGTCGCGGTACGACTGGGTGCTCGAGCGCGTGCGTGACGGCGGGTTCGACTTCGAGGACCGCAAGCGCCTCGCGGCGCAGGCCTTCGCGCACACCGCGAGCTACGACATGGCCGTCTCGGCGTGGTTCGCCAACGCGTACGCGCCCGCCGACGACTCCGGGTTCCCCGACGTCACCGGCGCGACGTGGGAGCGCGGCGAGATCCTGCGCTACGGCGAGAACCCACACCAGAAGGCCGCGGTGTACAAGCACTGGCGGGACGGGCTGGCGCACGCCGAGCAGCTGCACGGCAAGGCCATGTCCTACAACAACTACGTCGACACCGACGCCGCGCGCCGCGCCGCCGCCGACTTCGCCGAGCCCGCCGTCGCGATCATCAAGCACGCGAACCCGTGCGGGATCGCCGTCGGCGCGGACATCGCCGAGGCGCACCGGAAGGCGCACGCGTGCGACCCGGTGTCGGCCTACGGCGGGGTGATCGCGAGCAACCGGGCGATCACGCTGGAGGCCGCGGAGCAGATCGCCGAGGTGTTCACCGAGGTGGTGCTCGCGCCGTCGTTCGACGACGACGCGCTGGAAGTGCTGCGGCGCAAGAAGAACATCCGCCTGCTGCGGCTGCCGGAGCTGCGCAACCCCGATCCGATCGAGTTCCGGCCGATCTCCGGCGGCATGCTCGTGCAGACCGTGGACCGCATCGACGCTCCCGGTGACGACCCGGCCAACTGGACGCTGGCGACCGGTGAGGCGGCCGACGAGGAGACACTCGCCGACCTGGAGTTCGCCTGGCGGGCCCTGCGTTCGGTGAAGTCGAACGCGATCCTGCTGGCGAACGACCGCGCCACGGTCGGCGTCGGGATGGGCCAGGTCAACCGCGTCGACTCGTCACGGCTGGCGGTGCAGCGGGCCGGTGAGCGGGCGAAGGGCTCGGTCGCGGCGTCGGACGCGTTCTTCCCGTTCCCGGACGGGCTCGAGGTGCTGCTGGAGGCCGGGGTCCGCGCGGTCGTCCAGCCCGGCGGTTCGATCCGCGACACGGAGGTCATCGCGGCGGCCGAGGAGGCCGGCGTGACCCTGTACCTGACGGGAACGCGCCACTTCACGCACTGACCCGGTTTCCCTGACCGCCCACGCCCGGTTCCCGTCCGGGCGTGGGCGGTTTTGTGTTGTGCGGAAAGGAAAGCAGGCCCGTTTTCCCTCGGTCGGGTTAGCTGGTTCCGCCGTGGCTTGACAGGGGTCGGGAGGGGCGGCAGACTGGCCCTAGTCGAACTGGTGTTCGAGTCGCCGTCTTCCCCACGGTGGCTCTCCACCCTCGCACGACGCGAGGGCTGGGTGCTCGTGGGGAGGTGAAGTGCGATGCCGGTGGCAAGCGTGGCCGACGGGGTGGCCGCGGAGTCCGCCGATCGCCCGGCGGTGAGGCAGTCCGCTCCGGGGGCGGCTGCCGACCCGCGAACCCGTGCCACGGTACGGCGCCCGGGTGAGGCCGAGTCGTGGGACAGCTCGGCTTCGTCCGATGTGGACCTGGCTACCGATCCAGGCCGCGCGGCGCGGCGGCCTGGTGCGGTGACCGCTGAGCCGTGGGGCGGCTCGGCGGTCAAGTCCACAGTGGATCTTCCTGCGGAGGCGCGGGGTGCCCGGTCCGCTGTGGGGCTGTCCGCCGAGTCGGGCGGTGAGGTCGAGCGGTGCGGCGTGGTGCCTGCCGAACCGCGGGGTGCCCGGTCGGCGGCGGAGCGGTCCGCCGACCAGGACCGCCCGACTCGGCGGACAGTCGAACCGTGGGGTGATGAGGTCGCGGAGTTGGGCCTTCCAGTGCCACAGTGGGGAAGTGTGACACCGGAGTCCACAGTGGACTGTTCTGTGGGGGTGCGGGGTGCTCGGCCCGCTGATCCGCAGGACCGGCCACCTCTGCCCGACCACGAGGCGGGTGACGGGGCGGTCACTGAGCCCCGGAGCCACCCGGACGCCCACCTGTACTCGCCTCACCCGCACCCAGCTGGCGCTCGCTCGGCTGCCGTGCATCCGCACCCGCCTGGCGTTCCCTCGCACTCGGCCGACGTGCACTTGCACCCGGCTGGCGCTCGCCCGGTTGGCGTGCATCCGCACCCGCCTGGCGTTCCCTCGCACTCGGCCGACGTGCACTTGCACCCGGCTGGCGCTCGCCCGGTTGGCGTGCATCCGCACCCGCCTGGCGTTCCCTCGCACTCGCCCGACGTGTACTCGCACCCAGCTGGCGTGCATCCGCATCCGTCCAACGGGCATCCGCGCTCGGCTGCCGCTTCCTCGCACCCGACCCATGTGCACCCGCACCCATCCGGTGCGCACCTGCCTGCCGCGCCTCCGCACCCGGCCGACGTGCACCCGCACCCATCCGACCCGCACACGCGCCAACCCGATGCGGAAAAGAGCACCAGCCCACGCTCGGGCCTCGCCGTGGTGCCGTCTCCCAGGGGCAGGAACCGGACGGCGGCGGAGCTGGCGGCGCTGCCCGGCGTCAGCACGGCGAGCGGGGTGGCCGACGCGGCGGCGCGGGCGCAGGTCACCGGGCGGCTGCTGCCCGTCCGGCCGGACCTGCGTGACCTGCTGCCCGGCGGCGGCCTCCGGCGGGGCGGCACCGTGGCCGTGCACGGCTCCACGTCGCTGCTGCTCGCGTTGCTGGCCGAGGCCACCGCGACCGGGTCGTGGGCGGCCGCGGTGGGGATGCCGAACCTCGGGCTGGTCGCGGCGGAAGAACTCGGGGTGGAGGTCGGCAGGCTGGCGCTGGTGCCCCGGCCGGGGGTGGAGATCGCCTCGGTGGCCGCAGCGCTGCTCGACGGTGTCGACCTGGTCGCAGTCGCCCCGGGCGGTGTGGCTCCCTCGGTGGCGCGCAGGCTCTCCGCCCGTGCGCGACACCGGGGAGCCGTGCTGCTGTCGCTGGGCCCGTGGCCGGGCGCTGAGCTGGAACTCACCTGCGTCACCGCCCAGTGGACGGGGCTCGATTCCGGCGCGGGCCACCTCCGCAGCCGCCGGCTCGAAGTCCGGGTCTCGGGCCGCGGTGCGGCGGCCAGGGCGCGGCACGCTGAACTGACGCTGCCCGGCGCCGCCCTCGAGCGGGTGGAGCCGTTCGTCGTGCAGTGGGCCGCGGAGGAGGTCGGATGACCGCCTGTCTGGGAACTGGCCCTGCCTGGCATCACCCTCGAGTGGGTGGAGCCGCAGCGGGCCGTGGTGTGGCGGCACACCGAACTGGCCATGCCTGGCGCCGCCCCTGGGGTGGAGCTGCTCGCGGTGCAGCGGGCCGCGGAGGAAGTCGGATGACCGTCGCCTGTCTGGGAAGTGGCCCTGCCTGGCATCACCCTCGAGTGGGTGGAGCCGCAGCGGGCCGTGGTGTGGCGGCACGCCGAAGTGGCCCTGCCTGGCGCCACCCTCGAGCGGGTGGCGCGGCAGCGGACCGCCGTGCGGCGGCCAGAGCGCGGCGCGCCGAACTGCCCCTGCCCAACACCATCCCCGGGCGGGTGTGGACAGCGGAGGACGTCGGATGACCACCCCCGTCCGGATGCTCGTCGTGTGGTGTCCCGACTGGCCCGCGGTCGCGGCGGCGCTCGCGGCGGGGGTGCCCGCGCACCTGCCCGCCGCGGTGTTCGCCGCCAACCGGGTCGTCGCCTGCTCCGCCGTCGCTCGCACTGCCGGGGTGCGCCGCGGCATGCGGCGGCGGGAAGCGCAGTCCCGCTGCCCCG
Organism: Amycolatopsis sacchari; assembly: GCF_900114035.1. Classification (GTDB taxonomy): domain Bacteria; phylum Actinomycetota; class Actinomycetes; order Mycobacteriales; family Pseudonocardiaceae; genus Amycolatopsis_E; species Amycolatopsis_E sacchari. The sequence goes on along the minus strand of NZ_FORP01000003.1, from coordinate 86,713 downwards.
AACTGACGGTCTTCGCCACCGACGAAGGGCGTGACGCGCGGCTGTTCGAACCCGTCGCGGCGGCCGTCGAGGAACTGGTCGTCGGCGTGGAGGTGGTGCGGCCGGGGCTCGTCGCGGTCCCCGCCGACGGGGCCGCCGGCTACTTCGGCGGTGAGCAGGCGCTGGCCGAACTCCTCCTCGACCAGGTGTCCACCCGCGCCGGGGTGGAGTGCCAGATCGGCATCGCCGACGGGCTGTTCGCCGCGACGCTCGCCGCGCACCGGTCGGCCATCGTCGACCGCGGGGCGGCCAAGGAGTTCCTCGCCCCACTGGGCGTCCACGAACTCGACCAGCCGGACGCCGACCGCGCCGAACTCGTGGACCTCCTGCGGCGACTGGGATTGCGCACCCTCGGCGCCTTCGCCGCGCTCACCGAGCGCGACGTGGTGTCCCGGTTCGGCCACCCCGGCCTGCTCGCGCACCGCCTCGCCAACGGCCGCGTCGAACGCCCGCCCCACCGGCGCCGCCCACCGCCGGAGCTGTCCGTGCCCGAGGAGTTCGACCCACCGCTGGACCGCGTCGACGCCGCCGCGTTCATGGCGCGCACCCTCGCCGAACGGTTCCACGCCGGGCTCGCCGCGCACGGCCTGGCCTGCACGCGGCTGGGCATCTACGCCACCACCGAGCACGGCCAGGAACTCAGCCGGGTGTGGCGCTGCGCCGAACCCCTGACGCCACAAGGGATCGCCGACCGCGTCCGCTGGCAGTTCGAAGGCTGGCTGCGGGCCGACGAGCGGGACCGGCCCACGGCCGGTGTCGTGCGGCTGCGGCTGGAACCGGAGGAAACCGTCGAAGGGCGGTCACTCCAGCTCGGCCTCTGGCGCGGCGGCTCGCCCGGCATGTCCGGCGAGCAGGACGAGAAAGCGGGCCGCGCACTGGTCCGGGTGCAGGGGCTGCTGGGCCCGGACAGCGTGTTCACCGCGGTCCTCGACGGCGGCCGCGGCCCCGCCGAACGGGTCCGGCTGGTGCCGTGGGGTGACCAGCGGGCCACCACGAGCCCACCGGACGCCACCTGGCCCGGCCGCCTGCCGGAGCCGTCCCCGGCGACGGTGCTCGCCACGCCCACACCCGCCAAGGTGCGGGACGCCTCGGGCGAGGAGGTCGCCCTCACCCCGCGGCGAAGGCTCACCGCACCACCCGCCGAGGTGGTCCTGCCCGGCGGGGGCGGCCCGCGCCCGGTGCTGGACTGGGCCGGGCCGTGGCGGGTCGAACCGCGGTGGGGTGGCACGGGCGGGTGCACGCGCATCCAGGTGCTGCTGGCGGGCGAACCGGAACTGGCGCTGCTGCTGACCCGAACCGACGAAGAAAGTCCGAAGTGGACAGTTGAAGGAGTGTACGACTGATGGACGACGAGTTTCTCCGCAGCGTGCGGCAATGGCTGGTGCGAGCGGAACTCCGGCGGATGGAACAGGCGCTGGAGCAGGACGAGCCCCTCATCCCGCTGCCCCGGACCCCGCAGGACTGAAAAAGCATGGGCTGGAACAACCCCGTCGTCCCGTGGCGGAACCTGGAACGGACGCTGAACGGCGACCCGGTCCCACTCGACGGCGGCGATTCCCCCGCGTGGAGCCGAAAACGCGAGGGCTACCTGAAACCGGCCGACTTCCCGGCCCGCCGGGCGGACGACCTGTCCGGCGGCCGGAAGCGCGTGCCCTACGCCGAGCTGCACTGCCACTCCAACTTCAGCTTCCTCGACGGCGCGAGCGACCCCGAGGAGCTGGTGGAACAGGCCGCGCGGCTGGAGCTGGACGCGATCGCGCTCACCGACCACGACGGCATGTACGGCGTGGTCCGCTTCGCCGACGCGGCGAGGGAACTGGGCGTGCGCACGGTGTTCGGCACCGAGCTGAGCTTCGGGCTTTCCGGCCCGCAGAACGGGATTCCCGACCCCGAGGGCGAGCACCTCCTCCTGCTGGCCAAGCAGACCGACGGGTACGCGGCGCTGTGCCGGGCGATCACCGCGGGTCAGCTGCACGGCCACGACGTCGAACTGCCCAAGGCGGAACGCGCCGAGAAGGGCCGCCCGGTGTACGACCTGGAGGCCGTGGCTTCCGAGGTGCACGGCAAGGTCGTGGTGCTCACCGGCTGCCGCAAGGGTCCCGTGCGCCGCGCGCTGCACCGGGAGGGGCCCGCCGGTGCGGCGAGGGAGATCCGCCGCCTGATGGACCTGTTCGGCAGGGAGCAGGTGTTCGTCGAACTGCTCGACCACGGCCACCCCGGGGACAGCACGCACAACGACGTCCTCGCCGCGGTCGCCGAGCGGCTGGGGGTGCTGACGGTGGCGACCAACGCGGTGCACTACGCCACCCCGGGCCGGGACCGGCTCGCCGGGGCCATGGCGGCCATCCGGGCCCGCCGCAGCATCGACGAGCTGGAGGGCTGGCTGCCCGCCGCCGGCACGGCCTTCCTGCACTCCGGCGCCGAGATGGCGGAACGCTTCGCCCGCTACCCCGGCGCGGTGCAACGCGCCGCGTTGCTGGGCCTGGAATGCGCGTTCGACCTGAAGCTGATGGCGCCGAAACTGCCGCCGTTCGACATCCCCGAGGGGTACACCGAGGCGAAGTTCCTGCGGGAGAAGGTGTTCGAGGGCGCGCGGAAGGAGTACGGCACCCGAAAGGAACGCCCGGACGCGTACGCGCAGATCGACCACGAGCTGGAGATCATCGAGCGGCTGGGGTTCCCCGGCTACTTCCTCATCGTCTGGGACATCGCGAAGTTCTGCCGCGAGGAGGGAATCCTGTGCCAGGGCCGGGGTTCTGCCGCGAACTCCGCGGTCTGCTACGCGCTGGGCATCACGAAGGTCGACTCGGTGAAGTGGCACCTGCTGTTCGAACGGTTCCTCGCCCCCGACCGCGACGGCTACCCCGACATCGACCTCGACATCGAGTCCGACCGGCGTGAGGAGGTCATCCAGTACGTCTACGCCAAGCACGGGCGGCTGCGGGCGGCACAGGTGGCGAACGTGATCACCTACCGCGCCAAGTCCGCCGTGCGCGACGCGGCACGCGCGCTCGGCTACTCGCCGGGGCAGCAGGACGCGTGGAGCAAGCAGATCGACCGCTGGGGCCCGCTGCGGACCACCAAGGACGACCACGACCACGACATCCCCGCGCCGGTGCTGGAACTGGCGGGCGCGCTGGAGGACTTCCCGCGCCACCTCGGCATCCACTCCGGCGGCATGGTGATCTGCGACCGCCCGGTGAGCGAGGTGTGCCCGATCGAGTGGGCCCGCATGGAGAACCGCAGCGTGCTGCAGTGGGAGAAGGACGACTGCGCGTCCGCGGGGCTGGTCAAGTTCGACCTGCTCGGGCTGGGCATGCTCTCCGCGCTGCGGTACATGATCGAGCTGGTGCGCGACCACAAGGGCATCGAGGTCGAACTCGGCAAGCTCGACCTGGAGGACGCCAACATCTACGAGATGCTGCAGCGGGCCGACGCCGTCGGGGTGTTCCAGGTGGAGAGCCGGGCGCAGATGGCGACGCTGCCGCGGCTCAAGCCCACGGAGTTCTACGACCTGGCGATCGAGGTGGCCCTCATCCGCCCCGGCCCCATCCAGGGCGGCTCGGTGCACCCCTACATCCGGCGCCGGAAGGAGGGACGGGAACGGGAGGAGTGGTACGACCACCCGCTGCTGAAGAACGCGCTCGGCAAGACCAAGGGCGTGCCGCTGTTCCAGGAACAGCTGATGCAGATCGCGCTGGACCTCGCCGACTTCACCGCCGCCGAGGCCGACGAGCTGCGGCACGCCATGGGCGCCAAGCGGTCCACGAAGAAGATGGAGCGGCTGCGCCGCCGGTTCTACGACGGCGCGGCGAAGAAGGGCATCGGCGAGGAGCTCGCCGGACGCATCTTCGAGAAGATGAAGGCGTTCTCCAACTTCGGGTTCCCCGAGAGCCACGCGCTGAGCTTCGCGTACCTCGTGTTCGCCAGCGCGTACTTCAAGTACTACCACCCGGACGCGTTCTGCGCGGGCCTGCTGCGGGCGCAGCCGATGGGGTTCTACTCGCCGCAGTCCCTCGTCGCCGACGCGCGGCGGCACGGGGTCACCGTGCACGGCCCGGACGTCAACGCCAGCGAACCGCACGCCACGCTCGAACCCCACGGTGACGGGCACGCGGTGCGCGCAGGGCTCGGGACCGTGCGGCTGATCGGGCAGGCGCTGGCCGAAAAACTGGTCGAGGAAAGGAAAAACGGCGGGCCGTACCAGCACATGGCGGACGTGGCGCGGCGCGTGCGGCTGACCAGACCGCAGGTCGAGGCACTCGCGACGGCGGGTGCGTTCGGCTGCTTCCCGGAGATCGGCGGGGACCGGCGCCGGGCGTTGTGGGCGGCCGGGGCGGTGGCCGAGGAACGGCCGGAGAAGCTGCCGGGCAGCGTCGTCGGCACGGACGCGCCCGCATTGCCGGGCATGGACGAAGTGGACCTGGCGGTCGCCGACGTGTGGGCCACCGGCATGTCCCCCGGCAGCTTCCCCACGGAGTTCATCCGCGACCGGCTCGACGCGCTGGGCGTGGTGCCGGCGGCGAAGCTGGCCGACGTCGAAAGCGGCAAACGGGTGCTCATCGGCGGGGCGGTCACCCACCGGCAGCGCCCGGCGACGGCGGGCGGCATCACGTTCCTCAACATCGAGGACGAGACGGGCATGGTGAACGTCATCTGCACGGCCGGGCTGTGGCACCGCTACCACCGGATCGCGCGGGGCAGCCCGGCGCTGCTGATCCGCGGGGTCGTGGAGCGGGCGGACGGGGTGGTGAGCGTCCTGGCCGACCGCCTGCAGCACCTGCCGATGCGGATCCCGTCGAAGTCGCGGGATTTCCGGTGAGCTCAGGACATCCGGAACGTGAAGTACTCGACGCGCCGGCCCTCCCGGGTCAGTTCCTGGCTCGCGACGACCTCCGTGGTGAAGCCCGCCTCGTCGGCCAGCCGCCGCAGGAACGGCAAATCACCGCTGGTGCCGAAGAAGACGAGCAGGCGGCCGCGATCGGTCAGGTGGGCGCGGGCGCCCGCGAAGAAGGCCCTGAGCGCGCGGTAGTCCTCGTCGGTGATCGCGGCCTCGAACAGGTCGCGTGGCGCGAACCAGCGGAACGGCGGGTCGAACACGATGAGGTCGAACCGGCCCTCGACGGCCTCGAACACGTCGCTCCGCAGCACGGTGATCCGGTCGCCGACGCCGTTGCGCTCGGCGTTCTCCCGGGCGGCGGCCAGCGCGTGCGGGTTGATGTCCACGGCCACCACGTCCTGAGACTTCGACGCGGCGAGGATCGCGTTGACCCCGCTGCCGGTGCCCACGTCGAGCACGCGGTCGTCCTCGCGGACCTCCTCCAGCACCGCGTCGCCGAGCAGCGCGGACGTGCCGGAGATCGGCATCACCTCCGGCGGCACGACGATCGTGTGGCCGAGGTAGGAGAAGGTGCGTGGCGTGTCGCTGCGGATGCCCTCGTTGGCCTCTTCGTGCCAGCGGTGGATCCGGTCGACGTCCTCGGGGGACAGCATCGGCTCGTGGGCCATGTCCCCGATTGTGGCAGGCTCCGGGCATGGACGAAGCCGAAATCGGGGAGGACTACCGGGACGCGGTGCTGCCGGGGGCGCGCTGGGAGAAGCGGCGGTTCGTGCGCTGCGACTTCAGCGAGGCGGACCTGCGGGGGCTCGTCACGCAGGGCTGCACGTTCGACGAGTGCGACTTCACGCGTGCCGACCTCGGGGAGTCGCGGCACGAGACGTCGGCGTTCCGGTCCTGCACCTTCGACCGGACGGTGCTCGCCTCGGTCTCGTGGCGTGGCTGCTCCCTGCTCGGGTCGTCCTTTGTGGACTGCCGCATGCGGTCGATTTCGGCGCGGGACACCGACTTCACCCTCGTCAGCCTCGGCCGCGCGGACCTGCGCAAGCTCGACCTGTCGGGGCTGCGGTTCCGCGAGGCGAACCTCGTCGAGTCGAACCTGACCGGTGTGAACCTGCGTGACGCGGACCTGCGGGGCGCGCGGCTGCTCGGCACCGACTTCTCGGACGCGGACCTGCGGGGCGCCAAACTCGACGCGAACGGGTTCGTCCAGGCGAAGTTCAGCGGCGCGCGGATCGATGTCGACATGGCGATCACGTTCGCGGCCGCGCACGGACTCGTGGTGTCGTAACGGAAAACGGCCGGCTCCCCGGGTGGGGAGCCGGCCGTTGCCGGTCATTCGATGGGTGGTTCGCCCGGGTCGAGTTCGATGAGGTCGCCCTCGGCGAGCAGTTCCTCGATCGACGCGGGCAGCAGGTAGGCCGCGCCGCCACCGGGCTGGTTGAACCACGGGATCGCGACGCCGGCGAGCGCCTCGATGGGCCGCTGCACGCGGTACACGTGGTATGGCCTGCTGACCCACTCGGGCACGAGCGAGCGCTCCTCGAACGGCGTGCCCGCGGCGTACGTCAGGTTGCCGTCGGGGTTGCCGAAGCGGTCGAGTTCACTGCCGGCGGGCAGTTCGCGCATTTCCTTGCCGCGGAACAGGGTCAGCGGGGGTTCGCCGGGCAGCGGCTGGACGGGCCACTGCCCGCCGTTCTGCGCGGCGGCAGGCCGTGCCTCGCGGCGCGGCTGCTGCGGCGCCGGCTCGCGACGCGCGGGAGGCGGCACCGGGGCGGCCACCATGGTGGGCGGCGCCTCGACGACGGTCTCCTCCAGCCCCGCGTCCCCGGGGGACGGGCGCGGAGCCTCCTCGGCACGCCCTTCACGGAACCCCGGATGCGGCTCCCGCCCCGCGGCCGGCTGCTCCTCCCCGCGGAAGCCGGGCTGTTCCTCGCGGAAGTCCGGTTCGTCCCCGCGGTTCCGGAACCCGGGCGGCTGTTCCTCGCCGTGCGGGGTTTGGAAGCCGGGGCGTGCGGGGTCTTCGGTGTGGGGGGTTTGGAAGCCGGGGCGTCCCGGGTCTTCGCCGTGAGGGCTTTGGAAGCCGGGGCGTGCCGGGTCCTCGGCGTGAGGGCCCTGGAACGCGGAGCGTGCGGGTTCTTCGGCGTGAGGGCTTTGGAACCCTGGGCGTCCCGGGTCCTCACCCCGGCTGCCCTGGAAGCCCGCGGGTTGCTCGTCGGGATGTCCTTCGCGGAAGCCAGGTGGCTCCTCGCCGCGGCCGTTCCGGAATCCCGGCGGCTGTTCTTGGCCGCGGGCGCCCTGGAAGCCCGGTTCCCCGCGGCCGCCCTGGAAGGCGGCGGGCGGTTGCTCCTCGCCGCGGCCCTCGCGGAAGCCCGGGTGGGGGTGCTCGTCGCCGCGGGCGCCCTGGAATGCCGCGTGTTCTTCGCGAGCGCCCTGGAAAGCGGCGTGTTCCTCGCCTCGTCCGCCCTGGAACGCGGCGTGCTGTTCCTCGCCGCGGAAGCCCGGGTGTGGCGGCTCCTCGGCGGCACCCTGGAAGCCGGGGGCGGCCTGGTCCTCGCGGGCGCCCTGGAAGCCGGGGGCGGCCTGCTCCTCACCGCGGAAACCCGCGTGGGCGGCGGCGTGCTCCTCACGCTGCCCGAGGCGACCGGCAGGCGACGGCTCCTCCGCACGGTTGCCACGGAAAGCGGGGATTTCCCGGCCTGGGAGCGGCTGTTCCTCGTTCCGCCCGTTCCGGAACGGGGCGGGCTGCTCCTCACCCCGGAAGCCCGACGACGGCTGCTCCTCGCGCCGGCCGCCCTGCGTTCCGGGGCGCCCTGCCTGCTCTTCGCCGCGGTTCTCGCGGAAGCCTGGCTCCTCGCCGCGGCCGCCACGGAAGCCCGGAGGTGCCTGCTCCTCGCCGCGGCCCTCGCGGAAGCCCGGCTCCTCGCCGCGGTTCTCACGGAACCCTGGCTCCTCACCGCGCCCGCTGCGGAAGCCCGGGGGCGGCTGCTCTTCGCCCCGCTCATCGCGGAAGCCCGGAGGTGCCTGCTGCTCGCCCCGCTCATCGCGGAAGCCTGTGGGGGCCTGGCCCTCACGGAAGCCGGGGCGCGCGTCGCCGCCGCGGAAGTCTGGCTGGGGGTCCCGGCCCTCGGCGGCCGACCTGGCATCGTCCGGACGGAAGGCTGGGTGGGCGCCACCGGCCGCGGGAGTCTCGCCCCGCCCATCGCGGAACGCGGGCTGCTGCTCGGGCCCGCGCGAGCCTGGCTGCGCCTCGGCGCCACGGAAGCCGGGCTGCGCCTCCGTCCCGCGCAGGTCGGGCTGCTCGGCTCCGTGCAAGCCCGTCTGCGGTTCGGACGCCTGCGCCTCGACTCCACGGAAGCCCGCTTGCGCCCCAGGCACGCCCGGCGCTTCGGACCCGCGCGAGCCTGCCTGCGCCTCGGGCGCATGGGAGCCTGCCTCGGCACCTCGCGAACCTGCCTGCGACTCGGCTCCATGCAAGCCGGACTGCTCGGATCCGCGCAAGCCCAGCTGCTCGGATCCACGGAAGCCCGCCTGCTCAGACCCCCGCAAGCCCGCCTGCTCGGACCCAGGCGGGCCTACCTGCGGCTCGCGCCCGCGCAAGCCCGCCTGCTCGGACCCATGCGCGCCTGCCTGCGGCTCGCGCCCACGCAATCCCGCCTGCGCCGAGGCCCCGTGCAAGCCCGGCGCCTCGGCTCCACGCGAGCCAGCCTCGTGCCCGCGCCCCTCGGCCCCACGTGGGCCTGCCTGCGGCTCGCCTCGGCGGAAGCCGCCTGCGGCATCCAGGGCCGCGGCGCCGAACTCCGCCGCTCCTTCCTGCGGGGGCGCGTGGAAGGCGGTCGCCTCGGGGCCGGTCCGGAAACCACCGGCAGCCGCGCCCTCCTGGACCGGGGCGTGAAGAGCAGTCGCCTCGGGGTTGGCGGCCTCGAAATCAGGCCCCTCCGCCGGGACCTCCTCGGCGGACACGGCCGACACAGCCGACCCAGCCGCGGCCTCCCGCGGCTCCGGGCCACCCTCGGCCGCCTCGCCGAAACCGCGACGCGAAGCCCGCGCGCGGTCCGCGCTCGGGCCGCCGTTGACGGGGGCCGTGTCATCCGGCTGGGGCGGCGGCGCCGGCGCTAACACCACTTCCTGCCCACGCCGGTCGAGCAGCAGCTTGCCCAGCATGAACGCCGCCGCGTCCTCGGCGTCACCGAAGACGGCGGGGTTCTTCAACTCCCCGTCGTACCAGCCGACGCGCCAGCCGGACTCCACCTGCTCGATGCTCCAGCCGCGCTCGGCGGGCTCACCCAGCCGGTACGCCGACTCGGGCACACCCAGCTCCCGCAACCGGCTCCGCAACGTCTCCAGCGCGGGCTCCGGCTTCTCGTCCACGACGGGCGGCTGCACCATCGTGGGCGGCCCGTCGTCCAGCTTCGGCGCCGGGGCGAACGTCGTGGCGGGCTGCGCCTCCTGCTCCGGCACCGGCGGCCGGGGCGCGCGCGGCGGGGGAGGCGGCGGCTGGTTGCCGCGGGTCAGGTGGGCCGCGGCCGCCTGCCGGGTCTGCTCGGGCACGTCGCCCAGCCGGAACCCGGCCTGCTGGATGTGCGCGACCAGCTCGCCCTCCGGGGCGATGCCGTACTCCTGCAGGTAGTAGTTGACCGCGGCGGGCCAGATCCACGTGCCGTCCGTGTGGAACGCCACCGGCACCTTCGGGGTGGGCGGCGACGCGAGCCGGTCGAGGTCGAGGCCGCGTTCGGACAGCACCACCGGCGCCGTGCTCAGGTACTCGTACAGCCGGTCCAGCTCGTCGGCGTCCAGCTCCGGGCGGTTGAGCACCGGGCGGCCGTCGGGGCCCTGGCCGTCGAAGATGCGGGCGATGCGGAACCGCGGCCCCGGCTGCTCCGGGCCGAGGCCGGACATCCGCCGCATCAGCCACTCCGGCACGTTCTCCTCGGAACGCGGGAACATGCGCAGCTCGTCGGCGTACGCCTGCGGGGGCGGCTGGAGGTCCCAGTGCGGCTCGTCGCGGTCGTACTCCAGGTTGTAGCTCGATGGGTGGTCAAGCTGGTAGCGGGCGTTGAACCAGGTGCCGCGACCCTCGCGGTACATACCGGCGCGCAGGCGCCCGAACAGCGTCGCGATGTCGTGGGTCGCCATCCACTCGCCGACGCTGCCGTCCTCCGAGACGACCTCCCCGGTCAGCTCGTGGTACCGGCCCACCGCCCGGTAGTGCGCCGTCACGCGGCGCCAGTCGCGTGGGGCCGCCCGGAGCAGGGCCAGTCCGATCTGCTTGACCAGAGTGTCCTGCTCGGTCGCGTTCAGCTGCGTCGTCGGTTGAGCCACCAGCTCATTTTGACGGGTGGGCTGGACGAATGCACACCACCCGCACCATTACCTCGGTTGACCTGTATTTATACCTCCACCGAGGTACGCAGCGTCTGACCGGAGCTACTCGGAGTGTCCTCTGCCAGAATGGGGGCCGTGACGGCGAAGGTTCTCGACGGCAAAGCGACCAAGGACGCCATCTACGCGGAACTCAAGCCGCGGGTGGCCGCACTGGCCGAGCAGGGCGTCACGCCCGGCCTCGGCACGGTGCTCGTCGGGGACGACCCCGGCTCGCACTCGTACGTGAAGATGAAGCACGCGGACAGCGCCAAGGTGGGGGTCAACTCCATCCGGCGTGACCTGCCCGGCGACATCACCCAGGAAAAGCTGGAAGCCGTCATCGACGAGCTGAACGCCGACCCGGCCTGCCACGGGTACATCGTGCAGCTGCCGCTGCCCAAGCACCTCGACACCGGCCGGATCCTGGAGCGCATCGACCCGGCGAAGGACGCCGACGGCCTGGCCCCGGTCAGCCTCGGCAGGCTCGTGCTCAACCAGCCCGGCCCGCTGCCGTGCACGCCGTACGGCATCGTGGAGCTGTTGCGCCGCTACGAAATCCCGATCGCGGGCGCGAACGTCACCGTGGTCGGCCGCGGGATCACCGTCGGCCGCGCGCTGGGCCTGCTGCTGACGCGCCGCAGCGAGAACGCGACCGTGACGCTGTGCCACACGGGCACGCGTGACCTGGCGGCCGAGGTGCGGCGCGCGGACATCGTCGTCGCCGCGGCCGGGGTGCCGGGGATCATCACGCCGGACATGGTCAAGCCCGGTGCCGCAGTGCTCGACGTCGGTGTTTCGCACGTCGACGGCAAGCTGACCGGGGACGTGGCGCCCGGGGTCGAGGAGGTCGCCGGCTGGGTTTCGCCGAACCCCGGCGGGGTCGGGCCGATGACCAGGGCGATGCTCGTGACCAACGTCGTGGAGGCGGCCGAGCGTGTCGTTGCCTCGCGGTAGCCGCCGTCCCGCCCTGCTGGAGCAGGTGCCGTTCGCCATCGTGCTCGCGCTGGTGGCGGTCGCCGCGGTGCGCATCCTGCAGTACCACTGGCGGCAGGGCGCCGTCATCGTCGGCGGCGCCCTGCTCGTGGCGGCGGTGTTCCGCGCGGTGCTGCCGAGCGTCCGCGCCGGGCTGCTCGCGGTCCGCGGCCGCCCGGTGGACGTCCTCAGCTACGCCGGGCTCGGCGTGCTGTTGCTGTTCCTGGCGTTCACCATCAGCAACGGCCCGTTCGGCGGCTGAACGCTCAGGCCGCGACCGGTTCCGGTGCCGTGGCCTGCTTCCGGTCGAGCGTGCCCGACACGGCGGCGATGGACAGGCCCAGCACCGACAGGATCGCGCCGACCAGGTTGGGCGCGACCAGGCCGAGGCCGCCCGCGATGACCAGGCCGCCGAGGTAGGCGCCGATCGAGTTGGCGATGTTGAACGCCGACTGCACCGCAGCCGAGACCAGCGACGGCGTGCCGCCGGCCTTCTGCATGATCCGCGTCTGCATCATCGGGCCGATCATGAACCCGGTGACGCCGACGGCGAAGATCGTCACCGCCGCGCCGATCTTGCTGTGCGCGGTGAGGGTGAAGATCGCCAGCACGGCGGCCAGCGCGAACAGCGCGACGTACAGGCTCGGCATCAGCGCGCGGTCCGCGAGCCGCCCGCCCAGCAGGTTGCCGATCGTCATGCCGACGCCGGCCAGCGCCAGCAGCAGCGTGACGTTGTGCGGCGAGTAGCCCGCCACGTCGGTGAGCATCGGCGTCACGTAGGACAGCGAGGCGAACACGCCGCCCATGCCGACGGTGACGATGGCCAGCGCGAGCCACACCTGCGGGCGCCGGAACGCGGCGAGTTCGCTGCGCAGCGACGCCTCCGCCGGGCGGCCCTGGTGCGGCACGAGCTTCGCGATCGCGGCGAGCGCGAGCACCCCGATCAACGCGACCACGCCGAAGGTCGCGCGCCAGCCGACCTGCTGGCCGAGCAGGGTGCCCAGCGGCACGCCCACCACGTTGGCCAGCGTCAGGCCGAGGAACATCATCGACACGGCCTTGGCGCGGTCACCGGGCTTGACGAGGCTCGACGCGACCACGGCCCCGGCGCCGAAGAACGCGCCGTGCGGCAGCCCGGCGAGGAAGCGGAACAGGACCCCGAACTCCTGGTTCGGCGACAGCGCGAACAGCAGGTTGCCCAGGGTGAACAGGGCCATCATGGCCAGCAACATGGTCTTGCGCGGCAGCCGGACGGCGACCGCGGTGAGCAGGGGTGCGCCGACGACCACGCCGAGCGCGTACCCCGTGATCAGGTAGCCCGCCGAGGGGATGGAGACCCCGAAGTCGGCGGCCGCCTGCGGGAGCACACCCATCATGACGAACTCGGTGGTGCCGATTCCGAAGGCACCGATGGCCAGCGCGAGTAGCGCGATGGGCACGGTTCTCCTTTCCAGGACTGGAACTGCATCGATACAGACCGGGGACAAGAAATAAGGACAGCCACCGGGCGCGTCGCAGCGCGCGGAACTGTCCCGCACTCAGTCTGAACGGCGTGGGGGCGCGCTGTCATCCCGCCGCCGGGGTGATGCTTCTTACGTGACGCTCAGTCGTGGGCCGGCGTGATTTCGCAGTCGGAGCCGGGGAAGACGAGCCCCTCGTGGCCATCCGCGAAGCGGACGAGGTACGGCGGCCCGCCGTCCTCACCCCGCACCTCGACGATCTCGCCCTGCTGCTCGGCCGCGCCGACCGTCCGGCCGTGCACGAGGATCCGGTCTCCCACGGTTGCGTGCATCGTCGACACCTCCGCGGGAACCAGGATAGTTTCGCGCGCCGGAGGCGTCGAGGGCCTCGCTAGGACTTCGCCGCGGCCTTGGCCGCCTTCTTGAACGCCCTGACCTCGGCGAGCGTCTCGGCGCTGGTGACGTCCGCGATCGACCGCCGGGAGCCCTCCTCGCCGTACGCGCCCGCCGCTTCACGCCAGCCCTCCGGCTGCACGCCGCGCTGCTTTCCCAGCAGGGCGAGGAAGATCCGGGCCTTCTGGTCGCCGTAACCCGGCAACGCCTTGAGGCGCTTGAGGACTTCCTTGCCGTCCGGCTTGCCCGCCTTCCAGATCCGGTCCGCCTTGCCGTCGTAGTGCTCCAGGACGTGGTGCGCCAGAGCGTGGACCCGGCGGGCCATCGAACCCCCGTAGCGGTGGATGGCGGGCGGCTGCACGCACAGCTCCACGAACTCGTCCACCGGGGTCTCGGCGATCTTGGTGATGCTGAACCCGCCCATCCGGTCGGCGATCTTCTTCGGCCCCATGAACGCGTGTTCCATCGGGAACTGCTGGTCCAGGAGGAGCCCGGTGAGGAGGGCGAACGGGTCAGCCGAGAGGAGCTTGTCGGCCTCGGCGTCGCCGGTCAGGCGCAGCGTCTTGGGCATGGGGCATTTTGACACGCGGTCCGCCCGCGAAGCACCAGATGGCGATGACCGGATCGCAGATCGCGCAGCCGAGTGACGAGGTGTGGGCGAACGGCAGGATCGGCGCGCCCTTGAGGTGGTGGACGATGTCGGTCGCCGTGTGCAGCAGCCACGCGATGCCGATGAACGTCCACGAGTCCAGTCCCCGGTAGGCGCAGTAGGTGATCAGGGCCGTGACGGCGATCTCCCACGGGCCCAGCGCGCCGCTGCTGAGGTAGGCGGCACCGGCGCCGCCGACCATGAGCGCGTTGAAACGGCGCCGGGAAACGGGATCGCGGATGAGCGAGTTCAACAAGGCGTACAGGATGCCGATGAGAATCGGGGCAACGATGATCACGGCTGGACGCTATGCCCGGCCGCCGCGCCCCGGAACGGGCTGGATTGCCAGGTTGCGACGGATTTTCGCCAGCTACGGTCGTGGCATGCACACGGTGGCGGTCCTGGCGCTCGAAGACGTGATCCCGTTCGACCTGTCGACCCCGATCGAGGTGTTCAGCCGGACCCGCCTGCCCGGCGGCGGCCCCGCCTACCGCGTGCTGGTGTGCGGCGCGTCGCCGAGCGTCGCGGCCGGCGCGTTCACCTTGCAACCGGGCCACGGCCTGGAGGCGCTCGCCGAGGCGGACACGATCATCCTGCCGGGCACCGCCAATCCGGCCAGACCCGTGCCCGACGACGTCCTCGACGCCCTGCGGCAGGCCGCGGCGCGGGGCAGCCGGATCGCCTCGATCTGTTCGGGTGCCTTCATCCTCGCCGCCACAGGCCTCCTCGACGGGCTGCGCGCGACGACGCACTGGTTCGCCGCAGGCGTTTTCGCGCAGCGGTATCCGGCCGTCGACCTCGACCCGGACGTGCTCTACGTCGACAACGGCCAGTTCCTCACGTCGGCGGGTGCCGCGGCGGGGCTGGACCTGTGCCTGCACCTCATCCGCCGGGACCACGGTTCCGCCGTCGCTGCCGAGGCCGCGCGGCTGTCCGTGATGCCGCTGGAACGCGAGGGTGGGCAGGCGCAGTTCATCGTCCACGACCAGCCGCCGGTGCCCCGCGGCTCGGTGCTGGAACCACTGTTGCGGTGGCTGGAGGACAACGCGGAGCGAGACCTCGCGCTCGAAGACATGGCGGCACACGCGGGGATGAGCACGCGCACCCTCAACCGCCGCTTCCGGGAACAGACCGGCACGACGCCGGTGCAGTGGCTGCACCGGATCCGCGTCCGCCGCGCTCAGCACCTGCTCGAAACCACCGACGACCCGGTCGACCGCATCGCGGGCGCGGTCGGTTTCGGTTCGTCCACGGCGTTCCGCGACCGGTTCAAGCGCGTCGTCGGCACCAGCCCGCAGCGCTACCGCGCCGCGTTCCAGGGTTAGGGCGGGTCACCGGCCGCGCCGGCGCTTGATCGTCCGGCGGATCTCCTCCGAGGCCTCGCGGTAGGCCGGAGCGGCGCGGGCGAAGTAGTCGAACAGGATCTCCTGCTGTTCGGCCGGGTACTGGGCGAGCACCTCGGCGATGTGGCGCCGGGCTGGCGTGACGATCCGCTGGATCTCTGCGAGAGCCTCCGGCACCTGCTCGACCACCACCTTGCGGCGGTCCGCGGGGTCGGCCGCGCGGCGGACGTAGCCGGCGCGTTCGAGGCGGTCGATGAGCCGGGTCGTCGCGCCGGTGGTCAGACCCGTGCGAGTGGACAGCTCTCCCGAGGTCAGCGCGCCCTCGAGCGCGAGCAGGCTGAGCGCGTACCACTCCGAGGGGTTCAGGCCCGCGGCCTCCGCGGCGGCCAGTCCGTGCAGGCCGACTCGCTCGGCGACGCGTGGGCTCGTGGCGACGCCGACGCGTATGCCGCCCACTCACCGAAGACGCCACATACGTCACCTTCGTCGGCACGCACTACCAGGGGCGGCGGGACATCGCGAAGAGCCACCGCGCCCTGTTCGCCGGGTTCCTCAAGGGCGCGAAACTCACGTACGAGCTGCTCGACGTGCGCTTCCTCGGCCCGGACGTGGCCGTCCTGACCACCCGTGGGGACAACTACAAGGGTGCGGCTCCGAAGAAGCTGCCGAAGGTCCAGACCTACACCCTCGTGCGCGAGGGGGAGCGGTGGCTCATCGCGGCGTTCCAGAACACCCGGCGCAAGGCGTTGATGGAACGCCTCACGTTCCGGTTCGCGCCGGAGACCAGGCCCACGGCGCGGCGCTGAAACGCTCTCCGGTGCCGCCTACGCCGACGCCAGCGGCGTGAGCGCCTCGGCGAGCGGCTCCAGGATCTCCGGCTTCGCGCGGTGGGGCAGGTTCATGATCACCAGGTCCACGCCGGCCTCGGCGTAGGCCGCGACCTTGTCCACCGCCGGGCCGATGCCCTGCTCGGGGTCGATCACCACGTTCACCGAGCACACGATCTCCGCCGGGTTGCGGCCCACCTCGTCGCAGCGCACCAGCAGGGTTTCCTTGAGCGCGCGCCAGTCGGCGGGGCTCTGCACGATCGCGTTCCACTGCTGCGCCCACAGCGCCACCGCCCGCAGCGTGCGCCGCGGTCCCCGGCCGCCGATCACGATCGGCGGGTGCGGGCGCTGGAAGCCCTTCGGTTCGCAGCGCGCGTCGGTGAGCCGGAAGTAGCGGCCTTCGAACGTCGTGGTCTCCTGGGACAGCAGCCCGATGAGCACCTGCACGCCCTCGTCGAACTGGTCGAACCGCTCGCGCAACGGGGGCAGCTCGATGCCGTAGGCGTCGCACTCCTGCTGGTTCCAGCCCGCGCCGACGCCGAGGTCGAGACGGCCCTCGGAGATCACGTCGATCGTCGCCGCCATGTTCGCCAGCACCGCGGGGTGCCGGTAGATCATGCCCGTGACCTGGCAGCCGAGCCGGATCCGGCGCGTGGCCTGCGCGAGCGCGGCGAGCATCGTCCAGCCCTCGAAGTTGGGGCCGGCGAGGTCGCCGGTGAGCGGGTAGAAGTGGTCCCAGTTCCACGCCGACTCGAACAGCTCGATGTCGTCCGCGGCGATCCAGACGTCCCGCAGTTCCGGCCACGTCGTGTGTTCCGGCCTGGTCTTTATCCCGAAGCGCATGCGGGAAACCTACGCGCACCCGGTGATCCGGGCCACGGTCCGAAACTGCGAGACTGGGCGTTCGTCACCACTTGGGGCGCTGAGCTCGCGCTAGCAGTACGCTTGTACCGCATACCACAGCGCATCGAACTCAAAACGCGAGGATCCGCGAGAGGAGCACCGCTGCTCATGGCCAAGATCAAGGTCGAGGGCACCGTCGTCGAGCTCGACGGCGACGAGATGACCCGCATCATCTGGCAGTTCATCAAGGACAAGCTCATCCATCCGTACCTGGATGTGAACCTGGCTTACTACGACCTGGGCATCGAGGAGCGGGACCGTACCGACGACCAGGTCACCATCGACGCGGCGAACGCCATCAAGCAGCACGGCGTCGGCGTCAAGTGCGCCACCATCACCCCCGACGAGGCCCGCGTCGAGGAGTTCGGCCTGAAGAAGATGTGGCGGAGCCCCAACGGCACCATCCGCAACATCCTCGGCGGCGTCGTCTTCCGCGAGCCGATCATCATCTCCAACATCCCCCGGCTGGTACCCGGCTGGACCAAGCCGATCATCATCGGCCGCCACGCGCACGGTGACCAGTACAAGGCCACCGACTTCAAGGTGCCCGGCCCCGGCACGGTGACCATCACCTACACGCCGGAGGACGGCTCCGAGCCGATGGAGTTCGAGGTCGCGAAGTTCCCCGAGGGCGGCGGGGTCGCCATGGGGATGTACAACTTCCGCAAGTCGATCGAGGACTTCGCCCGCGCCTCGCTGCAGTACGGCCTCGACCGCGGCTTCCCGGTGTACCTCTCGACCAAGAACACGATCCTCAAGGCCTACGACGGCATGTTCAAGGACGTCTTCGCCGAGGTCTTCGAGAACGAGTTCAAGGCCGACTTCGACGCCAAGGGCCTGACCTACGAGCACCGGCTGATCGACGACATGGTCGCCGCGTCGCTGAAGTGGGAGGGCGGCTACGTCTGGGCCACCAAGAACTACGACGGTGACGTCCAGTCCGACACGGTCGCGCAGGGCTTCGGTTCGCTCGGCCTGATGACGTCGGTGCTGCGCACGCCGGACGGCAAGACCGTCGAGGCCGAGGCCGCGCACGGCACGGTGACCCGGCACTACCGCCAGCACCAGCAGGGCAAGCCGACCTCCACGAACCCGATCGCGTCGATCTTCGCGTGGACCCGGGGCCTGGAGCACCGCGGCAAGCTGGACGGCAACTCCGAGCTGATCGGCTTCGCCACGAAGCTGGAGCAGGTCGTCATCGAGACCGTCGAGAGCGGCAAGATGACCAAGGACCTGGCCCTGCTCGTCGGCAAGGACCAGCCGTGGCAGACCACGGAGGAGTTCCTCGCGACCCTCGACGAGAACCTGGCGAAGAAGATCAACCAGGCCTGACGGGGTACCTGAGCAGCGGAACGAGGGCGCGCACCGGTTCGCCGGGCGCGCCCTTGTCGCTGTCCGTGACGGGCCGGTCACGCTCGTTGCGGCCTCCGGGTGGTTTCCGCCGTTCGGCCTGTCGCCGGTCAACTTTGTGTGGCTACCCTTACCCGGAGCGTTTTCGCAGACCGGCGAGGAGTTTCCCGTGATCCTGGGCATCCCGAAGAAACGGGTCCTGATGATCGTGGCCGTGCTGGTGGGCATCGGGCTCATCTACGTGATGGGCGCCGACAAGCGGGCGTCGGAAGGGGCGACCGGCGGCAGCGGCGGCTGCCAGGTCACGGTGACCGCCGACGTGCTCAACGTGCGGGCGGCTCCCGACGTGCACGCCGACATCGTGGCCAAGTTCAACCACGACGCGAAGACCGGCGCCGAGCCCGTGGTGCAGAACGGCTTCCGCAAGCTGGCCGAGAACAAGTGGGCCAAGACCGAGTACCTGCAGCCGGTCGCGGGCACCAACTGCGGCTGACGCTTTTCTGTCGGTGGGGCCCGGTAGCCTGCGGAGCGTGCTGACCATCTCCACCGTGAACGTCAACGGCATGCGTGCCGCCGCCAAGAAGGGCTTCGTCGAGTGGCTCGCCGCCAGCGAGGCCGACGTCGTCGCCTGCCAGGAGGTGCGCGCCGAAGCGAGCCAGCTGCCCGAGGAGGTCGTGGCGCCGATGGGCTGGCACGCGCACCACGCGGCGTGCTCGGTCAAGGGGCGCAACGGCGTCTCGGTGTACACGCGCGTCGAGCCGCTGGAGGTGCGTGTGGGCTTCGGCGAGCCGGAGTTCGAGGAGAGCGGGCGGTACCTGGAGGTGCACCTGCCGGGGCTGGTGGTGGCGAGCCTGTACCTGCCGAGCGGGGACGTCGGCACGCCGCGGCAGGAGGAGAAGGAGCGGTTCATGGCCGCGTTCCTGCCGTACCTGGTCGAGCTGCGCGGGAAGGCGGAGGCGGCCGGCGCCGAGGTCGTCGTGATGGGGGACTGGAACATCGCGCACGCCGAGGTCGACCTGAAGAACTGGCGCACCAACCGGAAGAACTCGGGCTTCCTGCCGGAGGAACGCGAGTGGCTCGGCCGGGTGTACTCCGAGGCGGGGTACGTCGACGTGCAGCGCAAGCTCGACCCGGAGGGCCCCGGCCCGTACACGTGGTGGTCCTACCGCGGCAAGGCGTTCGACAACGACGCGGGCTGGCGGATCGACCTCCAGGTCGTGACGCCGGGGCTCGCCGAGCGGGCGGTGTCGGCGCGGGTCGAACGCGCGGAGAGCTACGAAGCCCGCTGGTCCGACCACGCGCCGCTGACCGTCACCTACGACTGGGAGCCGCCACGGTGAGCTGAGTCCGGGCCCCGGCGCGGTCCTCACCGCCGGGGCCGTGCCCGTCACCCGCCGACGGCCTCGGCGAGGCGCTCGAGGAACGGGTGCTGGCTCTTCAGCAGCTTCTCGCGTGCCTCGGGGAGCCGGAACCAGCCGAAGCGGTCCATCTCGGGGAACTCGCACAGCTTGCCGGAACCCTTGGGCCACTCCATCTCGAACGTGCCCGGCACCACCTGCGCCGGATCGAGGTCGCCTTCCAGCGCCCACACGGTGACGACTTTGCCGCCGGACTGCTTGACCGCGCCGAGGTCGACGAGTTCGCCCTCCGGCACCGGGATGCCCAGCTCCTCGGCGAACTCGCGGCGGGCGGCCGCTTCCGGGGTTTCGTCCGGCTCGTACTCGCCCTTCGGCAGCGACCACCCGCCCGCGTCCTTCCGCGCCCAGAACGGGCCGCCCATGTGTCCCAAGAGGACTTCGAGCTCGCCGTCCGTCTTGCGGTACAACAGGATTCCCGCGCTCTGCTTCGGGCTCACGCCGCGAAGACCCCGTTCAGGAACTCTCGCCACGCCTGCTCGACCCGCTTCTCGTCGGCGCCGTCGGCGAACAGGTGCGCGCCCACGTCCACCGTGCTGCCGAAGTTGTTGCGGCCGAAGATGCGGTACATCGCGTCCGCCGTGCGGAGGCCGATGAAGTACTCGTTCAGGTAGTCCACGACCGCGTCGACCGGTGCGAGGCCGGGCAGTTCGAGCCGGACGGTCTCGTCGGCGCGCGAGACGCCGAGGGACTTCTTCACCGACTCGAGCGCGGTCGGCGTCGAGGACGCGGCGGGGCCGTGCACCTCGGCGTAGGTCGCCTTGCGGCCGGGGAAGTGGCGCAGGTACTGGGCGAGCGTGTGGTGGTAGAAGTCGGTGTGCTTGCTCGCGCCGTCGTACTGGGTGTCCCAGTCGTCGGTGAAGATTCCACTGTGGACGTACCGGAGCGCGGCGGTGCCGCCGTCACGCGCCTCGATGATGTAGTCGAGCGCGTTGAACCAGCCGTCCTCGCCGTCCTGCCGCACGGTGTACCTGTGGGGCGGCTCCCAGTTCTTGACCACCGGGTCGGCCGGGTCGGGCTGCGGGGTCGGGAACAGCCAGCCGGCTGTCCCGGTCGTGACGGCGGCGAAGACCTCTTCCGGCGCGGCCGGCAGCACGACTTCCCGTTCGATCTTGAATTCCTTGCCCATTTCAGTGCTCCTTCCTCTTGAGGCTCGGGTGGAGTGCGACGACCAGGCGGTGCTTCCGGCCACCCGGAGCCGTTTCGTCGTGGTACTTCCCGACGAGCTCCTTGACGGTCTCGCCGAGTTCCTCCGCGAACGCCGCCCTGTCGGCGGCGGTGGCGAAGCGGATTTCGGAGTCGATGGCGTACGTGGCGAGACGCTGGCGGGCCGCCGTCGCGCCGGTGATGAGCTCGCCGAGCTCGCGCACCAGCCGGGCGGCCAGCGCGAGGAGCCAGCGCGCGGACAGCTGGTCGGGCGCGCGGTCCGGGTCGGGTGCCACGTCGGCGAGCGCCGTGGGGGAGATGACGTACGACGCGGCGCTCGCCTGCAGGACGCGCTCCGTGACGTTGCCCTTCCGGCGCTCCTCGACCAGCTCGACGAGGCCGTGCCGCTCCAGCGCCCGCAGGTGGTAGTTGACCTTCTGGCGGGGCAGGCCCACCTGCGCGGCGAGCGTAGTGGCCGACCCCGGCACGGCGAGCGCGGCCAGCAGCTTCCGGCGGATCGGGTCGAGCGTCACCTCCGCGGCGGCGGGGTCTTCGATCACGGCGACTTCGAGCATGGGGCAACGATGACACCGAAAAGAAAAGTTGTCAAGACGGGAGAAGTTGTCGGTGCGAGTGGTGATGCGGGGAGGGGAGAAGGTGCGTTTGGTGGCCGCAGAGGCCACGAGAGGCCCCCGCGCCATCGGACTGGAGCGGAATCGATGCGATGGTCACCGGATCTCGGATTGCATCCCGGGTCGGTTCCGGTCAACGGCCGCTGCTGCCTCGGGCGCCGGCGCGGACGCTGGCGCCACTTCGGCCACCGCACGCCCACCTCGGCCGCCCGCCGATCGTTGATGCCGCCCCGTCGCCGGGTGTCGGCCCGTGGTGCGATCTCCGCCGACGGCTGGCGCCACTTCGGCCACCGGTCATGGGTCCCCAGTGCCGCCTCCTCGCCCGCGCCGCGGGCCTGCCTCCGGTGTCCGGCGGCTCGGCTGTCGAGTCAGTGGGAGTGGGCGCCTCGGACCTGCAGCGTGGACAGGAGTTCCTCCGTCGCCTGGGCGATGGTCGCCACTGCGCGCTCGAACGCTTCCGCGTTGTGGGCGGCCGGGGCGCGGAAGCCCGACACCTTGCGGACGTACTGCAGCGCGGCGGCGTGGACGTCCTCGCTGGTCACCTGCTCGGCGTAGGGCGGGCGCAGGGTTTTGATGCTCCGACACATATCCGGCATTCTGCGCGTGCCGAGCGATGATCGACACACCCCTGTGTTGCGGGCACTCGGATGGGCGCTAGGGTCTGGCCCCGAGTTGAGCGTAGACGGTCGGGCTTGACACGCTCGGTAGTTTTCACGCAGGCAACAACCGCCCATTAGGGTGACGGCGTTTTCAGAACGGCATCTCGCTTCAGGAGGGACACCGGTGCGCAACCGAACCACTCCGGCCAGGCGGCTCATGGTCCTGGCGCTGAGCGCGAGCACGCTCTTCGCGGCCCCGGGCGTGGCGAACGCGGCCGAGGCCCAGCTGAACCCCACCAACGAGATGTCCTTCGGGCTGCTCGGCCCCGTCGGCCTGGCCGCCGTGGTCCTCGGCGTCGTGGGGATGGCGCTCGGCGTCGTCCGCCAGCGGCGCAAGGCCGCGCAGCCGCCCGCCGAACCCACCCCCGCCGAGCCGGACACCACCCGGCCCACGCTCACGCCCTACCGGCGCCCGAGCGTCTGAGCC
The DNA here is from genome assembly GCF_900114035.1 of Amycolatopsis sacchari. Lineage (GTDB taxonomy): Bacteria > Actinomycetota > Actinomycetes > Mycobacteriales > Pseudonocardiaceae > Amycolatopsis_E > Amycolatopsis_E sacchari. The sequence continues at coordinate 64,297 of NZ_FORP01000003.1, read as the reverse complement.
CTCCCGCGGCTCGCGCGGCTCTCGCTCAGCACCCCACCGGGATCCGAGCGCCTAAACGCTTCCGGCACTCGCCGCTCGGCGCCCCCGCGGCGAGCGCAGCACGGTGACCGCGACCCCCGCTCGGCGCCTTACCGGCGTCCAAGCACCTGCACCTCCGGCGTCCCCGCGAACCGGCGCAACTCCACGCGGCCCACGGCCACGACGGTCCGCGCGGTGACAGCGGCCCACAGGCCGACCAGCAGCACGTACAGCGCCACGCCCGCCACGGTGAACAGCTCCGCCCCGGTCACCTCTGCCAGCGCGCACGTCCCGGTCACGCAGGTCCCGAGCGGGAACGTGAAACTCCACCACGTCAACGAAAACGGCGCCCCCGCCCGCACGACCACCGCGATCGCCAGCACCAGCCACAGCATCGCGAACCCCCACGTCGGCACGCCGTACAGCACGCCCAGCCACCGTCCCGCCGCCCCGAACGGTGCGACCCCGCCGAGGAGGTTCGCCGCGGTGATCGACTGGCCCAACGGCCCCAGCACGATCCACACCGTCGGCGCCAGACCCGGGCCGCCGCGCACCAGCCCCGGGCCATCGGACGCCAGACCCGGACCGCCCGGCGCGACACCCGGACCGCCGCGCGCCAGATCCGGGCCATCCGGCGCCAGGCCGGAACCGCCCGGCGCGAGACCCCGACCGCCCGGCGCCAGCCCCGGACCGCCGCGCGCCAGACCCGAACCACCCGGCGCCAGACCCGGACCGCCGCGCACCAGGCGGTGCCAGATCAGCGGCAGCAGCGCGAGCGTGGCGAACAGGCTCACCCCGAACAACGCGTAGCACCCCAGCACCATCGTCAACCGCGCCTGTCCCGCGGGCAGGTGCGGCACCAGCGCGGCACCCGTCGCGGCCGAGACCATCGGCGGGACGACCGGCATGAGCCAGCCGCCGAACGCCTCACCGTCGACCACGCGACCCGTGATCATCCGGTACGGCAGCCCGACCGCCGTCACGAGGCCCAGCGCGGTCCCCGCCACCCACAGCACCCACGCCACCCCGAGGGCGGCGGGCAGGCCGATCCAGTCCCGCCCCAGCGCGAGCGTGCCCGCGCCGACGGTCAGCAGCGCCATCGGCGGCGCTCCCCAGAAATGCGCCAGAACGGGGTCCCGCAGCTGCGCCAACTGGCCGGACGCGTTGCGGCGCCACTCACCGGCCATCACGGCGCACAGCACCACCAGCCACACCGCCGCGATGGCCCAGACCACCGTCGCCGCGCCGCGCAGTCCCGGGAGGTGCAGGGGCAGGACGGGCACGGCGTTGGCGACGATGCCGGTACCCATGACCGAGGCGAACCAGTTCGGGGTGGTCCCCGCGCGCGGCAGGGGAGAAAACGAGGCCATGCCCACACGTTCGGGGTATATCGACGGAAACGGTAGACACCGCATGCCAATCAGCTCATAGCCTGGACTTATGCCCTTGCCGCCACGTGTCACCGAACTGGCCGGGTTCGACCTGCTCCTCTCGGTGGCCAGGCTGGGCGGGATCGGAGCCGCCGCCCGCGCCCACGGCATCTCCCAGCCCGCCGCCAGCGCCCGGATCCAGCAGCTCGAAGCCCGGATCGGCGTCGCGCTCGTCGAACGCTCGCCCCGGGGTTCCCGGCTGAGCAAGGCGGGTGCGCTGGTCGCGGACTGGGCCCGGCCCGTCGTCGAGGCCGCGGCCGACCTGGAGGCCGGGATTGCGGCGCTGCGTGACGAACGAGACAGCCACCTGCACGTCGCCGCGAGTCTCACCGTGGCCGAGTACCTGCTGCCCAAGTGGCTCGCCGCGCTGCACACGCTCGCCCCGGGGACCGCCGTCGCGCTGACGTCGGGGAACTCCTCGGAGGTCGCGAACCGGGTGCTCGCGGGGGAAGCCGACCTCGGTTTCGTCGAGGGGCCGGACCTGCAGACGGGCCTGCGGGCGGAGACGGTGGCCGTCGACGAGCTGCGGCTCGTGGTGGCGCCCGCCCACCCGTGGGCGAGGCGCGCGCGCCGCATCGGCCCCGACGAACTCGCCGCGACCCCGCTCGTCAGCCGTGAGCGGGGGTCGGGCACGCGGCGGGCACTGGAGCTGGCGCTCGCCCCGCACCGGCTCGCCGACCCGCTGCTCGAGCTGTCCTCGACGACCGCGATCAAGGCCGCCGTGATGGAGGGCATCGCACCCGCGGTACTGGGCGCGCACACCGTCGCCGCCGAGCTGGCCGCCGGCACGCTCGTGGGGCTCGACGTCTCCGGCACCGACCTGCGGCGGGCGCTGCGCGTCATCTGGCCCGCCGGGCAGGCGCTGCGGGGACCGGCCGCGGACCTCGCCGCCATCGCGGCACGCGGGGCCTGAAACAATCGAAGCCGTGTCCAGCGCTGAAAAGACCCCGGCCCGGCTGCGCGTGCTGTCCGGCATCCAGCCGACCGCCGACTCGTTCCACCTCGGCAACTACCTCGGGGCCCTGCAGCAGTGGGTGCTGCTGCAGGACACGCACGAGGCCTACTACATGGTCGTCGACCTGCACGCGATCACCGTGGAGCAGGACCCGAAGGTGCTGCGGCAGCGCACCCGGGTCTCGGCGGCCCAGCTGCTCGCGCTCGGCGTCGACCCGGAGCGCAGCGCGCTGTTCGTGCAGAGCCAGGTGCCCGAGCACGCCCAGCTGTCCTGGGTGCTGGAATGCCTGACCGGTTTCGGCGAGGCCAGCCGGATGACGCAGTTCAAGGACAAGGCCGCGCGGCAGGGCACCGACCACGCGAGCGTCGGCCTGTTCACCTACCCGGTGCTGATGGCCGCGGACATCCTGATCTACCAGGCGGACGCGGTGCCGGTGGGCGAGGACCAGCGCCAGCACCTGGAGCTGACCCGCAACCTGGCGCAGCGGTTCAACCAGCGCTTCGGCAAGGCCCTCACGGTGCCGGAGCCGCACATCGTCAAGGGCACCGCGAAGATCTACGACCTGCAGGACCCGGCGGTGAAGATGAGCAAGTCGGCGTCCTCGCCGAACGGCATCATCGAGCTGCTGGACGAGCCGAAGCGGTCCGCGAAGAAGATCCGCTCCGCGGTCACCGACACCGGCCGGGAGATCGTGTTCGACCCGGAGCAGAAGGCGGGCGTGTCGAACCTGCTGACGATCTATTCGGCGCTCGACGGCCGCACCATTCCCGAACTCGAAGCGGCGTACGCCGGAAAGGGTTACGGGGACCTGAAGAAGGACCTCGCCGAGGTGCTCGTCGAGTTCGTCACCCCGTTCCAGGAGCGGGTAAAGTCCTATTTGGACGATCTGGCCGAACTGGACAAGGTGCTGGCGCGCGGTGCGGAACGGGCGCGGAGCGTGGCGGCGGAGACGCTCGCGCTCGTGTACGACCGCGTCGGTTTCCTGCCGCCGGGAAAGTAAAACGCCCTTTACCCCGAATACACAGCTGATACACAGCGAGGAACCGCCTTTTTCTCAGATCCTCCTCAGCATGACCGGTGAAGCTCTTCGCCGTGCTGGGCAGAATTCAGGGAAAACGGCGGTGGGTGTACGGCACCGCCGCCGTCGTCGTGGTGGCGGCGGCGGGGATCACGGTCTGGGTGGTCACCCGCCCCGATCCCGCGCCCTCGTACCGGCTCGTGGCCGCGAACACGACCACGCTGAAACAGACGGTCTCCTCGTCGGGCACGATCGAACCGGCGCAGCGCAGCGACCTGAACTTCGGCGTGTCCGGGCAGGTGACCGCGGTGAACGTGACCGTGGGCCAGCAGGTCACCGCCGGGCAGGCGCTCGCGACGGTGCAGTCCGCGTCGCTGGCGGCGAGCGTGGCGCAGGCCAAGGCCACCCTGGCCTCGGGCCAGTCGAAACTCTCGTCCGACCAGTCGGGCGGGGCGTCCTCGGCGCAGCTCGCGGCCGACGAGGCGTCGATCACCGCGGCCCAGAACCAGCTCGACAACGCGCAGGCCGCACTGGCGCAGGCGACGCTGACCGCACCCATCGACGGCACCGTCGCCGCGGTGAACCTGACTGTGGGACAACAGGTTTCGGCCGGCGGCTCGGGTAACGGCGGCAGCCCGGCGTCGTCGTCGGGGAGCGGTGCCTCCAGCGGCCAGGCCGGTGGGCAGGGCAGCACGGGTTCGGCCGCTTCTTCCTCGTCCAGTTCCAGCTCTACCGCGCAGATCGTGGTGATCTCGACCGGTTCGTACGTCGTGAACGCGAGCGTCGACGACACCGAGGTCGGCCAGGTCAAGGCGGGTGAGCAGGCCGTGATCACGCCGGACGGCGCGACGCAGCCGGTCTACGGCACGGTCAGCACCGTCGCCGTGATGGCGAGCGGTACCACCTCCGTGCCCAGCTATCCGGTGACCATCAGCGTCACGGGTACACCGGCCGGGCTCATCGCCGGTGCGAACGCCACCGTCGCCATCGTGGTCAAGCAGCTGACCGACGTGCTCGCCGTCCCGGCCGGCGCCGTGCACTACAACGGCGGCCAGGCGACCGTCGACGAGCTGGCCGACGGCAAGCGGACCAGCAAGGCGATCCAGGTCGGGCAGACCTCCGGCGGCATGGTCCAAGTCCTCAGTGGACTGTCCGAAGGGGAGCAGGTCGTGGTCGAGACCGGTGGTGCGGCTCCGCGCTCCGGCGGCACCGGTGGCCGCACCGGCGGTACGGGCGGTTTCGGTGGTACCGGTGGGTTCGGTGGCGCCGGCGGGGGCAACCGGACCGGTGGTTTCGGTGGCAGAGGCGGGTTCGGCGGATGAGCGTTCCCGTCATCGACGTCCGGGACGTGCGCAAGGTCTACTCCACCGGAGTGGTGGAGGTCGAGGCGCTGCGCGGGGTTTCGCTGCGTGTCGAGGAGGGTGAGTACGTCGCGATCATGGGGCCGTCCGGCTCCGGCAAGTCGACGCTCATGCACATCCTCGGCTGTCTCGACCTGCTCAGCACCGGCAGTTACGCGCTCGCCGGTGAGGACGTGAGCGGGCTGTCCGAACTGGACCTCGCCGCGATCCGCAACCGCCGCATCGGTTTCGTGTTCCAGCAGTTCAACCTGCTGCCGGGACTGCCGGCGTGGCGGAACGTGGAACTGCCGCTGTGCTACGCCGGGGTCAAGCGCGCCGAGCGGCGGGCACGAGCGGTCGAGCTGCTGGAGCGCGTCGGGCTCGGCGACCGGATCGACCACCGCCCCAACGAGTTGTCCGGCGGGCAGCAGTCCCGCGTCGCGCTGGCGAGGGCGCTGGTCAACCGGCCGTCGATGGTGCTGGCGGACGAACCCACGGGTGCGCTCGACTCGGCGGCCACCGCGGACGTGCTGTCGGTGTTCCGCGAGCTCAACCAGGTCGGCCACACCATCGTGCTGATCACGCACGAGGAGGAGGTCGCGGCACACGCGAACCGCGTGGTGCGGCTGCGTGACGGGCTCATCGAGTCGGACACCGCGCTCGCGGACACGGGGGTCATCCGGTGAGTTGGCTGGAAACCCTGCGCACGAGCCTCGAAGCGATCCGGTCGCACCGGCTGCGGTCGGGGCTGACGATGCTCGGCATCCTGATCGGCATCGCCGCGGTGATCCTCACCGTCGGCCTCGGCGAGGGTGCGCAGGCGCAGGTCGCCTCGGCGATCAACTCGCTGGGCACGAACCTGCTCGTCGTCTCGCCGGGCAGCAGCACGAGCAGCACCGGGGTGCGCGGCGGCAGCGGTTCGGCCACCACGCTCACAGTGCACGACGCGAACGCGCTCGCCGCGCCCGGGGTGGCACCGGACATCGCGGCGGTCGCGCCCACGACGAGCAAGAGCTCCGAGCTGGCCGCGGGTGCCACGACGTGGACGACCACGGTGGTCGGCGCCACTCCCACATGGCTCGGGGTGCGGGCGCGGACGGTCTCCGAAGGCCGGTTCCTCACCGACGCCGACGAGACGGGTGAAGCGGCCGTCGTGGTGCTCGGGCCGGCCACCGCGGAGGAGCTGTTCGGCACGGCAGGCAACGCCGTCGGCCGGACCGTCACCATCGGCACCACGCCGTTCTCCGTGGTCGGTGTGCTGGCCTCCGCCGGAACGTCGGCGGCGCAGAACCAGGACGACACCGCGCTCGTGCCGATCAGCACGGCCGCCGACCGGCTGATCGGCGGCAGCACGCGCACCTCGGTGCAGGCGATCTACCTGGAGGCGACCACCCCGGACACGCTGTCCGCCGCCTACCAGGAGGCGAACCAGGAACTGCTGGCGCTGCACCACATCACCGACCCGGCCGGCGCGGACTTCACCATCGCGAGCCAGGAGTCGCTGCTGTCCACCGCCAGTTCGGTGAGCCAGACGCTGACGCTGCTGCTCGGCGGGGTCGCCGCGATCTCACTGCTCGTCGGCGGGATCGGGGTCATGAACATCATGCTCGTCTCGGTCACCGAACGGATCCGCGAGATCGGCCTGCGCAAGGCCGTCGGCGCGAGCCCGGTGGTGATCCGCAGGCAGTTCATGGTCGAGGCGTCGGTGCTGGGGCTCGCGGGCGGGCTGCTCGGCGCACTGCTGGGCATCGTCGGCGCGCTGGTCCTGCCGCACCTGATCGCGATCCAGATCGCGATCAGCCCGTCCGCGACCCTCGTCGCGATCCTCACCGCGATCGCGATCGGCCTGGTCTTCGGCGTCTACCCCGCGAGCCGCGCGGCCCGGCTCGCCCCGATCGACGCCCTGCGCAGCGAGTAACGGAGGAAACATGGTGCGACGCGGCTTGCTCACCGTCGCGGGCGGTGCGCTCGCGCTCACCCTCGCGGCCTGTGGTTCGGCGGACAGCGGCACGGCCGCACCGGCCAGTCCCGCGCCGCCGTCCAGTAGCGCGGGAGCGAACCGCGGTCCCGCGGCGTCCGGCACGGTGGCACAGGTCAGCGGGTCGAGCATCGAGATGCAGAACCAGACCGACGGCCAGGTGACCGTGAACTTCTCCGGCAGCACCACGGTCACCGACCGGGTGGCGGCCACACTCGCCGACGTCACGGCCGGTTCGTGTGTCGTGGTGACCGGTACCGGGACGCCGGTGACAGCGAAGACCGTCGAGATCAGCGCGCCGGTCGACGGGGCCTGCGACGGCGGCTTCCGCGGCGCCGGCGGGGGTATGCGCCCGCAGAACGGCACCGCGCGCCCGTCGAGGACGAACAGTCAGGGCAACGGGCAGGGGCGCGGTGCCTTCGGCAAGGTCACCGCGGTCAGCGGCACCGGGTTCACCGTCGAGCAGGACAACCGGCAGACCGGTGCCACCACCTCCGTGCAGGTGACGGTCGACGCCGGCACGACGTACACGAAGTCGGAGGCGGCGAACTCCAGCGCGCTCAAGGTCGGCGAATGCGTCGCGGCGACCGGGAAGGCCGACGAAACCGGTGCCGTGACCGCGCAGACGATCTCGATCAGCCAGGCCGGGCCCAACGGCTGTACGACGGGCTTCGGCGGCAGGCGGGAAACCGGAGGCGGCAATGGCTAGGCGCACCAGGCGGATCGTCACCGTCGCGGGGGTGGTGGTCGTCGTCGCGGGCGGCGCGGTCTTCTGGGCCACGTCGGCGTCCTCCGCGCCGGGCTACCGCACGGCGACGGCCCGACCGGCGACCGTCACGGCGACGCTCGACACGACCGGCACCATCGAGCCGGTCGACAGCGCGACCCTGTCGTTCCCGGTCAGCGGCCAGGTCGCGTCGATCCCGGTGCGGGCCGGACAGCAGGTCACGGCCGGGCAAACGCTTGCGCAGCTGGACACCACGTCGTTGCAGGCCCAGCTCGCGTCCGCGCAGTCCACGCTGGCCACGGCGCGGGCGAAGCTCGCGGCGGACCAGTCCGGGCAGACGACGAGCTCCGCCCGGGTCACCCCCGCGCTGTACGTGGCGGCCTCCCCGTCGTCCGGGCTCAAGGCGCAGCAGGACGCGGTGACCTCGGCGCAGCACCAGGTGGACCTCGACCTGACCGCCGCCTCGGCCGCCGTCGCGGCACAGCAGAAGGCGTGCCGCACGGTCGTCGACGGGACGAAGCCGCAGAGCCAGGACACCGTCGACGCGTGCACGACGGCGATCCAGGAGGCGCAGGACGTCCAGCACACCACCGCGGTCGACGAGCAGAAGCTGGCGGACGCGGAGAAAGCGCTTTCCGACGCGCTCGCGAAGAACGCCACGAGCACCGAACCACGCGCCACCGCCACACCCCAGCCGACGTCGAAGGCACCGTCGTCCTCGGGTGGCAAGTCGGCCACGGGCGGCGGCGGCACGAAGACGAGCACCCCGGCGTCGGCCGAGCAGCTCGCCGCGGACCAGGCCGCGATCGACGCGGCGGACGCCCAGGTCGCGGTGGCGCAGCAGAACCTCGCCGCCGCGACGCTCGTGAGCCCGATCAACGGCACCGTCGGCGAGATCGGCTTCACCCAGGGGCAGCAGGCGTCGTCGTCGGAGCACGTGGTCGTGTTCGGGCCGGGGGAGAACCAGGTCACCACCGCGGTCAGCGACCTGCAGGCCGGGCAGGTCAAGCCGGGGCAGCGGGCGACCGTGACCCCGGACGGCAGCGCGCAGCCGATCACCGGGCAGGTCACGTCGATCGGCCTGCTCGCGTCCACGACCTCGGGCGGCTCGCCCAGTTACCCCGTTACGATCTCGCTGCCGGCGGGCGGGCAGCTGTACCCGGGTGCGACCGCGTCGGTCTCGATCGTCACGAGCACTGCGAACGCGGCCGTCACCGTGCCCACGTCCGCCGTGCACCTGACGGGCGCAAACGCTTTCGTCACCGTGCTTTCCGGCGGGAAGACCGAGACGAGGCGGGTCACCGTGGGCGTGGTGGGGCCATCGGCCACGGAGATCAAGTCCGGTGTCGCGGCGGGTGAGCAGGTCGTGCTGGCGAACCTCGACGAGCCGTTGCCCACGTCGAACACCTCCACGCGCGGGCTCGTCGGCGGGCCGCGGCGAGGCTGAGCGTCACCAGTGCCGCCCCGTGGGGAGTTCGGTCAGCGACGGCGTCGACAGGTGCAGCACCTCGTACCGGCCCGGGGCTTCGTCGGCCCACAGCACGAACCGCACCAGCTGCCAGTGCGCCGGGTCGAACGCCAGCGCCGCGCTGTGGACGTGGTCGTGCGCGGTCAGCTCCCGCAGGTCCGCGATCGCCGCGTCGAGGTCCTCGGGCATCGCGGTGACGTCGCGGGTGGCGGTGCGGGCCGCGTCGCCGGGGCCTCGTTCGAACGCGATCCCGGTCCAGTGCCGCACGGGCGGCCGCCCGAAGTCGTCGACGATGCCCTGGAACCCGCCTCCGCCCACCAGGAACCGGCTCATCGCGCCGATGTCGTGCCACAGGTAGAACGGCGCGTACTGGTTGACGGGTGAGCCCGCCGCGCGCTCGCGGATCAGGTACGCCTTGAGGCCCAGCCCCGCGAAGTCGTCGGTGCGGAAACCGCGGGTGGCGACGCGGCGGCGGATGATCGCCATGTCGTAGTCGGCGGGCAGGGGCAGCTCGTACTGCATCGCGTACACGTCAGGCGCCCGGGTACTCGTCGTCACCGACAGGTTCGCCCCAGGACGCGGAATCACCGTGCTCGTCGACGCCCTGCAAGGTCAGGTGCGACAGGCCGGTGGCCGGACCCGCGCCGTGCCAGTGCCACTCGCCCGGTTCCGTCCACACGGTGTCCCCGGCGGTGATCCGCTCGACCGGTCCGCCGCGCCGCTGCACGAGGCCTTCGCCCGCTGTGACGTAGATGAGCTGGCCGCGCGGGTGCCGGTGCCACGCTGTCCGCGCCCCCGGTTCGAATTCGACGTGGAAGTAGGTGAAGCCCTCCGGAGCGCCCGGCACGTTCGCCAGCCTCGTGGTGCCGGTGACCCAGTCGGCGGGGACCGGCAGCGGCGTGGCTTTGGTGATGTCCATGGCCCGTACTGTACATAGCAGTAGGTACAGAACTCGAGAGCGCACGACGAACGCCGCCCCCGGGCGGGGACGGCGTTCGAGGTGTGGCGGGCTCAGTGCGCGCCGGTGTTCTGCTGCTGGTCCTGTTGCTGCTTCTGCTGTTCCTCCTGCCAGGCCTGTTCGGCCTGCTGCTGGATGTCGGTGAGCCCGCGGTCGATCTGCACGATGCTCTTGCCGCCCCAGCCGACGAAGTTCTTGGAGCTCTTGGCGTCCGACAGGGCCTTGAGCATCGGGTAGTAGTCCGGGTGCTTGTTCTTCAGCCAGGTGTCGACCCACTTCATCTTCGCGTAGCTGTCGCCGAACTTGTCCTTGAGCCAGCCCTCGTGCTTCTTGATCATGTCGACGTCGTACTTGCTCAGGTACGACGAGGGACCGGACGGGCGCGGCGTCGGTTCCGGCGTCGGAGTGGGTTCCGGTGTCGGCGGACGGGTGCCGGCCGGGGTGGGCTCCGGCGTGGGCGGCGGGGTGCTGCTGGGGGTGGTGTGGGTGCTGGGGGTGGTGACCGCCGTTCCTGGGCCCAGGGGGAACGGTTCGTCCGTGGTGAACGCCTGTCCGATCCCATCGTTGGGCTTCGGCTGCGAGTTGACCGGCGGCGGGTTGCCGGGTCCGAACGGCCGCGAGAAGTTGGGGACGGGGCCGGGCCTGCCGTTCGCGCCGCTGGACAGCGTGTCCAGCTCGTGCCCGGCGCTGCCCGGACGCGAGGCCGGCTGGACCGACTCCGCGAGCTGGCTCAGCCGGCTCTGCGTGCGGGCGCCGTGGGCGGCGAGCCCGGTGAGCTTCGTCGCCATCTCGCTCACCTTCACGCAGGTCGTGACCACCACCTTCGTGACGCCGACGGCGATCGACGCGCCGAAGGTGAACGCGGCCATGGCGAGCGCGATCAGCATCGTGGCGATGATGTCGCCGAGGACCGTCGTGATGATGTCGCGCAGCAGCGAGCGCACCGCGGAGATCAGGGCACCGGTGGTCTCGACCATGTAGCCCGCGACGTCGGCGGCCTTGGCGTTGGCGTCGATCCAGCCGCGCCGGTCGTTGATCGACTTCACGAAGCTGTCGTGGCCGGCGCCCTCCCACTTCGTGATCTGCGCCTTGAGCGCGGCGTCGAGGTCGGTGGCCGTCATCCGCAGCGACTCGCCGATCTTGTGCAGCTCGTTGGCGAGCTTCGTGACCTCGGACGGGTTGCCCGCGACCTGGTCCAGCGGCCACCGGAGGAACGACACGTGCTCGATCAGCCAGCCCAGGCCCGCCGCGATCAGCTTCGCGAGGGGGTCCATGACGAACGCGACGGTGTCGAGCACGGCGCTGGCGATGTTGACGCCGAGTTCGACGCTGACGGCGGCCAGGTCCGCGCCGTGCGCGTTCTGGACCTTCCCGATGGAGTCGGCCACCATGTGCCAGCTGTCGATGACGCCGGCACCGGTCGTGGAGTTCGACGCGTCGACGGAGAGGGTCACCGGCCCAGCTCCGTGCTGAAGGTGCTCAGGCCCTGCGCCGCGTTCGAGTCCTGGCTCTCGTAGGCGTCCGCGGCCTTGTTCACGTCGGTCGCCGCGCTGCCGATGTCGCCGGCGAGGTTCCTGATCTCCGAGGTGATCACGGCCATCGTGATCCGCGACGGGACGGCGAGCACCTGGGCGAGCAGGATGCCGAAGGCCGCGTTGTCGAAGCCGTTCGCGGCCTGCATGCGGTTCGCGGCGTCCTGCACGGCGGGCTGGGTGGTGTTCGACAGGTACTGGCTGAAGTTCCGCAGCTCGGCCGGATCGACCGAGAACCCTGCTCCGGATACCACTGGTTGTCCTCCCTACCAGGGACTGTTGTCTTCGTCGTCCTCCTCGGGCGCCGGCCGGGACGGACGGCGGCGCGGAGGTGGTGGCTGCTGGGCGCGCGGCGGCGGGGGAGGCTCCTCCACGACGTCGGGCTCGGGGGTGAAGGTGTCGCTGTCGTCCTCGGTTTCGTCGTCCTCGGCGGCGGGCAGGAAGTCGTCGAGCAGCGCACGGGCCGTCGAGTTCTCGCCGACCATCCCGGTGAACGCCTCGGCGACCTCGGCGGACACCTCGCGCTGCGCGCGGCCGATCAGCTCCATGACGAGCCGGGAAAGCGCTTCCGGAGGACGCTGGAAAGCACGCGCCCCGAACCGGATGTCCTGCAGCGCCCCGTTCGGGCCGACGGTCACCGAGACCGCCCCGTCCGGTGCGCTGGCCGTCGCGATGGCGGTGCGGAGCCGTTCCTGCGCTGCCGCGGCCTTGGCCTGGATTTCCTCGAGTTCGGCGGTGAACGCGGCCACCGGGTCGCCGCCGCCGGGAGGTGCTGACTGGGTCACTTCGTCCTCTCGCGGGAGAGTTCAGCAGAGCCCTTGGAGTGAACCAGCGCCTCCTGAACGCCAGGCGACGCGTGCACGGCCGGTAGCTGAACGCGACGAGGAGGGGAGCAGCCGATGGTGCCGGGAATCCATTGTGGACATCTCGAAGTGCGGGTCGCCGCGCAGGTGGTTAGTGTCTTTCCGTGGCGGATGAGAAGGAGAAGCTGGTCCCGCGGCTGCGCAGGCGGCACCCGTGGATCGACCACCTGTTCAGGGCCAACGACGCGTTCGGCGAGCGCTACGGCAACCACTACGCCGCCGCGATCACGTACTTCAGCGTGCTGTCGCTGTTCCCCCTGCTGATGGTCGGGTTCTCGATCGTCGGATTCGTCCTTTCCGACAACCAGACCGCGATCGACGAGCTGCGCCGCGGCATCCTGTCGTCGGCACCGGCCGGGCTCGGGGACCTGTTCAACACCCTGATCCAGGCGGCGATCACCGCTCGCGGCGGCACCGGGATCCTCGGTCTGCTGCTGGCCTTCTACTCCGGCATCGGCTGGATGACGAACCTGCGTGACGCGCTGACCGCGCAGTGGGGGCAGGAGAAGAAGAAGCTCCCCGTGGTGTCCACGACCTTGAAGGACCTCGCGTCGCTGGTGGGGCTGGGGCTCGCGCTCGTGGTGTCGTTCGGCCTGACCGCGATCGGCGGCGGGGTCGGCAAATGGCTGCTGCGGCTGGTCGGCCTGGAGGACCAGGGGTGGGCGCTGTTCCTGCTCACCGTCGCGACCGTGGTGCTGTCGCTGCTGGCGAACATGCTGGTGTTCCTGTGGGTGCTTTCGCGCCTGCCGCGGGAGAAGGTGGCCGTCCGCAGCGCCGTGAAGGGCGCCATCATCGCGGCGATCGGGTTCGAGGTGCTGAAGCAGGTCGGCAGCATCTACCTCGCGAGCGTCGCGTCGTCGCCGAGCAGCGCGGTGTTCGGGCCGATCATCGGTCTGCTGGTGTTCGCGAACCTCGTGTCGCGGTTCCTGCTGTTCGTCACCGCCTGGACGGCGACGGCCAGGGAGAACCTGGTCACGGTGGTGGAACCGCCACCGCCCGCGGTGATCCGCCCGGTCGTCGAGGTCCGGCGCGGCCCCGGTGCCGGCTCGGTCGCGGGGGCGTTCAGCGTCGGCGCGGTGCTCGCGTTGCTGGGGCGGCGGAAGCGCTAGCTGTCGTGACCTGACAGGTTGTGGATGGTCAGGGCAGTCGGGTGATGGGTGGGTGGCCTTGTAGGGCGGAGTGTGGGCGTTCAGTGTTGTAGTGCTGGACGCATGCTGCCGGGTGGTCAGGCGGTGGGTGTTGGAGGTCCAGGGTTGGGCGTAGGCGAATTCGGTGAGCAGGGTGCGGTCGAAGCGTTCGGCTTCGCCGTTGGTCCAGGGGCAGCCGGGTTTGGTGAACCGGCGGCGTAGGCCGAGGGCGGTGCAGACTGCGCGCCAGGTGCTGCCAATGCGGCCGCCGCCGGACCGGCATCCCGGTGATCGGGTCCATTGCTGACAGTGGCGGCACCTGGTGGCGGCGCAGGACACGCCCCACGATGGAGGCCACCAGTCCCAGCCGGCCCGCGATGAACACCGCACCCCGATGGCACCGTTGCCGTAGCGCCAGGATCGCCGCCTCGGTTTCGGCAGAAACGTGGGTGGGGCTGTGGTGCGGGCGCGAGTACCGATCCACCAACCCGGCCTCGCCCTCCTCCCGGTGCCGGGCCAGCCACTTGTACACCGTCGAGCGCGCCCCCCAGCTGTTCAGCGATCCGAGCCGGCGGCCATCCCGCCTCATAGCGCTGCACGATCAACTGCCGGGCAAAGGGTGCCGTGCGTGCATTAGCGTGAACCACGAGGACCTCCAGGATCGAGCGTGAGTGCGTCGCAACACACGCCGTCCACAACCTCACGAGCCACGACAGCTGGCGAGGCTGTGGCGCGTGGTTCGATGGCCGCGCGGGGCGCCCTCAGCGCACCCGGCGCCGGTGGCGGCCGAGGAAGAAGCCGGCCCCGATGAGCAACGCCACGACGAGCGTCACGAGCCAGCCCGTGGTGCCGAACGCGTCCCGCTGGGTGCGGGCGCCCGCCTGGGGCGCGGTGCCCGCGGAGGCCTGCGCCGACTCGTCGCCGGTGGCGGCCTGTGCCTCCGGCTCGACCAGCTGCCCCACCGAACCCTTGCCGGACTTCGCCAGCGCGAAACCGTAGTCCAGCAGCTGCGCCGCCTGCTGCACGACCTGCGTCGGCCGCATCTCGGCCCGCATCATCACCACCGCGAGCCTGCGCCCGCCCTGCGCGGCACCGCCGACGTAGGTGTGCCGGGCATCGTCGGTGAAGCCCGTCTTGCCGCCGAGGAACCCGGGGTACACGCCGAGCAGCTTGTTGTCGTTGATGATCGAGAACGCCGGTTTCCCGTTCTGCGCCGGGAACTGGTACGCCTTCGTGGACACGGCCCCGGCGAAGGCCGGCTGCCGCATCGCGGCGTGGAAGATCAGGCTCAGGTCGTACGCCGACGTCGACATGCCCGGCCCGTCCAGCCCCGACGGCGTGGCCGCGCGGGTGTCCTTCGCGCCCAGCGACGCCGCCATCGCGTTCATCTTCCGCAGCGTCTCGGGCACCCCGCCGAGCGCGGTCGCGAAGGCGTGCGCGACGTCGTTGCCCGAGTGCATCAGCAGCCCGTGCAGCAGCTGGTCGACGGTGTACGAGTCACCGGCGGCCAGGCCGAGGCACGTGCACTCCTGGCTCGCGTCCTCCAGCGTCGGGTGGATGACGTCGCCGGGCTTGAACTCGTCGATCACCACGAGCGCCAGCAGCGTCTTGATGAGGGACGCGGGCCGCTCCCGCGCGTGCGGGTTCTTCGCCGCCAGCACCGCACCCGTGTCGAGGTCCTGCAGCACCCACGACGCCGCCGTGGTCTCCGGCGGGCTGCTCGCACCGGCGGGGTAGACGTACCCGCACTCGCCCAGCCGCGCGCCGCCGACGGGCTCGGCGGGCACCGGCAGCGGCGCGGGGGACGGCTGACCGGGAGGCGGCTGCTCGGAGGTGTCCACCGGGGGCGGCGGCGCCTGCTGGTCGGGGCAGGTCTGGACCGCGGTGGCGGGTCCGGCACCCAACAGCAAACCGGACAACAGGATCAGCACGACACCCAGCACCCCACCGACACGCACCGGAAGAGCCTAGTTCACGGCCGTCTCGGTTCCCCGTGAAAACCCCGAATCCGATCGGGGGATACTCGATCCATGTCTCGACGTGTGGCGCTGTTCCTGCTGGCCTTCGGCGTGTGGTCCTGGATCATCTGGATCACCTTCGTGAAGAACCTGTGGGCCAGCGACAATTCGTGGGCACCGGACGGTTCCGCCACCGCTTTTTTCGTCGTGCACCTGGTTTTGGCGATCGTCTCCTTCGTGCTGGGCACGATCATCGGGGTCCTCGGCTGGCGCGGCCTGCGCGCCGGCCGGAAGGTTTGAGGCCGCGTCAGGGTTTCTTCGCGAGGACGAGCCTTCCCGCCGGGGTCGCGGCGATCCGCGGGTCGGCGAACCCGGCCGCGGACAACTCCTCCGCCAGCGCTTCCGCCGAACGCCCGAAGTCGGTGCCCTGCTGCCGGTGGAACAGCAGGTCGAGGCGAACGCGGACGGTCGGTTCGGCCTGCTGCGGCAGGATCTCCTGCACCAGCAGCAGCCCGCCGGGCCGCAGCGCGTCGAAGATCCGGGCGAGGGTGTCGGCGCGGGCCTCGGTGGCGAAGAACGCCTGAGCCCAGTAGCAGACCGCGAACTCCGACACGTCCTTCAGGTCGCGGGCGTCGATGGCGCGGAGCTCGACCCGGTCGGCCACTCCGGCGTTTTCCGCACGCCGCCGAGTCTCCTCGATGACCTCGGGCACGCTTTCGACGCCGACCGCGCGGAGTCCGGGGAAGGCCGTCAGCGTGGTGAGCAGGGCGCCGCCCTTCCCGCTGCCGACGTCGAGCAGCGGACCGCCTTGTTCGAGGCGGTCCCGGAATTCGGGCAGGGCCTCATAAATCACCCGGTACAGCTGCCGCGCGTCCTCGGTGGGGCCGACACCCCAGTCGCGGGCGAGCACCAGCGCCTCCGCCGGGGTGAAGCCCGGGACCACCGGCTCGGTGGCCAGCGCGATCCGGTTGCTCGCCAGGTCCACGGCCTCGAGCGTCGACGACAGCGTGATGCCTTCGCCCCCCTCGACGAGGGCGTCGAACGCGGGGGTCAGCCGGAACGTGTCCGCCTCGGCCTCCGCCACCCCGGCCGCGACGAGCAGCTCCAGCACCGACCGCACCCGCTCGGCGGGAACGCCCTGCGCCGCCAGTTTCTCCACGGTGGCACCACTTCGCAGCTGGTCCAGCCAGCCGGCCCGGTGCGCCGCCCGGACGAGTTCGACGAGTTCCCTGCCTTCGGCCCAGCTCTTCAGCGTGGCCCGAGCCGTCATCGCGGCCTGCAATCTCTCCACGTGTCCAGCGTTCCAAACGGCCCGGGCGGCGTGGAGATCATGAGGGCGTTCGTGCACGATCGTTGCCCTTGACGAAAAGGGGCCCGGCGGGAGGAAATCCCGCCGGGCCCCTTTCCGGGAAGGTGGTCAGACGCGCTTGAACAGCAGCGCCCGCTTGACCTCCTGGATCGCCTTCGTCACCTGGATGCCGCGGGGGCACGCGTCGGTGCAGTTGAAGGTGGTGCGGCAGCGCCACACGCCCTCGGCGTCGTTCAGGATGTCCAGCCGCTCCTCGGAACCCTCGTCACGGCTGTCGAAGATGAACCGGTGCGCGTTGACGATCGCGGCCGGACCGAAGTACGAGCCGTCGTTCCAGTACACCGGGCAGGACGACGTGCAGGCGGCGCACAGGATGCACTTCGTGGTGTCGTCGAAGCGCTCCCGGTCGGCCTGCGACTGGATCCGCTCGCGCGTGGGCTCGTTGCCGTACGCGATGAGGTACGGCTTCACCGCGCGGTAGGCCTCGAAGAAGGGCTCCATGTCGACGTAGAGGTCCTTCATCGTCGGCAGGCCCTTGATCGGCGCGATGGTCACCGTGGTCTGCTTACCGTCCTTCGCGAGCAGGTCCTTGACCAGCACCTTGCACGCCAGCCGGTTGATGCCGTTGATCTGCATCGCGTCCGAGCCGCAGATGCCGTGCGCACAGGAACGCCGGAACGACAGCGTGCCGTCCACGTAGTTCTTGATGCTCATCAGCACGTTCAGCACGCGGTCGGTCGGCAGCGCCGGGACGTCGTAGGACTCCCAGTGCGCCTCGGTGTCGACCTCCGGGTTGAACCGCAGGATCTTCACCGTGATGGTGACCGAGCCCTCCGGCGCGGGGATCTGCCCCGACAAGCGCTGTGTCGTGTCCTCGCTTATCGCAGTCATCAGTACTTCCGCTCCATCGGCTCGTACCGGGTGAAGACCACCGGCTTGTAGTCAAGCCGGATGTCGGCCGTGAACCCGTTGATCCCCAGCGGGGCGTCCGGGTCCTCCTTCTCCGGCAGCATCTTGTACGACATCGAGTGCCGCATGAAGTTGACGTCGTCGCGGTTCGGGTAGTCCTCGCGGGCGTGGCCGCCACGGGACTCCTTGCGCGCCAGCGCCGCGTTGACGAGCGCCTCGGCCAGGTCGAGCAGGAAGCCCAGCTCGATCGCCTCGAGCAGGTCGGTGTTGTACCGCTTGCCCTTGTCCTGGATGGCGATGCGGCCGTAGCGCTCCTTGAGCCGCTGCACGTCGGTCAGCGCCGTCTTCAGCGTGTCCTCGGTGCGGTAGACCGCGGCGTTGGTGTCCATGGTCTGCTGCAGCTCGGTGCGGATGTCGGCGACCCGCTCACCGCCGTGCGCGGTGCGCAGGTGCTCGACCATGCCCTCGACGAGGCGGGCCGGGTTCTCCGGCAGCTCGACGTGGTCACGGCCCTGCGCGTACTCCGCCGCGGCGATCCCGGCGCGGCGGCCGAACACGTTGATGTCCAGCAGCGAGTTGGTGCCCAGCCGGTTCGCGCCGTGCACGGACACGCAGGCGCACTCGCCGGCGGCGTAGAGCCCGGGGATGACGGTGTCGTTGTCCCGCAACGCCTCGCCGTGCACGTTGGTCGGGATCCCGCCCATCGCGTAGTGCGCGGTCGGGTACACCGGCACCGGCTCCTTCACCGGGTCCACGCCCAGGTACGTGCGGGCGAACTCGGTGATGTCCGGCAGCTTGGTCTCCAGCACCTCGGCACCCAGGTGCGTGCAGTCGAGCAGCACGTAGTCCTTGTGCGGTCCCGCGCCGCGGCCCTCCAGCACCTCCAGCACCATCGACCGGGCGACGATGTCACGCGGCGCGAGGTCCTTGATGGTGGGGGCGTAGCGCTCCATGAACCGCTCGCCGTCGGCGTTGCGCAGGATCGCGCCCTCGCCGCGGGCGCCCTCGGTGAGCAGGATGCCCAGCCCGGCCAGGCCTGTCGGGTGGAACTGGTAGAACTCGATGTCCTCCAGCGGCAGGCCCTTGCGGTAGTAGATGCCCATGCCGTCACCGGTGAGCGTGTGCGCGTTCGACGTGGTCTTGAAGACCTTGCCGAAACCACCGGTGGCGAACACGATCGACTTCGCCTGGAAGACGTGGATCTCACCGGTCGCCAGCTCGTAGGCGATGGCGCCCGAGGCGACCGGGCCGTCCTCGGTGTCGGTCAGCGTGATGTCGAGGACGTAGAACTCGTTGAAGAACTCGATGCCGTGCTTGACGCAGTTCTGGTACAGCGTCTGCAGGATCATGTGGCCGGTGCGGTCCGCGGCGTAGCAGGCCCGGCGCACCGCGGCCTTGCCGTGGTCGCGGGTGTGCCCGCCGAACCGGCGCTGGTCGATCTTGCCCTCGGGCGTCCGGTTGAACGGCAGGCCCATCTTCTCCAGGTCGAGCACCGCGTCGATGGCCTCCTTGGCCATGATCTCCGCGGCGTCCTGGTCGGTGAGGTAGTCACCGCCCTTGACCGTGTCGAAGGTGTGCCACTCCCAGTTGTCCTCTTCGACGTTGGCGAGCGCGGCGCACATCCCGCCCTGCGCGGCACCGGTGTGCGAACGCGTCGGGTAGAGCTTGGTGAGGACCGCGGTGCGGGCCCGCTGCCCCGCCTCGATGGCGGCGCGCATCCCGGCACCACCGGCGCCGACGATCACCACGTCGTACTTGTGGAACTGCATATCCGCTTCCTTGGTGGTGGGGTCAGCTGATGTTCGGGTCGAACGTGAAGATGACCAGGGTGCCGGTGAACAGCACGACGACCATCGAGAAGTAGAGCAGCATCTTCAGCCAGAACCGCGTGGTGTCCTTGCGGGCGTAGTCGTCGATGATCGTCCGCAGCCCGTTGCCACCGTGGATCTCGGCCAGCCACAGCATCAGCAGGTCCCAGACCTGCCAGAACGGCGAGGCCCAGCGGCCGGCGACGAAACCGAAGTTGATGCGGTGCACGCCGCCGTCAAGGATGTTCATGATCAGCAGGTGGCCGAGCACGAGGAAGACCAGCAGGATGCCGGAGATCCGCATGAACAGCCAGCTGTAGAGCTCGAAGTTGTTCCGCCGGGCGGCGGGGCGCCGCGGGGAGCGCGGCTTGTCGAGCGCCAGTGCCTCCTGGCTCATGACGCGTCACCTCCGAACAGGATCGACGCGGTGCGCCAGAGCATCGCGACGGCACCGGGGATCATCACGACCAGCCAGACGACCACGATCGTCCACAGCATCGGCTTCTGGTACTTCGTGCCCTTGGACCAGAAGTCCACGAGGATGACCCTGATGCCGTTGAGCGCGTGGTAGAGCACCGCGCCCACCAGACCGACCTCCATGAGGTTCACGATCGGGGTCTTGTAGGTCTCGATCACCGAGTCGTAGGTCTCCGGCGAGACCCGGACCAATGCGGTGTCGAGCACGTGGACGAAGAGGAAGAAGAAGGTGAGTACCCCGGTGATCCGATGCAGGACCCAGGACCACATGCCGGGGTCGCCCCGGTAGAAGGTCCCCTTCCGGCGTGAGGCACCCGCCCGATCGCTCGCCTCCGCCGCGCTGCTTCCAGCGGCGGGGGTAGCCGTGGTGGACATCGGTGAACGGCCTCCAACGTCGTGGTTGGACTGTGCCCGTGGCAGTGGAACGTCAACGAGCTTGGATAAACGGATGCTAAACCCGCGCGCGGGGGCGCACTCAACGCCGGGTTCCCGGGTGTGATCGACCAGACACCGAGCGCGTGGCCCGCATCACTCCACCTGGTGATCCTCACGCCCCGTAGCAGGACGATCGCCCTGCCGGAGCAGTAACAAACATTTAGGTTACGGGCAGTGGCTTCCGTGCAGGCTTCCGTTCACCGCCCGGTACGGTTCGCCAGTCGAGCCCGGCGAATTCGCCGGGCCGGTCTCGGGACCGTCGTACCACGGCGGGGAGGGAGAAAGAGCGTGCGTAGAACGCGTGCCGCGATGCTGACCGCGACCGCGCTGGCGGGCGTGCTCGCACTGGCCGGATGTGCGAAGGACTCCGGCAGCGGCGGCAGCAGCAACAACAACGCGTCCGGCAACGCCGGGTCCTGCGTCACCGCGACCGCGCCGTCCGCGGCCGCCGCCGCGACGTCCTCGAGCGCCGCGGGCGCCAAGGTCGACGCGAGCGGCCTGCGGATCGGTCTGGCCTACGACATCGGCGGGCGTGGTGACGCCTCGTTCAACGACGCGGCCGCGGCCGGTGTCGACAAGGCGAAGACCGACATGGGCGTGAAGGACGTGCAGGAGAGCACGGCTTCGCCGACCGAGGACGAGGCGGCCAAGGAGCAGCGGCTGACGCAGCTGGCCGGCGGCGGGTACAACCCGATCGTCGCGGTGGGCTTCGCCTACGCGGAGGCCGTCGGCGCCGTCGCGCCGAAGTACCCGAACACCAAGTTCGCGATCATCGACGACGACTCGGTGCAGCAGCCCAACGTGACGCCGCTCGTGTTCGCGGAGGAGCAGGGCTCGTTCCTGGCCGGTGTCGCCGCGGTGTACAAGAGCAAGAACTGCCACATCGGCTTCGTCGGCGGCGTGAACACCCCGCTGATCCAGAAGTTCGAGGCCGGTTACCTGGCCGGTGCGAAGGCCGCGTCGAGCAAGGTCCAGATCGAGGACGAGTACCTGACCCCGGCCGGTGACAACACCGGGTTCCAGGACCCGACCAAGGGCAACGCGAAGGCCGCGGCGGAGATCGCCGCCGGTGCCGACGTGGTCTACCACGCGGCCGGTGCCTCCGGTAAGGGCGTGTTCCAGGCGGCCAAGGCGTCCAACGCGCTGGCCATCGGGGTCGACTCCGACCAGTACAACCAGCAGACGGTGGCCGAGTACAAGGACGTGATCATGACGTCCATGCTCAAGCGGGTCGACGTCGCGGTCTACGACTACATCCAGGCCGTCGCGACGAACAACCTGGCCTCGCTGCCGAAGCGGTTCGACCTCAAGGTCGACGGCGTCGGCTACGCCACGTCGGGCGGCAAGGTCGACGACATCAAGTCGGTGCTGGAGGGCTACAAGCAGGCCATCATCTCCGGCCAGATCACGGTGCCGACGACACCGCAGAAGTAGTTACCACCTCGCGTGCGGGGCTCGGGAGGGCGACCCTCTCCCGAGCCCCAATGGTGTTTTGAAGCGGCGGAGCCGCTTGCGGTGGGCCGCCAACCGGCACCGCCGCGGGTTCTGAGGTGGCTCCTCGCGAGGACAGCGCCGACGTGGTGACCTGGCGGTCATGAGGAGGCGATCCCGGAGCGAGGGGCCACCTCAGGTTCCGCCACCCGCACCGCCAAGCAAATCCCTTCAGAACACTTCTACGCCTTTCGGGGAGTCTCCCAACCATGACTGAGCAACCACCGGTGGTGGAGCTGCGGGGAATCACGAAGCGGTTTCCCGGCGTGGTCGCCAACTCGGACGTGAACCTGACGATTCGCGCCGGTGAGGTGCACGCCGTCTGCGGCGAGAACGGCGCGGGCAAGTCCACCCTCATGAAGATCCTCTACGGGATGCAGCAGCCCGACGAGGGCACGATCGCCGTCAACGGCGAGGAGGTGCGGCTGCGCAACCCGCAGGACGCCATCCGCGCCGGCATCGGCATGGTGCACCAGCACTTCATGCTCGCCGACAACCTGACGGTGAGCGAGAACGTCCTGCTGGGCGCGGAAAACCTGCACGGCATCGGGCGCCGCGCGAAGGCCAGGCTGACCGAGCTGGCCAAGCAGACCGGCCTGAACGCCCCGCTCGGCGCGCTCGTCGAGACGCTCGGCGTCGCCGACCGGCAGCGCGTCGAGATCATCAAGGTGCTGTACCGCGGCGCGAAGATCGTCATCCTCGACGAGCCGACCGCGGTGCTGGTGCCGCAGGAGGTCGAGGCGCTGTTCGACACCGTGCGGTCCATGCGCGAGCAGGGCTTCACGTTCATCTTCATCTCCCACAAGCTCGACGAGGTCCGCGCGATCGCCGACACGGTCACGGTGATCCGCCGCGGTACCACCGTCGGCACGGCGGACCCGAAGCAGATCAGCACGCGTGAGCTGGCCGAGATGATGGTCGGTTCCGAGCTGCCCAGCCCCGAGACCCGCGAGTCCACCGTGACCGAGCGGGCCGTGCTGCGGGTGACCGGGCTCCGGCTCGACGCCGAGGGCAGCGACCGCGCGATCCTCGACGACGTCTCGTTCACCGTGCACGCGGGCGAGGTGCTCGGCATCGCCGGTGTCGAGGGCAACGGCCAGACCGAACTGGTCGAGACCATCATGGGCATGCGGAAGGCGAGCCGCGGCCGCGTCGAGCTCGTCGAGGCCGACGGCACCGCACGTGAGCTGACCAGGCTCGGCACGCTGGCGCGGCGCGAGGCGGGGATCGGCTACATCGCCGAGGACCGCACGCGGCACGGCCTGCTGCTCACGCAACCGTTGTGGGCCAACAGGATCCTCGGGTACCAGACGCGCAAACCGGTCTCGAAAGGACAGTTGCTCGACATCGCGGGCGCGCGCCGGGACACCGGGCGCATCGTCGCCGACTACGACGTCCGCACGCCGGGCATCGACGTGCCGGCCGCCGCGTTGTCTGGTGGGAACCAGCAGAAGCTCATCGTGGGGCGGGAGCTTTCGGGCAACCCCGTGCTGCTCATCGCGTCGCACCCCACGCGGGGTGTGGACGTCGGTGCGCAGGCGCTGATCTGGGAGCAGATCCGCGTGGCGCGCCACGAAGGGCTCGCGGTGCTGCTGATCTCCGCGGACCTGGACGAGCTGATCGGGCTCTCCGACACGATCCGCGTCATGCTGCGCGGCAAGCTGGTGAGCGAAGCCGACCCGGCGACGGTGACGCCGCAGGAACTCGGCTCGGCGATGACGGGGGTGGAGGCGGCGTGACTTCCTGGCGTACCAAGGTTCTCCCGCCGCTGCTGGCGATCGTCTTCTCACTGCTCATCTGCTCGGTCGCGCTGCTGATCTCCGGCTCCGACCCGCTGAGCGCGTACTGGACGATGCTCAAGCAGCTCGGCCAGGGCACCACCGCGGTGGACACGGTGAACCTCGCGACGGTGTACTACCTGTCCGCGCTGGCGGTCGCGATCGGCTTCCAGATGAACCTGTTCAACATCGGGGTCGAGGGCCAGTACCGGTTCGCCGGGGTGTGGGCCGCGATCATCGGCGGCGCCCTCCACCTGCCGCCGGTGCTGCACGCGCTCGTGATCATCGTCGTCGCGGTGGTGGCTGGCGTGGTCTACGCCGCGATCCCGGCGATCCTCAAGGTGACGCGCGGCGTGTCCGAGGTCATCTCGACGATCATGCTGAACGCGGTCGTCGGCGGGATCGTCGCGTTCCTCATCAACCCCGACCAGTTCGGCGTGCTGACCGGAAACAACCTGCGCACGCAGGTCATCGACCCCTCCGGCCGCGTGCCGGGCATCCCGCTCGGCGACGCGAGCCTGTTCGGGTTCGTGATCATCGTCGCGGTGATCGGCGCGGGCTACTGGTTCCTGCTCAACCGCACGCGGTTCGGCTTCGAACTGCGCGCGAGCGGCGAATCGCCGACCGCGGCGGCCGCGGGCGGCGTGAACTCCAAGCGCATGACGCTCATCGCGATGCTGCTCTCCGGTGGTGTGGCGGGGCTCGTCGCGATGCCGGAGCTGCTCGGCCGCGACTTCAGCTACGCCATCACCTCCACCCAGGGCTACGGCTTCACCGGCATCGCGGTCGCGCTGCTGGGCCGCAACCACCCCGGCGGGATCGCGCTCGGCGCCCTGCTGTGGGCGTTCCTGGACAAGTCCGCCGTCTCGCTGGAGACCGTCAACGTGCCGAAGGAGATCGCGACGATCATGCAGGGCGCGATCGTGCTGTCGGTCGTGGTGGCCTACGAGGTCGTGAAGCGGGCCGACCTGGCCGCCGCGCAACGCCGCGTCGGCCGGGCGCTCTCGGGCGGGAAACCGGCTTCGGTCGCGGAAGGCGGTGCGATCTGATGGCGCTCGGAACGGCTCAGGCCGGCGACGCGACGACCGTGCCCGTGCCGCCGAGGCGGCGGCGGGTGCCCGGCTGGGCGCGTGGCGTGCTGTGGGCGGTCGGGATCATCGCGGTGCTGTCCACGGCCTCGTACCTGACCGGGGTCAACACGCTGACCTCGACGAACACCGCGCAGACCGCGCTGCGCCTCGCGCTGCCGATCCTGCTGGCCGCGCTCGGCGGGCTGTGGGCGGAACGCGCCGGCGTGATCAACATCGGGCTCGAGGGCATGATGATCCTCGGCACGTGGGGCGCGGCCTGGGGTGCCTACCACGGCGGCCCGTGGCTGGGCCTGCTCGCGGCGATGGTGTTCGGTGCGCTCGGCGGGCTGCTGCACGCGGTGGCGACGGTGACGTTCAACGTCAACCACATCGTCTCCGGTGTGGCGATCAACCTGCTCGGGCTGGGAATCGCGAAGTACCTCTCGACGCTGATCTTCCAGCCCCTGTCCGGAAACCCGCGGCAGTCGCCGACCGTGCCTGTGTTCGACACGTACTCGGCGACGTTCCTGTCCGACTGGCTGCGTGACCTGGAGAACCAGCAGCGTGTCGGCATCTCCGACGCGGCCGGGCTGGTCGACGGGCTCGTCACGGGGGTTTCGCCGCTGACGATCATCGCGATTCTGCTCGTGCCGGTCAGCTACCTGGTGCTGTGGCGGACGCGGTTCGGGCTGCGGCTGCGCTCGGTCGGGGAGAACCCGGTCGCGGCGGAGTCGCTGGGCGTGAACGTCTACGCGTACAAGTACGTGGGCGTGCTGTTCTCGGGTGCGCTGGCCGGGATGGGCGGCGCGGCGCTGGTGCTGCTGCAGGGCGGCGGCGGGTACCTGGAGAACCAGACCAACGGCCGCGGTTACATCGGCCTGGCCGCGATGATCTTCGGCAACTGGCGGCCGGGCGGCCTGCTCGGCGGTGCCGCGTTGTTCGGGTACGCCGACGGTCTGCAGCTCGCCGGTGGTGGCAAGGCGGTGCTGGCGCTGCTGTACGGCGCGGTGCTGCTGCTGGTCGTGGTCGTGGTGGTGCAGCTGATCCGCCGGCAGTGGATCGCGGCGGCGCTCGGTGTCGTCGGCGCGGGGATCCTGTACTGGATCTACTGGTCGAACGACTCGCTGCCCGGTGACCTGATCCCGTACACCGCGCACGTGGTGACGCTGATCGTGCTGGCGGCGGCTTCGCAGCGGCTGCGGCCGCCGAAGGCCGACGGGGCGCGGTACCGGCGTGGTGAAGGGGATTGACGGGTGTCCACTGTGGACTGGGATGCGCTGCGGGCGGAAGCCGTGCGGGTGGCGGAAAGCGCTTACGCGCCTTACTCGAAGCTCCGGGTGGGCGTGGCGGGCCTGACCGACGACGGGCGGGTCGTGCAGGGCTGCAACGTGGAGAACGCCTCCTACGGGCTCGGCCTGTGCGCCGAGTGCACGATGGTGGGGCAGCTGCGGCTGTCCGGCGGCGGCCGCCTGGTGGCGGTCGCCTGCCGCTCCGGCGACGGGGACCTGCTGATGCCGTGCGGCCGCTGCCGCCAGCTGCTGTACGAACACGGCGGACCGGAGTGCCTGGTGGACACCCCGTCGGGCATCCTGCCGATGTCGTCGGTGCTGCCGGACGCCTTCGGCCCGGACGACCTGCCGTGATCACCGCGGTCGACGTCATCCGCGCGAAGCGGGACGGTGGGCGGCTGTCGGACGAGCAGATCGCGTGGGTGGTGGACGCCTACACGCGCGGAGCCGTGGCCGAGGAGCAGATGGCCGCGCTGGCGATGGCGATCTTCCTGCGGGGCATGGACGCCCGCGAGACCGCCACGTGGACCGGCGCGATGATCGACTCCGGGGAGCGCCTGTCGCTGGCCGTGGACCGGCCGACCGTGGACAAGCATTCGACGGGCGGGGTCGGCGACAAGATCACCCTGCCGCTGGCCCCGCTCGTCGCGGCGTGCGGGGCCGCCGTGCCGCAGCTGTCCGGGCGCGGGCTCGGGCACACGGGCGGCACGCTCGACAAGCTGGAGTCCATCCCCGGCTGGCGGGCGGCGCTGTCCACCGACGAGATCACGCGGCAGCTCAACGACGTCGGCGCCGTGGTGTGCGCGACGACCGAGGGGCTCGCGCCCGCCGACCGGAAGTTGTACGCGCTGCGGGACGTCACGGGCACTGTCGAGTCCATCCCGCTCATCGCGAGTTCGATCATGAGCAAGAAGATCGCCGAGGGCTCGTCGGGGCTGGTGCTGGACGTCAAGTGCGGCTCGGGCGCGTTCATGAAAACCCCGGAGCAGGCGCGGGAGCTGGCGCGCACGCTCGTCGAGATCGGGACCGCGCACGGGGTCGCGACGACGGCGCTGCTGACCGACATGTCCGTGCCGCTGGGCCGGGCCGTGGGCAATGCCGTGGAGGTCGCGGAGTCGGTCGAGGTGCTGCGTGGCGGGGGACCGGCGGACGTCGTCGAGCTGACGGTCGCGCTGGCGCGGGAAATGCTGGCGCTGGCGGGCATCGACGCGGACCCGGCGGCGGTGCTCGCGTCCGGGGAGGCGTACGAGACGTGGTGCCGCATGATCAGCGCCCAGGGCGGCGACCCGGAGGCGCCGTTGCCCGTCGCCGAGCACGTGCACGTGGTGCCCGCGCCACGCGACGGGATCCTGGAGCAGCTGGACGCCTATGCCGTGGGCGTCGCGGCGTGGCGCCTCGGCGCGGGACGGGCACGCCGCGAGGACCCGGTCCAGCACGCGGCAGGCGTTGTCCTGCAAGCGAAACCCGGTGATCGGGTCTCGGCGGGGGAACCGTTGCTGGAGCTGCGAACCGACACGCCGGAGGCAGTGGCGGGAGCTCTGGAGGCGCTGGAAGGGGCCGTCGTCGTCGGCGACGGGCCCGTGTCTCAGCGGCCTTTGGTGCTGGAGACCGTGCGCGCTTAGAGCATCACCGCGCGCTCGACGCACTCGCGGAGCAGCTGACGACGGCGTTCGTGGTCCTCGGCCGGGTCGTCCGGCGTGGCGGCGTGCATCCCGCTGACCGGTGACCACGCGAAGGCCATCGCCAGGACCATGGTGAACAGGTCGAGCGGATCCCCGGGCCGGACGCGACCCGCCGCCTGGGCGGCCGCGATGGCCGAGAGTTTGGCTTCGTCGTTCGCGCCGTCGGAAAGCCTGCCGGTCGGACGGCGCTCCAGCCGCAGCCAGGTCATCAACCGGACCAGTTCGGGGTGGCGCAGGGTCTCGTCGTACATCGCCACCGCCCAGCCGGGCAGGTCGTTCGCGTCGAAGCGGACGGCGTCGACGAGCCGGTCGGCCCGGTCGGCGACGACCGCGTCGAACAACCCGTCCTTGTTGCCGAAGTAGCCGTAGAGCTGCGCCTTGTTGGTCTGGGCCGCCGCGATGATGCGGTCCACCCTGGCGCCGGCGATGCCGCGTTCCGCGAACTCCACCGCGGCGGCGTCGAGGATGCGCCGGCTGGTCGCGGCGCCACGCGGGGTGGTCGGCAGTGCGGGCACGGGAACAACCCTAACAGACGAACCAGTCTGTTTGCGTGTACGCTGGAAACAGACCGAATAGTCTGTCTGGAAGGATTCCCATGCGAACGACCACTGGCTGGCAGAGCGCCGGCGGCACCGAACTGCGGCGGCTCCCGTTCGAGCGTCGCGACCTGCGTGACGACGACATAGCCGTGCGCGTCGACTACTGCGGGGTCTGCCACAGCGACCTGCACGCGCTCCAAGGCCTCACCGGCAAGCCGACCGAGGGGATGGTCCCGGGGCACGAGTTCACCGGCACCGTCACCGAGGTCGGCCCGTCGGTGACGGACTTCGCCGTCGGGGACCGCGTCGCGGTCGGGACCATCGTCGACTCCTGCGGGAAGTGCGCGATGTGCCAGGCGGGGCAGGAGAACTTCTGCCTGGAGGGCGGCGTCAACACCTACGGCGGCACCGACCGCATCGACGGCACGGTGACGAAGGGCGGCTACAGCCGCGAGTACGTGCTGCGCGACAAGTTCGCCTACCGGCTGCCCGACGGGCTCGACCCGGCGGCCGCGGCGCCGTTGCTGTGCGCGGGGATCACGACCTGGGAAGCCATGCGTGCGGCCGGCGTCGGGCCCGGCAGCAAGGTCGCCGTCGCCGGGCTGGGCGGTCTCGGGCACCTCGCCGTGAAGTTCGCCGCCGCGCTCGGTGCCGAGGTCACCGTGCTCAGCCGCACCCCGGACAAGCTCGACGACGCGCGTCGGCTCGGCGCCACCGACCTGGTGGTCACCAGTGATGAAGCGCAGCTGCGCCAGTCGGCTTGGCGGTTCGACCTGGTGCTGGACACCATCCCCGGGCCGCACGAGCTGTCACCGCTGGTCGATCTCCTGACGCTGGACGGGACGCTGAGCGTGCTCGGCTACCCGCTGCAGGAGCCCGCGCCGCTGATCAAGCTGGTCTACGGGCGGAAGAAGGTGACCTCGTCCGGGACCGGCGGGCGGCGGGGCACGGCGGAGATGCTGGCTTTCGCCGCTGAGCGCGGGGTGGTTGCCGACGTCGAGGTGCTGCCGTCCGGGCGGGTCGGGGAGGCCTTGGAGCGGTTGGCTCGGGGGGATGTGCGGTACCGGTTCGTGCTGGATCTGGCTGATTTGGGTTGATCGTCGGGGTGGGGCTTGGGGCTGGGGGTGGGGGTGCGGCTTGTGTGCCCGGCGCTGGCGCGCCTGCTTGAGCGGCCCCACCCCCGCCCACCCTTGACTCGCCGGAGCGGCCGTAAGTGCGGCTGGGGATCGGGGCGGGGGTGGGTGTGGGCGGTGTGGCCGCTCGCGTTGCATCGCCGGGCGGCGGTTGGGTGCTGTGGGCATGAAAAAGGGCCCTCCCGCTCTGTGGAGTAGTGGGAGGGCCCTTGTGCCTAGTTCTCGTTCGACTCGTCGGTGTCCGGCTTCGCCTTGATCTCCGTGCCCTTCGGTGCGCGGCCGTTCCTCGCGCGGCGGGGCTGGCGCGGGGCCGGCGGGGGCGGGGCGATCTGCGGGACAGCGGGACCGCCGCCGAGCATCAGCTCCGCGAACGTCGCCATCGCCTCGTCGAGCTGGCCGCCGATGCGGCGCTCCGACTCCTCGTTGTGCTGGCGCACCAGGTTCGACACGTTGTCCGCGTCCGGACGGCTCGACAGCGTGTTCTCGACCCGTGAGAAACCGCTCTTCACCGAACCGCCGAGGTCGCCGAACTGGGCGTTCACGCCCTCCTCGACCTTGTCGATCCGGCCGGTCAGGTCGTCGAGGCGGTTGGTGATCGTCTCCAGCTTGCTCGACAGGCCGTCCAGCCGCTGGGTCGAGTCCAGCATCTCGCCGGTCTCGTCGATCGCCGTGCGCAGGCCCTGCGCGGTCGCCTCCAGGCGCTCCCGCGTCGCCGTGTCGAGGGTGTCCACCCGCGACCGCAGCTCGGCCTGCCCCGACTCGATCCGCTCACGCAGATCGGCGTCGCCCGCCTCGACGCGCTCGCGCAGCGCCGCCTCCGCACGGTCGAGCCGCTCGTTCACCGGGCCGTGCACCGACTGCGGCAGCGCGTCCAGCTTCGCGTCCTGCTTGTCCAGGTGCCCGTTCAGCTCGTCGAGCCGCCGGTGGATGCTCTCCAGCTTGTCCTCGAGGCCGTCCATGCGCCCCGCGACACCCTCGAAGCGCGCGGCCACGCCGTCCAGCCTGCCGTCGAGCTGCGCGAACGGCTTCGCGAGCTTGTCGACGATGCTCTCGACCGCCCGCGCCAGGTCCGCGATCGCGTTGTCCTGCGCCTCGAGCTTCGACATGGCCTCGTCCAGCCGCTCGGCCAGGACGCTGACCTCGGTGCGGTCGGGCAGTTCGGACAGCCGCTTGCGCACGGCGCCGAGCGAGTCGACGGGCGCGAGCCGCGCGTAGATGTCGTCGAGAGCGTCGAAGATCTGCTGCTGCTCGCTCTCCCGGACTTCGGCCGCACGCACCAGCATGTTGCGCATCCGGTCGAAGGACGGCGCTCCAATGTGATTGTCAGTGGTCACTTCGAGGTCCTTCGTCGGCGGGGAAAGAAGGGACGTTGGGCCGAAGCTTAACCGGGATAAAATTGCTCTGGGTATCGCCCCCGTAAAGGCGGGCCGGTCCCGCGCTACTCACATGGCCCATTCCGCCCGCTGCCTGCGGAGCTGAGGGTGAGGTCGAGGTGGAGAGTTCAGCGGCCATCGGGGTGACGGGGCCGTGGGTACCGTGAGGGCATGTCTGCTGCCGTACCCCCGTTGACCTTGGAAGCGATACGTTCCGTGCCCAAGGTGTTACTCCATGATCACCTGGACGGTGGCCTGCGTCCGGCCACCGTCGTCGAGCTCGCCGCGGCCACCGGCTACGACGCGCTGCCCACGACGGACGCCGACGAGCTGGGCCGCTGGTTCCGCGAGGCCGCCGACTCGGGCTCGCTCGAGTCCTACCTGGAGACCTTCGCCCACACCTGCGGCGTCATGCAGACCGAGGAAGCCCTGGTCAGGGTCGCCGCGGAGTGCGCGGAGGACCTCGCGGCGGACGGGGTGGTCTACGCCGAGGTCCGGTACGCGCCCGAGCTGTTCGCCGAGCGCGGTCTGTCGCTGGACGCCGTCGTGGAGGCCGTCCAGGCGGGGTTTGCGGAGGGTGAGCGCCGGGCCGCCCAACAGGGGAAAAACATCCGAATGGGTACTCTTCTGTGTGCGATGCGTCAGCACGCCCGCGCACAGGAGATAGCGGAAGTCGCGGTGCGTTACCGGGATGCCGGAGTCGTCGGGTTCGACATCGCGGGACCGGAAGCCGGATTTCCGCCGACCCGTAATCTCGACGCTTTCGAATATCTGCGTACGAATAACGCGCATTTCACCATTCACGCCGGTGAGGCGTTCGGGCTCGCGTCCATTTGGGAGGCCATTCAGCACTGCGGCGCCGAGCGGCTCGGGCACGGCGTGCGGATCGTGGACGACATCAAGACCGGTCCCGACGGGTCGGTGGAGCTCGGCAGGCTCGCCGCCTACGTCCGCGACCGCCGGATCCCGCTGGAGATCTGCCCGTCCTCGAACGTGCAGACCGGGGCCGCCGCGTCGATCTCCGACCACCCCATCGGGTTACTGAAGCGGCTCCGCTTCCGGGTGACCGTCAACACCGACAACCGCCTCATGAGCGGCTGCACGGTGTCGAGCGAGTTCGCCGCGCTGGCCGAGGCGTTCGGCTACGGCTGGGCGGATCTCCAGTGGTTCACGATCAACGCGATGAAGTCCGCGTTCATCGATTTCGACCAGCGGCTGGACCTGATCGACAACGTGATCAAACCGGGCTACGCCCACCTGGTGTGACCGTGCGGGAAACCCCTTGCTGTAGTTAGCCTGAGTAAGTAATGTCCAAGATGTAAGAGCTACTTCTCACATTTTGGGATGGCAACGATGGCGGGCACCGCGGTACCGGGCACGGAGAGCAAACGGCGCTGGGGCATCCTCGCGCTCGGGCTCGCCGCCCAGACCGCGAGCTGCGCGTTCCTGTACGGCATCCCGTTCCTGGTCCCGGCCATGCGGGCGGCGGACGGCCTGTCGCTCGCGCAGGCCGGGACCGTGGTCGCGGCACCCAGCGTCGGCCTGCTGTTCACGCTCATCGCGTGGGGCGCCGCCGCCGACCGCTACGGCGAGCGGCTCGTGATGGCGCTGGGGCTGGGCGGCTCGGGGCTGCTGTTGCTGGCCGTCGGGCTGGGCGGTCCGCCGCTGGGCCTGATGATCGCGCTGTTCCTGCTGGCCGGCGCCAGCACGGCGTCGGTCAACGCGGCGAGCGGCCGGGCCGTGATGGGCTGGTTCGCGCCGTCCGAGCGCGGGGTCGCGATGGGCATCCGGCAGACCGCGCAGCCCCTCGGCGTCGGGGTCGCCGCGCTGGGCCTGCCGCCGCTGGCGCAGCACTGGGGTTTCCACGCCGCGATGCTGTTCCCCGCGTGCCTGGCGCTGGTGGTCGCGGCCCTGGTCGCGTGGCTGGTGCTCGACCCGCCGCGCCCGCCGAAGAAGGCGGGCGCGCCGAAGGCGGTTTCGCCGTACCGGCAGCCTGCGCTGTGGCGGCTGCACGGGGCGAGCACGCTGCTGGTGGTGCCGCAGTTCGCGGTGTCGGCGTTCGCGCCGGTGTACCTGGTCAGCGCGCACCACTGGAGCCCGCTGGCCGCCGGGTGGTTCCTCGCGGCGGTGCAGGCGCTGGGCGCCGCGGGACGGCTGGCGTCCGGCTACTGGTCGGACCGCGTCGGCAGCAGGCTCCGCCCGATGCGGCAGCTCGCCGTGGCCAGCGCCGCGGTGATGCTGCTGGTCGCACTCGGCGACGCGACGTGGCCATGGCTGGTGCTGCTGGCGCTGGTGCTCGCCGCGGTGATCACCGTCGCCGACAACGGGCTGGGCTTCACCGCCTCCGCCGAACTCGCCGGGATCGACTGGGCGGGGCGGGCGATGGGCGCGCAGAACACCGCGCAGAACATCGCTTCGTCGCTCACGCCGCCCCTGCTGGGCCTGGTCATCGGCGACTCGCGGTACGCGCTGGCGTTCTGCGTCGCGGCCATCTTCCCGGTGCTGGCCATCGGCCTCACGCCGGTTCAGGCGGAGCGGGCGCTCACTTCAGGTCGAGGCCGCTGACGCGCCAGGAGCCGTCTTGCTGCTTGAGCTTGAGGGTGAGGTGGAAGTTCCCGACCCCTTCGCCGCTCGAGCCGATCAGCATCAGGTCGTGCAGGCTGTGCCCGTCCACGGTGATCGCGGTGTCGGGCACGCTCATCGCGTCGCCCCCGGCAGTGGTGGTGCTCACCTTCACGGGCGCCTGCGGCGGCAGCGTGACGCCCGGCTTCGCCCACGCTTCGTGCAGCGACCTGAACGTCCTCGTCGCGGTGGGGGAGGAG
Source organism: Amycolatopsis sacchari (assembly GCF_900114035.1). Classification (GTDB taxonomy): domain Bacteria; phylum Actinomycetota; class Actinomycetes; order Mycobacteriales; family Pseudonocardiaceae; genus Amycolatopsis_E; species Amycolatopsis_E sacchari. The sequence goes on along the minus strand of NZ_FORP01000003.1, from coordinate 30,810 downwards.
CACTTGCTCAGGTCGTCGCCCGGCGAGGCGGTCAGCTCACACGCCTTCTGGTACTCCTCGCGCAGGACGGCGGTGACCCACGTGCTCACGGCGTCCTCGGGGCCGGCGGCCGCGGCCGACGACGTGGACGCGGCCGCCGAGGACGGGGCCGGCCCGCTCGAGGCGGCCGGGGCGTCGGTGCCGCAGGCGGCCAGGCCGAGTGCGAGGACGGGCAGGGCGGCAAGACATCTGCCGGACGAAGGCATCGAGGAACTCCCGGGGGGATCGGTGAAAACGGTGTGCGTGACCCTAGGGGTAGGCGGCACCGGACGCACCGATCCGGAGTCTTACGGGCAACCCGGAGGGGCCGTCAGTGCGCCCGCAGTCGGTTCTCGAACGCCTCGACGAGCTTGCGCCACTCGCTCTGCTCGGTGTCGAACGGGGCGCTCGGCGCGAGCCGGTTCGGGTCCGGCCGCAGCACGAACGACACCAGCCAGCCCAGACTCTCCGAAGAGGACAGTGCGGCGCCCGCGCTGTCGTCGTCCGCCCAGTCCCCGGCGTCCGTGAGCAGTTCGACCGCCAGCTCCAGCTGCGTCGGGTCGACCGAGTCGGGGCCCTCGCCGAGGTCCTCGGCGAGACCGGCGAGCACGTAGGTGTTGTCGGTGTCGACGTCGAGCTCCAGCTCGCCCGCGGTCGCCTTCGTGAGCACCTCGTCCCAAGTGGACACCTGCGCCAGGTCGGTCTCGGCCAGCTCACCCGGGTCCGCCAGCGCGCGCAGCAGCGCCTTGGGCGAGGTGTAGACGTCGATCCGCCCGTCGCTGCCGAGGAACACCGGCTCGTCGTCGAGGTAGCAGCGGAGCGTGTAGTACTCCTTGTCCGAGGTGACGATCTTGATCGGGTCGATGCCGACCTCGGCCCAGAAGCCCGTCGGCTCGTCGTCCTCCTCGTCGGCCTCGTCGACCGTGGTGTCGAGGTCCTCGTCGTCCTGCGCCTCGACCCCGGCCTCCGCCTCGGCGGACTCCTCCAGGAACGCGGCCAGCTCCTCCGCGGTCTGGTCCAGCGTCGCGGCGTCGACGTCGGGCACCTTCACGAGGCTGTCGATCGCGTCGAGCACGGTGTCCCACTTCTCCGACACCGCCTCGGACAGGTCGGTCCACAGGCGCTCGCCCTCGCGGCCGGTGAACGGCAGCCGCCCCTGGTCCAGCAGCGAGAAGCCCTCGGTGGCGTCGAGCACCTCGTGCACCTCGTCCAGCTCGCACACGTCGGCGAGCGAGCGGACGATGCCGACGATCTCGGCCAGCTCGCTGATGGTCCACGAGTCCGGCTCCTCGGCGACCAGCTCCGGCACGCCCACCAGGTCGTAGGAGTGGTCGTCGTCGGGGATCAGCTCGGGGACGTTCAGCGCGGGCACGACGTGCCACGCCGGGTGGTCGATCAGGTCGTGCTGCTCGGCGGTGCGGACGAAGGCCGCCAGGTGCGCGGCGTCGGGGAAGGCGTACAGGTCCTCGCCGTCGCCGAGGAAGGCCTCCCACTCCTCACCGTCCTCCCGCCAGCGCGGGGCCCAGAGGGTGACCAGGTCCCCCTGCGGCAGTCCCAGTTCGATCGGGACGATGTCCTGTGCCATTGCCAGTCCTCCGGTTCACCACCTGTGTGCAGCGAAGCCTACGGGTTTGCGGGTGTGACCGCGATGGGCCCCATGGCCCCGGCACCGGGGATGGCACGATGGACCCACGATGACTCTCGCAGACCTCCTACCAGCGGATCCCGACCCCGACGCGCTGTTCGAAGCGTTCTCGTCCTGGACGACCGAACGCGGCATCGAGCTGTACCCGGCGCAGGAGGAGGCGTTGATCGAGGTCGTCTCCGGTGCCAACGTCATCCTCTCCACACCGACCGGCTCGGGAAAGAGCCTGGTCGCCGTGGGTGCGCACTTCACCGCGATGGCGCACGGCAGGCGCTCCTACTACACCGCGCCCATCAAGGCGCTGGTGAGCGAGAAGTTCTTCTCGCTCATCGAGATCTTCGGCGCGGACAACGTCGGCATGATGACGGGCGACTCCAGCGTGAACCCGGACGCGCCGATCATCTGCTGCACGGCGGAAATCCTGGCGAACATCGCGTTGCGCTTCGGTGCCGACGCGCCCGTCGGCCAGGTGGTCGCCGACGAGTTCCACTTCTACTCCGAGCCCGACCGCGGCTGGGCGTGGCAGGTGCCGATCGTCGAGCTGCCGCAGGCGCAGTTCGTGCTCATGTCGGCCACGCTCGGCGACGTCTCCTTCTTCGAGAAGGACCTGACGCGGCGCACGGGGCGCAGCACGGCGGTCGTCACGTCCGCGGAGCGGCCGGTGCCGCTGACGTACCGCTACGCGCTCACGCCGTTGCACGAGACGATGTCCGAGCTGCTCAACGGCGGCCAGGCGCCCGTCTACGTCGTGCACTTCTCGCAGGCCGCGGCCGTCGAGCGCGCGCAGGCGCTGATGAGCATCAACGTCACCAACCGCGCGGAGAAGGACGCGATCGCCGAGATGATCGGCGACTTCCGCTTTTCGGCCGGGTTCGGGAAGACGCTGTCCCGGCTCGTGCGCCACGGCATCGGGGTGCACCACGCCGGGATGCTGCCGAAGTACCGGCGGCTCGTCGAGCAGCTGGCCCAGGCCGGCCTGCTCAAGGTGATCTGCGGGACGGACACGCTCGGCGTCGGCATCAACGTGCCGATCAGGACGGTCGTGTTCTCCGCGCTGACGAAGTACGACGGGGTGCGGCAGCGGCACCTGAAGGCACGCGAGTTCCACCAGATCGCCGGCCGCGCGGGGCGTGCCGGGTTCGACACCGACGGGTACGTCGTCGTGCAGGCGCCGGACCACGTGGTCGAGAACGCGAAGCTGCTGGAGAAGGCGGGCGACGACCCGAAGAAGAAGCGCAAGATCGTCCGGAAGAAGGCGCCGGAGGGGTTCGTCAACTGGACCGAGAGCACCTTCGAGCGGTTGATCGCGTCGCCGCCGGAGCCGCTCACGTCGAGCTTCCGCGTCACGCACTCGATGCTGCTGAACGTGATTTCCCGTCCCGGCAACGCGTTCGAGCACATGCGGCACCTGCTGGAAGACAACCACGAGGACCGGCAGGCGCAGCGCAGGCACATCCTGCGCGCCATCGCGATCTACCGCGCGCTGCTCGCGGCCGGGGTCGTCGAGCGGCTGGACGAGCCGGACGAGGAGGGCCGCACCGTCCGGCTGACGGTGGACCTGCAGTTCGACTTCGCGCTCAACCAGCCGCTGTCGCCGTTCGCGCTCGCCGCGATCGAGCTGCTGGACGTGGAGTCGCCGACGTACGCGCTCGACGTGGTGTCCGTCATCGAGTCCACTGTGGACGACCCGCGGCCGGTGCTGTCGCAGCAGCAGTTCAAGGCACGCGGTGAGGCCGTCGCGGCGATGAAGGCCGAGGGCATCGAGTACGACGAGCGGATGGCGTTGCTCGACGAGGTCACGTACCCGAAGCCGCTGGAGGAACTGCTGCACGCGGCGTACGAGACGTACCGGCGCGGGCACCCGTGGGTCGCGGACTACGAGCTGTCGCCGAAATCCGTGGTGCGCGACATGTACGAGCGCGCGATGAACTTCGTGGAGTACGTCAACTTCTACTCGCTCGCGCGGTCGGAAGGCCTGGTCCTGCGGTACCTGGCGGACGTGTTCGACGCGCTGCGCCACACCGTGCCCGACGAGGCGAAGACCGAGCCGTTGCAGGACCTCATCGCGTGGCTCGGCGAGCTGGTGCGTCAGGTGGACTCGAGCCTGCTGGACGAGTGGGAGGCGCTGCGCCACCCGACCGATCCGGCGGCGCACGCGCCGTCGCTGCCGGAGGGCCCGCCCCCGGTCACGCGCAACGAGCGCGCGTTCCGGGTGCTCGTGCGCAACGAGCTGTTCCGCCGCGTGGAGCTGGCGGCGCGGCGGGCGTACGAGGAGCTCGGCGAGCTGGACGCGGCGTCCGGCTGGGACGCGGTCGAATGGGAGGCCGCGCTGGAGGAGTACTACGAGGAGCACGACGAGCTGCTCACCGGCCCGGACGCCCGCGGCCCCGCGCTGCTGATCATCGAGCAGGAGCCCGAGGTGTGGCGGGTGCGCCAGATCTTCGATGACCCCGACGGCAACCACGACTGGGGGATCAGCGCCGAAGTGGACCTCGCGGCCTCCGACGAGGCGGGCTCGGCCGTCCTGCGCATCACGGACGTGAACCGGCTCTGACCGGGATCGTCCGGTCCAGGCCCGCGAGCAGGGTCGAGACCACCCCGATGCCGAGGACGAGCAGGGCCAGCCGGTGGAAGCCGGCGTCGGTGACCTGGCCGCCGAACGTGATGCCGATGAGGCTCGACGAGAAGATCGCGCCGATGTAGCCGGCGGTGCGGAACAGGCCGGCCGCGACGGCGATCGTGTCGCCGGGGGAGCGGGCGTAGAGCGTCGCCTGGTTGGCGAAGTTCGACAGCCCGTTCGTCACCCCGAACAGGCCCGACAGGGCGATCAGTACCGGGACGGGCGAGCCGCGGTGGACGTCGAGCATCAGCGCGCCCGCGGCGATCACGGCGGCGGCGCCCGCGGTGAGTGGCAGCCGGACCCAGCCCCTGGCGGACGTGACGCGGGCGAGCACGATGCTCAGCAGCGACATGGGCAGCAGGAGGAGCCCGGACGCGGAGGCGGAGTACCCGCCCGCCTCCTGCATCCACTGGCTGGTGGCGTACAGCGAGGTGTAGACGCCCAGTCCGACGACGAGCTGACGCAGGTAGGTTCGTTGCAGCGGGCCGTTTCCGGCGAGCATCCGCACGTCGATCAGGGGAGCGGTGGCGCGCCTTTCCCACAGCAGCAGGGCGGCGACGAGCACGACCGCCACGGCGAGCTGCCACCACACGGGATGGGCGAGGCCGCCGAGGAAGAGCAGCAGCACGACGACGGCACCCGCGAACAACGCGATGCCCGGCAGGTCGATCGCGGCGCGGGTGCGGGATCGGGGTTCGTCCTTCTCGACGGCGAAGAAAGCCGAAACCAGCGTGACGGCGGCGAGCGGCACGTTGACCCAGAACAGCCCGCGCCAGCCGAACGCCCCGGCGAGCACCCCGCCGACCGGGAGGCCGAGCACGACGGTGACCTGCGCGGCGATGCTGAAGTCACCGAGCACGCGGCTGGGTACGCCGGTGCCGAGCCGGTCGGCACGCCGGCGCACCAGCGCCATCGCCGCCGGGTAGCAGGCGGAGGTGCCGACGCCGATCAGCGCCCGCGAGACGAGCAGCATGCCGAAGTTCACCGCGAGCCCGCCGAGCGCGCCGCCGACCAGCAGGATCGCCACGCCGGTGAGGAAGATCCGCCGGGGTCCGAACAACGTGGCCAGCTTGCCCATCGTCGGCTGCATCACGGCGCTGCACAGGTACAGCACGGACACCAGCGTCGCCGCCGTGCCGGGGCCGAGTGAGAAGTCGGCCGCGATCCCGGCGAGGCCGGTGGCGATCAGCGAGCTGTTCAGCGGGTTGAGGGTCGTGCCGAGCATCAGCGGGCCGGTGAACCGCAGGCCGAAGGGCTTCTTCTCCACCATCGCCATCCTTAGTAGTACTAAGCGTATTCTTTCGTTATACTAAAGAATCGTGGCGAAGTCAGCGAAGGATGTGCCGATCCCGGAACTGGGTGCGGAGCTGCGCACCGCGGTCGCGCGCGTGTACAGCCGGTTCCGGTCCGAGCGGGCCGATGGCGAGGTGGCCGAGGCCGCCCTGCTCGTGTTGCACCAGTTGCGCAAGCACGGCCCGCTCAGCCTCGGCGAGCTGAGCGACCGTGCGCGGGTGACGCCGGGGTCGATGAGCCAGACCGTGAACCGGCTCGAAGCCGACGGTCAGGTCGTCCGCGAACGGGACTCCGCCGACCGGCGCCGGGTGTTGTTCGTGCTCACCGCGGGCGGGCGGGAGATCGCGGAGAAATCCTTGCGGCACCGGGAGAACTGGCTCAGCTCGCAGCTGGGCGCCCTCACCGCCGACCAGCGCCGCACCCTCGCGGAGGCCGCGCGCCTCCTCCAGGCGATCGCCGACTCCCCCTCGACGGAAGGCTCCTCGTGAAGCTGCTCGAACTCCTGCTGACCCCGCTCGGCTGGCTGCTGCGCCGCGAACGCGCGGACGAGGCACTCAGTGTCACTCGGGCCCCGGAACTGACCACTTCGGACCGGATCGAGGTCACTTCACCCGCTTTCCGCGACGGCGAAACGATTCCGGCCCGGCACTGCGGTCCGGGTATCGGCGTGAACACCTCACCCGCGCTGCGGTGGCGTGGACTTCCCGCGAGGACGCGTGCGCTGCTGTTGATCATCGAAGACGTGGACACGCCGACGGCGAAACCGGGCATCCACACGGTGGCCCTGTTCGACGCGGCGGTGTCCGAACTGGAGGAAGGTGCGCTGGCGGCTGAGGATGGGCGTTTCCGCTACGTGCCGAACCACCGCGGCCGCACCGGTTACGTGGGCCCCCGGCCGCTGCCCGGCCACGGGACGCACCGGTACCGGTTCCACCTGTACGCACTGGACACGGCCGTGGACCCGGGCGGGGGCGGTGCCGTGGACGGCCTGCTGCCGCGGCTGGCGGGGCACGTGCTCGCGGTCGGCACGTTGGAAGGGGTTCGGGCGGCGTGAGCGCTTTCTGGCGAGTGGCTCGTGCGGCGCGTGCTCGCCGTCGGCGCGTTGGCCGGGGCAGTGTCCGGGTAAGCGCTTTCAGGCGGCCGACTGCTGCCGTGGTTGGCCGGGCGCGTGCTCGCCGTCCGCGGGTTGGCGGGGTCAGGGCGGCGAAAGCGCTTTCCCATGGCTGACTCCCGCCCCGGTTGGCCGGGCGCGCGCTTGCCGTCTGCGGCCTGGCCGGGGGTCAGGCAACGTAAGCGCTTTCCCGAGGCTGGCTCATGCGTGCGGTGGTTGGTGGGCGCGTGCTCGCCTTCGGCGGGTTGGCCGGGACAGGGCCCGGGTAAGCGCTTTCTGGCGGCGGGCTCCTGCCCTGGCTGGCTGGGTGCGTGCTTGCCGTCGGCGGGCTGGCGGGGGTCAGGCCCGGGTAAGCGCTTTCTGGCGACCGACGCTTCCGTGGTTGGCCGGGCGAGTGCTTGCGGTCGGTGCCCTGGCGAGGGTCAAGGTCGGGTAAGCGCTTTCCCGACACCCCAAAAAAGAGCCGGCTCCTGCCCCGTCGGGGTGGGGCAGGAGCCGGCATTCTGCCGCTCAGAACCGGCGGCGCCTCCCCTCGGGCGCGGCACCGGTCGGCGGCGCGGTCTGCTCCGGTGGCGGGTAGTTGCCCATGGCACCCTGCTCGCCCACGGGCTGGCGGTAACCCGACTGCTCAGCCGCCGGGTACGCGGTCTGCTCACCCGCCGGCGGCGCATACGCGGGCTGCTCACCAGTCGGCGCGTACACCGGCTGCTCACCCGTCGGCGCCGAATACGCCTGCTGTTCCCCCGTCCCGTAGGCCTGCTGTTCCCCCGTCGCGTACCCAGGGCGTTCTCCCGTCGCGTACGCCGGGCGTTCCCCCGTCGCGTACGCCGGGCGTTCCCCGGTCGCGTACGCCGGGCGTTCCGCGGTCGAGGCGTGGGGCGGATACCCGGCCGCGACGGCGTTCGGGTACACGCCGGAAGCCGTGTCGGCGCGCGGCTCCTCCGGTCGGCGGGCGGGGCGCGGTTCGGGCACGACGTCGGACTTCGGCGTCCTCGGCGAGCGGCGCGTCAGGCCCAGCAGGCCGAGCAACCCGAACAGGCCGAGCAGCCCCCACATCCCGTTGTCGTTGGTCTTGTCGTTGTCGTTCCCCGGCTGGTCGTTGTCGTTCTGCTGCGATCCGGGCTGTGCGTACTGCGCCACGGGCACGGTCGCCGCCGTCGCTTCCGCGGCCGCCGGCGCGAGCGGCACGACCACGCCCAGCGCTGCCGCCGCCAGCCACCTGCCCACGTTCTTCGGCATGCCTACTCCCGTCTCCCGGTTCCGGGGCCCGTCCCCGCCACCTCGCTGCGGCTTACCCTGGCCGCTCCGAGCGGACCCCCTTTCTCACCGGTGTGGGTGCTTTGACTCACCTGGGTGAGTGACAGTGCGCGGGCTGTTACCGCGAAGTGGGGAGGCCGACAAACACGGGCGGAGCTGCGGGTTCCCGCGTGTAGCATCCGGACCATGACCGATCTTCGCTCCCGGGTGATCGGGTGGGCAGGGCGCAAGTACATCCAGCGGAAGCAGAAGAAGGGCGTGGACCTGCTTTCCCTGCTGCCCGAATCCACCCTGATGCCGTTGCGCCGCACCGGCCTCGACCCGGTGCCGGAGTTGGGGCACAAGCGCGGGACGGAACCCATCGCCCGGCTCAAGCTGCCGTTCGGGCTGCGCGCGTGGCTGGTCACCGGCTACGACGAGGCCAAGGAAGTGCTGGCCGCGGCGGGCAAGTTCAGCAACGACTACACCAACCTCGTGGGCACGGCGGGGATGTCCGCGGAGCAGAACCCCGGCGGCCTCGGGTTCGCCGACCCGCCGGACCACACGCGGCTGCGCAAGCTGCTGACGCCCGAGTTCACGATGCGCCGCCTGAGCCGGCTCACGCCGCGCATCGACGAGATCATCGAAGACCAGCTGAAAGCGATGGCGGCGGCCGAGGGTCCGGTCGACCTCATGCAGTCCTACGCGCTGCCGATCCCGTCGCTCACGATCTGCGAGCTGCTCGGCGTCTCCTACGCCGACCGCGCGGACTTCCAGCGGCTGAGCACCGTCCGGTTCGACCTGTTCGCCGGGGCGGGCGCGTCCTTCGGGGCGATTTCGGAGTCCCTGTCGTACCTGATGGAGATCGTCAAGAAGCAGCGCGAGTCGCCGGGGGACGGGCTGCTCGGGATGCTCATCAAGGAGCACGGCGACGAGATCTCCGACGTCGAGCTGGCCGGGCTGGCCGACGGCGTGCTCACCGGTGGGCTGGAGACGACCGCGAGCATGCTGGCGCTGGGCGCGATCGTGCTGCTGCGCGACCGCGAAACGTTCGAGCGCGTGCGGGACGACGACGAGTCGGTGAACCCGTTCGTCGAGGAACTGCTGCGGTACCTGACGGTGGTGCAGGTGGCCTTCCCGCGCTTCGCCAAGGAAGACGTCGAGATCGCGGGCGCGCGCATCGCGAAGGGCGACGTCGTGTTCGTGTCGCTCAGCGGCGCGAACCGGGACGCGAAGCTGGGCGAGGACATGGAAACCTTCGACGCCACGCGTGAGCCGTCGTCGCACCTGGCGTTCGGCTGGGGCGTGCACCGGTGCATCGGCGCGGAGCTGGCGCGGATGGAGCTGCGTGCCGCGTACCCCGCGCTCGTGCGCCGGTTCCCGGACATGCACCTGGCCGTCGCGCCGGACGAGCTCGCGTACCGCCAGACGTCCGTCGTCTACGGCGTCGACACCCTGCCGGTGTCGCTAACCCGCTAGCCGGGGCAGGCGGATGGCGGCCGGGGTGTCCGTGATGAGCGTGGACACCAGGCCCGAGCGCAGCACGGCGTCGATCGCCTCGGCTTTGGGGGCCGTGTAGCCGAGTGCGATGACCTCGGGCACGCGCAGCAGTTCCTCCGTGCTGATCGCGAGGACGTGGTGCGCCAGCCCGGTGTCCATCGGCTTGCCCTCGCCGTCGAACAGCCGCGCCGCGACCTCCGCCTTCGCGCCGCGCTCGGCGATCGCCCTGCGCTCGTCCGGGTGCACGGCGTCGTACACAGTGGACTCACCGGGCAGCCACGCGCCGATGCTCACCACGGCTTTCGTCAGGTTCTTGAACTGGCCGAACGTCTCCGCGATCCCCGGCTGCCGCCGCAGGATCTCCGTCGTGCGCCGGTCGGGCAGCACGAGCGGGCCGTAGATCGGGTACGCCTCGCCGCCCGAGGTCGCGGCCAGCCGGGCCACCGTCTCCACCGAGCGGTCCCGGCTGTCGATGCCCGCCTGCACCCCGCACAGCTGGACCACCGGGACCTTCGGCAGCCTGCGCACGGCCTCCGTCGTGACGTTCACCGAGCGCGCCCACGACAACCCGAGCACGTCGTTCTCCGTGACGATCTCCGACAGCAGCCGCGCCGCGACCGCGCCGATGCGCCGCCGCACCTCCGGCCGCTCGCCCTCGCTCGCGGTGCGGTCGAGCACGAAGCACTGGTCCAGCTCGTAGGCCGCCCGCACCTGGTCCGACAGCTTCACGTCCACCGGCACCGGCAGGTCGAAGTCGATGCGCACCAGCCCGCTCTCGCGCGCCCAGTCGAGCACGCGGGCGACCTTGAAGCGGCTGATGCCGAACTCCTCGGCGATCTCGATCTTGGACCGGCCGCCCACGTAGAACCGGTGGGCGATGACGGCCGAGGTCATCGTGTCCGCGAGATTCCGCTTGACGCTCACTTGAGCACTATAGCGTCCTGCTGGTTGACGAGGTATGGGCGAAAGTCCTCTAATGCTCGGGCATGCATAGGACCACAGTGTCGTGACGCGCTCATTTGAGCGCAGGGAGAGGTGAGCCGGAGTGCGGGCCGCGATCGTTGACCAGCCGGGTTCGATTCGGGTCGGCGAGGTGCCCGACCCCACCCCCGGGGAACGCCAGGTGGTGGTCAAGGTGGGCGCCACCGGGATCTGCGGTACGGACCTGCACATCGCCGACGGCCACTTCCCGCCCACCCCGTACCCGATCGTCCCCGGCCACGAGTTCGCCGGCGAGATCGTCGAGGTCGGGCCGGACGTGCCGGGCGGCTGGCAGGTGGGTGACCGGGTCGCGGTCGACCCGTCGCTGTTCTGCGGGTACTGCGACCCGTGCCGCGCGGGCCACGGCAACCTCTGCGAGAACTGGGGCGCCACCGGCGACACGGTGGACGGCGCCTTCGCCGAGTACGTCGCCGTGCCCTCGGCGAACTGCTACCGCCTGCCCGACCACCTGAGCTGGCAGGAGGGTGCGCTCGTCGAGCCGGTTTCCTGCGCCGTGCACGGCGTGCGCCGGATCGGCGTCGAGGCGGGAGAGCGCTTTCTCGTCGTCGGGGCCGGCACGATGGGCCTGATCATGCAGCAGCTCCTGCAGCGGGCGGGCGCGCGGGTCACGATGGTGGACCGCAACACCAGCCGCCTGCCGCGGGCCAAGGACCTCGGCGCGCACGCCGTCGCCGGTGACGTGTCCGAACTGGACGGTGAGCGGTTCGACGCCTCCGTCGACTGCACCGGTGCCGCGCCCGCGATGGAGGCCGCGTTCGACGCGCTGCGCCGCGGCGGCCGGTTCCTGGTGTTCGGGGTCGCGCCCGCCGAGGCCCGGATAGCGCTTTCTCCCTTCCGTATCTACAACGACGAGATCACGGTGGTGGGTTCGATGGCAGTACTGCACTCCTACGGGGCCGCGCTCGACCTGGTCGCCGGTGGCGCGATCGACACCAGGGCGCTGCTCACCGACGCGCTTCCACTCGAGAAGTTCCCGGAAGCACTGGACCTCATGCGCAGTGGTGCGGGGCTGAAGGTGCAGGTGCTGCCGGGAGGGACCGATGCGTAAGCGCCTCGCCCTGCTGGCGGTCGCCGCACTGCTCGCGCTGACGGGCTGCGCCGGTGCCGGCGCGATCGGCTCGGGCGGGCGGACGCTCGTCATCGCCATCGTGGCCAACCCGCAGATGAACGACGCGATTTCGCTGTCCGGCGAGTTCGAGCGGGCCAACCCCGGCGTGAACCTGAAGTTCGTGTCGCTGCCGGAGAACCAGGCCCGCGCGAAGATCACCGCCTCCACCGCCACGCAGGGCGGCGAGTTCGACGTGGTGATGATCAGCAACTACGAGACCCCCCAGTGGGCGGCGAACGGCTGGCTGGAGAACCTGCAGCCCTACGTCGACCGTACCCCCGGCTACGACCCGGGCGACTTCATCCCGAGCATCAAGGAGTCGTTGTCCTACAACGGTTCCCTGTACGCGGTGCCGTTCTACGGCGAGTCGTCGTTCCTGGCCTACCGCAAGGACCTGTTCGAGAAGGCCGGGCTGACCATGCCCGAGCACCCGACTTGGCAGCAGATCGCCGACTTCGCCGCGAAGCTCGACGACAAGGCGGCCGGGATCTCCGGTATCTGCCTGCGGGGCAAGCCGGGCTGGGGCGAGAACCTCGCCCCGTTCGACACCGTCGCGAACACGTTCGGCGCCTCGTGGTTCGACCAGAACTGGAACGCGCAGCTGACCTCGCCGGAGTTCAAGCAGGCGGCGAACTTCTACGTCGACCTGGTGCGCAACCACGGTGAGGTCGGGGCGTCGAGCGCCGGGTTCTCGGAGTGCGGCACGCGGTACGCCCAGGGGCAGGCCGCGATGTGGTACGACGCCACGGTCATGGCGGGCACCAACGAGGACCCCGAGAACAGCAAGGTCGTCGGCAAGTCCGGTTACGTCGCCGCGCCCGTCGTGCGTACCCAGTCCAGCGGCTGGCTCTACACGTGGTCGCTCGCGATCCCCAAGGTGGCCAAGGACAAGCAGGCCGCGTGGAACTTCCTGAACTGGATGACCGGCAAGGAGTTCGTGCAGCTGGTCGGCAAGACCTACGGCTGGAACCGCGTGCCGCCGGGCTGCCGTCTGTCCACTTACGACATCCCCGAGTACCGCGAAGCCGCGAAGGCCTACGCCCAGCCGACGCTGGACAGCATCGACGCGGCGAAACCGGAGAACGTGCACGTGACGCCGGTGCCCTACACTGGCATCCAGTTCGTCGGCATCCCCGAGTTCCAGGACCTCGGCACGCGCGTCAGCCAGGAGCTGTCCGCCGCCATCGCCGGGCAGGTCTCGGTCGACGAGGCACTGGAGCAGTCCCAGAAGTACGCGCAGACCGTCGGCGAGTCCTACCGGGAGACGAAATGACTGCGGTAGCTCCCTCACTGGAAACCCCCGCCCGCGCCACGACGGCCAGGACCCGCTCGCGCTCCGGCGCGTGGGCCCGCCGGGCGCCGTTGCTGCCCGCGCTGTTGTTCACCATCATCGTGACGCAGATCCCGTTCGTGGTCACGGTGATCTACTCGTTCCAGTCGTGGAACCTCGTCCGCCCCGGCTCGCAGCACTTCGTCGGCCTGCGGAACTACGCCGACGTGTTCACCGACAGCCAGTTCCGCGGCGCGCTGCTCAACACCGTGCTGATCACGGTGGTGTGCGTGTTCGTCGCGCTGGTGCTCGGGCTCGGGCTGGCGCTGCTGCTCGACCGCAAGTTCCTCGGCCGCGGGGTGGTGCGCACGCTGCTCATCACGCCGTTCCTGATCCTGCCCGCCGCCGGGGCGCTGCTGTGGAAGACCACGATGTTCGACCCGACGTACGGGCTGCTGAACTTCGTGTTCGGCGGGGACACGGACTGGTTGTCGGAGTTCCCGCTGGCGTCGGTGATGGCGCAGATCGTGTGGCAGTGGACGCCGTTCATGATGCTGCTGCTCCTGGCCGGGCTGCAGAGCCAGCCGAAGGACGTGCTGGAGGCCGCTTCGGTGGACGGGGCGGGGAAGTGGCGCACGTTCGCGTCGATCACCCTGCCGCACCTGTCGCGCTACATCCAGCTTTCCGTGCTGCTGGGCGCGATCTACATCGTGAACAGCTTCGACGCGATCTTCCTGATGACGCAGGGCGGGCCGGGCACGGCCAGCACGAACCTGCCGTACTACATCTACCAGCGCGCGTTCCAGGGCTTCGACATCGGCCAGTCGTCCGCGATGGGCGTGGTGACGGTCGTGCTGACGCTGATCGTGGCGACGTTCGCGCTGCGGCTGATGTTCCGCACCTTCGACGTGAGCAGGGGTGTGAAATGACGACGCACGCACAACGCCGCGCGGGCGGGATTTCGCTGAGCGTGGTCACCTGGGTCATCGCGATCCTGTTCGTGTTCCCGCTGATCTGGATGGTGCTGACCTCCTTCAAGCAGGAGGCCGACGCCTACACCGATCCGCCGCGCCTGTTCTTCTCGCCGACGCTGTCGCAGTTCGCGAACATCATCGAGCGCGGTTTCCTGCCGTACCTGGCGAACTCCGCGTTCGTGACGGTCGTGTCCACGCTGATCGTGCTGCTGGTGGGCGTGCCCGCGGCGTACGCGCTTTCGCTCGCGCCGGTGCCGAAGACCAGCAACGTGCTGGGCTTCTTCCTATCCACGAAGATGCTGCCGATCGTCGCGGCGATCATCCCGCTGTATGTGATCTCGCAGCGGACGCAGCTGCTGGACAACGTGCTGGTGCTGATCATCCTCTACACCGCGATGAACCTGCCGCTGGCGATCTGGATGCTGCGCTCGTTCTTCCTCGAGGTGCCGACGGAGATGATCGAGGCGGGCCGGGTGGACGGCGCGAAGCTGCCGTTGCTGCTGTACCGGGTGATCCTGCCCGTGGTGGCGCCCGGCATCGCGGCGACCGCGTTGATCTGCGTCATCTTCTCGTGGACGGAGTTCTTCTACGCGGTGAACCTGACCGCGGCCCGCGCCGGCACGGTGCCGGTGTTCCTGGTCGGGTTCATCACGAGCGAGGGCCTGTACTGGGCGCAGCTGTCCGCGGCGGCGCTGCTGGCGTCCCTGCCGGTGATGATCGTCGGCTGGATCGCGCAGAACCACCTCGTCCGCGGCCTGTCGATGGGCGCGGTGAAGTAACGCGCTGAGGAGCGGGGGGCACCGGCGGCGCGCCGCCGACCTGCCTTTGCGGGCTGGTCGCGGCGCGCCGCCCGTACGGAGCGGCTGGACCAGGAACTGCAGGCGGCGTGCGCGGAGTTCGCCGCCTTGGCCGGCCAGGCGCGGCGGCTCGCGGGCGACCGCTGGTACCGCCGCCACGAGGGCGCTGACGAGGCGGTCCAGCTGGCCGCGGCCGACGCCTTCTACGCCGCGAGGACCGAGGCGTGGGCCGCCTACTACCGGATGGTGGACGCCGAGCTGGCGTCGCTGGCCGAGCGGACCATCGCGGTCATCGGGGACGTCGAGGCCGCCGCGGACCAGGCGCAGTTGCGCGAACGGCGCGAGCGGGCCGCCGAGTCGATCACCCGGTTCGCCCGCTCGGCCGCCGCGCGGCTGCGCGCCGACCCTCAAAACCCCGGGTCACTCCTCGATCGACAGGGCCTGGCTCGGGCAGATGTGCACCGCCTCGCGCGCCTTCTGCTCGTCGGCGGGGTGCTCGGCGAGGACGATGACCGTGCCGTCCTCCTCGCTCTGGTCGAAGGTCTTCGGGTCGGTGAGCACGCACTGCCCGGCGCCAACGCAGACATCGGTGTCGGCCACGATTCGCATGGTTTCCCCTTACCAGGTCACGGGAAGTTCGTACACCCCGTAGACGATCCCGTCGTCCTTGTACTGCAGTTCGCCGGACGGGACGGCGAGCCGCAGGCTCGGTGCGCGCTGGAACAACGTCTCGAAGACGACCTGCAGTTCCATCCGCGCGAGGTTCTGGCCGAGGCACTGGTGCGCCCCGAAGCCGAAGGCGATGTGGTGCCGGGCACCGCGTTCGATGTCGAATTCGTCGGGGTTGTCGAACGCTTCCGGGTCGCGGTTGGCGATGGCTCCCAGCGGCAGCACGCCGTCACCGGCGCGGATGCGCACGCCCCCGAGTTCGACGTCCTCGACGGCGACGCGGCGGCTCGCGTACTCCGCGATCGTGAAGTAGCGCAACAACTCCTCGACCGCGTTCGGCACCTTCGCCGGGTCCTCGCGGATCGCGGCGAGCGCCTCGGGGTGCTCCAGCAGCATGATCGTGCCCAGCGAGATCATGTTCGCGGTGGTCTCGTGCCCGGCGACGAGCAGCAGGAAGGCGAGGCCGACCAGTTCCCGCTGGTCGTCGTACCTCGGCAGCTGCCTGGTCAGCAGGTCGTCGCCCGGCTCGCGTTCCTTCCGCTGGACCAGCTCCAGCAGGTACTTCTGCAGCGCGCCGAGCGCCGCCGCGAGTTCCTCGCGCGGAGCTGTGCGCCGGAGCAGTTTCGCCGACTGCTCCTGGAAGAACTCGTGGTCGGCGTAGGGCACGCCGAGCAGTTCGCAGATGATCAACGACGAGACCGGCAGGGACAGCGCCTGCACGAGGTCGGCCGGCTTCGGGCCGGCGAGCATCGCGTCGAGGTGCTCGTCGACGACCTCCTGGATGCGGGGACGCAACGCGGCCACCCGCTTGACCGTGAAGTCGCGGAGCACGGACCGGCGGACGGGCCCGTGTTCCGGCGGGTCCATGCCGATCATGGACACCCGCAGGTTGGTCGTCGTCTGCTGCTGCCCGGTCAGCACCGGGAAGCCGGGGTGGCTCCGGTCGGAGCTGAACCGCGGGTCGGTGAGCATCGTCCGGATGTCCTGGAGCCTGGTCAGCGCCCAGAGCTCACGGCCGTTGGGCAGGACCACCCTGGCCACGGGGGTCTCGTCGCGGAGCGCGCGGTGTTCCTCGCGTGGCGCGAACGGACAGCTCCTGGTGATGGGGAGCGGCGAAGCAGTGGTCACGGTTCCACCCCGATCCGAGACTGGGAATTGCGGACGAACTCCGGCGACGTGCGGGGCCCGACGCTACCGAGCCGGGGCACCGCCGTCCACGAGCCCGTGCCGGGTCTGCCCGCTCGCTCCCCACCACTTACCTTCACCAGGTCACGGGAAGTTCGTACACCCCGTAGACCGCCGCGTCCTCCTTGTACGGCAGCTCGTCCGCCGGTTTCGCCAGCCGGAGCGTCGGCACGCGGCGGAACAGCGTGTCGAACACGATCTGCAGCTCCATCCGCGCGAGGTTCTGGCCGAGGCACTGGTGCGCCCCGAAGCCGAAGGCGATGTGGTGCCGGGCGCCGCGTTCGATGTCGAAGTCGTCAGGGCGCTCGAAGGCCTCCGGATCCCGGTTCGCCGTGTTGCCGAGCGCGATGACGCCCTCGCCCTTGCGGATGAGCACCCCGCCGAGTTCGACGTCCTCGACGGCCACGCGCGAGTTCGCCAGTTCGGCGATCGTGAAGTACCGCAGCAGTTCCTCGACGGCGTCCGGGGTCTTCGCCGGGTCTTCGCGGATCACGGCGAGCGCCTCGGGGTGCTCCAGCAGCGTGATGGTGCCGAGCGAGATCATGTTCGCCGTGGTCTCGTGCCCGGCGATGAGCAGCAGGAACCCGAGGCTGACCAGCTCCTCGCGGTCGTCCTGCTTCGCCAGCTGCCTGCTGAGCAGGTCGTCACCGGGTGCCTGCGCCTTCTTTTCGAGCAGGTCGAACAGGTAGTCCCGCAGCTCGTTGACCGCCGTCGAGCGCTCCTCGGCCGGGGTGGTGCGCCGCAGCAGCTTTGCGGACCGCTCCTGGAAGAACTCGTGGTCGGCGTAGGGCACGCCGAGCAGTTCGCAGATCACCAGCGACGGCACCGGCAGGGACAGCGCCCGCACGAGGTCCGCGGGTTTCGGGCCGGCGAGCATCGCGTCGAGGTGCTCGTCGACGATCTCCTGGATGCGCGGGCGCAACGCGGCCATCCGCTTGACGGTGAACTCCCCGACCACCGCCCGGCGGGCCGGCCCGTGCTCGGGCGGGTCCATCCCGATCAGGGACGCGCGGAAGAGCGGCGGCTGCTGCTGCCGCTCGACCAGGAGCGGGAAGCCCGGGTTGCGCCGGTCGGAGCTGAACCGGGGGTCGGTCAGCATGGTCCGGATGTCCTCGTGCCGGGTGAGCGCCCAGCCTTCGCGGCCGTCGGGCAGCGTCACCCGGGAGATGGGTTCCTCCTCCTGCATCCGGCGGTGTTCCTCGCGTGGCGCGAAGGGACAGGTTCTCGTGATGGGAAGCGGCGAAGCAGTGGTCACGGTTCCACCCCGATCCGTACTGTGAGTATGCGGACGAACACCTTCCACTTCTTTGCCGACGCTACCGAACCGGAAGGACTTCGTCCACCTCCCGTGGGATGCGACAATCGGGACATGACCGCTGACCCGGAGGTCCGCCTGCGTGCCGACGCCCGGCGCAACCGCGACCAGATCGTGGCGGCGGCGAAGGCGATGTTCCTGGAAAAGGGCCTCGACGTACCGATGGAGGAGATCGCCCGCCGGGCCGGGGTCGGCGTCGGCACGCTCTACCGCCGCTTCCCGGACCGGGACGCGCTCATCCGCGCGGTCGCCCAGGACAACTTCGCGCAGATGCTCGCCGAGGCCGAGGCCGCGGCGGCCGAGGAGCCGACGGCGTGGGACGCGCTGGTGCGGCTGCTCAGCGGTTCGCGCCCGCTGCGGTTGAGCATGCACCTCGCCCTGCTGTCCCAGCAGGCGTGGACCGTCGTCCGCGACGACCCGGAGACCCAGCGCTACCGGGATGCGATCCTCGAGATCTTGGAGAACCTCGTCGGCGAGGCGCAGCGTGAGGGCGTGATGCGCGCCGACGTCGGAGCCGGTGACGTGGCGGTGCTCGTGTCGCTGCTGCTCAAGCGGCTGCCCGCGCCCCCGGACGAGGAGCTCCAGGTGCACGACCGCGTCCTGGCGCTCATGCTCGACGCACTGCGCGCCCGGCCGGGCGCGCCGCTGCCCGGCCGTCCCGTGACCGGGGACGATCTCCGCAGGCGCTGACTCCCGCCGGGACTGGCGGATATGCCGATGCGGGCGTTACGGCCGTGACTTATTTTCCGACTCGTCGCGTTCGAGAAAGGAACTGACGTCATGGTCCGCATCACCCGGCTGCTCACGGCGCTCGCCGCCGCCACCTTCGCACTGACCGCCGCCGCGCTCCCGGCCGCCGCGGCGGACGCGAAGGCCACGTGCTCCTCGCTGGAGGTCGTCTTCGCCCGCGGGAGCGGCGAGGTGCCGGGGCTGGGCGTCGTCGGCACTCCGCTGGTGTCCGCCGTGAAGTCGGCGGTCGGCTCGTCCTCGGTCTCGTCGTACGCCGTGAACTACGCGGCCAGCTACGACCAGACGAGCGCCGGCCCCGGCGCGACCGACATGAGCAACCACATCAAGACGACCGCCGCGCAGTGCCCGGACACGAAGTTCGCGATCGGCGGCTACTCGCAGGGCGCGAGCGTCACCGACATCGCGATCGGGATCCGCACCTACCTGGGCACCGGGCAGACCATTCCCACGGACCTGGCCTCCCGCGTGGTGGCGGTCGTCGCGTTCGGCAACCCGCTCGGGCTTTACGGCCAGACCATCAAGACCGCCAGCCCGACGTACGGCCCGAAGTCGCTGGAGTTCTGCAACCGCGGTGACACCGTCTGCGGCGGCACCGGCACGGGCCCCGGCTACGGACACCTGAGCTACCCGAACGACGGCAGCGTGAACACGGCCGCCGCCTTCATCGCGAAGCAGTACAACGCGTCCTGAAGCAGCGGACACCGGCGGCCCCGGGAAAGGGGCCGCCGGTGTCGGCGCCCGGCGGCGGCTGAGGCCGTGCGGTACGAGCGCGAACCGGCTCTCCGGCCGCATGGGGGCTCGCAAGCGGGCGAGTCACTCCGGGGTGCCAAGGTCGCGCGGTGCGAGCGCGAACCGGACCGCGAGGCGATCTTCTCGCTCAGTTCCCCATCGGGTGCCAGACGGTCTTCGCCTCCAGGTAGCGGCGCAGGCGCGTGATGTCCGGCCGCAGCGTCCAGTCCGGCTCCTCGGCGGGCACGTTCAGCACCCGCTTCACCGTGCCCGCGGCGTCGCGCGCCAGGGCGGCCCTGTCCTCCGCGCCCGTCGGGTCCAGCGCGTTCACGTCGGCGTGCGAAGCCAGCCACGGGCCCAGTTCCGCCGCGCGCCCGGTGAGGATGTTCGCCACCCCGCCGGGCAGGTCGGACGTCGCGAGCACCTCGGACAGCGTGATCGCGGGCAACGGCCGTTCCTCGCTGCTCACCACGACCGCCGTGCAGCCCGTCGCGAGCACCGGCGCCAGCACGCTCACCAGCCCCAGCAACGACGACCGCTGCGGCGCCAGCACCCCGACCACCCCGGTCGGCTCCGGCACGGTGAACGAGAAGTACGGCCCCGCAACGGGGTTCGCAGCGCCGAGGACGCTCGCGATCTTGTTGGTCCAGCCCGCGTACCACACCCAGCGGTCGATCGCGGCGTCCACAGTGGACGCCGCATGCCGGGAACCCTCGGACGCCGACACCTCGGCGATGAACTGGTCCCGCCGGCCCTCGAGCATCTCGGCCACCCGGTACAGCACCTGCCCTCGGTTGTACGCCGTGGCGCCGGACCAGCCGGGGAAAGCCTTGCGGGCAGCGGAAACCGCGTCGCGGACGTCCTTGCGGGACGCCTGCGCGGCGTTGGCGAGGAACTTGCCCTTGTCGTCCGTCACCGGGTACACCCGGCCCGACTCCGACCGCGGGAACTTTCCGCCGATGAACAGCTTGTAGGTCTTCGCGACAGCGATCCGGTCAGACATCCAAGTACCCCTCCAGGCCGATGCGGCCACCTTCACGGCCGAAGCCCGACTCCTGGTACCCGCCGAACGGCGCGGCCGGGTCGAAGCGGTTGAACGTGTTCGCCCAGACGACCCCGGCACGCAGCCGGTTCGCGACGGACAGGATCCGCGACCCCTTCTCGGTCCAGATCCCCGCCGACAGCCCGTACGGCGTGTTGTTCGCCTTGGCCACCGCCTCGTCGGGCGTGCGGAACGTGAGCACCGACAGCACCGGCCCGAAGATCTCCTCGCGCGCGATCCGCATCGACTGGTGCACGTCGGAGAACACCGTGGGGGCGAAGAAGAACCCGCGCTCCGGCACCGGGCACGAGCTGGTCCACCGCTGCGCGCCCTCGGCCTCGCCGGAGTCGACGAGCTCGCGGATCTTCGCCAGCTGCTCCGCGGAGTTGATCGCGCCGATGTCGGTGTTCTTGTCCAGCGGGTCGCCCAGCCTCATCGTCGAGACGCGGTACCGCAGCTTCTCCAGCAGTTCGTCCGCAATGGACTCCTGCACGAGCAGCCGCGAGCCCGCGCAGCACACGTGCCCCTGGTTGAAGAAGATCCCGTTCACGATGCCCTCGACGGCCTGGTCCAGCGGCGCGTCGTCGAACACGATGTTCGCCGCCTTGCCGCCCAGCTCCAGCGTCAGCCGTTTCGGCGTGCCCGCGACCTCGCGCTGGATCAGCTTGCCGACCTCGGTGGACCCGGTGAAGGCGATCTTGTCGATGCCCTCGTGCCGCACCAGCCACGAACCGACGTCCCCGGCGCCCGGCAGGATGTTCACCACGCCCGGCGGCAGGTCGGCCTGCTGGCAGATCTCCGCGAACACCAGCGCCGTCAACGGGGTCGTCTCCGCGGGCTTGAGCACCACGGTGTTCCCCGTCGCGAGCGCTGGCGCGATCTTCCACGCCAGCATCAGCAGCGGGAAGTTCCACGGGATGATCTGCCCGGCCACGCCGAGCGGCTTCGGCTCGGGGCCGAAGCCCGCGTACTCGAGCTTGTCCGCCCAGCCCGCGTGGTAGAAGAAGTGCGCCGCGACCGTCGGCAGGTCCGAGTCGCGCGACTCCTTGATCGGCTTGCCGTTGTCGAGCGTCTCCAGCACGGCCAGCTCACGCGACCGCTCCTGGATCAGGCGCGCGATGCGGAACAGGTACTTCGCGCGCTCGGTGCCGGGCATCCGGCCCCACACCTTGTCGTAGGCCCGCCGCGCCGCCTTCACGGCGGTGTCCACATCAGACTCACTCGCCGTGCCGACCTCCGCGAGGATCTCCTCCGTGGCGGGGTTGATGGTCTTGAGCGGCTCGCCGGAGCCGTCGACGAACTCGCCGTCGACGAAAGGCCGGTAGCTGGGTTTGAGGTTCGCCAGGTCGCGCGATTCTGGCGCGGGGGCGTATTCGAATAAAGATTGGCGGCGCAAAGCGTCTCCATCGGGGGTGGTGGTCGGGCGACGGGCGGGCATCTAGTCCACCGTCACGTAGTCAGGGCCGCTGTAGTGGCCGTCGAGCTGGGTGCGCCGCTGCAGCAGCAGGTCGTTGAGGAGGCTGGACGCGCCGAACCGGAACAGCTCCGGCGTGAGCCACTGCTCACCGGCGACCTCGTGCACCGCCACCAGGTACTTGATCGCGTCCTTGGTCGTCCGGATACCACCGGCGGGCTTGACGCCCCGCAGTTCGCCGGTGCTGGTGAACCAGTCGCGGACGGCCTGCAGCATCACGTGCGTGACCGGCAGCGTCGCGGCGGGGGAGACCTTGCCGGTGGAGGTCTTGATGAAGTCACCGCCCGCGAGCAGCGCGAGCCACGACGCCCGGCGCACGTTGTCGTACGTGGCCAGTTCGCCCGTCTCGAGGATGACCTTCAGGTGCGCGTCACCGCAGGCGGCCTTGACCGCCTGGATCTCCTCGAACACCTGCCCGTAGCGGCCTTCGAGGAACGCGCCGCGGTCGATCACCATGTCGACCTCGGTGGCCCCGGCGGCCACGGCGAACTCGACCTCGGCGAGCTTGATCTCCCGGCTGGTCCGCCCGGAGGGGAACGCGGTCGCGACGCTCGCCACGCCGATCCCCGTGCCGCGCAGGCTTTCCACCGCCGTGGCGACGAGGTCGGGGTAGACGCAGACGGCGGCGACCCGCGGGGTGCCGGGCCGCTCGGGGTCGGGCAGCTTGGCCTTCGCGGCCAGCGCGCGGACCTTGCCCCGGGTGTCGGCGCCTTCGAGGGTGGTCAGGTCGACCATCGAGATCGCGGTGTCGATGGCCCAGAGCTTGGCGGCCTTCTTGATGCTGCGCGTGCCCAGCGAAGCGGCCCTGGCCTCGACGCCGACCTGGTCGACGCCGGGCAGGCCGTGCAGGAACCGGCGCAGGCTGGCGTCGTCGCGGGTCGCGTCGTCGAGCCCCGCCGGGAGAGTAGGTGTGCTCACCCCTCGATAGTAGGTTGCTGCTTTCGCGGCTTCCGATGAACTGTGACGCCACCCCAGAAGGCGAAACCCGTGATCTTCACCGTCGGCGCGCCCGGCGGCGGCACGGCGGTGGCGCCCGCGTGGTCCTGGCTCTCGAACGCACCCATGAGCCCGATGCCGTTGACGTCCACCACGATGTCGTCGGGCACCACGATGTCGATCCCGCCCATGATCGCGATCGCCGTGATGGTGGAGTGGCGCTCGGCGAAGCGCGCGCCCCGCAGGTCGAGCTCGACGCCGCCCCAGAACGCGAAGCTCGTGTGGTTCGGCGGCACCACCCAGTTGCCCTTGCGGTTGGCCCCGGACATCACCGCGATGGACGCCTGCGAGCCCGGGATCCCGCCGATGCGCGTGTCCACCGCCTGCGACGGGGCGTGCGCGACGGCCTTGCCCACCGACACGCCCGGCAGGTCCGCGATCGGCGGCTCCAGCTCCACGAGCGTCTTCGCCGCGTACACCGTGTCGAGCCGTTCTTCCAGCTCGGCCACGGTGATCCGGCCTTCGGACAACGCGTTGTGCAGGATCTGCGCCACCCGCTCGCGGTCGGCGTCCGACGCCCGCATCGGTGGTCTTTCCGGGGTCCCCTCCGTCACGCAGGTGAGCGTAGCGGCACCGGCCCGCGCGGCGGGTACCTTTTCCCCATGGACGTCCTGGTAGTCGACCACCCCCTGGCCAAGGACAGGCTCTCGACCATGCGGGACGCCCGCACCGACAGCGCCGCCTTCCGCGCCGCGCTGCACGAGCTGACCGTGATGCTGATCTACGAAGCCACCCGCGAAGCTCCGGTGCGGGCCGAGCGCATCCACACCCCGGTCGCCCGCACCCAGGGGTACCGGCTGGCGAACCCGCCGCTGCTCGTGCCGGTGCTGCGGGCCGGCCTCGGCATGGCCGACCAGGCGCACAAGCTGATCCCCGACGCGCAGATGGGCTTCGTGGGCCTCGCCCGCGACGAGGAGACCCTGCAGCCGACGCCGTACCTGGAGTCGCTGCCGGAAAGCCTCGCCTCCCGGCCGGTGTTCGTGCTCGACCCGATGCTCGCCACGGGCGGTTCGATGGTCTACACGATCCAGCTGCTCGCCGAGCGCGGTGCCACGGACGTGACGGCGATCTGCGCGCTGGCGGCCCCGGAAGGGCTGAAGCGGCTGGAGGAGTCCGGCCTGCCGGTGCGCGTGGTGACGGCGAGCGTGGACGAGCGGCTCAACGACTCGGGCTTCATCGTGCCGGGCCTCGGCGACGCGGGCGACCGGCAGTACGGGCCGCGCTGAGGGCTATTCCCCGGTCTCCCCGTCGACGGCCTCGCGGAGGAGGTCCGCGTGGCCGTTGTGCCGGGCGTACTCCTCGATCATGTGGCAGACGATCCAGCGCAGGTTGGGCACACGCCCGTCCTGCCACGGCTGGACCGCCATCCGGTCGAGCCCGCCGTCCGCGAGCGCCTCGTCGACCAGCTCGCGGGAGCGGGCCACGGTGTCCTGCCACAGCGTGCGGAGTTCCTCCGGGCTGTCGGCGGCGGCCGTCGTCCACTCCCAGTCGGGCTCGGCCTGCCAGTCGATCCCGGTGAACACCGGCAGCGGGTCGTGCCCGAACAGCCGCCGGGAGAACCAGTGGTCCTCGACCCACGCGAGGTGCTTGAGCATCCCGCCGAGCGTCATGGTGGAGGCGCCGACCGTCGCGGTGAGGCCGTCGGCGTCCAGCCCGGCGCACTTCCACTCGAAGGTCGCACGCTGGAACTCCAGGAAGCCCAGCACCGTGGCGGTTTCGCCCGCCGCGACCGGGGGTTCGGGGCGGCCCTGCTCGTCGATGACGGTCACGGCCGGAGTCTAGTGGCGCCGCCACCCCCCGGCGTGTGCGCGCAGCGCGGTTTCGTAGGACGAGGCCACGTCGAAGTCCGGTGGCAGGGTGCCGTTGAGTTCGAGCGAAACGAGCCCGTGCACCAGGCCCCACGCGCTGATGGCGATCGTTTCGGGTGCGACGTCCTCGAACTGGCCCGACTCGACCCCGTTCCGCACGACCTCGACCAGCG
The DNA here is from genome assembly GCF_900114035.1 of Amycolatopsis sacchari. Taxonomy (GTDB): domain Bacteria; phylum Actinomycetota; class Actinomycetes; order Mycobacteriales; family Pseudonocardiaceae; genus Amycolatopsis_E; species Amycolatopsis_E sacchari. Next base: position 6,095 of record NZ_FORP01000003.1, on the reverse strand, counting down.
GCGCGAGCGCCTCCCGTCCGAGCCGCTGGGCCTCCTCGGTGGGCTCGAAGCCCGGGACGGCGGTCGTGAACATGACCGAGTAGAGGTGCGGGTCGGCGAGCGCGCTCTCCCGGTAGACCAGTCCCAGCCGCACGAGGTCCTCGACGGCGTCCCCGGTCCGCTCGACCGCCCGCATCCGCGCACCGAACCGGTGAAAACCCTCGGCGTACAGCGCGTTGACGAGATCCGGTTTGCTGCCGAACAGGGAGTACACGGCGGTGGTCGACGTGCCGGCGTCGGCGGCGAGCCTGCGCAGGCTGAGCGCCTTGGCGCCCTCCGTGGACAGCAGTTCTCCGGCTCGGTCGAGCAGGCGCAGCCGCAGTGCTTCGTCGTGCGTGCGAGGACGGGGCATGGTCCCAGCGTATCGCAACACTGTTATCAATCCGGCCGCGGGAGTTGACCTGGAGTGCACTCCAGGTCGTACTGTCAGCCACCATGAGCTACTCGATAGCGGAAGCCGCCCGCCGGAGCGGGCTGTCCATCGACACGCTCCGGTACTACGAGCGCATCAAGCTGGTCGACCCGCCGGCGCGCGACACGGCGGGCCGCCGGGCCTACTCGGACGAGGACCTGGCCTGGCTCGAGTTCCTCACCCACCTGCGGACCACCGGCATGCCCATCAAGATGATGCGCGAGTACGCGCAGCTGCGGCGCCACGGCGACGCGAGCGCCGCCCGCCGCATGGGCATCCTGATCGAGCAGCGGAACTCCGTGCGGGCCAGGATCGCCGAGCTGCAGTCCTGTTTGGACATACTCGACTACAAGATCGACAACTACGACCGGATCTGCCGCGACATGGTGGCCGTCGGGGTGACCGTGGAGGAGATGTCGGCGTGATCCCGACGAGGAAGCTCGGTGCGCTGGAAGTGGGCGCGCAGGGCCTGGGCTGCATGGGGATGAGCCACGCCTACGGGGTGCGTGACAACGACGAGGAGTCGATCGCCACCATCCACCGCGCGCTCGACCTCGGCGTGACGCTCATCGACACGGCGAACGTCTACGGCGCCGGGACCAACGAGGAGCTCGTCGGCCGCGCGATCGCCGACCGCCGCGACCGGGTCGTGCTGGCGACGAAGTTCGGCATCGTCTTCGGCGAGGACGGGCAGGGTGTCCGCGGCGACGCGGCGTACGTCCGGCAGTGCTGCGAGGAGTCCCTGCGGCGGCTCGGCCTCGACCACATCGACCTGTACTACCAGCACCGCGTGGCCCCGGACGTGCCGATCGAGGAGACGTGGGGCGCGCTGGCCGAGCTGGTCGAGGAGGGGAAGGTCCGCTACCTCGGCATCTCGGAGGCGTCCGCGGACAGCATCCGCCGCGCCCACGCCGTGCACCCGGTGACGGCGCTGCAGAGCGAGTGGAGCCTGTGGACGCGGGAGCTGGAGGACGAGGTCGTGCCCGTGTGCCGTGAGCTGGGTATCGGCATCGTGCCGTTCTCGCCGCTGGGCCGCGGTTTCCTCACCGGCGCCGTGCGGTCGGTCCAGGACCTGCCGGAGGACGACATGCGGCGCGGCCTGCCGCGGTTCGCGGAGGGGAACTTCGACCGCAACCTCGCGATCGTGGAAGCGCTGCGGGCGCTGGCCGCCGAAAAGGGCGTCACGCCAGGGCAGCTCGCGCTCGCGTGGGTGCAGCACCGCGGCGCCGACGTCGTCCCGATCCCCGGCACGAAGCGCCGCACGTACCTGGAGGAGAACGTCGCGGCGGCGACGCTGGAGCTGTCCGCCGACGACCTCGCCCGCATCGAGGCCGCGGCACCGGAGGACGCCGTGGCCGGCGAACGCTACCCGGCGCACCTGGCCCGCAACGCGGGTCGCTGAAGCCCCCGTGGTCGCGTCTGGGCAGGCGCGACCACGGGTTTTCAGGCCAGCAGCTCCGCGACCGCGGCGGCGGCTTCCGTCAGCGCGACCACGCGCTGCTCCCGCGTCGCCAGCGAGCGGACCGTCACGTTGCCCGCGGCCCAGTCCTCCTGGCCCACGATCACGACCACCTTGGCGCCCGCCTTGTCCGCGCGGCCCAGTTCCTTGCCGAGCTTGCGCAGCTCCAGCGGCGTCGACGTGCGCATCCCGGCGCCCCGCAGCTCGGTGGCGACCTGCCGGGCGGCCCCGGCCAGCTCCTCGGCGACGGGGATGACCACGACGTCGACCTCGCTGCGCGGCTGCGGCGTCAGGCCGTGCGTGCCGAGGAAGTCCATCAGCGTCACGTCACCCATGCCGAAGCCGATGCCCGGGATCTGCTGCGACGTGAACATCCCGGCGAGGTCGCTGTACCGGCCGCCGCCGAAGAGCGCGCGGTTGTTCTCCGGCGAGGTGTCGAAGACCTCGAACACGGTGGACGTGTAGTACGCCAGCCCGCGCACGATCATCGGGTCGAACCGCACCAGGCCCGCGGCCTCGTTGGCCAGCACCTTGACGAGGTTCGACGTCTCCTTGACCTGCTCGGGCAGCTCGTCCAGCAGCGCCGTGCCGGCACCGAGCACGTCACCCAGCTTCTCGAACTGCTTGTCCGGCAGCCCGATCTCCTCGGCCTGCGTGGCCAGGGTCTCGCGGTCGTACTTCTCCCACCGGTCGACCAGCCCGAACACCTGCGGCAGCTGCTCGGCGGTCACCCCGACCAGGTCGGTCAGCGCGCTGGAGAGCAGGTTCCGGTCGTTGGCGCGCACGACGAACATGTCGTCGGTCGCGCCGACGCCCCGCATCAGATCGTGAACCAGCTCGAAGATCTCGATCTCGCAGTTCGCGCTGTCCGAGCCGAAGATGTCGGCGTTGATCTGCCAGTGCTCACGCACGCGGCCCCGCTGCGGCCGCTCGTAGCGGTGGCAGTTCGGGTGGCTGTACCAGCGCACCGGGAACTGCAGCGAGCCCGCGTTCCCGGCGATCATCCGCGCCACCGACGGCGTCATCTCCGGCCGCAACGCCAGCCGGCGGCCACCGCGGTCGGTCAGCGTGTACAGCTGCTGGTCGGCGATCTCCTGCCCGGACTTGCGCTCGTAGATCTCGGCGGATTCGAGGACCGGCCCGTCGTAGCGCTGGTAGCCGTACCGCTCCAGCACGTCGTAGAGATGGCCGAACACCTGCGTCCGGACGGACATTTCCGGGGGCAGGAAATCCCTGGTCCCCCGGTACGGCGCGGTCGGCAGGTACTCGGGCACGACGATCCTCACGGTCGGAAAACTGGTGTGCGCCCAGTTTATCCAGCTAGGCGACGGCCACACCCCAGGCCGTCAGGAGCATCGCCGCCCCCAGCAGCACCGCGCCGCTCACCGTCACCCGGTGGGCGAGCGCCTTGCGGGGGAGCAGGTGCAGGAACAGGCCGCCGGACTGGGCGAGGACGCCGAACAGGAGCAGGAAGCACGTCACCCAGCGGAGTGCTTCGCCGAGCCCGCCCTGACCGAGCAGCTGGAGCGCGACCAGCGCGAGGACGAGCAGCACGCCCGCGTGCGCGTGCCCGGCGCGGAAGAACGCCCGCTGCTCCTCGGTGAGCCTGCGCCTGCGCAGGAGGCCGAGCAGGGAGTAGCCGCCGAACATGACGGTGGGCAGTGACACCAGCGCGATGACGGTGAACAGCTGGACAGGACCGGTGAGCGTCATGCCAGTGACCATAACACTGTTTTAAAAACAGTGTCACGGAACCAGGTGCGCCGCTACTGTCGCGCCCAGCTCCCAGCAGGCCTCCAGGTCGCCCTTGCCCGGCTCGCCGGTGACGGTGACCGCGGCGGCGACCTGCTGCCAGCCCAGCCCGGTCGTGATCGCCTCGATGCCCCGGACGGTCCCGGCGACGTCGCTGCCGCCGTGCACGTAGTAGCCGAACGGCCGTCCGCGGGTGGCGTCGAGGCAGGGGTAGTAGACGGTGTCGAAGAAGTGCTTGAGCGCGCCGGACATGTACCCGAGGTTCGCGGGCGTGCCGAGGAGGAAGCCGTCGGCGGCGAGCACGTCGGGCGCGGTGGCCGCGAGCGCGGGCTTGCGGACGACCGACACCCCTTCGAGCTCGTCGGTGGTCGCTCCGGCCACGACGGCCTCGAACATCGCCTGCACGTTCGGCGAAGGTGTGTGGTGGACGATCAGCAGGGTCGGCATGGCAGCCGAACCTAGTGGCTCACCTGTCCCAGGTCCTGCGTGCCGACGACCTTGAGCAGCTGCAGCGCCTCGTGCCCGGACGTGCCGGGCTCGGTGGTGAACAGCACCAGCTGCTGGTCCCGCTCGGAAACCAGCAGCACCTCGCAGTCGACCTCGAACTCGCCGACCAGCGGGTGCCAGAGTGCCTTGCGCCGGGTGCGCCACGACGTCATGCCGGGACCAGAGCTCCGCGAACTCGTCACTGCCCGCGCGCAGCTCGTCGACGAGTTCCCGCACGTACGTGTCGTCGGGGTACTTCGCCGCCGCGGTGCGCAGCCTGCCGACGGCGGTCCGGCCGAAGTCCGAGTGGTACCAGCGGAAGCCGTCGTCGGGCTGGGGCAGGAAGTGGCGCCGGGCGAGGTTGCGCTCGCGGCGGCCGAACCTCGTCAGGTCACCCATCAGCGCGGAGGCGAGCGGGTTCCACGCCAGCACGTCGAAGGCGATGTCGGTGACGTACGCGACGGCGTCGTCCAGCCGGTCGATCAGGTGCAGCAGACCGGGCGTGACCTCGCGCGACGGCCCAGGGGGCAGGTCCGGCACCTCGCCCGCGAGGTGGAACAGGTGGGCCCGCTCCTCGTCGGACAGCCGCAGCGCCCGCCCGATCCCCGTCAGCACCTGCCGCGAGGGCTGTGGCCCGCGAGCCTGCTCGAGCCGCGTGTAGTAGTCCGTGGAGATCGCGGCCAGGCCTGCCACCTCCTCCCGGCGCAGGCCGGGAGTCCGCCTGCGCAGTCCGGCGGGCAGCCCGACGTCCCGCGGCTGCAGTTTCGCCCGCCTCGTCCGCAGGAAGTCCGCCAGTCCTTTCCGGTCCACGTCCCCAGTCTGCGGCGTGCCGGTGGTTGCTGCCAGGGACCGCCGGTCCCTGGTTGAACGGTCTCTGCCACCGGTGCGCCCCAGCGCCGAGGGTGGAGGCATGAACGAGAAGATCGCCCTGGTCACGGGCGCCAACAAGGGAATCGGCAGGGAGACCGCGCGGCTGTTGCTGGCCGAGGGGGTCACCGTGCTCATCGGCTCGCGGGACGCCGCGCGCGGCCAGGCCGCCGCCGAAGAGCTGGGGGCGAGCGCCCTCACCATCGACGTCACCGACCAGGAATCGGTGGAGGCCGCCGCGAAGGAGGTCGACCAGCGGTACGGCCGGCTCGACATCCTGGTGAACAACGCCGGCATCAACCCCCCGGGGCAGGCGCGGCCGAGCGAGACGACGGCCGAGGTGGTGCGGACCGCCTACGAGACGAACGTCTTCGGCGTCGTCCGGGTGACCAACGCCTTCCTCCCCCTGCTGCGCCGCTCCACCTCGCCGCGGATCGTGAACGTGTCCAGCGAGCTGGGCTCGCTCGCCATCAGCAGCGACCCGGGGTGGTACGCCGACCACCCCATGCTGCTCGCGTACAGCACGTCGAAGTCCGCGGTCAACTCCCTCACCGTCATGTACGCGCACGAGCTCGCGGCCGACGGGATCAAGGTGAACGCCGCCGCGCCCGGCCTGTGCGCGACGGACCTCAACGAGTACCGCGGGTCGCGGACCGCCGCCGACGGTGCCGCGGTGATCGCCCGAGTCGCACTGGCCGCCGACGACGTCCCGTCCGGTCAGTTCCTCGCCGAAGCCGGGATCGTGCCCTGGTAACCGTTCTGACCTGCTGTTTTGTGGTTAACGGACCCCCCTGTTCCAGGGGGGTTCCAGGGTGTGTAATCTTCTCTTCGTCGCCAGGGAGACCGGGCGGCGCGGGGCCACGAACCAAGCTCCCACTGATCGGTGGTAGAGTGGGTGGTCCTGGCCTGGACGGATGTCCACCCCCCGAGGAAATCTCCGGATTACCGGTGGGGTAGAGTCTGGCCCAGACCGAGAAACACAAATTGCGTGTTGTTTGAGAACTCAACAGTGTGCTAGTGAACTAAGCCAGTAGAGCTTTATGTTTGAACCTCGTTTTGGGGTTCCTTTGAGATTGACTA